>CAZHQW010000031.1:26907-29625 GCA_964534745.1 uncultured Bacteroidales bacterium
CCCCGGGGCGCTGTCCCCCTTCACGGAAAAACTCTTTTCATGTGAATAATATTAGTGAAAACAAATTCTGACATGACGCGACGGAAAAAAACCGAAGACCTGCTTGAAGCTTTTATAAAAGGAAAAATCACAACCGAAGAAAGAAAAACTCTTTTTGAAATAATTAACAAGGAAAAGGACCAGGAGCATATCACAGCCTGGTTTTATGAAAAGTGGGACCAGTCACCTGCCAGGAAGCCCGGGTCAGAAACCGTAAAAACTTTCCACGATCTTAAGTCCGTTTTGAATATTGACCCTGATCTTGACAAATCTTACAAGTATATTAATATAAATATAAGGACAGGCATAAATAACGTTGCTTTTCATTTCTTAAGGTATGCGGCTGTATTTCTTGCAGCTGTCATTATAAGCTATGCAGCATATTACTTTTACAGCAGGCAAAAATCTTCGCCTGCAGCCCATAAATATGAAATAAGTGTGCCTATTGGTTCAAAATCAGAAATCTCATTAACCGACGGCACGAAAATATGGCTCAATTCCGGAAGCAAGCTAACATATGATGATTACTCCGGTTCAGAAACACGTGAAGTCTTTCTTGAAGGAGAAGCATTTTTTGACGTTGTTGAAAACAAAAGCAAACCGTTCATAGTCAGGACCACAGATATCTATATAAGGGTACTGGGCACAAAGTTCAATGTAAGGTCCTATCCCGATGATAATATTATTGAGGCCACACTTGTGTCGGGCTTGATTGAGATTGAGGAGATCAATCCCGGCAGGGAGCAGAAGATGAATATAACATTAAGGCCAAACCAGAAAGTAACATTTACGAAGAAAGCACATATGGCAGGAACCGGTAAAAGTCCGGATGAAAAGCTGGCAGCCAAGCCTGTCGAAAAAATCAGTATAGTAAAAAAGGTTGATCCTGAAATAATCACTTCATGGAAAGACAATAAGCTCATATTCAATAACGAGCCCTTTAAGAGCCTTCTGCCCAAGCTTGAAAGGTGGTATAATGTCGAGATTCAGCTTTCGGACACCTCGATATACGGATACAGGTACACGGGAATCTTTGAAAAGGAAACGGTAGAGCAGGCCTTGGACGCACTCGAGCTGGCCACTCCCTTTGAGTATACAATTTATAAAAACAAGATAAATATCGTTACAACAAAAAACAGGAATAGAAAGTAAATGAAAACTGCTAAAACACTAAAATTTATTAATTTTAAATCATAAGAATTTATGAAAAAACCTATTGGCAAGCGTATTAGAACCATAAGAAAATGCGCTAAAAAAACCCTGCTAACCATGAAACTAATTAGCTTGTTTCTTATCATTAGCATCATGCAGGTGACAGCCGAAAGCTACTCGCAGACAGCAAGGCTGACACTTGACCTTGAGAATGCGCCCATTGTCAGGATCATTTCTGAGATAGAGCAGCAGACCGACTTCAGGTTTCTATACAGAAATGAGACTATTGAGGACAAAACAGCATCCATTAATGTGAAAAATTCGACTATCAACAAGGTCCTTGACAAAATCCTTGCAGATAGCGACATCAGGTATGCTATACTTGAAAATAACCTTATAGTTATTACGCCTGCTTCGGAAAGTGAGAGGCAGCAGGTAGTAGTGAGCGGGAAGGTGACATCGGGTGCCTCCGGCGAGTTACTGCCGGGAGTGAATATCGTTGAAAAGGGCACGCAGAACGGTACTGTGACCAATGTTGACGGTGAATATACATTAAGTGTTTCCGGTGATGATGCGGTGCTTGTCTTTTCATTCATAGGCTACCTTACCGAGGAAGTCCCCGTAGGTGGACAGACAGCTATAGATATGGTGCTTATAGAAGATATACAAAGACTGGATGAGGTTGTGGTAATAGGTTACGGATCACAAAAGAGGAGTGACCTTACAGGCGCTGTTGTTTCAGTGAATGAGAAGACCCTGAGGAGCTCTGTATCCACAAACATCGACCAGGCCCTCCAGGGTCGTGTTGCCGGTGTCCAGGTGACACAGAACTCAGGTCAGCCCGGTGGCGCTACTTCAGTCCGTATCCGCGGTGCAAGCTCCATTACACTTTCAAGTGAGCCCCTTTATGTTATCGATGGCATGCCCTTCCAGGGTGACGGGACCCAGATAGCCGGATTCGACTGGGCCGGGGGGGCCAATGGCCAGAACAGGGTTAATCCGCTGTCAACTATAAATCCCAATGATATAGTAAGTATAGAAGTGCTGAAAGATGCATCAGCCTCGGCCATATATGGTTCGAGGGCTGCTAATGGTGTTGTCCTTATAACTACAAAAAGGGGCAAGGCCGGAGAATCGAAATTAACATACAATACTTTTTATGCACTACAGACGTTACCTAAAAAACTGGATATGATGGACCTGCCCGAATTTGCCGAGTACAGGGTACAGATAGCAGAGGAGCTTGGCGAAACCCCGGATGAGAGATACCTGGATCCCAGCCTCCTGGGGCCGGGGACTGACTGGCAGGATGAGGTCTTTGACCCGGCCTGGGCACAGAGCCACCAGCTATCAGTGACAGGAGGAAATGAAAAGACCCTGTATGCCATTACCGGGGGTTATTTCAACCAGGACGGCATAATCATAGGATCATCATTTAACCGCTTTACAGGCCGTATTAATCTTGACAACCAGGTTAAAGACTGGATCAAGATTGGCGGTAACCTGGCATATGCCAAGACACATGAC
>CAZHQW010000031.1:29725-39093 GCA_964534745.1 uncultured Bacteroidales bacterium
TACGTAACAACACCCTTGACAGGGAACGTATTATGGCCGGTGCCTATGCAAGCGCCGACTTGTTAAAAGGATTAAATTTCAGGAGTGACCTGTCATTTGACAATAACAATTTAATAAATATATCTTTTCACCCCACATACCAGTTCGGGGCAATAATAAACAATAAGAACAAGATGAGGCAGCGTGATGAAAACACCTTCAACTGGAATTGGACGAATAATCTTACCTATACTTTAAATATAGCAGAAAAGCATGAATTAAAGACTCAACTTATAGCGGAAGCTCAGAAGTCCAGCTGGCAGGGTACTGATGTTACCAAGGAAGATTTCACATCCAATGATATACATGTCCTAAGCCAGGGTGAAAATACCACATCCCGGACCAACGGTTGGAAAGATGCTTCTTCAATGGCTTCCTATTTCGGACGTCTTAATTATAATTTTGATGAACGTTACCTGGCAACATTTACATTGCGTGCTGACGGCTCGTCCAGGTTCGGTCCGGATAACAAGTGGGGCTGGTTCCCCTCGGGTTCTGTCGCCTGGCGGATAAGCAACGAAAGCTTTATGGATAATGTTACTTTTATAAGGAACCTGAAATTACGTTTTGGATACGGATTAATAGGAAACCAGAACATACCCACTTATTGGTACGGATCGTCATTGACTACTATGGACTCACCATTTGGAACCACATACAGGATGGAAAAGATTTCAAATCCAAGCCTCAAATGGGAAGCTACGGCAGAATATAATTTTGGTATTGACCTTGGATTATTCGAGGGGCGTATAGACTTAACCGCAGAACTGTACAACAGACAGACCGAGGATATGCTTCTTCAGATTACCGTACCAAGCTTCCTTGGAGGAACAGCCTGGGATGACATTCAGACACCTTATGTTAACGTGGGAAAGATGGAAAACAAGGGTATTGACCTTAGCCTCACAACGTATAATATAACAACACCCAAGTTTAACTGGACATCAAACATTACTTTTTCTCTTAACCGGAACCTGGTAAAGGAGCTGGACGATACCAGCAAAATATACTGGCGCAATTTATACTGGTACAGCGAATTCCAGACAGCGACAATGACCAGGGCCGGTGAACCCATGGGCGTATTTTACGGGTACATAGCAGACGGCATATTTGAAAATGAGGAAGAAATACTGGACCATGCAGTGCAGGTAGTGAATCCAGACTCTGTTACGGCTGCCAATCCTAAGGGTAAAAACCTTGTTAACAGGACCACAGGTGTATGGATTGGAGATATAAAATTCAGGGATCTGAACGGTGACAGTGTGATAAATACCGAAGACCAGACAATCATCGGCAATCCCAATCCCGACTTCACATTCGGGTTTAACAATACGTTCACGTTCGGACCTTTTGACTTGTCAGTTTACCTGCAGGGTTCTTATGGGGTTGACATACTGAACTACTCAAGGGTACAGATTGAAGGACAAACGAGTGTTTACAGCAACCAGGCCGCGACAGTCAATAATCGTGCACGCTACCAGCTTATTGATCCCGAAGGTTCGGATACCGACCCTGCAAACGTTATCCTTGCCAATCCGGGCACAGATATGCCGCGATTTGCAACAAATGATGTTAACAGGAACAACCGCATGTCAACAAGGTTTATTGAGGACGGCTCCTACCTGCGCATACAGAATGTGAGCCTGGCCTATACTTTTCCGGCAGGCCTGACCAAGAAGGTAAGGATCTCTAAGCTCAGGGTTTATATTAACATACAAAACCTGTATACTTTTACCAATTACTCGGGTTATGATCCTGAAATTGGTGCATATAACCAGGATCCGAGGATGCAGAATGTTGACATGGGACGTTATCCGACACCGAGAATGTATACGTTTGGCCTTGATGTGGATTTTTAACCGTAATATAGTAAGATTATGAAAAACCAGATAAAAATTATTCTTATGAAAAATAATATAAAATACATCATAGCATTGACCATAGTGCTCCTTATTGGCGCCTGTGGTAAGGATTTTCTGGATCTGACACCCTCGGACAGGCTCACGGCCGACGACTATTACAGGAATGAAGATGAGGTGAGGGCAGGAACAGCTTCTTTGTATGGATTTCCCTGGTTCAGCTTTGATGACAAATTCTCATGGCTGGCAGGGGATTGCATGTCGGGAAATATATATTATACATATGACCAGGAAGGCCAATTTTTCTACTTTTCATTTAATGAAGGTAATTCCCATCTGTCTGCCGGATGGAAAGGTTTATTCCGTGTTATAACATATGTAAATTCGGTGATAAATGATATGCCGCGCATTGCTGAAAAAAATGTAAGCCAGGATATTATTGACGCTGCCCTTGGTGAAGCAAGGTTCATACGGGCTGTGGCATATTTTATACTTGCTGAATACTGGGGAGAGGTACCTATTGTCGAGAACTCAACAGAGCTGGTGACGAGCAATAACACAATGCTCCCGAAGAACACGCGGAAAAGCATCTATGAGTTTATTAAAAGGGATCTTGAATATGCTGAAGCAAACCTTAAAGATACTGATGACCCCGGGCGTGTCACAAAGTGGTCAGCAAAGGGCATGCTCGCAAAGCTTTATGTTACCATGGCACAGGATTTAACTGATGCCAACTCGGCTACTTACTTCACCAAGGCAAAGGAATATGCCGCAGATGTGATCACCAATAGCGGGCTGACACTTATGGAAGATTATTATGATCTTTTTCTTATTGAAAACAATAATAATTCTGAATCGCTCTTTGCCCTGCAGTGGATGAAGGGAAGGTATGCCATAGGCAACAGCCGCAATGCCAACTGGGCACGCAGCAGCATTATTGCCGACCAGCAATGGGGTGGCGGTAAAGGAGTGACCTATGATTTCATGCAGGATGTCGAAGACGGTGATCTGCGGCGCAGTTCTATCTATATGACACTGGGCGACTATTACCCCGAGATAGATGCTGCCGACGGAGGATATACATACAATTTCGAAACAGAAAATCCCGATAATCCCAATAATCCCCTTGAGTCACCAAGCCAGGTTTTAAACCACCTGAAGAAGTTTGTTGTTGGAAGTTCCGAGGATACGGGCGGAGAGGTCGGCACTGACCAGGATGCCGCCATCAACCAGTATATACTGCGCCTGGCCGATGTATACCTGATTTATGCCGAAGCGACGCTGGGGGCAGCAGAGTCAACAAGTGACCTTACAGCCATGCATAATTTTAATATGATACGCAAGAGGGCCGGATTGGATACATTATCCACAATCACCTTCGATGATATACTGGTAGAGCGCAGGGTTGAATTCTGCCTTGAAAGTATGTTCTGGTTTGACATAAAGAGGTACTACTACCGAAATCCTTCAGCCGCCATGGATTACCTGAATTCACAGGAAAGAGAATACACATATAACCGGATTTCCACCAATAACGATCCGAACCTGTGGGAAAGTTACGAACTTGAAGAGACAGAAAATTCATATGCTATACATGAATCACAGATGTTTTTACCAATACCGGCAGCAGAAGTGCTGATTAATCCCAAATTATCCGAAGCCGCTGTTGAATATGAATTTGATTAATTTGTTTAATACTAAAAAATTCTAAAAAATGAAAGCATTCATAAAAAATACGTTACTCCTTATAATTGCCGTTTCCTTTATCGGATTGATTTTCCTGTCATGTGAAAAAAAGGACGAAGGAGGAACGCCGTCGATCAGCTATATAAGGATTACCGATCCCGAGAAAGCAGATTCACACCTTACGGCCGCCTATATGGGTGATCTGATAGCAATTGTGGGAGAGAACCTGGGAGGTGCAAGAGAGATATGGTTTAATGACCAGGAAGCTTATCTCACTCCTACCTATATCACTGACAGGACTATTCTTGTAAATGTACCATCCACGGTACCGCTTGAGCTAAATAACAAGATAAAAATAGTCTTTGATGACGGTTACGTGCTGTTATACGATTTCTTAATCGATATACCGGGCCCCGAAATATATTCAATCAAATGCGAATATGTCCCTGACGGGGGAACCGTGGTATTAACAGGTGACTATTTCTTTTACCCCACAACGGTAATATTCCCCGGTGATCTCGAGGCGGAGATAACTGAATTATCCAAGACCGAGCTACTGGTTACTGTCCCTGCAGGCTCGACACCTGGAAAGATAAAGGTCAAAACCACGTTCGGGGAGATAGAATCGGACTTCCTGTTCCGCGATAACAGGAATACGATTCTCGATTTTGATACCCGTCTTCATGAGACATGGACAGCTCCTATTGCATATGCTGACTCAGCACCCGATCCGGCTCCATGTTCGGGTAACTATGCCACTATTATATCTGATGAGGTGTCAGGCTGGGACTGGGAAAATAACTTAATGATATTTTACTGGCCAAAAAATGCCGGTTTGCCAGAAACTCCTTTGGCCACTGGTCTTATAAACGATCTTGTTTTTAAATTTGAAGCCAATGTTCCAATAGAATGGCATGGCGTGCGCATGGAAATTTATATGTCAACATATGACAATTCATCGGGCCATGGCCGGGATGAAGATAGCCCTCTCCCCTCCCATGCACGGTGGATGCCATGGAAGGATGGTCCCTATATAACCGACGGATGGATTACTGTGTCTATCCCGTTGTCTGATTTTATGTTTGACAAAAATGACCCTGAGGACAGTGAACAGGGCTCAAGGCCAATTCCTGATCTTTCTGTTCTGACAAATTTAGTAATGATGGTCTTTGGTCCCGCCAGCGCACCCTACTATCCGGTAGAGATTTGCATTGACAATGTCAGGATTGTACCCAAATGATTATAAAGTACCAGATTAATTGTTAAACAAAAAACCGCAGCCGGAAGCTGCGGTTTTTTTACGGTATAATTATGTTAAATGCTATTCTTTCAGCAAAGTCCTGATACTGATAAGGCCGTAAATATCGGTCAGCCTCAGTAAATATACCCCGGGATTTATGGCGCTTATGTCTATCCGCATGTGACCGGACTGCCTGCCAATAAATGTTTTTATTTCCTTTCCCAGCACATCCAGTAATGCCACATGTACCAGCCTGTCTGCATCGGATATATAAATATAATCTGATGCAGGCACGGGATAAATTTCGAACTGCGTCATTTCGGCGACACCGACCGCACTGATGCCGGTATAAGAATACTGAACAGTCACCGTATCCTGTCCTGCCACGATGAACAGGGGCCCCTCATCTTGTTTCTTGGCCTCAATCAGGGGCTGCCATAGGTAGCGCCCCCCTCCTACCCCCAGTTTAAATCCGTCAAGCATGACAATGCATGTCCATACATCGTCACCTGCAGTGCTGTCACCATGTGTGCCGTCATCATAAAGCTTATTGGATGTATAGTCAACAATAATATAGTTCTCATCATACAGCACGCGGGATGAATTATTGGTAACCTCAAATTTCACAGGCACCTTTCCGCCGTAATAAATAAGGGGTGTTCCAAATATCTCGTCTATATACCACGTGCCCGTGCCTGTGTTAAGCGGCATAATCATGAGGCAGTCAAAATTCTTGTCAAACGGATTTTCGCCATAGCTAAATTCCAGCTCCTGCCATAGTCCGGCACTCGTATATTCTGCATACTCCGGCAGTCCCGTCAGTCCGTCATAGCTCCTTACGGGCATTAAAGTAAACTGTCCGCTTACCGTGGAGTAAACCATAATTTTTATAGCAGGTATGCGGCTCGTGAAGAATATGCCGCCAGCAGGTATCATACAGCTCCCGAAGAGGTTGTCATTGCCCGCCATATATTTCATTACCTTATCGGTGCTGTTGTAAATGTCCTTATCGGGATTGCCGGTAATTTCATAGGTATCATCACCGAGAATAGTAATGTCAGGCAAGATGTCTTCAAACTCGCAGTACTCGAAGAATGTGTCTTCCGGAACAGTATCTTCATATAAAAGTTCATAGGTAAAATGCATAACCCCGCAGTCATCCATGTTGTTCCAGCTTTCCTGGTTTTCACCCGTATTTGACCATACGGCCCTATTCCTTGTCTCCTCCCCTTCATCGCGGTCGATAATGGTAACATCAAAGCCTATTTCAGGCCTCACTGACGGATCCCACATAAGGTCGTTTTCGTCAGGAATGGAACTGAAGGGAATAGCATATTCAAAAACATAATCCGGTCCGGTGACAAGGTAGCCGTAATGATAGTACTGTCCCATCCACCATATGCCGCTGTACTGGTACTGGTCATAGCCCTGCGTGAAGCCCGGCGCAAACTGGTAATGGCCGCTACCCTGTATTGCGGGTCCCTGTCCGTCCTCAAGCACATCATTAACGTCAAAATATATTTCAGGCTTATCAGAGAACCAGTCCGGTTGAGCCGGCTCACACCAGTCCGGACAAAAACTGTTATCCTTAACGCTTACCCTCACGAATATTGCAGTATCATTCCACAGCCCCTGCCAGTAAGCCCCATAAAGCGTAGGCTCATCAAATACCATCGGTTTAAAGATATGATGCTTCTCAACGTCTTTCCACAGGTTGTCAGTAATACCGTCTATCGATGGTGCCAGTCCGTATGGCAGTCTTTTTATTAGTGCGGGACCCGGCGGAAAAATTGTATCAGGAATCTCAATTGGTTCGGTGCTGAGTTTCAACACCCCGCAGTCGTCCATGTTATTCCAGCTTTCAGCTACCTCGCCGGTGTTCATCCATACCATACGGTTCCTGTTAACGTCGCCTTCGTCAAGGTCAACGAGTGTAACGTCATAGCCTATAAGATCATGCATATAGGGATCAAGTGAATAACCATACTTATCTTTGAGTGATTCCATAAGCACGCAGAACTCGAATGTATAGTCCGGTTCCTCAACTTCGTGAGCGAAGTAGAACTCAATGTCAAATAAGTCACTCTTCTGCATAATACCGTCGCCGTCTTCAAGGAATCCAACATACGTGTCATAGTGGCCGCTTGAGTGGTCCCATGCACCACCGCCGTCTTTCAGCACGCTGTTTACATCAAAATAAAGCTCGGGCCTGTCGGCCTGCCACTCTGCAAGTCCCGCTTCATAATGGGGATAGAAGTCATCCTCTTCAACGGTGAGAAGCACAAAGATAGCGCTGTCGTTCCATACTGCCTGCCATGTTGCATAGTCAATGCTGGGTTCTTCACCGATGAAAAACTGGTTTATCTCATGCTTCTCAACAGCAGTCCATAGCCAATCCTCTTCCCCGTCAATGGCAGGTGCCAGTCCGTCCGGCAGCCTTTTGACTATTGCATCTGGCACCGGTGGCGGAACGGTATCGCCGCATACAATAAGCTCGGTGCTGAATACAACTTCTCCGCAATCGTCCATGTTGTTCCAGCTCTCGTCCGTCTCCCCTGTATTTTTCCATACAAGGCGCTTCCTGGCAAAGTCGCCCTCATCAAGGTCAATTATTGACACATCGAAACCCATAAGGTCTATTGACATGGGATCCAGGGAGTAACCTTCGCTGTCAAGGAGCGAGTCTATAAGCACTGCATATTCATAAATGTAATCGGGTTCATCAACCATAAATGCAGCATAGCACCTGTAAAAAGATGAAGTAAGCGAATCATAGTGGTTTGTAAATACACCATTGGCACCTTCAATGAAGTAGGGTGATACTTCATAATGGCCGGGGCTGTTTGCAGGTCCCATCCCGTCATCAAGCTCGTCATTGACATCAAAATAAAGCTGCGGCTTATCAGACTCCCAGTCAGGAAAACCGGATTCATAATGAGGGTAGAAGTCATCTTCCTCAACACTGACAAGCACAAAGATAGCCGTGTCGTTCCATACTGCCTGCCAGGTTGCTACATCTATTGTTGGGTACTCATCAATGAAAAATTCCTCGATATAATGCTTTTTAGCGCAGAACCATAAAGAATCCTCGACACCGTCAATGACAGGTGCCAGTCCGTCCGGCAGCTTCTTAAATACGGCATCCTGTCCCGTCACTGCCAGTCCCGTTACGGCCGCAATAATTAAAAACAAAATTTTGTGCATAGTCTATAGTTTTAAGTAGTAGTAGCTTTAAGATTATTAATAAAAATAGTATAGATATTCTATTATGATAAATATCAAATCCAATAGGTTGCTTATGACCCTGTTTCCCGGCGAATACAAGCCTTGTCGAGTGAGAGGCATCACATGGGCAGGTACAACACTATTCCTTAAGCAAAGTCCTTATACTGACAAGGCCGTAAGTATCTGTCAGCCTCAGGAAATATACCCCGGGATTTATGGCGCTTATGTCTATTCGCATGTGACCGGACTGCCTGCCAATAAATGTTTTTATTTCCTTTCCCAGCACATCCAGTAATGCCACATGTACCAGCCTGTCTGCATCGGATATATAAATATAATCTGATGCAGGCACGGGATAAATTTCGAACTGCGTCATTTCGGCGACACCGACCGCACTAGTGCCGGTTATGCCTATGTATGAATATTCAACTTGTACAGGTCCCTGTCCGGCCACAACAAACAGCTCTCTCTCGCTGAATGTCACGTTATTAATAACAGGCTGCCATATATAGTCTCCCCAGCCTATCCCCAGCTTGAATCCCTCCAGGTATATGGTGCATGTCCATTTGTCGTCGCCTGCTGCAAGGTCACCATGGGTGCCGTCATTATACAGATCATAGTATACGCCATCCATAAATATATAGTTATCATCACCCAGTACTTCAGATGAATTATTAGTGACAATAAATCGCACTGTTACCGGTCCGCCGTAATAAATAGACTGGTTGCCCGATATCTCGTCAAAATACCAGATGCCCGTACCCGTATTATAGGGCAGGAACATTAAATAGTCATAATTTGAAAGAAAAGCATCAGCCGGAAATTCAAACTCCAGCTCCTGCCAGGAGCCTGTGTTTGTGTACAGTGCACTTGAAGAGGCACCAAACAGGAAATCAGAGCTTCTTACGGGCATTACCATAAACAGTCCGCTTACGGTACCGTATACATGAATTTTAACAGAAGTTATGCTGTCTGCAAAGAACACTCCGCCGGCCGGTATCATGAATCCCTCGAAAATAGCGTTAGTGCCCGTACCGTACCTGACATTGTTATCTGTGCTGTTTGCGGCATCTTTAGCAGGATTAATTGTTATAACATACAGATCGTCCCCGAGTGCATCGGGCCTGGGTGAAATGGTCTCAAAGTCACAATAATTATGGTATACGCTCGTATGGGGCGGATAGGGATTTACAACTGTCTCGGTGCTGAATTCAAGCACCCCGCAGTCATCCATGGTGTTCCATGCCTCGTCGCCTGTTGGGCCCGTCCCGTCATTAACCCATGCGGTGCGTTTTCTTATATCCTCACCTTCGTCGCGG
>CAZHQW010000032.1:0-38414 GCA_964534745.1 uncultured Bacteroidales bacterium
TTCAAGAATCGTGGCCCCGGTCATCTGGATCAATATAACATAGTCACCCTCATCAAAATCATCCATTGACCCTGTGACTTTAACAGTATCATTGAAAACAGAGTCGACCTCAAGGTAGTAGTTGACAACGCCACTTATATCCTGCGAATAAACGGAACTGCAAACCAGATATATTATGGCCGGTATAATAAGAAATGCTCTTTTCAACGGAAATTAGTTGTTATTTAATTAACACTACTCAAAGATAAAAAAAATAATTTATTAGAATGAAAATAAAGATTTCAACAAAACGCTTGAAGCACAGTGCATTAGTGATTTTACACCCTAATCTCTGAATACAGGCAGCCTTATAATAAAAGTTGTCCCTTTCCCCAGCTGTGTCTCAAAGTCTATTCTGCCGTTACAGCTTTCAATGATATTCTTGACAATTGCCAGTCCCAACCCCATCCCGCTGGACTTGGTAGTGAAATTTGGCATAAAAAGACTGTCCTTCAGCTCATCTGGAATTCCCTTTCCATTGTCCCTGATTTTTACCAGCGCACTGTCGCCTTCAGTCATCAGTTCCACTTCAATTTTACCTTGCCGGCCTTCGGGAATGGACTGTATTGCATTTTTAAGCAGGTTGATAAACACCCTCGACAGTTGTTCCTTGTCAGCATATACAAGCACTTTTTTATTATTGTGAAAATTTGTCTTTATATCAATATTCCTTGTGTTGGAAAAAAGGCCTGTTGTATTCCTTATTTTCTGTACCAGGTCAATTCTTTGATTATGAGCCTTCGGCATCTTGGCAAAATTTGAAAATTCTGAAGCTATGGCCGAGAGATTATCAATTTGCTCAATCAGGGTAGCTGTCACCTTATTAATATTCTCCCCGTATTTTTCTTCCCCGTCTTTCCATGAGCGCAGCAGATGCTGCACACTGAGCTTCATCGGGGTCAGGGGATTCTTTATCTCATGGGCAATCTGCTTTGCCATCTCGCGCCATGCACTCTCGCGTTCGGATCTGGCGAGCAATTCAACATTCCTTGCCAGCTCCTCTACCATCCGGTTATACTCCGACACCAGTCCGCTTATCTCATCATTCCTGTCATAATGTATCTGTTCATACTTCCTGCCCAGCTTTATTTCACCGAACTTCTGCTGCACGAGCCTCAGGGGTTTTGTAATCTGGTTGGATATGATGATGGCAACGGCTATGGTCAGCAATATTAACAGGACAAATACATTGACAATTGCCACAACCAGTGTTGCCACCTCTTTCTTAAGCAGATTCTCCTTTGTAAAATAAGGCAGGTTAAGGTAGGCCAGTAACCTGTTTTCAACATTGATAAAAGGCACGTAGGCAGATAAATATTCAAGATTACCAATTTTTTCACGGTGAATAAATTCTGCCTGCCTTTCCGTCACGAGCTTGTCATATGCATAAGGATTCATTTTAGAACCTTGCAGCCCCCTTTCAAATATTTCGGGCCTCGATGTGGCAAGCAAATCACCATTGGGATCATACAGGTTTATATCCGTATAAAATACTTCGGAAAACTTTATTAACAACTGGTCAAGATTATCATACTTGTCAGCCGACCAGTCCGGACCAAGACTCTCTTCATAAGCCAGCTTATGGTCAAGTTCCACGTAAACTGACTGTATCTTTTCACGCATATTATCATCATGCTTATTTTTATACTGTTCTATGCTGAAATATATTGTGCCTCCACCGATAAGTATCAGGGAAAGGAATAAAATTGAAATTATGGAAAGCTGTATTTTGTTTTTAAAGCTGAATCCCAGATGCTTGTCAAGTTTAGACAAATTGATTATCAACAGGGAAGCCACAACAAGCAAATAATAAAAAGCAAAAATATAGGAAAAGGATACAAGCAGGTTGAAAAACCTCACTGCCGGCTTGCTGAGTATGATAGTATTATCGTCGTCAATTTTATACACCAGGTGATCATAACCGTCAAAACTCTGGTAACTGTATTCCTTACCTGCCTCTCCGTATACCTCAAGCTTGAGGGTATAATTGAAATTCCCGAGTTGCGCTATCAACCCGTTCTTGTGATACTTACCATAGGAGAAATCGCTCAGGCTGGTGTTTTTCGCAAATTTACTGTCAAGGAGCAGCTCGGGGTAACCCAGCTCCTGTGATACAAGCCTTGACTCAAGTTCAATGAATAATGAAATCTCATTCGCCTTTCCCGGTATACTGTATCTTATCCTTCCCAGGTAGTTGATCCTTCCGTTCAGATATTCCACATAGTAGAACTTTGAATCCGGCAGGCTGATACCACTCTCACTGATGACACCATCAAAAAAATCATAGCACCTGAATTTTCTTTTTTCAGGTACTTCAAAATATATGCTGTCCACAGACCTGCAATCAATAAACCTGAAATTGTACTTGTTCCAGAACCCTGTAAAATACTTTTTCTGCAAATATGAGTATATATCGGCCGTACTGTAGCTATAATCAAATAATAGCTCGGTAAGGCGTTTATCCGAACTTATTTTGTCACTTAATCCTTCCAGCAGATATTCGGCAACAGGATCATGCTCAGTGGCCAGATTTTCGGCAATAAGCCTCATCTCACTCTTCTCCCTGCTACCTGTCATATATGTTATTATGTATACCGTATATATGGAAAACAGCAATACCAGCAATACCAGTGACGAATACTTGTATATGCTGTCCTTCCTGTACTTCAGCAATCCGACTACAACGAAAACTATAAAGAAGAACAGTACCGAGTAGCCGTCTATCCTGAAATCCAGTATAAAGCAAAAAATAATTGCCGAAATAAGTGCAAGTGTAAATATGAGTATCAGTTTTTCCAGCGAATATATATTTCTGCTTACTTTCAGCACAGTATCAATAATGAGGACAATACAGGCTATGTTAACTGCAAAAATTATTAGTCCCACAAAACTATAAGCACTCAGTCCGGTTACCTTATATGCTTCGAATGATATTCGCGAGTCATGGATAAGACTTTCAAAAATGTAATAGGTATAAATAAAATATGCTATAAGTATAATAAACATAAAGATGTGGAAAGAACCCGACTTTATTTTCTTGTTTGCAGTGAGGTATTCGGGAAAATAAAAATCAGTATTTACCCTGGCTACAATAAAAAATATAAGAATGGTATTTAGCAGCAGGTCGCCCAGGGACGGCAGCATAGGTGAGTTGGCAAAAGGTAACGGACCGAATATTTCAAGATTATAGACTGCTGCGGGAAACCGGTATTTTATCTGCAGGGCCCTGAAAACTGCAAATACGACAGCTATAATAAGTATTATGATGTTTCTGCGGGTTCCCGGACTTATATTCTTAATATAACCATTCAGAAATAACAGTATAAATACCAGGCTCAGTATGTAAAAAAGCGGGGGCATATACCTTGTGAGCTGCGGATACCTCAGTTCATCATAAAAGACTAAAGTGAACAAATACTGGTTGTTCCAGTCGTAAATGCAGTTGGCACCCCTCGTCCCCTCTGTTATTATGTCTGCTGACGGAGTAATGGCAAAGTCATGCTGGTAGCCGTTCTTCAAAAATTCATTCTGATACTGGTATTCGCTCTTGATAAATATCAGTCCCACCACAGTATAAATATCTTTCCTGAAGATCTTGACAGCATAATAGCCGTTGGATATAAAAACAAAAGGATTCTCATAATCAGATATCCTGAATATATTACTGAACGATATGGAGTTATCAGACCAGCCGGTAAGAGTATCATTTTTATAAACCAGCAGAACAACCCCGTTCATGGAAAGTTCCTCATAGTTCTCAACTTGCCATTTCCCTGTAAGCTTGCCAAACTGCCCGTCAAGATATTTGAACTTGCCGTTCAGTACCCTCTGAAACCTGAGCACGTCTCTCTGCCCATATTTCAGCTCGTTCAACAGTAATCCGGTTAATATTGCCAGGACAATACTTATTATGAATCCTCTTATATACCTGTTCTTTAACATCAGTCGCAAATAGTGCCTATAAATTTACACAAATCTATTATAGAAATATTAAAATATTTTTTAATGATGATAAGGTTCTCCTTTTAATATTGTCAGGGCCCTGTATAGCTGCTCCACAAATATAAGCCTTGCCATTTCATGGGTAAATGTCATCTTTGACAGTGATATGAGCTCGTCAGCCCTCTCATATACCTCCTCAAAAAATCCGTCAGCCCCGCCGGTAAAAAAGTGTACTGCCGAAAGACCCCTGTTCATAAGCTTCTGGATATAATCCGCTAATTCGCGTGAGCTGAACTGCCTGCCCCTCTCATCAATAAGTACAGAATAATCAGATTTTTCAATATATTTAACTATGCTCCTGCCTTCGGGTATCTCAGAACTCTCAAAAGGAATATACCGCTTTATCCTTTTTTCGAAAATTTGTATTCCTTCCTTTAAATAGCTTAATTTTGTCTTACCGGTATTAATTAAAAATATTTTCATGGTATTTCAAATAAGATATAATACTTTTATGATGTAAAATATCAGTTATCTGGCACTAATCAAAATTAAATACAAACATAATCCATTAATCAATGAAATTAATAAAACTGGTAATACCCTTTCTATTTTTGCAGTCTTTGCTGCTGAGCTGTAAATCGAATACATATACTTATAATGATGATATTCCGGCCGGCATTATTGAAGCTATTAAGGCAGGTGATGCCGGGGAACTGGCAAAGTACTTCCAGAATAGCGTTGAGCTGGCACTGACGGATATAGACGATATCTATAGCAAAAACCAGGCCGAGCTGATAATCCAGGATTTTTTCAAGAAGCATCATCCCCAAAGTTTCAGTATACTGCATAAGGGAGGTAAAGAAACATCAAGATATGCCATTGGTAACCTTTCAACGACAAATGGAAAATTCAGGGTCACGATCCTGATAAAGATCAGGGAAGGTACGGCAGCAATCAACCAGTTACGTATCGAAAAAGAAGATGGAGAATAGCTCTGTTGAAATACTTATTAACTCAGCTTTATCAGAAGATATAGGCGAAGGGGACCATACCTCACTTGCCTGTATCCCTGAAAGGAGCATGGGAGAAGCCCAATTGACGGTTAACGAGGAAGGTATACTCGCAGGTATGAATATGGCCGAAAAAGTATTCAGTAAGATAGATCCCGGTATCCGCTTCGAATCCCATATTGAGGACGGAAATACAATCAGGCCGGGAGACATTGCGTTTAAGGTCAGCGGCAAAGTACATTCCATACTGAAATGTGAACGCCTTGTATTAAATATCATGCAGCGTATGAGCGGCATAGCAACACAGACAAACAGCTATGTAAAGAAGCTGGAAGGACTTAAGACAAAGATCCTTGACACGCGCAAAACAACACCCGGCATGCGCCTTCTTGAAAAAATGGCTGTCAGGATTGGCGGTGGTGAAAATCACAGGAAAGGATTATTTGACATGATACTTATTAAGGATAACCATATAGATTTTGCAGGAGGCATAGAAAATGCCATAACAAGGACAAGGGAGTACCTTGAAAAAACAAGTAAGGATATAAAGGTGGAGATAGAGGCAAGAAATATAGATGAAGTTAAAGAAATACTGAGAATAGGTATGATCGACATTATTATGCTCGACAATTTTACGGTTAATGACACAAAGGAGGCTGTCAGACTTATTAAAGGCAAATATATTATAGAATCTTCAGGGAAGATCACACTTGAAAATGTCAGGCAATATGCTGAATGCGGAGTAGACTTTATATCTATAGGAGAGCTGACCCACCGGTTTAAAAGTCTGGATATGAGCATTAAGGCTGTTAAATACTAGTTTTGATGGATAAGCACCATTACCAGAGAACATATAAATATTTCAACAAACAGGTACATAAAATATTTGACTATTTCAGACGTATATCCTTTCCGGGATTCGAAGGTGTTCCTATTTACAATGTTGTCTCATTCTTCTTTAAAGGACTGACAAAAGGATCCCTGAATATAAGGGCCTCCTCCATAGCCTTTAACTTCCTGCTGGCATTAGGACCCGGCATTATTTTCCTGCTGACTTTAATCCCCTACCTTCCCATCAGGAACTTCCAGCAGGAACTGCTGGAAATTATGTATGATGTAATTCCTGAAAATTCATATATTGCTATTAAATCACTGCTGGCGGAAATATTTGTTAAAAGGGGCGGACTGCAGATATTCGGATTATTAACAGCCTTCTTTTTTGCACAAAAAGCTGTAAACGGAATGATTGAAGCCTTCAACGCTACCTACCACACCATTGAATCGCGCCCATGGCTGGAGCGCAGGCTGGTATCGGTCGCACTGGTACTTATTCTGTCCGTACTCGTTTCCCTGGCAACAACATTATTTATTTTCAGCAAAATAGGGATAGGGAAACTTGCTGAATCCAAAATAATAGAAATAGATATATCTTTTTATTTGCTGTTTATCGGCAAGTGGATCATAATAATAGGGATGACCTTTTTCTCAATATCTTTTCTCTATTACCTGGCACCTATGAGAAAAACGAAATGGAAATTCTATTCAGCCGGCTCCACCCTGGCAACGCTGCTGGCAATAGGAACGTCCCTGGTATTCTCATACATCATTAACAACTTTGCCAATTTAAATAAGTTCTTCGGCTCCATAGGAGCACTTATTGCACTTATGCTCTGGTTTAATTTTAATGCCCTTACACTATTAATAGGATTCGAACTGAATGCCAGCATTGATAATGCCAGGCTGCATAACGAGGAGTTTACGGAAATATGAAAATCCAGGTGACATACTATCACTGCTGAACCTGGCTATTCAGGACCAACGTACTTACCTTCTTCATATAAACCTTCCTGCACCGTGCCGTCAGCCCATGTATATTTGCCCTTGCCATGGAACTTATTATTATGGAAATATCCCGTATATTTGTCGCCGTTAGTAAAAAAATAAATTCCATACCCGTCCTGCACTCCATTTTTCCACTCGCCGGTATACTTTGCCCCGTCCGCCCATATAAAAGTACCCTGTCCGTGAAAGACATCATTCATCCACAGGCCGTCATAACTTTCACCGGACAGACTCGTCCATGCGCCCGGTCCTTCCCGCTTACCATCAACAAAACTTCCGGAATACCTGTTTCCGTCTAAATCAACATATACACCCTTCCCGTTTTCACAGTTTCCTGAAATACATCCGGCATCCTGCGCATAAATATTAACGGATATAAGAATCATTATAAATATAAGTCCCTGTTTCATTTTAGTATCAGTATTGGTTAGTCCAAGTTAATTTTTTAACGATTATTTAACAAATATTTTGATAATTATTATAATGGGAACATTTCAACCATAATAATATATATATTTGTTATAAGTATTGAAACATGTTACCCCCTTTCTCTTCCACATACAGTCCGGTTATTCCCGGCATATTGCATGAGCTGGGCTGCACCATTGTTCTCAGCACATACCAGGCCTGCAAAGTGATATTTATAAGTGCGCCGGACAAAGATAAGCTTATACAGCTGCCCCGGACCTTTGACAATGCAATGGGTGTGGCACAGGATGAAAACAGGCTCGCCGTGGCCTGTAAAAACGAGGTTATTGTACTTCGTAACTCACCCGGACTGGCAAGGCACTATCCGGCCAGGCCGGCAACCTATGATGCCCTGTACCTGCCACGGGCGTTGTATTATACCGGACAGCTGGCCCTGCATGACATGAACTTCATGGACGACAAGCTTATTGCAATTAATACCCTGTTTTCATGCATATCAGAGATTGATGAAGAATACAGCTTTAAGACCATATGGAAGCCGCCATTTATAGACCAGCTGGCGCCTGAAGACAGATGCCACCTCAACGGGATGGCCCTTCACAATGGTGCAATAAAATATGTTACTGCCCTGGGAAATACCAACACAAGACAGGGATGGAGAGAAAACAAGCTCAAGGGAGGCATAATCATTGACGTGCCGTCAGGGGAAACTGTCTTAAATGAGCTCTCAATGCCACATTCGCCCCGTATTTATGATAACCGGCTTTATTTTCTGCAATCGGCAAGGGGAGAGCTGATGAAGGCTGACCTGGAAAAAGGTAAGTCCGAAGTGATTACCAGGTTAAACAGCTTTGCCCGCGGCATGGCAAAGGCAGGCGACTATCTTTTTATTGGCGTATCCGCTCTGCGCCATACGGACGGGGTATTTGCAGACCTGCCTATTGCCCGGTCATCATTTGCAGGCATTGTGGTTGTTAATCTTCCACAGGGCAGAGTAAGCGGACAGATTGTTTACAAAACAAATGTCGATGAAATATACGATGTGAAGATTATTCCCGGATTTAAAAGACCCAATATTTTAAATCCTGAAAGGAAAGAACACAGGCTGGCCCTTGTGAACGAGACAGATACTTACTGGGCTAAACCGGAAGATAATGACTGATTGAAAACTGTTTATCGTGGATTATAAATTTCAATTAAGCACAGACATGACCCTGTCGTATCTGCTTTCGCAGTATGACAGCTACACATTCCCAAGGATAAGCGACAAGGTTAAAACAATGGCTCTTAATGATCCCCTGGTGGCAGTAATTGCAAAAACAGGGGATAAAATTGCAGGAATGGCTGTTGCCGAATTTGACAAAGGCAAAAGTCATTCTGAGATAATTTCGCTCCTTGTGGATAAGGAACACAGAAAAAAGGGGATCGGATCAAAGCTGGTAAATTATATAACAAGGGCCCTTGCAAGCCGGGGCTACCGGGAAGCAAGGATATACTTCCGCTCTGACTGGGAGGGTAAAGGTTTTATATCCGGACTTGTGGAAAGGGATAAATGGACCAGCCCCCTTACTTTAATGCATATTTTCAAATCAAGCATAACGCACAGGGATGAGGTTAAATGGACGCATGACCGTCACCTTCCCGAAGGAATGCAGATTATGCTGTGGGATGGAATTGACGGCAAACTGAAAACTGACCTTGAACAACAAATAAGTGACGAAAAAATTGTACACCCCTACCTGTCCCCCTTTATTAACAAGGAAAGGATCGAGAGCCTGAATAGCGTGGGATTATTATACAAGTCACGTATTATAGGCTGGAATATAACATACAGGATTGATAAAGACACTATAGAATACAATAACCTTTTTGTCCGCAAAGAATACAGAAAATTTGCCACCTTGCCCATAGCCCTTCTGAACAGGTCTGTGCAGATACAATTCAGCAGTAACATACCCGGGTTTATATGGATTATTGACAATGCCGACAGAAGAATGCTTAGTTTTATATACCGGAGGATAGGCCCTTTTATTGACTCGGACGTGCTTATTATGCAAACGTCAAAAAAGCTGTAAATGACTGGCAGTCATTTTGGCAGCATGCCAAACAGTTTAAGTATGGCCCTGTGAAACTTATGAATGCCTGTAACAGGCTCGGCAAACATATATATACATTTTTTGTGAATAATCTCTTTCTGGTACTCTTCCGCAATTTTAATTGTCTGATTCGTCTCAGACATCTGCTGCACCCATATGTTGATAATGCCCTTATTTATAACTTCCATTAAAATACTGTCTGTTTCCTGCTTCGGGGTTAAAATGAGCACGCTCCTGATATCATCGGGCAGGTCCTTCACACTCTTGTAACATCTCTCACCATCTATTTTATCTGCATTCGGATTAACAGGGTAGACACTGTAACCTTTGGCTTTCAGATCTTTAAATACAAGATGGCCAAACTTCTTTGCATCTCTTGATACCCCGACTATTGCCAGCTTCTTTGGCTCAAAAAAAATCTCAATTTCTTTTTTTGTTACCATTATATTTATATTTACCTAAATAAATTCAATCACATGATTGCAATTTAATTTAAATTTATAAATATATCCCTAAAAACAATACTTAATGACCTGTAAACAGATGACAAAAGGAGCTGTGTATATTGTTTTATTGATGCTGCTTTCATGTTGTGCGGATTTTAAGGATATAGAAATTGGCAATCCTGAAGGCATAAGGATAACCGGACTGAAAGGTAATGTTGTGGATCTGGAAATGAAAATACCTGTATCCAATCCGCGGGCTGTCGGATTCAGGATAAAGGAAATTGATATTAAAACATCGGTTAATAATCATTACCTGGGAAGGCTCAGTTCTGACGGAGATGTTGTGATACCCCCAAAATCAAATGAGATTCATAACCTGAAACTGAAATTGAGGATAGCAAATATTATCCAGGGCATAACACTTCTTCTTGAGATCCTGAATAATGAAAATATCGAACTGCAAATGGAAGGATATATAAAATTCAAATCCCTGATGATAGGCAGGAAAATTAATATCGAAGAAACATTATATCTTGATTCATTTAAATGATTTAAGACAATCTATGCAAAATTTGACTAATTTTGAAACCTAATAAAATAACAGGGAGCGGAGTGAAACACAGCTTATTTGTTATATTTCTGATTCTGCTTAACCTTATTACCGTTTCGGGACAGCAAAATACAAATATCTTCAGACGGCTGGCACAGCACAAGCCTTACCGCGGAGAAGTGAAAATTGACCAGGACAGCCTGGTTGTTGCCTTCATGGAGTACCATCTGCAAACTGCCAGTAAGCTTAAAGGGATTAAAGGATACAGGATATCAATATTCCGTGATACCGGCCAGGATGCAAGGGAAAAATGCATGGCAGTGCGCTCGAGATTTAAAAACAAATATGCTGATATACCCTTCTATGAAGAGTTTGTCTATCCCTATTATAAACTGTACGTCGGTGATTTCAGAACTGAAAGCGAAGCACTGAAATTTTTAAAAATCATTGAAAGAGATTTCCATGGTGCCTTTATTGTCAGGGATAATATATCATTTCCCGAACTGAAATAGATTTATGACTGCTGAATGAGTGATATTATAAAACATGAGTGTGGCATTGCCATTGTCAGATTATTGAAGCCGCTTGAATATTACCAGCTCAAGTATGGCACATGGAGATACGGATTGCAGAAGCTGTACCTGTTGATGGAAAAACAGCATAACCGCGGACAGGATGGAGCCGGACTGGTAAGTGTAAAATTCGATATGGAATCGGGAAATGAATATATACACCTTATCAAGACCAACAAAAGCTCTGCTATAGATTATATTTTCAAAAAGATAAACAGGAGATTTAATAAGCTTGCAAGTAAAAATCCGCTCAGGCAAAATGATTCGTCATGGGCAAAGAAGAACCTGCCCTTTGCCGGCGAGCTGTTGCTGGGACACCTGCGCTACGGCACTTACGGCAATAATAAAATAGAAAATGTGCAGCCCCTGATGAGGCAGAATAACTGGAAAACAAGAAACCTTGTTATTGCAGGAAATTTTAACCTGACCAATGTTGATGAGCTGTTCAATATACTGCTTGAACTGGGTCAGCATCCGCGCGATAAAATCGACACCGTCATTATGCTTGAAAATATAGGGCACTTTCTTGATACCGAGAACCAGAAAGAATTTAACAAATATAAGAAGCAGGGATATTCCAATGCAGAAATATCATCACTCATTGCCGGGAACATAAAAATGGAAAACGTGCTTCGCGAATCCAGTAAAAAATGGGATGGCGGATATGTGATAGCCGGATTAACGGGACACGGTGATGCCTTCGTGCTGCGTGACCCCTGGGGTATAAGGCCTGCCTTCTATTTTAACAATGATGAATTTGTAGTTGTAACTTCGGAGCGCCCTGCTATCCAGACTGTCATGAATGTTGATGCCGGGGATATCAACGAGCTTAAACCCGGATATTCAATTATCATAAAAAAGAAAGGCGATGTACTGATAAAAAAAATAAGAGGCCCCTATGAAAGGAGATCATGCTCCTTCGAGCGTATATATTTTTCCAGGGGCAGTGATAAAGACATATACCGGGAAAGAAAAATGCTGGGTAAGCTGCTTACTCCTAAAATCACCGAAGCTGTAAATAGCGACCTTGAAAATACCGTGTTCTCCTATATTCCCAATACTGCCGAATCAGCATTTTATGGAATGATTGAAGGTATAGATTCCTATATGAAGAACAAGGAGCTGGCCAGGGCACTGGAAAAAGGAAGTAATATAACAGACCAGAAACTTAAACAAATTATTTCAGTAAAACCGAGAACCGAAAAAATAGCGATAAAAGATATAAAACTCAGAACCTTCATTGCCCAGGATAAGGGCCGAAGTGACCTCGTTGAACATGTTTACGATATAACCTACAATACCGTGAGGAAAGGTACAGACTACCTCGTGGTCATCGATGATTCAATAGTGCGGGGAACAACATTAAAATACAGCATTATAAAGATCCTTGACAGGCTCGAACCAAAAAAGATCGTAATAGTATCATCATCACCGCAGATAAGGTATCCGGACTGCTACGGTATAGATATGGCGCGGCTGGGTGATTTTATAGCATTCAGGGCTGCAGTGGAACTGCTGAAAGAAACACAAAAAAAATCGGTTATTAATGAGGTTTATAAGAAGTCGAAGGAACAGGAGAACCTGCCTAAAGAGAAGATCGTAAACTATGTTAAAAAAATATATGAGCCCTTCTCGGATGAAGAAATATCAGAAAAGATAGCCCGCATGTTGAGAACACCTGATATTAAATCTGATTTGCAGGTTGTGTACCAGACCATAGAAAATCTTCATGTAGCCTGTCCCAATGATCTGGGTGACTGGTACTTTACAGGCGATTATCCTACACCGGGGGGCAATAAAGTAGTAAACAAAGCATTTATTAACTTTATTGAAGGTATAAATACCAGGGCTTACTGAAAGTTAATAGATCCTGCGATCATCAGGTTTGTATGTTTTTATATGCCTGTCAGCCTTTGAAGGATACAAATCATTTAATGTGATCATCATAGCCGTCTCTTCCACATCTCCAAAGTGATAGTTCATTGCTGTCCCAAAACATTTTGCCGTCGGGGACAGGTTCATATATGCATTGATAAGCGGCGGTATTACCTCCCCTGTGGACCTTACGAATTGTGACAATAACTTATAGTTTTCCCGGTATGTTTTTCCTTTTAGAATATATTCCAGCTTGCCCGTATCGGTTTCTATCTCCAGCGGCTCATATGGAGTAACAAGTTTGTCGGGATCATTGAAGTATTTCCTGAAAAAGTATAATAGCAAATCCCTGGCCTCCCTGTTATAAGTAGTATACATTGTGACCTTGCCGAAGAAATATTTGATTTCCGGGTTGTTAATCCATATAGCTCCCAGTCCGTCCCACAAATTATCAAGCGCATAAAGTCCCTTGCTGTGCCTGTTTGTGGACTGGTAGGCTGGCTGAACGAATGAGCGTCCCAGCTCTATCATATATGGCATGTATTCTTCCTTGAATTTTCTTGAAAACCGGAATAACCTCGACGTGGCAATATTATAATTACCATCCTCATCCGGTTTTGCCCCTGAACAGATAAAAAACCTGTAGCCGCCGAGGATTTCCTTTTTGTCAGGATCCCAGACAATAAGCTGTTTGTAAGGCTCATCAGCTACATCATACATGTCAATGTCCACTTCCTTGCCTGTTCCGCCTCCGGCAGCCCTGAATGTAAGCTCCCTTAGCCTCCCTATCTCAGTCATTATATTTGGCGAATCATGATGATCAACAACAAATACAATGTTATTGGCTTTGTTGGTGTTTCTTAAAAACTTTTCATCCGTCAGCTCTTCTTCTATAACAAACCTGTCAACAGGAGGAATAATAGGTTTCATATAATAAGAAAATTACTAGTTTTGGGCTCCCAAATTTAAGAAAATTTTCTATAAAGGTACATCATATATACCGTTCAGCGCATAAACCTTATCTTTTACCCATTTTGCCCATTCCTGGTGAGTCCTGCTCTTATCAAAAGTGCCGTATGGAATTACCCGGCCGAATTTGACGGCAACGGTCCTGTTCTTTTGCCTGTACATTTCATCAGCCAGAAAAAACAATTCAATATTGGTCTTTATGCCCAGTGCCTTGCGCAGGTTCGAAAGATTATAAAAGAAATTGGAATTCCTGCCTCCAAAATGCACCGGCAATATGTCCCTCTTGTGCTGTATCGACTTGCTGATAAAGCTCTTCCTCCACTCCAGATCAATAATTCTTCCTCCTATTTTTCTTGAACAAATACCGGCAGGAAAATTAAGTATTTGTGCATCAGATGCATATTCTTCATCAATTCTCCTGGCATATTCAACGGACTGCCTTCCAAATGTATTAACAGGAACAAACAGCTCTTCAATATTTAATATGTTCATCAGGATATCGTTGACCAGGAATTTGATGTTTTTAAAATATTTGCTGATTATATGCATAAGAATCATACCGTCAAACCCTCCCAGGGGATGATTGGCAACAAATTGCAGTCTCCCATGCGAGGGAATATTCTCCTCACCTTCAATAATTATGTGTACATTAAAGTCTTCTATTACGGCATTGATAAAATCAATCCCTGTCTTTTTCCCGTGAACTTTCAGGAACTCATTCATCTCCTTCTGGTGCACAATCTTCTTTATATACCAGTAAACAAAACCTGGTATTAGTTTGGCTACCCTGGGATTCTTCGCAAGAAATGCATCCCTGACGTCAACTTTTTCAAGTAATTTCCTTTCTGCCATAATTCTTTCTTTGACGGCCACAAGTCTGCTTACAAATATAATATTTATAACATTTTAACGGCCTAAAAAGCATGCTTGATTATTATTTACTGATTATCAATGTATTATCTTTCTATAATATGTGTTTTATAGAGTTTTGTTTCAATAAATAACAAATAGTTTTGTAATTATTTATTAACAATTGTGTCAAAAAATGTAGAATTGTGGTAGAAAGTGGAAAATTTTTATATAATTTTGTTTACTTCATATACTATTAGGTATGGCAACATTCATCGGTGAATTCATATGTAAACTTGATAACAAGGGAAGGATATTATTGCCTGCCGCATTTAAAAGGCAGATGAAAGACGAGATACAGGACAGGTTTGTTATTAAGAAAGACATATTTGAAAAATGCCTGATATTATACCCCATGCACGAGTGGGAGAAACAAAATGCCAGGATTGAAAGGACAATAAATCCATATAACAGGGAGCATAACGAATTTGTCAGGGGATTTTTTAAGAATACCTACGAAGTGATACTGGATGCAAATAACAGGTTGTTGATACCAAAAAGGTTATTAAATGAAATCGGGGCTGACAAAGAACTGATGCTGGCCGGCCAGTCTGCAAAAATTGAGGTATGGCCTGTGGATAAATATAGTAAGGTTGAAAGCGGGGATTCGAATTTTGCTGCCCTGGCTGAAAAAATAATGGGCAGTAAAAATTATGAATCGGATGAACACACATAGAGCAACTTAATGATGTATTATCATTATCCTGTTTTATTAAAAGAAAGTGTAAACGGACTAAATATTAAATCATCAGGCATTTATGTAGATGCTACTTATGGAGGAGGGGGACATTCAAGGGAGATTCTGGTAAGACTGAAGGACGGGAAACTTTTTGGAATCGATTGTGATGAAGATGCGGCAAATAATATAATTGACGACAGGCGCTTTGTCTTCATTCACGGGAATTTCAGGTTCTTAAGGAATTATTTGAGGTTTTACGGAATTAATAAGGTAGACGGCATTATTGCAGATTTGGGGGTTTCATCACATTTTTTTGACAGTATCGGGAGGGGATTTTCATACAGGCAAAACGGATTGCTTGATATGAGAATGAATCAAAAATCAGAATTTATGGCAAAGGATATATTAAATAACTATTCAGATGAAAGCCTTGCAAGAGTGTTTCATGATTTTGGCGAATTAAGAAATGCCCGGTCCCTGGCGAAACAAATTATTGCCTGCAGGAAAGAAAAAAAGTTTGAAAAAAACGGACAGCTGATAAAAGCTATTTCAAAACTCATTCCCGGTAAAAAAGAGAACCAATACCTGGCAAGGGTCTTCCAGTCACTGAGAATAGAAGTCAACAACGAAATTGAGAATCTTAAAGAATTTTTAACACAGACAGCGGACCTTATTACAAGGGGCGGAAGGTTGGCAGTGATAAGCTATCATTCCCTTGAAGACAGACTGGTAAAAAACTTCATCAGGTGGGGTAACTTCAATGAAGAACCAGGCAGGGATATATACGGTAATTACAGGGTACCTTTCAGTGCCGTGAATAAAAGAGTTATTACCCCTGATGACGAAGAAATAAAAAATAACAGCAGGGCTAAAAGTGCAAAATTGAGAATAGCAGAAAAAAACTGATACATGGGAAATAAAGACAATATTGAATTTATTGATCAGGACCAGGAGCAAAATGAGATAAAAGCATTTTCACTAAAAGGAATTTTCAGCGGCCGCATTCTAACCCAGGCCGGTGTTGTCAGGCAATTCCCCTATATCCTCTTCTTAACCATGCTGGCCCTGTTTTATATAGGTAACAGGTTTCATGCGGAAAGGCTGGTCAGAAAGCTCGGCAAACTTCAGACAGAAGTGAAGGACCTCTGCTCCGAACAGGTTACTACAGCCTCTGAGCTTATGAATATCAGCCGTCCGTCAGAAGTGATAAAACTGGTGAACGAGAAGGATATAGGCCTTGAGCTGTCGGAAACGCCGCCTGAAAAACTGATAAAAAAAAGGAAGAAATAAAATGTCATTAAAAAAAGACATATTATGGAGGGCCGGCATAGTATACCTTGGCGTGCTGTTCTTTGGCCTGTGGATAGCAGGTAAGATTGTCTATCTCCAGACCGTTGAAAAAGCTAAATGGACAGAAA
Organism: uncultured Bacteroidales bacterium; assembly: GCA_964534745.1. GTDB lineage: Bacteria > Bacteroidota > Bacteroidia > Bacteroidales > UBA10428. The sequence continues at coordinate 16,777 of CAZHQW010000032.1, forward strand.
AAGCCAGGAACTCAACATTAAAGAATGTAATCATCCCCTCAAACAGGGGTAACATTATGGCTGACGACGGGCGCCTGCTGGCGACATCAATTCCTCTGTATGAGGTCCGCATGGACATGAAAACAGGAGCACTGACAGACAAAGTGTTTTACAGCAAAGTAGACTCACTTGCCCTCTGCCTTGCAAATCTCTTCGGCGACAAATCTTCTGAAAAATACAAACAGGAACTTGTCTCGGCCAGGAAAAAAGGAAAAAGATACCACCTTATAAAAAGGCAGGTTGACTATATGCAGCTGAAAAAGCTAAAGTCTTTTCCAATATTCAGGAGGGGCAGGTATAAAGGCGGACTGATATGTATCCAGGAAAATAAAAGGATCAGACCCCATAACGAACTGGCAGCCAGGACAATTGGCTACACAACGAAAGATAACAGGGGTAATATTGTGGGAATAGAAGGTGCTTATGATCAGCAATTATCAGGCGTCGAGGGTATTATGCTGAAACAGAAAATATCGGACAATGTATGGATACCACTCAGTAACAGGAACGAAATTGAGCCAAAAGACGGTATGGATGTCATTACCACAATAAATATTAATTTCCAGGATTTTGCAGAGAAAGCCCTTTTAAAACAGCTAATCAAACAGGATGCCCATCATGGTACCGTTGTCCTTATGGAAGTGAGTACCGGTGAAATTAAAGCAATAGTCAACCTGGGCAAGGATAAAAGCGGCCGCTACAGGGAACTTCTGAATTATGCAGTAGGTGAAAGCAGCGAACCCGGATCCACGTTTAAGCTACCCGCACTGATGGCTGCACTGGAAGACGGGTATATAAACCTCAATGATACTATTGACACAGGAAACGGCATATTCAGGTATTATGATAAAACGATCAGGGATGACAGCTATCCCCAGGGTGGCTATGGTAAACTTACACTGCAAAGGGCCTTTGAACTGTCATCAAACGTAGGATTGTCAAAAGTAATAACAGAAGCCTATAAAAACCGGCCCCATCATTTTGTCGACAGGCTTTACAGCATGAACCTCAACGATAAACTGGGTATCGACATAAGAGGAGAGGGACAGCCGCTGATAAAATATCCGGGTGACAGGCTCTGGTCAGGCATATCACTGGCAATGATGTCCCACGGCTATGAAGTCCGTTTAACACCCCTGCAGACACTTACCTTTTACAATGCTGTGGCAAATAACGGCAGAATGGTAAAACCCAAATTTGTCAGGGAGATCCAGTATCATGGAAAAACAATTTCAACATTCGATACAGAAGTTATAAACCCGTCAATATGTTCAAAATCCACACTTAAAAAAGCAAAAAAGCTGCTTGAAGGTGTTGTCGAAAACGGTACCGCCAGGAACCTTAAAAACCCGTATTTCAAAATCGCAGGCAAGACAGGCACCAACCAGATCTACAATATAAAATACGGCTACAAATCCGATTCAATAGTCAGCTACCAGTCATCATTTGTGGGTTATTTCCCTGCCGACAACCCGCGCTATTCATGTATTGTCGTGGTTAACTCACCGTCAAAAAACGTATACTACGGGCACCAGGTGGCCGGACCGGTTTTTCTGGAGATAGCAAAGAGGATATATGCAAGCGGACTTAAAGATGAAAATACTAATTCTTACAAGTCAATTTACGCAGACCTGCCATACTCAAAAAACGGAAACAGGGACGAGCTGAAAAAGGTCTTCAGCGACCTTGGCATAAAAGTAAATGATATGAATACAGCCAGCGACTGGGTAATAACAACCAGAAGGGAAGACCATATTGAGTTCAGCAACAGAAGGATCATCGACAATCTTGTGCCCAACGTCATAGCTATGGGAGCAAAAGATGCGGTTTATCTGCTTGAAAATGCCGGACTGAAAGTAGTATTAAAAGGAAGAGGAAGTGTCAGAAGCCAGTCCATTCCCCCGGGGGCCCAAATACAGAAGGGACAGGAAATCATACTGGAAATGAGCTTTATTTAACAGATGAAATTGAAGAAACTAACAGACATATTAAAAAATATTGAGGTTCAGGAGCTCATAGGTCCTGTTGACATTCCTGTCGCTGACCTGTCCTTTGATTCGAGGCAGATAGGGAAGGGACAGCTGTTTGTGGCTGTAAAAGGCACTGCGGCGGACGGACACAAATATATAGAAGCAGCAGTTGAAAAAGGAGCCAGGGCAGTGTTATGTGAGACATTTCCCGAAAAGCACGGCAAAAATGTCACCTTCATCAGGGTGGCGGAGCCGGCAAAAGCCCTCGGCATCATGGCCTCAAATTTTTATGGCAATCCGTCCTCACGGCTAACGCTCACAGGAATTACAGGCACAAACGGCAAAACGACAATAGCCACATTGCTCCACAGGCTCTTCCGCAAGCTCGGATACAAATCAGGATTACTGTCTACCGTAAGAAACTATATAGATGAAAGACCGGTTGCAGCAACCCACACTACACCCGACGCAATACAGATAAACAGGCTGCTCAGTGAAATGGCAGATGCCGGCTGCAAATATGCCTTTATGGAAGTAAGCTCCCATTCGGTAGTGCAGGAAAGAATAAACGGACTTACTTTTAAGGGAGGGATATTTACTAACCTTACACATGACCACCTGGACTACCACAGGACATTTGACGAATACCTGAAAGCTAAAAAGTCATTCTTTGACAGGTTACCGGACAGCTCATTCGCACTGGTAAACGCAGATGACAGGAACGGCAAGGTGATGGTGCAGAATACACGTGCCAGAAAAATATTCTACGCAATAAAGACACCTGCTGAATTTAAGGCCAGGATAATTGAAAGTCACCTCGATGGCATGCTTCTGAGCATTGACCATGTCGAAGTATGGACTAAGCTGATAGGTGAGTTTAATGCATATAATTTATTATCAGCATATGCATGTGCAAGATTATTAAACCAGTCCAGGGATGATGTTTTAAAGATACTGAGTACGCTTGGCGTTGTTGAAGGAAGATTCGAATACCTGAAATCCAACAACGGAGTGATAGCTATAGTTGATTATGCACATACTCCCGACGCTGTACTTAATGTACTTAAAACAATTAACCAGATCAGAAGCGGCAATGAGAAGCTTATTACAGTCATTGGAGCAGGGGGAGACAGGGATAAGAGCAAGCGCCCCACGATGGCAAAAATTGCAGCCGAAAACAGCAGCAGGACAATACTGACATCAGACAATCCCCGGAACGAAAAGCCCGGGGATATAATCAATGATATGTATGCCGGAGTGCCTGCCAGCTGTAAAAAGAATGTTTCAATAATTGCTGACAGAAGGGAAGCCATAAAAACCGCATGCATGATGGCGGACAGCGGAGACATAATACTGGTGGCAGGCAAGGGACATGAAAATTACCAGGAGATAAAAGGCAAAAGACACCATTTTAATGATAAAGAGATTATTGCAGAGCAATTTATGCTTAATAACATGAATTTACAATAATAGGATAAAACAATGCTTTACTACCTGTTTGCATATCTCGAAAAGCTGGATTTCCCCGGGGCCGGGGTGTTCGAATATATCTCATTCAGATCAGCCATGGCTGTTATAACATCACTTATCATCTCCCTGCTTTTCGGTAAAAAAATAATAAATATCCTCAGAAAGAAGCAGATAGGCGAACCCGTGAGAAACCTGGGACTTAAAGGACAAATACAGAAAAAGGGCACGCCTACAATGGGGGGACTGATAATACTCGCTTCTATAATTATCCCGGTGCTGCTTTTTGGCAACCTCAGGAACACATATATAATACTTATCCTGATAACCACAATATGGCTCGGACTGGTAGGATTCATGGATGACTATATCAAAGTATACAGAAAAAATAAAAAAGGCCTCAGGGGAAAATTCAAAATTAGCGGACAAATAATACTGGGGCTTATAGTCGGACTAACATTACACTTCAGTGATGATATAGTCGTAAGGGAAAAGGTATTGAACGAAAAAGGGCTGCCTATAGTGAAAATCATGGAGGGAGATAACGGCGCGCGTCCCACAAATGCATATGTTACCCGTGATGTAAAATCAACAAAAGTAAATATCCCCTTCTTTAAGAATAACGAGTTTGATTACGCCATGCTAATTGGCTTTTTGGGCGAAAAGGCAAAGGAATGGGCATGGATTGTAGAAACAATAATGATAATACTTATTGTGATCGCCGTGTCGAACGGCGCTAACCTGACAGACGGACTAGACGGACTGGCGTCGGGGACTTCGGCTATAATCGGACTGACGCTGGGAATACTCGCATATGTGTCAGGTAACATGATTATTGCAGACTACCTGAACATCATGTATATACCACACAGCGGAGAGCTGGTGATATATATGAGTGCCTTCATCGGTGCACTGATAGGCTTTATGTGGTACAACTCATTCCCTGCCCAGGTTTTTATGGGAGATACCGGGAGCCTCTCCATTGGAGGCATAATTGCCGTATATGCCATTCTCATCAGGAAAGAACTGCTTATCCCCATACTGTGCGGCGTATTTTTTGTTGAGAGCCTGTCTGTTTTAATCCAGGTGAGCTACTTTAAATACACGAAAAAGAAATATGGCCAGGGGAAAAGAATATTGTTAATGGCTCCCCTGCACCATCATTACCAGAAACTTAATTATCCCGAACCGAAGATTGTTATCAGGTTCTGGATTATAAGCATACTACTAGCTGTAATTACAATAGTGACATTAAAAATACGATAATTAATGGATCAAAAGATTGTAATACTTGGGGCCGGAGAAAGCGGGACAGGCGCAGCCGTTCTCGCAAAGAAACAGGGATTCGATACCTTTGTTTCCGATTCCGGCAAAATTAAAACCTATTATAAGGAGATTCTGTTTAACTACGAGGTTGACTGGGAGGAGGAAAAACATACGGAAAGGCTGGTACTGGGTGCCGATGAAATAATCAAGAGTCCGGGAATATCAGAGAAATCCGAGATAGTCCAGTTAATAAGAAAAAAGAACATAAGGGTAATCTCTGAAATAGAATTCGCCGGCCGCTTTACCGATGCAAAGAAGATTTGTATCACCGGCAGCAACGGTAAGACAACAACTACCTCCCTGCTTCATCATATGATGAAGAAAGCCGGACTGAATGTCGGACTGGCAGGTAATATAGGAAAGAGCTTTGCAATGTCTGTCGCAGAAGATTACTATGATTATTACGTGCTTGAGATAAGCAGCTTCCAGCTTGACGGCATGTACGAATTTAAGCCCGATATTGCTATATTGCTGAATATTACTCCCGATCACCTCGACAGGTACGATTATAACCTCCAGAAATATATAGATTCAAAGTTTAAACTTACCCAGAACCTGTCTGAAGATGAATATTTTATCTATTGCTCGGACGATGAAATAACCATAAGGGAGCTGGAGAAAATTGTGCTTAGGGCAAAGCAGCTGGGCTTTACATTAAAGAACAGGAAACAGCAGGGTGCCTACCTCAGGAATAATATAATAAACTTCGACGTTGAAGAAGACCATTTTGAGGTATCTGTTGCCGACCTTTCACTGAAAGGCAAGCATAATATCTATAATTCAATGGCGGCCGGACTTGCAGGGAGTGTGCTGCACATCAGGAAGGACAACATAAGAAACAGCCTGATGGATTTTAAAGGCGTCGAGCACCGCATGGAGAGAGTGGCAAAAGTTCACGGCCTTGAATTTATTAACGACTCGAAAGCAACGAATGTCAACTCCACATGGTACGCCCTCGAATGTCTTACCGGTCCGGTTATCTGGATTGCAGGAGGAATAGACAAAGGGAACGACTATTCAGAGCTTGACAAGCTGGTAAAGGAAAAAGTAAAAGCCATAATATGCCTGGGACTCGACAACTCAAAGATCCATAAGGCATTTGAAAAAATAGTTGGCAATATCATTGATGTGAAATCAATGCAGGAGGCTGTGCAGACTGCCTATTTCATAGGCAAGGACGGCGATACGGTATTATTGTCGCCCGCCTGTGCCAGCTTTGACCTTTTTGAAAACTATGAAGACCGGGGATGGCAGTTTAAAAAATATGTTAAGGAACTGTAATATGGCAAGCGAGTTCAGGAAATATTTTAAAGGTGATGCAGTTATATGGACAGTAATAGTTGCATTATCCATCTTCTCATTGCTCGCTGTTTACAGCTCCACAGGATCGCTTGCATATAAATACCAGGGCGGCGATACCAGCTATTATGTTATAAAACATGCCATATTGTTGCTATTCGGTCTCGTAATAATATTCCTAACACATAAAATACATTACAAGTATTTTTCGCGCCTGTCGCAAGTCTTCCTGGTTGTTGCCGTGATCCTGCTGATACTGACACTTATCATAGGAATAACAATTAATGAGGCTACACGCTGGCTGGTAATACCGGTAATCGGACTGACCTTCCAGACATCGGACTTTGCCAAGCTGGCACTGATAATGTACCTGGCAAGGATGCTCTCACTCAAACAGAATAACATAAAGGACTATTACGGTGCCTTCATTCCCATACTCATCCCTGTACTTATAATATGCATGCTTATACTGCCGGCCAACCTGTCCACGGCAGTTATACTCTTTGCCACATCCTTTGTCCTGATGTTTATCGGCAGGATAAACTTCCGCTATCTGTTCATTTTCAGCATCATTGTCGCTGCCATAATCGGTATATTTGTCGTTATTGCACTATCAAATGAATGGGAAGGCAGGATCGGAACGTGGAGAAACAGGATAGAAAGTTTTATCGATAAGGAAAGTGATCAGACCTATCAGATAGACCAGTCAAAAATCGCTATAGTATCAGGCGGACTTATAAAGGTGAGGCCGGGTAAAAGTGTACAGAGAAACTTCCTGCCCCTGCCCTACTCCGACTTTATATATTCAATAATTATTGAGGAATACGGACTGGCAGGAGGAATAATTGTGATGTTCCTCTACCTTTATCTGCTCTTCAGGGCGGGAGTCATAATTAAAAAAAGTACAAGGACATTCCCTGCATTACTGGCAATGGGACTGACAATTCTGATAGTCATCCAGGCCATGGTTAATATGGCCGTGGCAGTAAATATTCTGCCTGTCACCGGCCAGCCCCTGCCGATGATAAGCATGGGCGGCACATCAATGATATTTACATGCATTGAGTTCGGAATAATACTGAGTGTAAGCAGAGAAATTAATAAACAGGCTGAACCAACTTATGAAGAAGCACATGCTGACAAAGAAAATATTAATTAGCGGTGGCGGCACAGGGGGACATATATATCCTGCAATAGCAATTGCAAATGAAATAAAGAAAAGGGATGACACTACGGATATACTTTTCATCGGCGCTCAGGGGAGAATGGAGATGGAGAAAGTGCCGGAGGCAGGATATAAGATTGTGGCATTACCCGTTTGCGGGCTGCAACGAAAAATAACTTTACAAAATGTTGTTGTCTTTTATAAACTATTAATAAGCTTGGCAAAAGCCAGAAAGATAATAAAGGAATATAAACCCGACCTTGTGGTAGGTGTCGGCGGCTACGCAAGTGGACCGGTCTTGTGGGCAGCAACCCGTATGGGCATCCCTTCGCTGATACAGGAGCAGAACTCCTATGCAGGCATTACCAACAGGCTCCTGGGCAAAAGAGCAAAAACAATCTGTGTCGCCTATGAAGGTATGGATAAATATTTTCCGCGGGACAGAATAGTATTAACCGGAAATCCGGTCCGCCAGGAGGTGCTTGATTTAAAAAACAAATCCGCCGATGCCCTTAAATATTTTAATATCAAGGGGAACAAAAAAGTGCTGCTTATAATGGGCGGCAGCCTGGGGGCGCAGACAATCAATGAAAGCGTACTGAAAAATATTGATCTTTTACATAAATCCGGCATAGATGTGATATGGCAAACAGGGAGACTGTATTTTGAATCTGTCCGGAAAAAGCTTGAGGGCAGAAAAACAAGCGGCTTAAAAATAGTGGAGTTCATTGCCAGAATGGATTTTGCCTATTCAGTAGCTGACATCATTATAGCAAGAGCCGGTGCGATAACTATCTCCGAGCTCTGTGCAGCAGGCAAGCCATCAATACTGGTGCCTTCTCCGAACGTGGCGGAAGACCACCAGACCAAGAATGCTATGGCCCTGGCAGGTAGCAATGCCGCATTGATGATAAAGGATTCAGAGGCAGAAAAAAGACTGATTCCCGAAGCCCTCATGCTCATAAAAAATAATAAGCTTACCGGCACTCTTAGCATGAACAGCCATAAACTGGGAATTAAAAACTCAGCAGAACGCATAGTGGACGAAATATATAAACTGTTAAACTGATGGGGGTGGATTTTAATAATATTAAAAGGGTTTACTTTTTGGGTATAGGAGGCATAGGCATGAGTGCCCTGGCACGTTACTTCAAAGCTACGGGCAAGGATGTTGCCGGCTTTGACCGCACACAGACCCCCCTTATACAGGAGCTTATAAACTCGGGGATAAGCATCCATTTCAGTGAGGAGACCGGACTTATTCCTGCAGACTACCTGAATAAAGAGGATACCCTGGTGGTTGTCACCCCTGCAATTCCTGATGATCATAAAGAGCTGGCGTACTTCAGGAATAATAACTTCAGGCTGTTCAAGAGATCAGAAATCCTGGGATTTATTGCCGGTCAGAAATACAACATCGCCGTATCGGGAACCCATGGCAAGACTACGGTATCGACCATGATCGCCCATATCATGAACCAGTCCGGGTCCGGTTGCAGCGCCTTCCTCGGCGGCATCTCAAAGAACTTCAAAAGCAACCTTATTTATAACGAAAAGAGTAACTATATAATTACGGAAGCAGATGAGTTTGACAGGTCTTTTCTCAGGCTCTATCCGCAATTGACCGTAATAACTGCCATGGACGCCGACCATCTTGATATCTATGGCTCCATGGATGAGCTTGTAAGAACATTCAGCCAGTTTGCAAACCAAACAAGGAAAGGGGGTAAAATATTAGCAAAAAAAGGACTGAAACTGGATTTAAAGTATGATTATGACAATTATACATATACACTGACAGAAAAAGCTGACTTTTACGCAAGCAACATTACACTTAACAGGGGCATATACAGTTTTGAGGTTGTAACACCCACTTCCATAATTAAAAATATGAGCCTTAATCACCCCGGGATAGTAAATATTGAAAATGCGGTCGCTGCCACCGCCGTATCATGCCTTATCGGCATAGACGAGGAAACCATCAGAAATGCACTGAGAACATTCAATGGCATATCCAGGCGTTTTGATATTATATTACAGACTGAAGAGCTTATATACATTGACGATTATGCTCACCACCCAAAAGAACTTAGTGCAGTTATAAATTCGGTAAGAAAACTGTACCCCGGGAAAAAGGTGACAGGCATATTTCAGCCCCACCTCTACTCGCGTACCCGCGACTTTGCCGGTGAGTTCGCTGAAAGTCTGGATGCCCTCGATGACCTTATTCTGCTGGATATTTACCCGGCAAGAGAGTTGCCTGTAAAAAATATAACATCAAAAATCATTTATGATAAAGTTAAACTCCCGGACAAGATGCTGTGCAGCAAAAATGAACTGCCCGGCATATTGAAAAATAAGAAGCTTGAGGTCCTTTTGACCATGGGAGCAGGAGACATAGACCAGCTGGTGGAGCCCATAAAAACCATGCTTGGTGAAAAACTAAAAAAAGACGGCAAATGAAAAAGTTCAGGTTCATACTCATATGGATCCCAATATTTATTTACCTGATAATAATCTCGGGATTCATTTCTGAAAGCGAGGGGAACCTGCTTTGCAGCGGGATAAAAATTAAAATCCTTGACAGCACAAATGTCAGGTTTGTAACCAGGGCAGATATTCTTGAAATGCTGGCACAAGGCAACAGGAAGATCCTGGGCCACCCGGCAAATTTAATAGACCTGCGCGAGCTGGAGCTTTTCCTGGAAAGTCATAAGGCCATCAGGAATTCTGAATTATATTTTACTGAAAAGGGCAAACTGAACATTGAAATTACTCAGCATAAACCCCTGGTGAGGATAATCAACAGCAGGAATAAAGGATATTATTTAGCTGAAGACGGCTATATAATGCCTTTATCAGATTATTTCAGCCCGTTTGTAATTGTGGTCAGCGGATATATCCGGGAACCCTTTGATATAGAAAAAACCAGTAATATCATGGATGCTGACAGAAAAAATGTTAATAAAAAGGAAAAAATAATATATGATATATACCGGCTGACCGAATATATTAACAGTGACGAATTCTGGCGTTCCCAGATTGTGCAGATATATGTTAACGAACATTATGAATTTGAGCTAATACCGAGAGTCGGGCCCCACATCATCGAACTGGGTGACATAGGGTACTTTGAAGAAAAGCTTGACAAGCTCCGGGTATTTTACCTGGATGGGCTAAATAAAAAAGGATGGAATAACTATTCCAATATAAACCTGAAATTTAAAGAACAAATTGTCTGTAAAAAATAATAATACTATGAGTCAGAAAAACAATTTTGTAGCTGCCGTAGACATTGGAACAACCAAAATTGTAACAATTGTCGGAAGAAAAAATGATAATGGCAAACTGGAAATACTGGGTATGAGCAAAACACCCTCCAAGGGAGTGAAAAGAGGCGTCGTGCTCAATATTGAAGAAACGGTAAATTCAATACGCACTACTGTTGATGAAGTGCAGAGCCAGACAGGAATAACACTTTCAGACGTGTTCGTGGGGATAGCCGGACAGCACATTAAAAGTGTAATAAGCAGGGGCTATATTAACAGGGACTCCTACGAAAAAAGAATAACAAAAGAAGACAAGAACAGGCTTATTGCAGAAATGTACAACATTCCCGTGGATGTCGGTGATGAGATTATTCATGTCCTGCCCCAGAACTACATTGTTGACAACGAAACAGGGGTTAAGAATCCTGTTGGTATGTCAGGTAAAAGGCTTGAAGCGAATTTCCATATAGTAATCGGACAGATATCATCGGCAAAAAACATTAAAAACTGTGTGGAAAGTGTAGGATTAAATGTCATCCAGCTTATACTGGAACCGCTGGCATCTTCTACTGCCGTGCTCACCGATGATGAGAAAGAAGCGGGCGTGGCACTGGTGGACATCGGAGGAGGCACCACTGACATTGCAGTATATTACGATGATGTCATCAGGCATACAGCTGTCATTCCCTTTGGTGGAAACGTTGTTACCAAGGATATCAAGGAAGGCTGCTCCATCCTGAGCCGCCAGGCTGAAGCTTTGAAGATTCAGTTTGGCTCTGCCCTCGGCGACCTGGCACAGGAAGATAAGGTTGTTACCATACCGGGGATCAGCGGCAGGGACCCCAAGGAAATATCTTTTAAAAGCCTTGCCTATATCATACAATCAAGGATGGAAGAGATTATCGATGCCGTATTGTTTGAAGTTGAAAACTCAGACTGCATGGAAAAGCTGAGCGCAGGCATAGTCCTGACCGGAGGAGGCTCGCTGCTGAGGTACCTGCCCCAGCTGGTAAATTACAGATCGGGAATGGATGTACGTATAGGTTACCCCAATATTTCAGTTGCCAGTGATACACACAAAGAGATTGTCCAGCCCATGTACTCCACAAGCATCGGACTGCTGCTTAAAGGATACGAGATACTCGAAAATAAAAAGGAGCAGGCTGAGGCAACCTCCGATGCCGGCAGGAGCAACAAGGATAAATCAAAGAAAGACAACAGGATATCAAGGTTTATAAAAAACCTGAGCGATATATTTGTTGAGGAGAATGATACTAAAATGTAAAAATATTCTGAAATAAAATCAATAAATCTGCAAACCATGGATGATTTAATGAATTTTGAAATCCCGGCAAATACAACATCAATAATAAAAGTAATTGGTGTGGGGGGAGGCGGCGGCAATGCCGTAAACCACATGTTCAGGCTGGGCATTAAAGATGTGGATTTCTGTATATGCAACACCGACGCCCAGGCCCTCCTTAACAGTCCCGTCCCCATAAAAATACAGCTCGGAAAATCACTCACCGAAGGACGTGGTGCGGGAAACAAGCCCGAACTGGGGCGCCAGGCTGCCATTGAGAATATTGATGATGTAAATGAAATACTTACTAACAATACCAAGATGGTATTTATAACAGCAGGGATGGGGGGCGGCACCGGCACAGGAGCCGCACCGGTTATAGCCAAAGCGGCTAAAGACCTGAACATACTGACTGTGGCCATAGTTACCATTCCTTTCAGAAATGAGGGACAGCGCCGTATCAACCAGGCCCTGGAAGGAATAGCAGAGATCGAAAAATATGTCGACTCACTGCTTGTTATAAATAATGAGAAGATACGTGAGATCTATGGAGACCTCAGGGTGTCGGAAGCTTTTGCCAAGGCAGATGATATACTGGCCATAGCTGCAAAAGGGATAGCTGAAATAATTACTGTCCACGGCAGTATTAATGTGGATTTTGCCGATGTGGAGACCGTTATGAAGGATAGCGGCGTAGCAATAATGGGGTCCGCCATGGCCAGTGGTGAAGGCCGCGCCATTCAGGCTGCAAAGGATGCACTGAACTCACCCCTTCTTAATGATAATGATATTAAAGGGGCAAAAAATGTCCTGATTAACATTACATCAGGCAGTGAAGAGGTGACAATGGACGAGATTGAACAGATAAAAGACTATGTCCAGGAAATGGCCGGATCAGAGGCCGACCTGATTTGGGGCAACAGTACGGATGAAGCACTGGGAACGGACCTTAACATAACAATTATCGCAACCGGCTTCGGCGCAAACAGCATTCCCGACGTCTACGCAAGGCAGAGACATCTTGACAAAGTACCGTTGAGTGATGACGCGATTAAAAGCAATGCTGAAGATACACAGTTTGAAATAAATGATATGCCCCGGGATGGCAAAAAAGAGGAGAACCCTTTCATTACGCAGCGCATAATCGAATTTGATATTAACGAGGAAGAAAAACTGAAGGAGACAGCATCCCGCTTTCATAAACCGGTTGATCCGGGAAAAGCATCAATGAGGGTAAAGAACATAAAGAAGATGCAGGAAGAGCTGAAGGAACTGCGCTACAGAAAACCTGAAAATAACAACTATATAGAACAGCTTGAGGATGAACCTGCATACAAAAGGAGAAAAATAAAGCTGAAGAATATCAAGTATTCTGAAGAATCAAGACTATCACGGTATTCCCTGTCTGATGATGACGATTCAAATGTTATACTGAAAAAAGATAATTCATATCTCCATGATAATGTGGACTGATTTATAATTAATTTAAAACAATTTATCCATGCCCGCACAGAAAAGGGGGCATCAGGGAAATTAAGCGGGGAGGCAGATATTTATAAGTCGCAGGGTAATGGGCACAGCAACAAAAGAGCTTGCAGGCAAAGCTGATAATAAGACTATTTCAGAGATTGTCAGGAAGATACTCAGATTAAAAGAACTTTGATCTCAGATCCTTGATCTTTGCCTTATCCTTTAATACTTCATATGCCGAATAGTAAACACGTGTAGTGTAGTTCCTTTCCATAAACTGCATTTCCCTTCTCAGGTCCGCATAAGTCTGCTCAGGTGCTTCATTAATATCTGTTACACTAACAATATATACCCCGTTATTGCCGGCAACAGGATCAGATATAACACCTGCGTCAAGTGTCAGAGCTGTCGCTATGACATTCGGCTCTATCCCTGCCGCTCCAATGGAGCGGGAAGCAAACCTTATGTTTGTTGCTGTCTGCACCCCTGTATTCAACACATTTGCCAGCTCCTCCAGTGATTTGACATCTTTCATCTTTCCCGACAGATTATCAATCATATACTCACCCTTCTTTTCCTTCTTCACTTCTATTTCTATCCCCTCACTGACATCTTCCAGAGGGGCATATCCTTTATGCCTCACCTTGTCAATTGCCGCTATAACCAGCTTGTCTCCCAGCCTGAACACTTTCGAAACGGAATGTTCATCATTATCATATGCCCACTTTATAAGAACCCTGGGTGAGTCCAGGCCTGTAATATTTTTTTCAAGGGGATTAAGATTCCTGGCGAAGTAAGGCATCAGGTTCTGCTCTTTAATGGCAGCATTAAACTTTTCATATGTATTATTCTTCCCTGCAAACTCACTCGCCATCATATAGTAGCCCTCGTCAGTCTTTTCACTGACCCTTACCACTTTTATCACTGTGCCGATCTGCACTTTTTTAACCCTTGGTGATTGTTCAAGTATCTCAATAATATGATAACCATAGGGTGTTGTGATCATCTTCACATCACCTGCACTGCCGAAGAAACAGCTGTCACTGAGTGATTTCACATATACCATGTCACCCTCAGTGAACCACCCCAGGTCACCACCTTCCTTTGCCGATTCGTCAGCCGAATTTGCAATTGCCAGTTCAGCAAAATCAGCTTTCTTTTCAACAATCAGATTCTTAAGGCTGTCCGCTAATTCGAGCACCCTTACCGCATTACGCTGGCTCCTAGGCAAAAATATCTGCCTGGCCCTCACCGAATCCGGCAGGTAATTAATTTCCGCAAGCTTGGCCAGCTTGTAAGCCCCGTCTTCAAAGTATGGTCCGCATACTGTCCCCAATTCTGCATTGAACAGCGAATCCCTGAGTATTTCGGGCAGACTGTCATACGAATAATTTATATCATCATAGGGAAGGTCCGAATTATACTCGACAAACTGCCTGACATCCTTTGCCTCAACGAACCTGGGTTTAATTTCATTTATCTCCTCCTCAGCAGCTTTATAATCATCCTCAGAAGGGACAACTTCAAAATATATATATCTTATATCTCTTGATGCATCCTGCTCAAAATCAGTTATATGTTTTTTATAATAATCCTCTAAATCCCTTTCTTTTATGACTATGGCAGAATCAGATACCGTAGCAAACCCCTGCACCACATAATCAAAATTTACAGTCCGGTTTGATTCGTTAACCATCCTCTTTGCCTCAAGGGTTGTGGTATTAAGTCCCTTGCTTAACAGGTTATTGTATTTAAGAAAAATAGTATATCTGAGAATCTCATTCTCGAGGTAGATTCTGAACCTCTTCTCTTCAACGTATTCATCGTCCTGCGTCTCCTGCAGGAACCTGAAGAGCTGCGACCTGTTTAACTGGCCCGTCTCACGGTCAGAAAAAAACTGCCTTATCAGGGGATGCGGATTTGATCCCTGGAACTTGTCAAAAAGCTCATCGCTTGACACTGCCAGTCCCAGTTCCTTATATTGCTTCTCCATTACAAAGTCCTGTACCATCTTATCCCATACATCAGCCCTTATATTATCCATAAATGCCTCATTAAGATTGTTCCTTCCCAGTGTAAACCTGTAAACGGAGGCCATGTTCTCTACTTTTTGCAGATAGTCCTTCTGTGGAATGGATTTACCGGATATTTCCGCAATCTCATACTGGGAATTTGAAAATAACGATGGCTTTGACCTCCCGCTGAATAAATCATTAAGAACAAAAGCAAGTAATGCCAATCCAATTATTATAGAAATTAATAATCCGGCGCGATTTCTTATTTTCTGTAATGTTGCCATAAATCTCCAGTTTTATCAAATAATTATAGCCAGTTTTAAAATTCAGGCTACGAATATAGTAATTTATACTTACTTTTCCATCATAAGGCTAGTCACCGTGAATAATTGTCATATGGACAATCTCAAGCCTCGTGTTGCTCACTTTCAATACCTTGAACTTAAAGTTGTCAATAGTGAAACTCTCATTCATCTCGGGAATATTCTCATAGTGATAAATAATAAATCCGGCAAGTGTATCGTACTCATCCGATTCCTTAATGTTCAGCCTGTACTTCTCATTAATATAGTCTATCTCGAGGCGCCCTGAGAAAATGAACTCCCTGTCACTAAGCTGCTTTTCCGTTAGCTCTATAGTATCATGTTCATCAACAATCTCCCCGAAAATCTCTTCAATAATATCTTCAATAGTTACCATACCCGAGATACCTCCGAACTCATCAACAACGGCGGCGATACTTTTCTTTTCCTGGATAAGCTTCCTCAGAAGCTTATTCGCATTCATCGTTTCAGGAACATAAGATACGGGAATAAGCCTGGATTTAATGTCGGAAAGACTCTTGAAAAGCTCTTTAGATGTAATGTATCCAAGGACATTGTCAATAGTCTCATTATATATCAATATCTTGGACAAGCCTGTCTCTATAAATTTCTGTGTAAGCTCATCTATGGTGCTTTTTAACTCCATTGCCACTATCTCGGCACGGGGTATCATACAATCCCTTAATTTTACATTTGAAAACTCCAGTGCATTCTGGAAGAGCTTTATCTCACTCTCCTCACTCTCTTCTTCAGAGTATTCTTCACGGCCCTCACTGATAAGATGATCCAGGTCAATCTTGCCAAAAACCTTGTTTTTGTAATATCTGTTAGTATGGCTGTCACTGACTATATTATCAATTATAAGGTTTATTATCCACATTGTCGACCTTGTGACGGGGTACAGCAATATGTAGAATAATGCCACTGCAGATGACATAACATTCAATACCAGGTTCGGATTAATTCTTACAAGGGTTTTAGGAAGAAATTCGGCAGTTATCAGTATGATTAATGTTGAAAGGACTGTTTGTATCAGCAGAATCCCTATCGCTGAAGAAGTAAGCCTGACAACCAGGGGTTCAAGAATCTTTGCCATATAGGAGCCATAGACAACAAGGGCAACGGTATTCCCTACAAGCATCGTTGTGATATATTGGCCCGGATTTGCAGTAATAAGCGATATAATCCTCGAGGACAATAATCCCTGCTTCTTGTCAAGCTCAATCCTCAGTTTGTTGGATGCCAGGAACGCTATCTCCATTCCTGAGAAGAAAGCAGAGAATAAAAGACAAATAATAATAATGGTCAGGTCGCTCATCTCAATAAAACAATTTTATTTTTTTTCTTGCGATTTTCTTGCATAGCGGCGTAAAGAATACATTAAAAAAGCAACCAGCGAAAGGATAAATAGCATATAACTATTATTGAATCCGACCTTGTAAGTGCGGTGGATGCCAAGGACCAAACACCCCACACCGATTAATAACCATAAAATCTCCAGTATATAACTTGTTCTACTGTTCATCACTAACATTTACCGTACCTTTTGATCCCTTTAATTTCCATTTTGATAAATCTTCCTTTGCTTCAAAGCCGTTCTCCCCGTAAAAAGTGCCATCCTCATTGACTATTTTTGAAAATTTATCAGAATAAATTGTCCCGAGGTTCTGATCCCAGAATAACTGTTCAGTATTCAGCTGCTCCCCCTTGACTACATTTCTTGCAACAACATCATTTCTGAGCTCCCAGAGCTCTTTCTTTTCATAATACATAGCATAATCAGACCTTATATAGGATTCAAATTTTTCGTTGTCATCATAAAAAATAACTTTTATGCCTTTTGGAAACTCGATATAGGGCTCCTTTTCCCCGGAATATTTATTGAGCTCAGGTGTATATAACCTGCCAATGAACTTGCCCGAATCGCTATATGTTATTTCGACATTGTAACCTGACTGATCAGGCAGTTTAAGCTCGCTGGTCAGCTCATTGATCTTTTCTATATCATTTTCACATGATAGTAAAAAAAATATTATTGCAGCACCAGAAATAATATTTTTTATGATGTCCATATGCAAGGATTATAATCAGAACCGTGCAATAGTTGCTTCATTTATCCATGATCCGATTCTATAGGTATCACCTTCGTGTACGCCACAGAAAAAAGCATCCTCTTTGCTGGGAAAATACACAGAATAAGTTGAAATAAGATCATTAGCTTCCTTCTCAACCCCCGGATCTATTCTCTTTGCCTCAAGAAACTTGTCAACGGCAGCCCAGAATACTGCTTTAGGAACACACTCGCCCGAACACTCATCTTTACTCTCGGCATAAATTTGTCCTATGAGCAGGTAAGGCTCACCCCAACCTTTTTTCAGACTTATTGCCTTGAGCGCCAGGTTTTTGGCATTTTGAAAATTCCTTAATTTGTAATTGCTCTTGGCAAGGCCCAGGTAATAGCTTGCTTTTCTCAGGCTGTCATTTTCAAGTTTCACAGCCTGGTTATAATATTTAATAGCCTCATGGTACTTGTCCTTAATAAAAGCCAGAATAGCTATATTTTCGGCCGACTCGGCGGAAGGGAGGGAATCATAAAGATTCTTTGAAGCTTTAAAAAAAAGCTCCGAGTCAGTGCATCCGCTTTGTTTAAGCACTGCTGTTGTTATCCTGAGATTGTCAACGTTATGAGGATTTTTGTCCATACGCTCGCTTAACACGGAAACAAGCATTTTGCAATCACAGACAGGGTTACTCGTAAAATTGTTTATATAAGTCTCTTTAAGCATTGCTAAAGTTGTATCATCAGGTTCTTTCTTTACCTTATAGTTTAATATATCCATGCCTTTAAGGAAATCTTCAAATACCTGCGCCCCGGATAATTTATCGGACTGGCATAGAGTTATTGAAGCAGACAGGAGGGTTGCCAGCACTGCCTCGGAGGTTTTATTTTTACATAAATCCATTGACTCCTTGAGATAGTTGTAGCCCTGCACAATATAATCAATATCCTCTGTTCTCCTGTATCTTAACAGATCCACCCCCTGCCTTCCTCTTACATTACATACATCTTTATAATACACTATCCTCTGATCATATATCATCATCAATGTATCTATATAAGCCGACTGAATATCGCTGTTTTCCTCCTTTTCAATAAAATACCTGTATATCTTGACACCGTCAATATAGATATTCAGGGATGCCCTCGGACATTCCCTGAAAGCTACCCTCCAAAAGGGCAAGGCATCCTTGTATAGCTTCTGCCTCACATATTCCCTGTATAGCGACATATTTCTCAAACACCTTATACTATCCTCACCATGCCCGTACTGTGAACCGTCATCAATACCTTTCTGGGGATATACACTGGCTGTAAATACTAATGCTCCAAGAAGGAACAACATTGATAAACTAGCTTTTATTCTCATCTTAAAAAGGTTTAATCATATTTTGGCTGTAAAAACCAAAAATCATACAAATTTAAATCAATTGTTATAATATGGTATATTTCTTTTAATAATCCGTTATCTGTAGTACCTCTCTGTCCCAGCTCGTATGAAATATTGAAATATGTATTTGTGAATAATTTCTTTTCATTTTTCCATGGTAATCCCACGCCCATGCTTATTCCGTAATTATTTACCTGCTCCCCGTCTACCTGCACATATGATTTTGTGTAATGGCCCCCCATGCGGAACTTAATGCGCTGCCAGTATTTGCCCTTCCTTGTATCAGTTAACGGTATAGGTACATATTCAATGCCGAAACGGAGTGAAGAGCTTTTCGCCAGTGCATAGTCATGATCAAAAAACAATGCCTTTGACCAGTCCTGTAAAATATAGTCTATTCCCAGAAGCAGCTTATTATCATATTTATAGGTCATCCCTGCCCCGAAACGCTGAGGAAAGAGTATATTTCCGTCACCATCATTTACATATTTCAATGTATCAAGCTCAAAGCCAAAAATCTCACGGACAACCAGGCTGTCATAGCCGGTATTTATTCTGGTTTTTGTATTTAATGTAAATCCCATGGTAATCCTGTTCTTCTCATTGATATCGGTGAACAGCTGTATGCCGTAATCAAGGTTAAAATCACCAATGTTAAGCTGATCATCAAAATAAGTAATTGCCTGGTAGCTTTGGTTGGTAAGCTTTACTGTTCTTATCTGCTCAATTGTGCCAAACAAATATGATAAATTCAGTCCGGCCGCTAAATGCTTGCCAATAAGGACAGAATTGCCAAAATAAAACTGGCTGATACCTCCCTCGCCATTATATAAAATACTGTACTGCTCAGCGCTTTCATCTTCACCTTCCTCAATAATAAGGTTATACCCCACCTTGCTGAAGGGTACAATACCTATGCTGGTTTTCCAGAACCTGGTGACAGGAAAGCTTATTGCCAGGTGATCAATATTGATATATGTTGTTTTCTCAGAGGCATCTGATGACTTTATTGTCCTAAAATCACCGTTTATTCCAAAGTCGAAAACAAACGATATTGTATCCTGTGAGCTGTATGAGGCAGGATTTAAATAGTTTATGCTGTTCTTTTCCCTGAGTCCGACAGCAATACCTCCCAGGGCCCTGTTCTGGCCGAATCCCGTTCTCTGTATATCCCCTATTCCAAACTTGGAATATGGTGAATGGCTGATAAACTGTCCCTCAGCCGCAGATATTAAAAACATCAATATGCCGCTTACAACTATTATCTTAGTTTCTCTTAACATTATATTCCAGTATAGTGTTTAATCCAATACATATCAAATTTTGCTCCACAAAGATGCGTTTTTTTAATATCTTATCAAAAAATTTAGCATCTCCCCCTGTAAGAATCACTCTCAGTCCTTTATACCTGCCTTCCGCTTCATTAATATATCCTTCCATTTCGTAAATAATACCTTTTTGTACTCCCGATATTATAGCACTGTCAGTGGTATTACCGAAATCACTGTAATTCTCTTCGCTGCCCAGCAGGGGCAGCTTTTCCGTGAATCTGTTCAGTGCCCTGAACCTCATTTCCATTCCTGGTGAAATATTACCCCCTGTATATACTGCATCGTCGGTTAATATATCATATGTAATGGCTGTTCCTGCATCAATAACCAGAACATTACTGCCGGGGAAGATATTGTATGCTCCGACTACAGCGGCAAGCCTGTCATTTCCGAGGGATTTGGGGGTTTTGTAATCATTTTTTACCGGTATAGGTGTACTATAGTCCAATTCAAGTACATTGCAGTTCATTGACCGTAAATCGCGGACTACCGTATTATTACTTACTACCGAAGAAATAATAATGTTTTTGATTTCATGGTAATGTTCCAGGCCCTTTAGTTGTCCGGCACCAAATGTTTGATAAATTCTCGTGAGGACAATCTTATTATCCTCAAATTCCGCAACCTTGATGTTTGTGTTCCCGATATCAACCGTTAGATTCATTGTCCGCTTATGAATAAATATTATATAAAAATAAATCTGTTTTCAAATATAAAAAAGTCATTTTATAAACGGTCTAAGTGCCTGCTATAGTCTTTAAAAAATTCTCAGCTTCGCTTATGCTTTTAATGTTCTTTATTGTCAGCGTTAATCTGTCTTTGTCCTCTTTCATTATGAACCTTGAAGGATTACTTTTAACAAAGGTCAGGATGCTGCTGAATATATGGGATTCGTAATATGGCGAGCTGCGGCTTGAAATAAAATAGCAGACAAGAATATTATTCTTTAGTATCACCCTTTCGAATCCCAGCCTGACAGAAATCCACCTTAACCTTACAACAACCAGCAGTTCTCTTGTTGGCTCCGGAAGAGGGCCGAAACGGTCCTCCAGCTGATGCCCGAATTCTTTTAGTCCGCTCTCTGTTTCTATATTATCGAGCTGCCTGTAGAGGTTCATTCTCTCGGCTATATTAGATATATAGTCATCGGGAAATAATATTTCAAGATCCGTATCTATCTGGCAGTCACTGATAAAAGCCCCGTCAGATTCC
>CAZHQW010000033.1:0-37532 GCA_964534745.1 uncultured Bacteroidales bacterium
GCAAATAAAGGAAGCAGGTAGGGTGCAAGTGTAGGTATAATTCCTATCCGCAACCGGCCTTTTATCTCTTTCTTAAGTGTTTTGACCATTTCATTAATCTTATTAAACTCCCTTATCGCCGTCCTTGCCAGTTTGATTATCTCGGCCCCTGCAGCAGTCGGTATAACGGGGTGTATCTTCCTGTTAAATATTAGTATTCCAATTTCCTCTTCCAGCTTTTGAATTTGCATGCTTAAGGTCGGCTGCGTGACAAAACATTTTTCGGCTGCGGTGGCAAAATGGCGATAACTATCGACTGCGACCACATATTCCAATTGATTAATAGTCATGTTAATAGTTTTAGTATATAGATAAAATCTATAATGTAATAAAATAAATCGATTTGATTTATACAAATATATTAAATAATTTTATATAAAATAATTAGTATTAATTTAAAAATGAAAATATGGCAAAAGTTGCTAGACAAATTGTTGAAAAATCGGGTGTCGATTTGGACAAACTGATAAAGTTACTGGTTAGGAATGCTGCTGCAGAATTGACCACTTACTATTATTATACTATACTTAGGATTAATCTGATAGGCCTCGATGGTGAAGGGCTGAAGACTATTACTGAGGATGCAAGAATTGAGGACCGTAATCATTTTGAAGCCCTGGTTCCGCGCATATATGAGCTTGGAGGTAAATTGCCTGGAAGTATGACTGAATTTCATGATCTTTCAGCATGTCCTCCTGCCCATTTGCCTGATGATCCTACTAATGTTCAGGAAATACTGAAAGTGCTTGTGGAAGCTGAACGCTGTGCAGTGAAGGGATACAATGAAATTTGTAACATGACTTTTGGAAAGGACCACAGGACGTATGAACTGGCCCTGGCTATTCTTAATGAAGAAATACAGCATGAAGCCTGGTTTTCGGAATTTCTGGGAGAAGGTCCTTCAGGTCATATGCAAAGGCCTGCTGACGTCAAGTCACCTTATACAGGAAAGTATTTAAAATTTTGAATTAGCTAATAAGACCGGTCAAAATAAGCCTGTTTTTTTATTGACCGGTTTTTAAGTCCGTTAACCGGTTTATAACCTCTATACATGTTCTTGTATTGTGGTACGGGCATTTCCAGAAACCTGCCTTTTCATCTTCACTGTATGGGACACCTTTACTGTCAACTTTCGAGAACCACTCGCCATGCTCGTGATCAATGATGAAGGAGTCAATGAAATTCCACAGTTTTAGTGCCCTGTCAAGATATGCCTCATCACTGCTTATCTGGTACGCATTCACCAGTCCCACCAATGCCTCGGCTTGCACCCACCAGTGCTTATCATAATCAACATGTCCTGTATCAACGTTTCTTTCATTGATTATCCCCCCGTTTGAATCAAAAGCTTCATTTATGAACGTATCGACCATATTAAGAGCCATACCCCTGGCTCTTTTAATAAGGGACTGATCTTTTAACACCTCTGCGGCTTCTGTGAAAAGCCATGAGAATTCTATATCATGGCCGAATGAAATTATGTTGTCGGTTAATCTCCAGTCTTCGCTGAAAAAAAGGTTAAGATGGTTTTTATTGTTAACAAAGTAGTCATTAAAAACGTTTATCAGCCTTTTCAATGAGTCGCCTACAATCTTTTCAGTCCATACCCTGTATAGACTTGTATAGGCTTCAAGAACATGAAGGTGGGTGTTCATGGTCTTCCTGGAATTCCTGTCCTTTTCGCTCAGGCGCACATCTTCAAGGTCGTCCCAGTTCTCGCTAAAGGCTTCAATATAGCCCCCATATCGCCTGTCATAGCTGTGCTTCTCAAGCAGATGATAAATGCCCTTTGCCTTTTCCAGTGCTTCACTTTTCCCCCTTAGCCTGTAATATTCTGAGAGGGCATATATGGCAAATGCCTGGGCATAGACCTGCTTTTTAGTGCTCAGGGGCTGCCCCCTGTAATCCAGCTCCCAGTAAACACCTCCGTTTTTATTATCAAAAAACCTGTCTGAAATATAGGAATATGCCCTGTCAGCTATTTCAGCATAGCCGGCATCTTTAAGAAAGAGGCTTCCTGCAGAAAAGGCCCAAAGGATCCTTGTATTGAGGACTATTCCCTTGCCTGCTTTTTCATTTGCTTTATTATCCGGTCCGACATAGCCGGCAAAACCTCCATGTTTATTATCTATGGCATATTGCGCCCAGTAGTCAAGGATATTATTCCTAAGTATTGCAGATAGACTGCCCTTTAATGATTCTTTATCCTGACTTAATGACATTGATCGGATTTTAATAAAATAATGTTTATTTGCTTTTTTTCATCAGCAAAAGATTTCTCTCTATCAGCCTGTTGATATTTTCAACCGACCTGCCTGTCCTGAATCCGTCTGCAGGAGTATTCATAACGTAGTTTATAAGCCTGTCTATGCTCGAAACAGCAACGTGCATCCTTGTGTCTGACGATGCATAATATATAAATACCGTGCCATCGTCGTCCATGATCCATCCGTTTGAAAACAGGACGTTTGACACGTCACCGACACGCTCCTCATTTAAGGGTGCCATAAAATGGCCGGCGGGGAGGTATATTATTTTTGAAATATCATCAAGATCCGTCATGAACATATACAATACATACCTTAGTCCCGCTGCGGTATTTCTAACACCGTGTGCAAGGTGAAGCCACCCTTCCCTTGTCTTCAGGGGTGCCGGACCAAGTCCGTTTTTGAGCTCATAAATAGTATGATAGGCTTTCTGGTTAATGATAGTCTCATTAAGCACAACCGGATTTTCCATATCATCCACATACCCCAGTCCGATCCCTCCGCCGCTTCCCACGTCAATAAATCCCTCCTGCGGCCTGGTGTAAAGGGCATACTTGTTGTTTACAAACTCGGGATGGAGCACTACGTTCCTCTGCTGCCCTGTGTTGGAAACAAGGTCAGGCAGCCTTTCCCATTTGATAAGATCCCTGGTCCTCGCTATGCCGGCTTTTGCCACTGCCGAGCTGGTGTCTCCTTTCGGGGCATCAGGGTCTTTCCTCTCGGTGCAGAATATTCCATATATCCAACCGTCCTCATGTAATGTTAATCTCATATCATATACGTTAACATCAGGCTCATGAGTCTCGGGCATGGTTATGGGCCGTTCGCGGAACCTGAAATTGTCTGTTCCATTCGGACTCTCAGCTACTGCAAAAAAAGACTTCCTGTCACATCCCTCGACCCTTGCTACCAAAAGATATTTGTTTTTAAGCTTTATAGCACCGGCATTGAATACCGAGTTTATACCTATACGCTGCATGCAGTAAGGATTCCTGTTAGGATCATAATCATACTTCCAGTATACCGGGATATGACCGGCTGTGAGGATAGGATATCTGTATCTGTCATAAATACCTTCGGACTCTTCCAGCCTCTCGTTTTTCCTCGTTACCAGTGCTTCATAACGGCTGGTTAAAAGATTAATTCTATTCTTAGCCATAGTATTAATTTTTATTTCCTGTTTATTTTTTTCTATTTGTGTTTTAAGTCCTGTATGTCCTTTGCATAATTAATAACAATATCCAGCGGATATTTATTCTTCATGAAGCGCAGTGCGGGAGCGGCATCCTCGAGGCTGCCTTGTCCGTCATGGCCCTGCCATGACCATGATAAAGCTCCTGCATAGCCTTTATGATAGAGCGAATTATGGGCAGCAATAATATCAATTCCTTCAACGGGACCCATAGCAGAGAATTCGCCGACCACCATCGGCTTATCCAGCTGCCAGTATGATGCAGGATGATGAAAAGGCGAGTATTCTTCCTTTGCCCAGTCATAATAATGCACCATATAGAAATCCAGTGTTCCAAGGCTGTCTTTACCTGCTTCAATAAGCTTATCATCACTGTAAAGATTCTTGTTTTTTCGGCTTGTCTCTATGTCTGTAAGTACTTTGAAGGACCAGCAGCCATTGCTTACCAGTGCATCGGGATCGGTACGGTGAATAGCTCCTGCCGCCATATTTATGAATCTCTGTATATGCGGCTCGAATACAGTTTTAGCCGGGGTCCACCCTCCCCATTCTATGTCCGAGGCCATGCCTTCAGCTTCATTGAATATCTCCCAGCATAATATGGCGGGGTGCCCTTTTAATGCCTTTACCATGGGAGTTAATGCATTATCGATATAAGCCTGCGTGTATTCAGCATCTTCAAGAAGCTTCAGGTTTCTTTCATGGTTTTTTCCCCCGGCATTGGGCTGTAACATATCAAATGACCACAGGCATAATATCAGGGAAATATCCCTTTCACGGGCAAGATCAAGAGCCAGCTTAATGTTTTTGATATCTGACTCTCCCGGTCCGCTTACTTTGCCTTCGGTGAAAACCGGACTGTAACGCCCGTTAACATGCAGCCACCACCTTACACAATTGCCTCCTGCATCAGAAACTTCATCGAGTGCCCTTGTAAATTCCGGTTCATCAAACCGTGAAAGGTCTTTGGCAAAATCAATCCATGCCAGGTTAATTCCGCTTAAAAAGATTTCCTGGCCATTATGTATTATCCTGTTCTGTGGTATTATATTGCCCGTGCAGCATAACAAGACCACAGCCAGTATATATATTCTACTCATTATATTGTTTATTCAAATTATTTATAAACAGCTGTTTTGCATGATTAATAAACTGCAATAATAGCACATTCATAAAACTTAAAAAAAGAACACCGGAAATAATTTTATTCATAAAAAAAGAGTATATTTATTTAGCTAAGTGATCATCTCTAAGTAAGCCTTCATTTGTTTAAGCACAATGACCAAAGCAAAATCCACATACTCGGGAATGGAGAGAATGATAAAGGATTACATCAAGGATGATAATGAGTTTGTATTCATTTTAAAGGAGCTCTTTTATACCATGCCCCAGGGTGTGGTATTACAGGATGATAAAGGTATCATAACACTGGCAAATCCTACTGCTGAAAAAATACTGGGATTAACGTTAAATCAGATGCTGGGCCGCACATCAATCGATGCACGCTGGCATGCCATTCATGAAGACGGCTCACCTTTCCCGGGCGATACGCATCCTGCTATGATTGCACTGAAAACAGGCAGTGCCGTTCATGATACCATTATGGGCGTTTTTCATCCCAAAGAAAACATGTATATATGGATAAACATAAATGCATATCCGTTATTCAAGCCTGGAAAGAAAAAGCCGTATCTGGTTTATGCTGTTTTTGAAGATATAACTAACCGCAAGAAAGCTGAAGGCTCGCTTATTGAAAGCGAGGAGAGGTACCGTTATTATATTGAATCATCTCCGCTTGGAATATTAATACATAATAAGGAGGGGAAAATACTTGTATATAATAAGGAACTGGAGAATATTACCGGCTACTCAAAGGAAGAATCCACTGATATAGATATGTGGATCAATAAGATGTATCCCGATGAAAAATACAGGAATGCAGTTCTGAGGGAAAGAGAAAGAATCAGTACGGGAGAAAATCCCAGGATTAAGGAGGCAGTTATAACACGCAGGGATGGTAAAAAGAGAATTTGCCAGTTTGTTTCCAGGATGACCGGTAAAGGGATACGGACTGTCTTTATAAATGATATCACTGAAAGCAAATATATGGAAGATGCGCTGCGGGAAAGTGAAGAAAGGTTCAGGGCTTTTATTGAGAAAGCACCTATGGGTATTGTTGTACATGACATGAAGGGACGCATTCTTATCGCTAACAGCCTTACATATAAATATACCGGGTATTCGGCCGATGAGATCCTTGAAAAAAACGTTTCGGACATAGACCATGCTATTATTCCCCAGGAACACAGAAGAATATACTGGCAGAACATGAAGGTTGGGGAGCATGTGGTGATTGATGCAATACATCAGAGGAAAGACAAGACAACCTATCCTGCTAAAGTATACCTTGTAAAAATTGTAATAAGGCTGAAACCACTTATTCTGGCATTTACACGAGATATTACACAACAGAAGGAATATGAAATAGAGCTTAAAGAAGCCAAAGAAAAGGCTGAAGAGAGCGGCAGGCTGAAATCAGCCTTCCTCGCAAACATGTCCCATGAGATACGTACACCCTTAAACGGGATATTAGGATTTGCCAATATGTTAAAAAAATCTGAACTTACTGATGCCAAGCGCGATCACTATATCGATATAATACAGGAAGGGGGACAACGGCTCCTGCAGATAGTCAACGATGTTATTGATATCTCTAAAATTGAAGCCAGGCAAATTAAGATAACCGAATCAGAAACATGCCTCAATGAAGTGCTTAACGAGCTTTTTACTTTTTATAAACCCCTGGCAAAGAAAAATTCAATTGACCTGTCTCTTAAAAAAACACTGTCTGACAATAAGTCCAATATCCTGGTCGACCAGACAAAATTGAAGCAGATATTGCAGAACCTGCTGAGTAATGCTATAAAATTTACTGAGAGCGGGCATATTAAATTCGGATACATTTTGAAAAATGGATACCTGGAGTTTTATGTCGAGGATACAGGAATTGGCATTGATCCCGAATTACATGACAAGGTCTTTGAGCGCTTCAGGCAGGTTGAGACAGGATTTGAAAGGACTTACGGGGGGACCGGACTGGGACTGTCAATCGCAAAGGCTTACGTGGAAGAGATGAAGGGTAAGATATGGATTTCATCAAAACCTGGCAAAGGATCAAGGTTCATCTTCTCAATACCGTATAAGCATATTGATAAAAAGAAAAAGAGAACCTCAAAGGATAAAAGTAATAGTTACATCAAAGGCCTGAAGGTTCTTATAGTCGAGGACGATGATGTTAATTATATTTATCTCAGTGAAATAATGGGTAGTATAAAAGCAAAGGTGTTGCATACCAGGAATGGTGCCGATACATTAAAGCTGTTTAAAAGGAATAATCAAATTGACATAGTTTTGATGGATATTAAGCTACCTGACATGTCAGGTTATGACGTAACCGGGGAGCTGAAAAAAATTAAACCCTCTGTACATGTCATAGCGCAGACTGCATATGCAATGACCGGGGACAGGGAAAAAGCCCTTGAGAGCGGCTGTGATGAATATTTGGCAAAACCAATAAGGCAGGAAGAACTGCTTAACCTGATAATGAAATACAGGAAAAGCCATTAAGCTGACCTTCCCTTTTTATAGCTGATAACACCATTTTTCTGATTCTGGGACTGATTTTTTTATTATCTTGGCACTCCATTTTTATTTTTAAATGAGGAATGCTGTTATGAAATCTTTAAATATAGCAATACTTGGCTGTGGAAATGTCGGGGGAGGGGTGGCCCGCATTTTAACAGAGCTTAAAGAGGAATTATCAGTAAAGGCATCATGTAACCTGGAATTAAAAAAGATTGTTGAGCTATATCCGGAAAACAGTATTAAAAGATTTGATCTGCCGGCAGGCTTATTCTGTGGAGGGGGCCGGGAATTGACAATGGCGGAGGCTGACAGATATATTGAAGAGCTGGTACATTCCGATGATATTGATATTATTGTCGAAGCTATTGGGGGCAGTGGGGATTCTATTTACAGGACAGCAATAGATATATGCAAATCAAAAAAGCATCTTGTTACCGCTAATAAAGCACTGCTCGCAGAAAGGGGTAAAGGTATATTCGATGCAGCCAATGAGAACAATGTTATTGTCGGTTACGAGGCTTCTGTATGCGCTGCTATTCCCATTGTCAAGACAATTAAGGAATGCTTTACCGGCGATAGCATTGTTTCAATATCAGGCATAATGAACGGCACAAGCAATTATATACTGTCAAAGATGCAGAATGAGAATCTTGAATTCAAGGAGGCTCTGAAAATGGCCAGGAAGGAAGGATATGCCGAAGCTGATCCAACCCTTGACATCAATGGATACGATGCAGGACATAAACTTATTATTCTGATAAAACTGGCCTTTGGTATTAATATCACAATTAAAGATTTGTCAGTTAAGGGAATTGAAAATATTAACAAGGAAGATATAGGCTTTGCAACTGAAATTGACAGCAAAATAAAACTAATATGTTACGCTAAAAGGATTGACGGCAAAATATATGCTACTGTCTGTCCGATGATGGTTAAGAACAGTAATTTCCTTTCCGAAGTAAACGGACCCACAAATGCAGTAAGAGTAATAAATAAGTACTCAGGGCGTCATATCCTTATAGGAAGCGGTGCAGGTTCACTGGAAACAGCCAGCTCTATAGTGGCAGACATCGTTTTTATTGCCAGGTATTCTGCTAAAATGAAAAATGATTTTAAAAAATCGGATTTCAGTTTTATAAATCCAAGTCATTTTGTTTTTCCCTATATGATTATATTCGATACTGTTGATATCCCCGGCATAACGGGACTGGTAACAACCTCCGTCGGAAACCAGGATATTAACATAGATACTGTCGGACATAACAGGCATATCAAGGACAAGGCCCTGTTTTCGGTTGCGACTACGCCCTGTACACTTCAGCAGGTTGAGAACGCAATAAAGGAGATTAGAAGCAGTAATCCGAAAGTACTGTTAAAGGAACCCAAGATTATGCCTATACTGTATTAAAATATTTATAAATAATTGTGCGTTAATTATTAACCGGAAATTTAAATAAATAAAACTATGAAGAGAGCTATTATTATAATGATATACTGCCTGGTTTTTAGTGGTATTGTTTCAGCTCAGACAAAAAAAGATGATATAATGGAACTTTTTGAGCTGATGAATCCCGGACAGATGATAGACAAGATCTTTGAAAACATGATAGACGTGTTTAAGCATCATGGTAATACCCAAATCAGCCCCGAGAAACAGGAAGAGTTCGTGTCATATTTGAATGAAGAGGTGAGAATGATGACAGACAACCTTATCAATGTGCATATGGTCAGCATATATGACAGGTATTTTTCGGATGAAGAAATAAAGGATTTAATCAAATTCTATAAGAGTCCGACCGGTCAGAAAATGATAAATACTATGCCTGATATCCAGAAGGATATAATGACAATTATGATGAACAAGCATATACCCGAATTCCAGGAAAAAATCCAGGAAAAAATGGAAGAACTTAATTCTATGGAGGAATAAGCCAGCTCAGACTTCACACAAACAATAAGAATCAATTATTAAACTCTTTTGAAAATGATTTGTTCTTAACTGCGAAGTTTATCTGCAGGAGTTATTAAATATTTATTAAATTTGCACCTGCATTAAAACTATAATAATATATATATGAAACATATATTATTTTTAATATCATTAATGTTTTTTTCTGTCAGCTTGTTTTCACAGCATACCGGTAATGATGAGAATAGTCCGGATTCTGCTGCAATATACAAGTTTTCATACAGGTATTGTGTAGATGAGACATCTCTTAATTCAATAGATAAGGATGAGTTGTCAA
Organism: uncultured Bacteroidales bacterium; assembly: GCA_964534745.1. Lineage (GTDB taxonomy): Bacteria > Bacteroidota > Bacteroidia > Bacteroidales > UBA10428. The sequence goes on from CAZHQW010000033.1 coordinate 9,390, forward strand.
GCCATCCGCTGGGAGATAATATAGCAAGGAAGTTTTACCTGCTCAGGGAGACTTATACGGTTATTGAAAAGCCAACACCGACATCACCGGGCGAAAAAACGATTATTTTCAAACCAAGTATATATAATTCATTGCAGAAACTTAACAGGTACTATAAGAAACAGGTTAAAGATGAATTAATATCAGAAGAGGAAGCAAGAATGAAACTGAATACTTATCTCGATATAGCTATTTCTGTCTTTATAGAGAATACAGAATCATTTGAAGATGAATTGAGAAGGGCTAAAAGTCCGGATGAGATTTCAAAGGTGTTCTCTATGGTTGAGCTTAGGTAATTATTTATGCCGGGCACTCTTCGCCCTGGTTTTTTCTATTGCCCTGATATAGTAAGCCTTGTATTTTATGTAATGGGTCCCTTTTTCGAACTCCCATAATATATTTCCTGCTTTATAAATTTTCCCTACACACGCTTCGAATATTAAGGTATAGTTAACCCCTGTGATTCGCTCTGCTTCAATTATAGAATTAAACCTCACGCTTTTGTTTGCAAAATGGCCAATAACAGGAATATTATACTTCTTTCGCATTCTTTTTCTGACAGTACGGGCATTCATCATATGGCAAGAGGTGTTTTTGTTTTGTTAAAGATAAAAAAAATTTGATATTATTCAAAAGTGTTTGTTAACATCAGCCGCTGGCGCTTTGCACGCCAGTTATTTATAATTCATTTATTTATTTGTTAATTGAAAAAAGCTGATTTTACATAAATTTTAATAATATTGCAGCACTGAGCAATCTCAATATTTACAAGTAATAAGTATCTGTATGAATAATAAAAAGACATTTCTTTTGTGGCTTGCCCAGGTTAGGGCGAATTTTTTGCTGCTTGCGGCATTACTGGTTGCAATTGGTCTGGCAGTATCATATAAATATCAGCAACCCGAAGTAAGTTTTAACTGGCTTAATGCAGTAATGATTCTGGTCGGCGTAGTGTCTGCCCATATTTCCGTTAATCTGTTTAATGAATATTCCGATTTTAAAACCAAAATTGACTTTAATACAAAGAGGACTCCATTCAGCGGGGGTAGTGGGATATTAACACAGGGTCTCATCTCACCGGCAAAGGTGCTGCGGGTTGCTGTGGCCACACTTATCCTCTCACTTGCTATAGGAATTTACTTTACAATAATTTCGCACTGGTCCATATTGGTAATTTCTCTTTTTGGAGCCTTTACAATAGTATACTATACAAAATTTTTAACACGTTTCCTGCTGGGTGAGTTTTTCGCCGGATTGACCCTGGGTTCGCTTGTTGTAATAGGCACTTACCTGGCCATGAATGTCACACCGGGAACCGGATTAAACGGACTCCTTCCCAGGGGGGTAGCTCTAATATCCATACCTCCCGGCATACTGACTTCGTTATTATTATTTTTAAATGAGTTTCCTGATGCAGAAGCTGATAAAAAAGGAGGCAGGAAACATCTGGTTATCAAATTCGGATACAAGGCTTCGGCCTTTATTTATACTGGCGGAATGGTAGTTACCTTTGGTACGATTGTCTTATTACCTATACTGGGATATGCTTCATGGTGGTTATATATTGCATTATTACCTTTGCCACTTGCTCTGAAGGCCAGCATAAGTGCATTTAAATTCAATGGTGACCTGAACATTATTATCCCGGCGCTTATGAGCAATGTCATTACTGTATTAACAACAGATTTATTGATTGCCGTAAGTATAGTACTCGATAAAATAGGGACAGCGCCCATATTTACGTAAAAGAGTAAAAGAGGAGCAAAAGGGGGAGAGCACGCATATTTTTTTGAAAATATGGGCGCTGTCCCTCTAATTCGAATTGATTATTCTTCCCAGTCCGGTTACACTTGATATTATTTCGGGGAAACCCCTGTAATATACAGAGCCCGTGCCCGTGATTACGGCATTAAGCAGCAAGTTTACGTTCACCCTGCAGTCACCCGTGCCGGTGAGATTGACATAGCAGGTATCAACTTCAAATCCAAATGCATTTATGGTTCCTGTTCCTGTATTATCAATATAAAGCTTACCCTGTCCGGCCCCGCTAATCTTCATATATGACGTACCAAGGGATGATATTTTCCTTATTTCCGGCATTGTAATATCAATTGATATTCCTTTTGAACTTTCTATGGTCACATTCTTTTCAATGCTGAGAACAAGCTCCCCGTCGAGAACCTCATAGGTCATAATGTCAATGATATTCTGCTGTGCGTAAATAGTAACTTCCTGGGGATTATCCTTTGTAATATAAATATCAGCAACGCCTATATTTTTAACACTATGGAAAGGTGCTACTGTCACTGTGCGGGATACAATATCTCCGCGGCCGGCAACTCTTCTGTCGTCACAGTCTCTGCAAGGCCTGTCCGGACAATCACCACCCGGACAATCATCACGGTATGGATCTCTGCATGAGAAAGATGACAGGACCAGAAGTCCGAATAAAATATTTAGTACGATTGGTTTCATAGGTTTTTCTTTTAGCTGTTAACATACATAAGGACAAAAGAATTTACCAAAGGTTGCAACAAACTATTACTTATTTGCAAATATTCCGGAATAGAATTATTTTTATTTGGGTTATAAGTATTAAAACAGGTTAGTACATTTATCATTAACGCTATTGCAATGATCGGACAAATAATAACTCATTATAAAATCACCGGCAAGATTGGTGAGGGAGGAATGGGTATTGTTTATAAGGCTCAGGACACTAGGCTTAAGCGTGATGTTGCCCTTAAGTTTCTGCCCCCGGAGTTAACCCGCGACCGGGATGCAAAGAAACGTTTTATAAGGGAAGCACAAACAATTTCAAGTATTGATCATCCAAATATATGCACTGTCTATGAAATAGATGAAACTAAAGAGGGACAGCTGTTTATTGCAATGGCCTGCTATAAAGGAAGGACGCTTAAAGAAAATCTGGCAGATGGTCCGATTAGAGTTGAAGAAGCAGTTAAAATTGCGATGGATGTGGCAAAGGGACTCGCAAAAGCCCACAGCCAGGGAATAATTCACCGCGATATTAAACCTGCAAATATTTTCATTACAGATGACGGAGTAGTAAAAATTTTGGATTTTGGATTAGCTAAACTTGCAAGCAAGTCCTCACTGACCAGAACAGGTTCCACCCCGGGAACAGCATATTATATGTCGCCCGAACAGTTAAAAGGAGAAAAGATAGATCACCTTACAGATATATGGTCTCTTGGTGTTGTCCTTTATGAAATGGTAACCGGACAAATGCCTTTCAGGGGAGAGTATGAACAGGCAGTAATATATTCGATATTGAACAAAAAACCGGAAAGATTAAGATCAGTTTCAGGGGATATTCCGGTGGACATTAAAAGGATCATCGAGAGGTCCCTCCAGAAGGAACCCTCAAAGCGATACAGGAACATAAGGCAGATTGGAAAAGATTTGAATGATGTAAAACAGAACCTGCATATTCATTTTCCCAAGTCAAGAGCTCAATCATTAACCAAAAGTAAAATTATAAAGATTACAGTACTTATAGTTCTGCCTTTAATTCTTGTCCTGTCCTTCTTTATTCTTAAACAAGTCGTATTTAAAAAAGAGGTCATTGAAAAACCTTTATCCGTTGCAGTTATTTCCTTTGAAAATCAGACAGGAAACAGTGCTTATGATTACCTGCGGGATGCTATACCGAACCTGTTGATTACCAGCTTAGAACAGTCGCCGCGACTCCAGGTAACAACATGGGAGAGACTTTATGATCTCTTAAAGCAGCTTGGAAAGGAGAATATTCAAACGATCGATAAGAATACAGGTTTCGAATTATGTGCCATTGAAGGGATTGATGCAATTGTGCTGGGCAGTTTTGTAAAAACAGGAGATGTTTTTGCAACTGATATCAAGATTCTTGATGTAGCAACAAAAAGAATTATAAAGAGTGCTCGTTCCCAGGGAACAGGGATAGAAAGCATACTTAAAAATCAGATTGATCAGTTGAGCAATGAAATATCGAACGGACTCGTAATTCCAAAAGCACAGGCTAATTATGCTGGTACAAAGATTATGGATGTCACCACATCTTCCATAGAGGCATATAATTATTTTGTGCGGGGCAGGGATGAATATTTTAGGGGCACAGGAGAGGCACCTAAATATTTAAAAAAGGCCATTGAAATCGATACGACCTTTGCCACAGCCTATTTATGGCTTGGCCGAACGCTTATTATAGACATGGCTGAAAAAAATCAATATTTGATGAAGGCCAGGCAATACTCGCATAAGGCAACAAGAAAGGAACAGCTTTACATTGAAGCAGAATTGGAACCGGATTATAAAAAGAAATCAATATTGTATAACAAGATAATAAAAGAATTTCCTAAAGAAAAATATCCTCATTATATACTTGGCGAGAATCATAGATACAATAAAAACTTTAAGAATGCTTTGGAAGAATATATGGAGGCACTGGATTTGGATCCTTATTTTACACCCGCTACAGCATCATTATGCTACTTGTATGCTGAAACAGGAAATAACAAAAAAACTGAAGAATTTTTAAGACTTCTGGCAGCATCAAATCCCGGTGATGCACTTCCAATTATAACTGTTGCAAATATTTATTTTATAGATGGTAAGCTTGATGAGGCTCTTGAAAAATATAATGAAGCCTCGGAAATTGATCCTGATGCCATGTCAGAAGTATATGCTTCTGTTATTTATACAATTAAAATGGATTTTGAGAAGGCCTTTGAGTGCATAAACAGATATATGGGCATTGAATATCCGTCATACAGGAATCCGGGAGGACGCGGATGGCGCTGTCATCTGTATTGCCTAACCGGACAATATAAGAATGCAATCAGTGATATTGTTTATTCTCATGGCAAGTTTAAAGAATGGAATAATTTATATTTTTTGGGACTCTGCGAAGCTTTACTGGGATCTATATATTATGAAAAAGAAGATTATAAAAACAGCAGATATCACTATAACAGGTTCAGAGAAGTACTGGGAGGAGAAGATCGCCTTCAAGTTTCATACATAGTTAATTTTACCTGTGAACCCTTGCTGGGACTGGTCGATATCCGGCAGGGATACTATGATTCTGCCCAAATACGACTAATCAATAAAGATGAAATATTATCACATGTGCATGTCAATAACAAAGAGGTAAGTGAAATGCAATACCGTTTATTGGAAGCAGAACTTTTGCTGGCAATGGACTCAATTGATAATGCTATTTCTATCGGTGAGCAAACAAAAGAGCTGGCACCTCCACGTTACTTTCCGGCGGCAGACAGGCTTATTTTTTATAATTTACCATGGTCAAGAGATATTTTGGCACGTGCTTATATAAAAAAAGGAAGCATAGATAAAGCCATTGACGAATATGAACATTTAATTTGTTTTAATCCGGCTAGCAGAGATCGCCGGATAATTAATCCTAAATATCATTATTATCTTGCAAGGCTGTATCAGGAGAAGGGCCAGAAAAGCAAAGCCATTCAGCATTATAAAAGATTTCTAGAAATCTGGGAAAATGCAGATAAAGAATTACCGGAATTGGCAGATGCAAAGCAAAGATTAAGATCGCTGGCAAATGATAATGCTATTTAGGATTAAAAATTAAGTCATTAATCATAAAAAATATAATTAACCGAACGCGAGAAGAAAATGAATAAATACGAATCTTATAAATTATATACCTTAATTGAACTGGCTGTTCTATTAGGACAGCAGAGTGATTTTCATGAAGTATTAAGGTTAATAACACAAAAGGCATCAGATATAGTTAAATGCGATTATGCTTTGATAATGATGCTTAATCCACGGACCAGACAGACCGTCAAGACAATTTTTGCCGAAAGTAAAGAGCCCCGAGATAAAAAAAATCACTTTTTACATACTAATATCACCGGATGGGTAATTAATAATAACCGGCCATTCCTTACCGGTGAAATTCATTCAGATAATCGTTTTCAGAAAAATCTGTTTAAAAATATCGATATTGGATCTGCTGTTTGTGTGCCCCTGCACACAGAGGGAAGAATTATTGGAACATTACTGTTAATAAATAAAATGAATCAGGGTAGTTTCTCAACAGATGATCTTGATATTTTGGGAAAGCTGGCAGATATAGCTTCACCATTTCTGGGTAATGTGCAGAAACTTGAGGAATACTTCATTACACCTTTACCAAAGCAGACTTTAATAAGGAAGTATGAGGCATTCGGCATGCTCGGTAAAAGCAAGAAATTCATTGAACTTTTAAAATCTATTGAAGCAGCAGCTCGCAGTAAGGTAAGGGTATTACTGGAAGGCGGGAGCGGAACCGGGAAAGAGCTGGTTGCAAGGGCGATACATAATCTAAGTCCGCGCAGTCAGTGTAAATTTCTGGCCCTGGATTGTGGTACTATTCCAGCCAGTCTGATCGAAAGCGAATTATTCGGCTATGTAAAGGGTGCCTTTACAGGGGCTGCAGCACCTCATAAGGGTTTGCTAGAAGAAGCCGATGGCGGCACACTATTTTTGGATGAGATAAACAACCTTCCGCTGGAGATGCAGTCAAAATTTCTGCGCTTCATACAGGAAGGAGAGATACGACCCCTGGGCAGTAACCAGGTGAAAAAAGTTGATGTTCGGATTATTGCAGCATCCAGCATAGCCCTCCGGGAACTTGTTGAAAATAAGCAATTCAGGGAAGACCTGTTTTACCGCCTGAATGTATATCCTATTTCGGTACCATCATTAAATGAACGGCATGAAGATATTCCGCTTCTGGCAAATCATTACCTTAATAAGTTTTCAAAGGAGCAAAGCAAGAAGGCCGAATCATTTCATGGGTTACTTCTGGATTATATGGAGAAAAGGGACTGGAAAGGGAATATCCGCGAACTGGAAAACTTTGTGGAACGACTCATTACACTCGCTCCGGCAAATATAAAAATTCTGGAACCGGTTATTCTGCCACAGGAATACCAAGAAGAGTGGAAAAAAATGAAAAGAACTGTCCATGTATCTTCGACAAGTCATTCTCTGAATCAAATCCTGGCAGAATACGAAGAAAAGCTAATTTATGATGTTCTGGCTGAGTGCAATTGGAACCAGTCCAGGGCCGCAAGGATACTCGGGATCTCAGAGCATGCCATAAGATACAAAATGAAAAAGCTGGGGATAAAGAAAAAAAATAGCAAAACCCCATTACAAAACCACCCCCAAAAAACTCGACAATTTTGACTAGCATAATTTATTGGTAATCAATTCAATGCGAAAGTCGCCAAAAATGACGAGTTAATATTAAATTTTTTCAGGTATTATTCATATTGGAGCCGTTTATGCAAATATTTGTATATCAAATATATACTATTATTTAAGGGAGCAAAAAATATTGTGGCATCTGTTTTGGATACTTGTATGTCCGAATAATATTTTCTCTTAATTAACTTCATCAAAAAGGAGGACGTTATGAAAAAATTTACTGGAAAAAATCTACTATTTATTAGTATATTACTATTAACCGGACTATCAGGAATAACATCCGTCATACTGGCACAGGATGGTCCATGGACATTTAAAAATCCCATTCCTACCGGCAGGGGATTTACAACAGGCACTGTCATTGATGGGAAGATATATGTAACCGGGGGATTTCCAACTCATTATTCGGTGACAGCCACTAATGAAATGTATGATCCTGAGACAGATACATGGACCGAGATGGATACTATGCCGGCAGGTCGTTGTGCTCATGCAACCTGCACATTTAATGGCAAAATGTACGTCTTTGGTGGATTGAGTATCAGTCCTTACGGATATGCCAATAATAACGTCTATGAGTATGATCCGCAAACCGATACATGGATTCAGAAGGCTGATATGCCCTATGAAATTGCATTTTGCGGAATCGCTTTATTAAACGATACTATTTATCTTATAGGGGGAACAACCAATTTTTATGAGCCGCCTGTGACTACTGTGATGGCTTATGAACCTGTTACTGAAACATGGACCGAAAAAGCTCCGTTGTCATCGGCCCGGGCTTTTATGTCAGCCTGTGTTGTGGAAGACAAAATATATATTTTCGGGGGAGGAGATGAAAACCTCCTTACCGTATCATATAAATACGTGGAGGTCTATGACCCGACAACAAATACATGGACGGCAAAAACTGACATGCCGACCGGGCGCTTTGGTTTGGGAACATGTGCAATGGATGATAAAATATACGCAGTAGGTGGTGTTTCCGATGGTATAGTAGTGGTTACCACAAATGAAATGTATGATCCCGCTGCCGATACATGGACAACAAAATCTTCTTTACAAGAACTGAGGCATACGTATTTTTTTGGTTCTGTCGGAGATAAAATCTATGCCATTGCCGGATCATATCCTGATCCCAAGAATCCGAGTGAACCTATAGTACTTACTTCAGTTGAAGTATACGACCCGGCAGCCGACACCGCAATAATAACGTCTGTTGAAAACCATCCAAACAGTGACCTGGCTTCAACCGGACTTAACGAGGCTTATCCCAATCCGTTTAATCAGCAGGTAGAAATAAAATACAAACTTCCGGCTCAGTCCCGTATTGTGTTAAAGGTTATAAACCTGCTGGGACAGGAAGTATTAACTCTTGTTGATGAAGATATGCCGGCCGGATTACACGAAGCGGCGTGGGACGGAAAGAATAGAAACGGACAGCAAATGGAAGACGGGATATACTTCGCCACACTTAGTGTCAATAATGAATTGTCAGGAACAAGGAAACTGATTTTGCAGAAGTAAAGCAATGCTTTAAACCAAACTATATCAGCAGACACACCTGCCGTGTTTGCCCGGTACCTAAGTTTATTTTAAAAATAGGTCAGAAAGTGGTATATTTATGGTCTAAATATTTAATCAACAGATTCTCATCTGGCAGGTATGGACCTTTAAAATGCACGAGTTTTAGCAGACTTAAACCGTTATACACTATTAAAATGTACTTGTTTCAAACAAGGAATATTATTATCATATTTTCCATATTAATATTTAATTTCTCATGTAAGAATAATGATATACCATCTATGAATATCGAAAAGGATGGTCAGATTGGATGGAAGGTAAAAGAACCTTGTAATATTGTTTATTCAGATAATAGTGAGAATATTATTCTTTCTGCTAAAATTAAATGCAGAGGCGGAGTTTCAAGCAGATATTTCAAGCATTCATTTGCATTGGAATTAAATGAAAAATATTCTTTCTGTAATTTGCCTTATGATGATGATTGGATACTTAATGCGAATTATATAGATAAAACATTTATGCGACATAAGTTAAGCTATGATTTATATAGACAAATGAACAATAAAAATATTGCCTCTAAAAGTGCATATATCAAATTGAAAATAAATGATCAAGCCCGGGGATTATATGTTATTATGGAAGAGATAAATGCATCAATGTTAGGATTAGACAGGAATGATTCTATGGCAATGTTGTTTAAAGACCCTCCTATATTTTATAAAAACAGATTAAAATATGTACAGGATTCTTTAAACTATTATCAGCAGAAATATCCCAAGATTAATATAGTGGATAACACTTATTACATAGAAAGATTTAAGGATTTTATTTTCAATTCAACTGATGCTGAATTCTCAGAAGGAATAAAAGACTGGATAGATATAGATAATGTAATTGACTGGCATATTCTTCTATTATTTTCAAATAGTGGTGATGGAATAATGAAGAACTTTTTTTTATACAAAATAGATTCGGCAACACCTTTCAGAATTGCCATCTGGGACTATGACCACTCTTTTGGCAGAGATGGAGACAATGAACTTAACATGATGGAAAGAGAGCTAGATTGTAGTAAATCAAATTTACTCAAAAGATTAATGCAGATATCTGAAACCGGATATTCTGATAAATTGAAGAATAGGTGGTTTGAACTAAGAAGGTCAAAGATCATTTCATATAGAAATATTAAATCCCATATTAATAGAAATAATAAGATTATAATAAAAGCCATAGATGAAAACTTCGAGATATGGCCAGCTGATAGTAAATGGTATTATGATAATAATAATTATTACGAAGAAGTTGATTTGATACTTGATTTTGTAAAGCTCAGAATTAATCAGCTTGACAAATATTTTAACAGTTTATAAATGCATAACAATACTTGTTTCATATTAATGTGTTTAATCAAAGTTGCAAACAGGATCGCAATTGAGGACACAGGGATTGGAATGGAAAAGGATACCCTGAAGGGCTTATTTGCTTATGATAATACACATAAGGCAGAGGGAAAATATAACCAAAGCGATGCAGGAATCGGACTTATGATAACAATCTAGCAGCTCAGTAAGTATATCTCACAATCAGTGATACTCCCCTTCCTCTTGTTGTATAACCAAGAATTTCAGAATACTCGGTGTTGAGAATATTTTCAATATTCATATGAAGCCTCAGGTTATCGGTAATCTTAATACGGGCGTTTAGATCAAGAAGGGTGTAGTCATCGATATTCAGGATGCCCTGTGCTCCCCACGGTCCCAGGTCGGAATCATAGAACAGATCAGTACGCGGACCGACATACCTTAAAATGGCAGTTAATGTAACAATCCTGGCAGGCTGGTAGCCAAGGGTTATATTTGCAGTATTTGATCTTCTGACCAGTCCGGATTTTTCAACATCTCCGGATATGAATTCACCGCTGGTAAATAACTGGACATGATGGCCCTCTGTATGGACCGTATCAATCTGTGAGGATTTATATCTAAGGACACCATTAAGAATGGTAAAATTTGCAGATAATGAAAACCTTCTGCTTATTCTTGTCCTGTAACTTAATTCCATCCCCCTGATATTCTGTGTGCCCAGGTTAATATAAGTATCTCCCCTGTGGTCATCCCTCATATAATCAGTGCCCAGTGAATCGACGGGAATGCTGCCGTCCCATAAATAAACATACTCAATGGAATTTTCTATCCTTGTATCAAAATATGAGATACATATTATAGTATTGTTGTTAATACTTTGCTTAAGTCCGAATTCCCAGGATTGTGATATCTCAGGCTTCAGGCCGGGATTTCCCCTTGATATGCCGGAGGCATAATACTCGTTAGGATAATAAAGCCTGTAAAGCGATGGTGAATTAAAACCGGTAGCATAGGAAAAGTAAAGGACAGAGTTGTCGTCTATCCTTACTGATGGGTTAATTTCGTAAGAAAAATTATTGCCATATGAGCTGTGGTTATTTAACCTGCTACCCAGGGCAAGGCTGAGATTCTTAAGTTTGTCGCTTACAAGGCCGCCGTCGAAATTAACATGTGCAAATATGCTGCGGTTAACATAATTCAAGTCAAGCGTATCGAGGTTCTCGCGTGATTCATATACTCCCCACATGGAATTCGAATAGAGATAAAAACTGTCGGTCATTGTTTCCCTGTAAATATTCCCGCCAATGAAAGCATTCAGGTTCCTGCCCCTGTAATTTAACTGCATTTCATTATTAATGACTGTTCCCCTGTAGTTATTCCTGATATAAGTCTGATCATAGATATTAACCGGTTCGCTCCCGGTTTCAATCCGGCCAATTACCGATGAATCATCTATTACAATCCTGCTTATATCATTATAGCCTCCATAGAAATCAAAATTTATATTATCATTAATGTTATATTTAAGCCCGTAGCTTACCATATCCCGGTCTGACTTATGCGTATGGTTATCATCATTACGGAACGCCCCGTCATCAAGGTCTGTTGACTGCTTAATTTTTTTATAGGATAAATATGCATCCCATCGTGAGTTCTTAAAACCTATTTTGCCGGCCATGTCTGTCTTACTAAAATCATCCCTGTCTGCATTATAACGGGGGCTGTTGGTGGTGGTATCAACAATGGCATCAAGTCCGTTTATAGCGGAGTTAAACAGCTCGCCGTTAATATACAGGCCGCTGTTGAATGTATAATTCAGGAATAAATCCTGGTTAAATTCTGATGTGGCTTTGCCAAACGAACCTGCCTTTAATCCGGCATTTACATTAAGTCCGTTTTTTGCCTTCTTCCTTGTGTAAATGTTTATAACACCGCCGATGGCGGAATTGCCGTAATATGTACTGTGCGATCCGCGCACTACTTCAATACGTTTAATATTTGAGAGTGACAGCTCTGACAGGTCGAGTGCATTCTCAACCGATGCCGGATCAGTAATCCTTATGCCGTCAACGAGCACAAGTGTCTGATTTGCGCTTGTGCCTCTCATGTATATCCTCTGCAACGCACCGGGATTCTGATAACTGCCGATAACATTTATACCTTCCTGCATTGATAGCAGTTCACCTATATTATTATAGGGGCAGTTATTCAATTCTTCTTCACTGTAGATGCTTACGCTTCTTCCTACATCCAGAGGGTTCATCTCTATCCTCTTGCCTGAGATGATTACTTCATCTATGGGATAGGTCCTGACTGAGTCCCCTTGCTGTGATAATACATTCATGCTGGCAGGCAACAGGGTTGTCAGCGCAAAAACTAATGCAGTCATTCTTTTCATCATTAATTAAATTTAGTTGTTAAACATAAATAAATAACTGGTTAACAACCATTATTCAGAAGCTCAACAGGAGTTAAGAAGGAATGCTTTATGATATATCCAGCCTTTATCCCGAAAGCCCAGAAAATGGTGCTGTTATGGCAGGTCTTCTGACTTACTCCCTTTTTGAGTGCCTTCCCATCCTGAATATTGTGAACAGTGGCCGAGGATACTCAAAAAGCTAATGGAGATCACAGCAGCGGGTACTGTCCAGGATTTCCCGCCCTCGCCGGCAGGTCACCTGATTCCCTATTATTCCATGCTTCAGATATAAAGCACAAAAACCATAAACTATACAAATATATATAATAATATCAGTGAATGGCAATAGTGTAACACTTATCTTTTTAACAAGTTTTAAGCTCGGCCCGGCAAATCTTGCCAAACCTGCTATTTATTTTGTTTAATTAAATTTTTATATTTATAATTTCCCTAACTTCAGAAGATAAAAAACTGAACATTATCCGCATAACAACATGGATCTATTTACTGATGCCGGTGAAAGGATAAAAAAGCTGAGGGAGGTCTTAAATGAGCATAATTACAGGTATTATGTGCTAAACCAGCCGGTAATAAGTGACTTTGAATATGACAAGCTGATGAGGGAGCTGATAGATATGGAGTCGGCACATCCCGAATACTACGATCCCAACTCACCCTCGCAACGTATCGGCGATGACCGGAACCAGGAATTTCAACAGGTGGAGCATAAATACCCTGTGCTTTCCCTCGGTAATACCTATTCAAAAGAAGAGATTGTCGATTTTGACAACCGCATAAGGAAAGTCATTCATGATCCTGTAGAATATGTATGTGAACTTAAATATGACGGTGCTTCAATAAGTCTGACTTACGGGAATGGCATACTTATGGAGGCTGTTACCAGGGGAGACGGACTTACAGGTGATAATGTCATAGCCAATGCCAGGACCATCAGAAGTATTCCGCTTGTGCTTTCAGGCAATGATTATCCTTCATTTTTTGAAATTAGAGGGGAAATATTCCTGCCTCATGCAGGCTTTGAGAAGATGAACAAAGAAAGGGAGGAGATAGGGGAGGTGCCCTTTGCCAACCCGCGCAATGCCGCATCGGGAACGCTTAAAATCCAGAATTCGTCTGTGGTGGCAAAGCGGCCGCTGGACTGTGTTTTGTATTATCTCCTGGGGGACGGACTGCCCTTTGACAGCCATTACGAAAATCTGTGTAAAGCCAGGGATTGGGGATTTAAGGTTTCGCAGCATATAAGCAAATGTTCTGCACTGGAAGAAGTGTTTAAATTCATAGATCGGTGGGAAGGGCGCCGCCGTGATTTGCCATATGATATTGACGGTATTGTTATCAAGGTGAATTCATATAAGCAGCAAAGCAGTCTCGGTTATACAGCAAAGACACCCCGCTGGGCTATTGCATATAAATACAGGGCCGAGCAGGCTGCGACACGTCTTCTGTCAATAGATTACCAGGTGGGAAGAACGGGAGCCATAACTCCTGTAGCTAATCTTGAACCTGTCTTACTGGCAGGGACAAAGGTTAAACGCGCCTCATTGCACAATGCGGACCAGATTGCTCTGCTGGATATAAGGATTAATGATACAGTATATATTGAGAAGGGCGGTGAGATCATTCCAAAGGTTGTCGGGGTGGATAAGGATAGCAGGCAGGCAGATTCGAAGCCGGTGGATTATATAAGGCAATGCCCCCAGTGTGGGACTCCTCTTATACGCAGTGAGGGAGAGGCAAAGCACTATTGTCCGAATGAAGACGGTTGTCCTCCCCAGATAAAAGGTAAAATTGAACATTTTGTAAGCCGCAGGGCAATGGATATCGGATTCGCCGAAGCGACCATTGATCAGTTATACAGGAGCGGACTGGTAAAAGATATTGCAGACCTTTATTCACTGACCCGTGAGTCGCTACTCAGGCTTGAACGCTTTGCCGATAAGTCGGCCGATAATTTGGTAAAGAGTATTGAGAGTTCGAAAAAAGTGCCTTTTGACAGGGTCCTCTTTGCCCTTGGTATAAGGTATGTCGGAGAGACTGTTGCCAGGAAGCTGGCACATCACTTCGGATCACTGGATAACCTCGCAGGGGCCCGGTTTGAAGAACTTACCGCTGTAGAAGAAATAGGTGATAAGATAGCCGAAAGTATCATTGCCTATTTCAAAAATGATAAAACGGCAAGGCTCCATGAGAGGCTCAGGGAAGCCGGATTGCAGATGAGTATTGGCAGGGAGACAGTTAAAAAGGCAACAAATATCCTGCAGGGGAGATCCATTATCATATCAGGCGTCTTTGAGAAATACTCCCGGGAGGGGCTCAAAGAGCTTATAGAAAAAAACGGGGGGCGCAATGTAAGTTCCATTTCAAACAGGACAGACTACCTTCTGGCAGGAGATAAAATCGGACCCTCAAAACTTGAGAAGGCAAAAAAGATGAATATTAAAATAATTTCTGAAGATGATTTTCTTAAGATGATAAACGCATGAATTGGATGAAATTTTATAAAATTGCAGATTAAAACAAAATACTTACTGGATTTTAATAATGCTGAATAACACCAAAACATATATAGGGAAAAAAGTACTGGCAAGAAAACTCAGGGACAGGGTTAGAACAACGAAAGTCTGTAATATTAACGAAGCGAAAAATATTGGCATTCTATTTAACGCCACACAGCTTGTTAGCTTTGAGATAATAAGAAACTTAACAAAGGAACTGACTGAAAGGAAGATCAAGGTGTCTGTCCTCGGGTATGTGCATAGCAAGAAACTTATTGACCATTACCTCTACAGGAAAGGATTTAGTTTTTTTACAAAGGGCAACCTGAACTGGTTTAAAAAGCCTGTGGCAGACTCCGTTGAGGAGTTTATCAATATTCCTTTTGACATACTTATTAACCTGTGTCTTGAAGAAAGCTATCCTATCCAGTATATAGTGGCATTATCTGCTTCCAGTTTTAAGGTAGGAAAATACTCTGATGAGCCTAATTACCTTGATTTCATGATCGATATTGAAAAGGAGAAGCAGGAAATGAGGGATTTGCAGAAACAGATTAATGTGGATAAGAAACAAGAATCTTCCGACCAGGAAATGGAAAAAGAAATAGAAAAGAAAATAGATATTGACTTTCAGCTGAATTTTCTAATAAATCAATTGATGTACTATCTTTCAATATTAAAAGGTAATTAAGTCATGACCCAGAAAAAGTTTACCGGAACCGGCGTTGCAATAGTAACTCCATTCAGAAAAGACATAAGTGTTGATTTCAAATCCCTTGAAAAGCTTCTTGAGCACATAATAAAAAATGGCGTTGACTATATTGTAGCCCTTGGCACTACCGGTGAATCTGCCACTTTGTCGAAAGATGAAAAGCAGGCAGTAATAAACTATGTTATTGAGGTCGTTGACAGCAGGGTTCCCCTGGTTGTTGGCATGGGAGGTAATAATACACAGGAATTGGTTAATTGTATAAACTCCACTGATTTTAAAAATATAGATGCCATACTGTCTGTGGCGCCATATTATAACAAACCGTCACAGCAGGGCATATATGAGCATTTCAAGGCAATAGCCTCCGCAAGTCCGGTTCCCGTAATGATTTACAACGTACCGGGGCGGACAAGCTCCAACATATCTGCAGAAACTGCAGTAAGACTTGCCAGCGAGATAAAGGGAATCATTGCTGTTAAAGAAGCATCGGGGAACTTATCACAGATAATGAAGATAATCAAAAATAAGCCCAAAGGATTCCAGGTTATTTCCGGTGATGACACACTGACACTTCCTATAGTTGCAGCAGGCGGAGAAGGTGTCATATCGGTCGCAGCCAACGCTTATCCTCGCGAAATTTCCGATATGGTTAATTATGCATTGAAGAGTGATATGGCAAGGGCTGGAGAAATACATTACAGATTAATGGACATGGTTGATGCCCTTTTTGAGGAAGGTAATCCTTCAGGTGTAAAGGCGGTGCTTGAAATACTGAAAATCTGCACCTGTAATGTAAGGCTGCCACTATTGCCTGTTAGCGACGCGCTCTACCGCAAAATAAACGATATTGTAAAAAAGCTTAAATAGAAAAGTATCCTCTGTCAGTTGTCAGACCTGTGCTCCCATGCCCGGCCTTCCATGGCAGTATTTGTACTTCTTGCCGCTGCCACAGGGGCATAAATCGTTTCTCCCTATTTTTTTCTCAACCCTCACCGGCTGTACTCTCTGCTGCCTTTCCTGCTGGGACTGGCTTTCGCCATATGAAGGCTGGTATTCACTCTTGCTGGCCTCAAGTTCACTCATGTCAAGTCTTCTGGGACCCGGTGCATTTCGTACTTCGCTTGAGTCACGGATAGGTATATGTCCCCTCATTAATATGCCGACGACATCCTTATTAATCTTGTCTATCATTGCCCTGAACAGTTCGTATGACTCGAACTTATATATTAACAGGGGATCCTTTTGTTCATAGGTGGCATTCTGGACCGACTGTTTAAGGTCGTCAAGCTCACGCAGGTTTTCCTTCCACGACTCATCAATAATTGCCAGCACGATTGATTTTTCATATGATCTGACCAGCTCCTCTCCATTTGTATTGTATGCTTTTTCAAGGTTGGTCAGGATATGGTAAGTCCGTGTACCGTCGGTAATAGGAACAACAATATTCTCATATATTTTTGACTGTTTTTCATATACATCCTTTATAACAGGATAAGCCTGCTTTGCTATTACTTCTTTTTTCCTCAGGTACGAATCAATTATGGTTATATATAGTTTTTCAATGATTTCTTCGGCTCCCATCTTAAGATAATCTGATTCATCAACTGGTGAGTCAACAGACAGGATACGCAGAACCTCAAACTTGAACTCTTCAAACTCTGTATTCCCATGGTATTCATTTACCAGGTTTTCACATACATCATACATCATGTTTGCAACATCGACCTGTATCCTTTCACCGAACAAGGCATGTTTTCTCTTTGTATAGATGACCTCACGCTGTGAGTTCATTACATCGTCATATTCAAGGAGCCTCTTCCTTATGCCGAAGTTGTTTTCTTCAACTTTTTTCTGTGCCCTTTCAATGGAACGTGAGATCATGCGGTGCTGTATAACTTCACCTTCCTTTAGTCCCATCCTGTCCATTAGTCCGGCTATCCTGTCGGAACCGAAAAGGCGCATAAGGTCATCTTCAAGAGACACATAGAACTGTGATGATCCCGGGTCTCCCTGCCTCCCGGAGCGGCCCCTGAGCTGCCTGTCAACTCTTCTTGATTCGTGCCTCTCCGTCCCTATAATTGACAGTCCCCCCGCTTTTCTGACTTCTTCGGTGAGCTTGATGTCCGTACCCCTGCCGGCCATATTGGTAGCTATGGTAACTGTCCCCCTCTTGCCCGCGTCGGCAACGATCTCAGCTTCCCGCTGATGAAGCTTGGCATTCAGTACGTTATGCTTTATACCTTTCATCTTGAGCATGCGGCTCAGCAATTCGGAAATTTCCACGGAAGTTGTTCCCACAAGAACAGGCCTTCCGTTATTTATAAGGTCGACTATTTCTTCAATAGTTGCATTATACTTTTCACGTTTCGTTTTATAAACGAGATCTTCATAATCTGTCCTTATTACAGGTTCATTGGTAGGAATGACAACAACATCCAGCTTATAGATATCCCACAACTCACCTGCTTCGGTTTCTGCCGTGCCGGTCATTCCTGCAAGCTTTTCGTACATCCTGAAATAGTTCTGAAGCGTTATTGTTGCAAAGGTCTGGGTTGCAGCTTCAACCTGCACCCTCTCCTTTGCTTCTATGGCCTGATGCAGTCCGTCGGAATAACGCCTTCCCTCCATTATACGTCCGGTCTGCTCATCAACAATCTTTACTTTATTGTCAATAACAACATATTCAACATCCTTTTCAAACAGTGCATATGCTTTAAGCAGCTGGTTTACAGTATGTACTCGCTCAGATTTAATTGCATAGTCCTGCAGTAGCTTGTCTTTCTTCTGCAGAATTTCTACAGGTTTGAGATTTGACTTCTCGAGGTCAGCAATCTCCGAACCTATATCAGGAAGAATAAAGAAATCTGTTTCTTCAGCAGAGGTGGTTATTAAGTCAATACCTTTATCCGTAAGCTCCACAGAATTAAGTTTTTCATCGATTATGAAGTATAGATCGTCAGTGACCTTATGCATGTTCTTACTGTTCTCCTGCATATAAAAGTTCTCGGTCTTCAGCAGAAGAGTCTTATTTCCCTGCTCACTCAGGAATTTTATAAGTGCTTTATTCTTGGGCAAACCTTTAAATGACTGAAGCAGCTTAAAACCTCCTGTTTCATTATTGCCATCCTGGATCTGCTTTTTTGCATCGGCAAGCACTTCATTGACGAGCTTTCTTTGCGCATTGACAAGCTTTTCAACCTTGGGCTTCAGTTCATCAAATTCCTGGCTGTCTCCACGTGGTACAGGTCCTGATATTATAAGCGGTGTCCTGGCATCATCGATAAGCACTGAGTCTACCTCGTCCACTATTGCATAATTGTGTTTTCTCTGAACCAGGTCATTCGGACTGATAGCCATGTTATCCCTGAGGTAGTCAAAGCCAAACTCATTATTTGTGCCGTATGTTATGTCTGCAGCGTAGGCCTTGCGCCTTCCATCGGAATTGGGTTGGTGCTTGTCAATACAGTCAACCGATAAACCGTGAAATTCATATATGGGGCCCATCCATTCCGCATCACGCTTTGCCAGGTAGTCATTTACCGTGACAATGTGAACGCCGCGCCCGGTGAGGGCATTTAAAAATACAGGCAGGGTAGCCACCAGCGTTTTACCTTCACCCGTGGCCATCTCGGCTATCTTGCCCTGATGCAGAACCACACCACCGATAAGCTGAACATCATAATGAACCATGTCCCATGTTATCTCATTACCTCCTGCTATCCATTTGTTATAATACCTTACCTTGTTGCCTGTTATCTGGATGTGGGGCTTTGTGGCAGCAAGATCCCTGTCAAAATCCGTTGCCGTGGCTTCAAGATACTCATTATCGTTAAACCTCCTTGCTGTCTCCTTTACAAGGGCAAATGTTACAGGCAGTACTTCGTCAAGTACAACTTTCAGCTTTTCATCGATGTCTTTTTCTATGCTGTCTATCTGGTTATAAATTCTTTCAGCTTCATCTACCGGGGGCTTTTCGGTTTCAATCTTTTCCTTAAGCTCCCTAATCTTTTCCTCATCAGCCTTAATATAATCCTTTATTGTCTTTTTTATCTCAATTGTCTTTGCCCTCAGATCATCATTTGACAAAGGCTGTATTTTGGGATATTCTTCCTTGAATCTTTCACTATATGGGGCAAGTTCCTGCAGATCTCTCTCGTATTTGCTGCCGAAAATTTTGCTTAATATGCTTGTTAAAAAACCCATGATATAATAATCTTAAAATAAAATAAAAATAAATGTCAAAGATAATGTAAAATAGTGAATTTTGGGCTAATACTAATTAACAGGAATTTCATTTTTTATAAATATAAAAGTATATAAAATAAACTTTAACTATCTTTAAGCTTTGACAATAAGCTTGATATTGTCTAATAGTAATTTAGAAATGAATTGAATGAAAAAGCTGTTGATGCCGGTTTTAATGCTCTATTTAATCTGTGGCGGATTTGCAAACGGACAGCCCTGGATGAAAGCTTCGCGGCTGAAGTCATCTGAGGAGCCAAATTTCTATAATATCCAGAAATCCTTTAATGATTATTGGAAAGACAGGCCTATAGAAAGAAGTAAAGGGTATAACCCGTTTAAAAGGTGGGAGTACTTTATGGAGCCAAGGGTTTACCCTTCAGGAGTATTCCCGAATACAATAATATGGAATGAGATTGAGAAAAAGGAATCGGCAGAAAGATCTGAAATGGCAGCTACTGCAAACTGGACGCACCTGGGGCCTGACGATACACCGCGTTATTATAACAATAACAGCCTGATAGGCGGCTCGGGACGAATAAACTGCATAGCTTTCCATCCTTTTGATACGAGCATAATTTACGTAGGCGCACCTTCAGGCGGATTCTGGAAGACAACAGACGGGGGGCAGACCTGGGTTACCTCCACGGATCAGCTCGCTGCAATAGGTATCTCAGATATTGCAGTCATACCGCAGAGTCCGAATGTAATTTACCTGGCAACAGGTGATGGCGACGGTCTGGATACGTACAGCATAGGAATATTGAAATCCACTAACGGGGGTGTATCGTGGAAACCTACGATTGTCTCCGAAGATGTTACCAGCAACAATCATTTCAGGAGGATATTAGTACATCCTGTTGATCCTGACATTATGATTGCTGCCTCGGCAAAAGGGATATATAAGACTACTGACGGATGGGATACATATAGCCTGGTTAAGAGCGGACATTTCAAGGACCTGGAGTTTAATACTTCTGACCCGAGTATAATATATGCCACATCTTACGACTATAATGGAAACGCAAAGATTTATAAATCTACCGATACCGGTGACACTTTCAACGAGGCCATGACCGGCATCAACCTGAACGGAGAAGTAGACAGGATAGAGCTTGCAGTCACAAAAGCGAACTCCTCTTATGTATATGCACTTTGCAGTAATGCCAGTGACGGCGGGTTTCACGGACTGTACAGATCTGTGAATGGTGGTCAGGTATGGAGCCTGATATATTCAGGAAACTACCTTAACCTGCTGGGATGGGAAGCTGACGGACAGGACCAGGGGGGACAGGGATGGTATGATCTAACTCTGGCAGTATCACCGGATAAGGCAACAGAGGTATTCATAGGGGGAGTTAATATATGGTGGTCAATAAGCGGGGGAGGAGGATGGAAGCCAATTACTATGTGGTACCATGGCCATGAGGCCGAATATGTACATGCCGATCACCATATGCTTGTTTTTAATCCTTATACGGATGTGCTCTTCTCAGGCAATGACGGCGGAATATATAAAAGCTATGATAAAGGTGAAACGTGGACTGACATAAGCGACGGATTGCATATACTTCAAATTTACAGGATCACTAACTCGGTGAATGATCCTGACCTGAATATTACAGGCAACCAGGATAACGGGACCATAATGAGGGATGCATCGGACTGGTACGAGATATATGGAGGCGACGGTATGGAATGTTTTATTGACTATAATGATGATGATATTATTTATGTATCCATGCAGCGGGGCAGCCTCATGAAATCAATAGACGGCGGGAAAAACTTTTCCAGTATCAAGCCTGATGTCGGGGATGATGGTGCATGGATAACCCCGTTTATTATGCATCCTGTCATTCCTAATATCATCTATTCAGGATATCAGGATGTATATAAAAGTGTTAACGGCGGATACTCATGGACAAAAATATCTGATAATCTGACGGGAGGGGAAAACCTGAATGCCTTGGCTGTGGCAGGCAGTAATGATGACCATATCTATGCATCGGCCCGGGATAAAATATGGAAAACAAATGATGGTGGCGACACGTGGACTGACATTTCTGAAGGCATCTCCGACCATTATATTACAGGTATTGCCGTTTCGGAAACAGACCCGAATAAAGTCTGGATCACACTATCGGGTTATGAAGCCGGGGAAAAGATTTACTATTCTGCTAATGGTGGCCAGTCATGGTCGAATTATTCGGAGGGATTGCCAAATGTGCCTGCCAACTGTATCATATATAAGAATAGTTCCAATAACGCCTTATATGCCGGGACAGATATAGGAGTATATTACCGCGACAGGTCAATGTCACAGTGGGTGGACTACTCCGATAACCTGCCTAACGTTATTGTAAATGACCTTGCCATACATTATACGGCAGGAAAGCTTCGTGCAGGGACATACGGCAGGGGATTATGGGAATCTGATTTATATCCTGAGACCTCTGCAACCTATGCTGACTATACAGTTCAAAATACGAACATATGTATTAGCGCATCAACAAAATTTACTTATGCAGGATCAGCGGATATTGACAGCATAAGCTGGAGCTTTGGCAGCGGAGCTTCTCCTTCTTCGGCAAAAACTACCGGTCCCCACAATGTCAGTTATAGTACTACCGGCTGGAAGACTGTTGAGCTGAAAGTGTATAAAAATGGTGTTAAATACAACGATGTAAAGACTGACATACTAAATGTTGTAAGTGAACTGGATTTCGATGTATACCCTGAAATGACAGCCCTGTGTGCGGGAGGGGAGGTTCACCTTTATGCAGGGGGCAACCATGACTTTACATGGGCACCTTCAACCGGACTTAACACAACATCGGGCGACCATGTTATAGCCAGTCCCTCCCAGAAGACAACTTATGTTGTGACGGCGACCAGTGGTTCATGCATTGCCGAGAAGTCTGTCAGTATCCTGCTGTCTTCAAATGATAATGTCTGTGATGCTATAACACTTAATGAAGGGGCAAACGGTTATTTTACCAACGTATGCGCCACAGCTGAAGAAAATGAACCGGTGCCTCCCAAAGGTTCGACCGGATTGTATGGGTGTGAGTCGCAGGACGGATGGTGTGACGGGGAGACAACCATTGACAACAGCGTGTGGTTTAAGTTTATCGCTCCTGACTATGATATAGTATCGATAGCAACCAGCGGATTTGATAACCAGATAGCAGTATATAAAGCCGGGACTTGCAATGATCTGCTAACGGACAACTATGAGCTTATTGCTGCCAATGATGACTTTCCGGGAATGACCGATTATGCGGCATGTATACAGGAGATGACCGGCCTTGTGCCTGGCGACACCTACTGGCTGCAGCTCGACGGCTCATACGGCGGTGTTGAAGGAATATGCTCCATAAGTATTAATAATTACAGGCTTAGTTCTTCTAACGAGAAATTACTTGAGCATGGGGATGCCCGCGTTGATATTTATCCCAATCCCAACAACGGAATATTCACAGTCAGTTATGCAGTGCAGGACCTGTCAGAGGTAACGGTAAAAATATACAATATTCAGGGCAACAAAATGATGGAAAAAAAGGTAAGGCCATCTCAGCTGGAAAATGAAACTATTATCAATGCAGGTACCCTTCCAAAAGGTATCTATATCTTGCAGTTAATAAACAGGGACAATTATATGTATAATAAATTTATTGTTAATTAATTATACAGCTGTAAATATGTGTATAAATAATTTGCAAATAGTAGACTTCGGATGTATACTTGTCGCTGAAAACGGTAAGAAATACAGGCGGCTGAAAGTCAGGGATCTTACAAACAATAAGGTTGTGGATCATGTTATATTTGAAAAGACCAATCCATCCTTGTGGAGGGATTTTCTCAAATATGAAAAAACAAGCTGCCAGCAATCAGTCTATAATGGCAAGATAGTCACCCACGAGGGCCTTGACGTGCTTATCCTTGCTTCCGAATCTGCCGAGTATCCGGCTGATACAGAAGACTAAGCCTTAAATCCTGCTATTCTGCCTGCGCAGCTGCCTGTTATTCAACATTTGCAGCTGCCTGTTCTTCAACACTTGCATCGACCTCTTCTCCGGCATCATTCTCTGGCACCAGTACCACCCTTATATATTCATCAGGTGTGATGTATTTTTCTGCAACCCTTTTAAGTTCATCAGATGTTATACATTCGATGAGCTTATTAAAATCAGTGAACACCTGTAATGATGTGCCGCTCTGGTAGTGGCTTTGCAGGTTGCTTAACCAGAAGCTGTTGATTTTCAGGTCTTTTTCAATTTCCCGCCTTTGAATTTCTTTTGCTTTATTGATATCCTCATCAGACACACCCTTGTCACGTATCTTTATAATTTCAGCCAGTGCTGTATGTGTAAGGCTGTCAATGTTTGCCGGCGAGCAGGGAAAGACAATCTGCATATAGGCGTGGCCGTATGGTACCTTGCTTATTCCTGCACTTGTCCGTATACCATAGACACCGCTCATCTCTTCCCTGAGTATTTCAATATATTTCCGGTTTAATATCTGTGCGACAACAGACAGCAGATATTCATCCTTTTCATTCCACTGGGCTTTTTTATCGAAATATATGGCTACAAAGCTTTTAGGATCCATGCCTTTTTTTACCACCTCTTCCACCTTGCCTTCCGGGGGCCTTATATTAAGGTCTTTCCAGCTTTCTTTTCTGTTAATATCAGGCAAGCTGCCCAGGTATGTTTCAATCAATGGTATGATAGTGTCAACATTGAATGCGCCGACAAAAAGGAACGTGAAATCACTGGCATCGGCAAACCTGTTTTTATATATATCTAAAGCTTTATTAAATCTGATACTGTTTAAATCTTCCTCGGTGGGCAGCCTGGGCGCCCTGGGGTGATTATTTGCTTTTATCTTCCTGTACTGGTCATAATAGTATTGCACTGGATCTGACAGCAGGTTCTTATAAAGCCCCTTCTGTTTGTTTATAAATGACCTGAACGACGCGGTATCTTCCCTTGGGTCGGTGAAATACAAATATGTTAGCTCAAACAGTGAAGCAAGGTCTTTCGGTGAACTGCTACCGCTGAAACCTTCAAAGAAATAATCAATATACGGATTTACGCTTACAGTCTTTCCGGCGAGTATCTTTGACAGGTCGGTAGAAGAAAAATCATTAACCCCGCTTTCTTCGACAATGTTTACAGCGTTTATGGCTGACTGGTGATCTTCATCTGCACATAAAGAGTGTCCTCCGGCACTGAAAGCCGACATCAATATCTCATCGTTCTTAAAGTCTGTAGGCTTAAGTATTACTTTTATCCTGTTGGAAAGTGTCAGCTCAGTAACACCTATATCTTCAATTTCTTTTCTTTCAACAATAGCTCCCCTGGTCGGAAGAGATTCCATCAGCTTTGTGGCAAGCTGCTTGTCTTCGTACGGACTTATATCTGACTGCTCAACTGATTCAGCAAGGGCAAGAAGCTCGCTTTCAGAAGGGATAGCTATATTTTCCTTTTCAGGTGCATTAATGACTATTACCCTGTTACTGCTGGTTATCAGCTTTTCTGCCACAGCATTTACTTCATCAAGTGTAATTCCGGGGAGGGTCCTGAGTGCAAATTCATATTCAAATTCTATTCCGGGAACAGGTTCATCCTCCAGGAAATTTCTCATATATTCCGATGCATAGGATTCTGATTCGGTTTTATCCCTTTCACTGTAAGCCTGCTCATAGAATCTCACCATATTAAGCTTGTATCTCTGTAACTCTCCCTCCGTAAATCCGTATTTTTTAACACGCAGATTCTCTTCAAGCAGTGCCTGCAGTCCCATGTTAATACCATTCTCGGCTACTACGGCAAATGCCTGGTATCCGTATTTCGTTCGTGCCCATAATCCTCCGTAATAGACCTGTGCATTAATAAAAGGAGGTTCGGGTTTTTCCATCAGTTCTTGAAGCCGCTGGTTTAGCATTCCCGTGAAAAGATTGTAAATGAGCATCCTTCTGTAATCGCCGTAAGTCTCAAACCTGTCAACATCAGCCAGGTTAATTACCGTCACTACAGTGATGGGTGCTTCTTTGTCGGTGGTAACAGAGACCAGGGTTTCTTTGTGATCGGGCACCTCGTATGAAAGCCTTTGCCTCTCGTTAACAGGATTTTCAAGGTTATTGAAATGTTCCTTTATCTTTTGTTCTGTTTCGTCAACGTCGATGTCTCCGACCACTATAAAGGCCATAAGGTCAGGCCTGTACCAATCGCGGTAAAACTTCCTTAGTGTTTCATATTCCGCATTCTCGACTATTTCTTTTTTGCCTATGGGCAGCCTTTCGGCGTACCTTGAATTTTGAAATAGCACGGGCAGGTATTTATCAAGCATCCTCTGCCAGGGGCCGCGGCCTATTCTCCATTCTTCTATTATTACGCCTCTTTCCTTATCTATTTCGCTGCTGTCAAAAGAAACATTATGGGCCCAGTCTTCCATGACAAGGTATGCTTTGTTCATTATCTCGGCAGAGTCTGTCGGGACAGTAAGCATATATACTGTTTCATCAAAAGACGTAAATGCATTAATTTCCGGTCCGAATTGTATTCCCATCGATTCAAGGCAGTTGACAAGCTCATTCTTTTCAAAGTGCTTTGTTCCGTTGAAGCACATATGCTCAGTAAAATGAGCAAGTCCCCGCTGATTTTCATCCTCGAGTATAGATCCGGCATTAACAACAAGTCTCATCTCAGCCCTGTTTTCCGGCTTTTTATTATACCTTATATAATATGTAAGCCCGTTATCAAGCTTTCCTATCCTGATTTTTTCATCAAAAGGCAGTTTCCTGTCAGAATCATCTGTCTGTGAATATGTAAGAAATGGAAGTAAAAAACCAAGATAAATCAATGTTAGTGTAACAATAAAATACTTTTTCATTTTTTAATTAATTAAAAAATTCATTATTCACTTAAGCATTTAAAAATAATACTTTTATTTATTTAATAGCAATATTAAAAGATTTAACGGCTGGATTAATAATTTATTTTTTTATATCTTGGGTCATTAATAAGTAACATCTAAAACATATACTATGAAGAAAAGTATACTGCTGGTACTAATCTGCACTGTATTTACACTAACTGAAA
The DNA here is from genome assembly GCA_964534745.1 of uncultured Bacteroidales bacterium. Classification (GTDB taxonomy): domain Bacteria; phylum Bacteroidota; class Bacteroidia; order Bacteroidales; family UBA10428. The sequence goes on from CAZHQW010000033.1 coordinate 36,554, forward strand.
TTATAGCACAGGATATTACTGAACATAAGAATGTCGTAAACCTGGGACTGGGAGGACTTGCCCTTGGCAATGTTTCACTGAACTACGAAAGGACTTTCAGTGACAGCCGTGCAGCTTCATTGACTGCAGGATTCCTTGTACCGAGGAATCTTCCGTCATTTATATATGATAATCTCTCTGATGAAGACAACTGGGATGCCGACAATAAGCTTTCGGGGTTTTTCATAATGCCTGAGTACAGGTTTTATCCCAGCTATAAAATAGCACCCGAAGGTTTTTATATAGCCCCCTTCTTGCGGCTGAACCATTACACCCTTGATATAGGAGGTGATTTTGATGATATTACTGCGAATATTAAAGGTAAAATAGTCGGTGTCGGCGGGGGAGTTCAGTTCGGAATGCATTGGATCATAAAGGAAAGGATTTCCATTGATTTTTATCTTGCCGGACTGGGATTTTTTTACAACAGTATTTCCCTGAGGTTTGAATCAGACGATCCCGATGTTGACTATGATGAACTGCGTGGTAATGTTGAGGTTGACATAAACGGCATACCAATTATTGGAGAAAAAACAGAAATTGAGGTAGGGGATGATTACGTTGATGCCAGTGCTTCATTTTTGTTTCCCGGATTCAGATCAGGTATTTCAATTGGCATAGTCTTTTAGGATTTACGGCAGTAATTGCAATAATATATCTTAACTCTTTTTTCCCTATATTTGTAATCTATACCAACCGAAGCCTCGGCCTGTTTTCCGAAGCTTTTGCGTAGGAGAACCTGTCCGCCATATAGAATACTCTGGAAGGCGGGCCTGTCCGCCGTATGAAAAACTTCGGAAGGCGGGCCTGTCCGCCGTATGAAAAACTTCGGAAGGCGGGCGTAGGTTGGCAATAATTTCTATCTGGACCCGTAGCTTAATTGGATAGAGCACCTGACTACGGATCAGGAGATTGAGAGTTCGAGTCTCTCCGGGTTCAC
>CAZHQW010000034.1:0-13582 GCA_964534745.1 uncultured Bacteroidales bacterium
TAAGCTTGAAGAGATTAGTAAGCCGCCTGTCATTACCGAAACAAAAGCCAGGAAGAAGATATACATGGTATATGAGAATGATGAAAGGGAACATGTAATCAAAATGATAAAAAATATTGATGAAAAGGATTTCTCAGTTCTAGATATTGCCAATGATGCCAGTAAAAAAAATCTTGTTTCAAGGCACATAAATAATCTCATTGAAGCTGATGCTGTTATAATTTATAACGGTAATAGCGGCAAGGAATGGTTAGACAGCAAAATAAGAGACCTTATTAAAGCTCCGGGCTATGGCAAGGTTAATCACTTTCTGGCAATAGGAATAATATCCGATCAAATGCCTGATAAAGATATTACAAATTATCTGTCTGATTATGATATTATAATGGATAAAGAAATAAGTTCTGCTTTTTTAAAAAGGTTTTTAGAAACGATTAAAATAACTAATGGAAAAAAAAGCTGAAATACAGAACGCACAAGGGAAGATCACAAAAATTAATCCGTTCCCTGGTTTAAGACCTTTCAGTACTGAAGAAAGCCATCTTTTCTTTGGCAGGGAAGGACAGAGTGAAATTGTACTGGAATATCTGGGCAAAAACAGGTTCGCTGCTGTTACGGGAGCCTCGGGAAGCGGCAAATCATCACTTATCTATTGCGGACTGATTCCTGTATTATATGGCGGATTTATAACTGAAGCCGGTTCAAAATGGAAAATCATGGCTACCCGGCCGGGTAACAGTCCGATTGAAAATCTGGCAAATGTGCTTGCTAAAAACGAATCTAAAGAAAAATATAGTGAGGATGGTCATATTAAACAATACATATTAAATACAGTGCTGAGAAGAAGTTCATTCGGACTGGTAGATGCAGTAAAGCAAATGAAAACTCCCAAAAAGGAAAATATCCTGCTTATAATAGACCAGTTTGAGGAACTTTTCAGGTATAAAGAAAGCCGTAAAGACAGCACTACGGTTAATGAAACTGAAGCTTATATTAAATTGCTTGTTAACGCTGTTAAGCAGAAAGAGCTACCTATATATATAGTATTAACAATGAGATCTGACTTTATCGGTGAATGCTCGCAATTTCAGGAACTGACTAACCTTATTAACGACAGTAACTATCTTATTCCTCAGATGTCAAGGGAAGATTTCAGAAATGCCGTACTGGGACCAGTATCAGTGGGTGGAGCCGAGATCGATCCACAGCTGATGCAACATATACTGAATACTATCGAGGATAAAACAGACCAGCTGCCTGTACTGCAGCATGCCATGATGAGGACATGGGACTACTGGCTTCACTATAATGAACTCGATTCTCCTATCAAGATGCGAGATTATGAAGCAGCAGGAAAGATGGAAAACGCGTTGTCAAGGCATGCTAATGAAGCCTATGAAGAATTAACGGATGAAGGCAAGGAAATTTGCAAGTCTGTCTTCAGGTGTTTGACAGAACAGGGTGCCAATAATCAGGGTATCCGTCATCCGGCCAGAATTAAATACATTGCTGAAATTGCGCAGGTCAGTGATCAAAAAGTTATTGAGGTTGTGGAAAAATTCAGGGCAAAGGGAAGATCATTCCTTACACCCGGGGAAAATGTAAATCTTGACAGTGATACAGTAATTGACATATCGCACGAGAGTCTGATGCGAATATGGGATAAGTTAAAAATATGGGTCGAAGAGGAATCCTCCTCAGTACAGATGTACCTCCGGCTGGCAGAAGCATCATCCCAATACCAGTTGGGGAAAACCGGACTATGGAGGCCTCCGGATCTGCATCTAGCACTGAACTGGAAAAAAACACAGAAACCCTCACTCACCTGGGCAAAAAGATACAATCCTGCATTTGAAAAAGTAATGGTCTTTCTGGATGCCAGCGAAAAAAAATTCCTCCAGGAAGAACAAAACAAAGTCAGGCTCCAAAGGAGAGCTATTAACAGGACAAGAAGATTCGCCACAATCTCAGGTGTAGTTGCCATAGTCTTCCTGGCATTGTTATTTCTTGTATATCTCTCCCTGGAAGCTAACAAGGAACTTAATACGGACCTGGAGAATAAAAGTGATTCGCTTCAGTACCTGACGGATCAAAATATAAAACTGCGCGAACTGGCTGAGCTAAGAGCCGATAAAGAAGCCTATGAAAGGGTAATGGCACAAATTGCTGCGGATTCAGCGAAGTTTGCAAAGCTTAAAGCTGAAAAAGAAGCCCTGGAAGCACGGGAAACAGTTACTGAAGTAACACAATACTCCCAGACTCTTGAAAAAACAACAGAAATGGCTGAGAAAGAGAAGGAACAGGCAATACAAACTGCAGAAAAAGAAAGAGTGGAACGCACAGAGGCGGAAAAGGAAAAAGAACTGGAATACAAAAGAAGAATGCTGCAAATTGCAGAGACCATGGCATCAAAATCACTTACTGTTAATGACAATAATCTGAAAGCACTGCTTGCTTACCAGGCTTTTAAATTTAACAAGCAATACGGGGGTGAAGAAAACAATCCCGATATATACCAGGCACTTTATTCTTCACTTGTGGCTTTTAACGGCACCGCTTACAACAGCCTGAAAGGACATGAAGGAAATGTAAACTCAATATCCTTTCTTTCCAATTCTGATATTTTTTACAGCTCAGGTGGCGACGGCAGAATACTTAGATGGGACCTGAATACAAGTCCGGTTACACCCAGAACATTAATAGCCAATAAATTTATTAACAGGAGTCTTGCTATCAGTGATAACAACCGCTGGCTTGCATGCGGAACAGGAACATCAATAATCCAGCTGTTCAACCTTAATAATCCTAATACGCCTCCACAGCTCCTGGAAGGACATAAGGGCTGGGTAGATGCACTGGCCTTTACACCTGACGGCAAAGGGCTGTTTTCATCAAGTACTGATAAATCAATAATTTATTGGGATCTGATTGCAGGTACAAATTCAGTTTTTGTCAATTACGAGAGTAAAATAAACAGTATCTGTAATTCACCTGACGGTAGGTACCTGGCCGGAGGTACGGAAAATGGCGAAGTTATCGTATGGAACCTTTCCACAAATAAACCATCGGTATTATACAGATCTGATGCCCCCATACAGGTTGTAAAATATAACAGTACGGGAACAAAAATAGTATTCGGCACCAAGCTGGGGATCCTGGGAATAATTAATCTTAGAACAAATAATATTATTACTGTAAAAGCTCATACCCCAAAAAGAATTACTGATATAGCCCTGAGTCCGGATAATAATCTTTTGGCCACAGCAAGTTATGACGGTACTATAAAAATATGGAATGCCAACAATTTGAATATAAGACCTGTTGAAATAAGAGCACATGAAGCATGGGCCCATTCCCTGGCATTTAACAGAAACGGGAGATACCTGATTTCAGGGGATACCCAGGACAGGATATTTGTATGGGCCTCAAGGACAGATTATATGGCTGATGAGATATGCGGCAAAATAACACGAAACATGACGGCAAGGGAATGGGAAGACTATGTGGGCTATGATATAGATTATCAAAAAACATGCACCAGTAAATAGCAATTTCACAAATTGAAGCAATTAAAGTTAATATGACAAGTTATATTAAATACATACTTATTCCGGTTACTTTTTTCTTCTTTATCTCTGTGAACGGACAGGAAGACTGTTTGAGATCGTTCCAGAACGCAAGGCGCTTATATGATCAGGGCTTGATAGACGAAATACCGGAAATTCTTTCCCCTTGCATAGAAAGCGGTTTTACACGCACACAGAAGATTGAAGCTTACAAACTTATAATCCTCGCATACCTGTTCGATGATGACCAGTATGCAGCAGAAAAGAACATGCTGGAGTTTTTGAAAAAATACCCTGAATATGAAGTAATGCCCGGCGATCCGGTAGAGTTTGTCTATCTTTTTGAATCGTATAAAACAAATGCTATTCTTTCTTTAGGGTTAACAATAGGTCCGAATCTGGCCAATCCGAGAATCATAGAACCGTATAATGCAGGTGATGTAACTTACAGCTCCTCGTCAAACAAAACAGGAGCCGGATTTCAAATCGGACTGAATTTGAGCAGGTACATTTCTGACAGGCTATTCCTGGACCTTGGAATTAATTACACAATCAACCAGTATTCATTTGAAGATGATATAAAGCATTTTTATAATGCGGATGAATGGCAGTTTGCAAAAATATCCTTCAGGGAAAATATTGCTTTTATTGACATACCTCTCACAATAGCATACGAGATAGGTACAAGAAATATTGACTATTATTTTTGCACAGGCTTTAGTGTCGGCAACATTCGTAAAGTCTCGGGAGAACCCAGCCGCATATATGATGAGAATAGTCCTGCTGTTACCGGTGCCGACATATCAATGACTGAATACCGCGAGCCTTATACATATTTTTACATACTCGGAGCAGGCATTAAATCCAAAGTCCCCAGGGGTTTTATAATTTGCGATATACGCTATAATATCGGATTGAATAATATTATCAATGCTGAAAACAGGTTTGAGAGTTCAGAACTATGGTCCAAATATTTCTATGTTGATGACGATTATTCAATCAATTACGTTACCCTGTCGCTTGGTTATTATTTCTCTTTCTACAAACCAAAAAAACAAAGATAAATTAATGCTAAAAAGAAAAGCCTTACTATAATGAGATTAATTACTCCATTAATATTGTCTCTCTCAATCCTCATATATGCGTCATGCGACAGGATTGAAATATCAGATAAACAATCCGATTCATTCATAAAATTCTACGGAGGCCCGTCCCTTGATTATGGTGCTGATGTCGAACAGACCGGCAACGGAGGCTATGCTATTCTGGGCACAATTACCACACCTGATAAAGGTACCGATATGTGTTTAATTCTCACTAATAAATTTGGAAATTCCATCTCAGATACCAAATATTACGGCGGCGGTTATGACGATAAGGGAATATGCTTGCATATGATGGATGACGGGGCATTTATTCTTATGGGATCATACCAGGATTCAACCAGTGGCAATACTGATGTTTATATAGTTAAAACGAATAGTGCCGGTGCCACATTATGGGAAAAGATAATTAAAGAAGATGGCAACCAGGAAGGATACGACATGCAGGTAAACAGCTCAGGTGACCTGATAATTGTAGGGTATACCGAATCCGGCATATCAATTTCTGCGACCGGCAATCAAAAGGATATATTTCAGCTGTTCCTTAATTCCGAAGGTGACATTATAAGGGAACCCAAAGCAATAGGATTTGACGATAATGATATAGGACACGGCATAATGGTAGGAACCGAGGAAAATATTATAGTTGGAAACACAAAAAGCCGGCCTGTAGGGACAACGAGATACCACTCGTTCATAATAAAAACCAACCTGCTGGGTTCAATTAGCAGCGGATTTAAAACCCTGTTTGATACTGAAATGGACTATATTAACTATATACGTGAACTCCCTGATGGTGATTATCTTGTTGCCGGCACAATAGTAACAGATAACAGCACAAACATATGCCTGATGAGAATAGATAAGAAGAGCCTTGATATCATTTGGAGCAAGACTTTTAACGAAATCCCCGATACTTATTGTACCGGACTGGAATTGAGCACCAACGAAATACTTATACTTGGAACACACGAAATTTCGGGAAGTTCAAGTAGTATGGTCTTAATAAAAGCTGATCTTAACGGCACCCTTAATAATTTTATCGAATACGGATTATCAAGCCAGATTAAAGGTTTGGCTTTTGCCATCACTGGTGATAATGGCTTTATATTTACCGGTTCAAGTAAAACAGGAGACAACAGCGTAATTACCCTGATAAAGACCGATAGTAATGGTGACTTTTAACTTTTTTTGTGTTTTGCACTGTACTTTCCTCATATGAATTACACATTTTAAACCCTGTAATACTCATTTTATCAAATAGTAAGGATTTTTATCTCAATTAACAATATTTTTTAGAAAATTTGTACCCGGAGAAATGCGCCCAATTCGAAAAAATATAAGCTATGACAAATAAAAAATTCTCTGCTCTATTCTTTATATTTATACTTATATTTTGCTCAGGTTTTTTATACGGACAGACTGAACCGGTACTCGCAAATATAGAAGGAACAGCCCTTGATTACGAGGAAGGTGATCCTGCAACTAATATAACATCAACAATTACCATATCAGATCTTGATGATTTATTGCTTGATTCAGCGATTATACGGTTGACAACAAACTACGTCAGCAGCGAAGACAGGCTGATTTTCACAAATACTATATTTATAACCGGTGTGTTTAATATAACCACAGGGATACTTAAACTTACAGGTACAACAAGCTTAGCCAATTATCAGACTGCGCTGAGAAGCGTAAGATACCAGAACCTGAATAACGACAATCCCTCAGAACTGCAAAGAACAGTGACTTTCAGGGTTCATGACGGGGATAATTACAGTAATACCGTCTCAAGAAACATTACAGTCACTGCGGCGAATGACGCCCCCGTACTTTCTGCTATCGAAGGTACAGCTGCCAGCTACACCGAAAATGCCGCGCCTGTAACTATTACATCTGTAATTAATATTACGGATGTGGATGATGTCAATATGGAATCCGCTACTATCCAGATTATAACAAATTACGTGCCTGCCGATGATACGTTAATTTTTACCAGTATTGGCGGAATTTTAGGGACCTGGGACCAGGTAACGGGTACTCTAACGTTAACGGGCTCCGCCACTATAGCCAATTATGTGACAGCATTAAGAAGCGTCGCATATAAAAATAAAAGTGAAAATCCTTCTACCGTTACGAGAACGGTACGGTTCAGGGTAAATGACGGCGATATCAACAGCAATATACGAAGCAGAAATATTAATGTAATTGCGGTAAATGATGCTCCCGTGCTTTCAGGTATAGAGGCAACCCCCCTAAGTTACGCTGAAGGTAGCGGACCCGTATATATTACTTCGTCAATAGTTGTTACTGATGTTGATAATGCTAACATGACAGGTGCTACTATACAGATAACTGAAAATTATGAAATTGGTGAAGATATTTTAAGCTTTACCAATATATACAGCATTACCGGTTCGTGGAACTCAGGACAGGCCAGGCTTACATTATCCGGTTCCGATACAAAAGCGCACTACCAGCAAGCACTTAGGACTGTTAGGTATACGAATACGGAAACAGAAGACCCGTCACCCCTGACTAGAACCGTTACTTTCAGGATAAACGATGGTACTGCCCTCAGCAATACACAAACAAGAGATATTGCAATCAGCGCAGAAAATGATCCGCCTGTACTGGCAGGAATTGAATCCACCCCTGTTACTTACACCGAAGGAGGATCACCGGTAATGCTCACGACAGCAATTACCGTCACTGATGCCGACGATGAAAATATTGAATCCGCTTCAGTGCAATTAACAACTAACTACAAGAACACAGAGGATCAACTTAACTTCACCAGTACACCAAATATAACAGGTACATGGACCGCCTCGACAGGGATCCTCTCGCTTACCGGAACAGATACAAAAGCAAACTACCGTACAGCATTGAGAAGTATTACTTATGTAAATACGAATCTGGCAAAGCCCTCAACGCTTCCAAGAACAGTCACTTTTACGGTTAATGACGGGGATATAAACAGCAATACGGTGACAAGAACCATTACAGTAGTAGGTGTTAATGATGTGCCTGTGCTGTCAGGTCTGGAGACCACTCCGCTTGCCTATACTGAGGACCAGGGTCCCCTGGATGTAACAAACACGATTGTAATTACTGACATCGATAACGACAGTCTTGCCTATGCAACAGTAAGAATAACCGGCAATTACCTGCCTGCTGAAGACACACTTGTATTTACCGACACACCGGGAATAACAGGTGTATGGTCCGATGGTATCGGTATCCTTACACTGACCGGTCCCGATACTAAAGCTAACTTTCAGGCAGCACTGCGTAATGTTTCCTATATAAACACAAACAGCGATAATCCTTCAGTGGCTTTGAGGACGGTGACATTCAGGGTGAACGACGGTTCAGCAAACAGTAATGCCCCCACCAGAAATATAAGCATAACAAGGGTAAACGATGCTCCCGAGCTATCGAAGATTGAATTAACTCCACTGAGTTATACCGAAGGGGACGGCGAAGTCAAGATAACGTCTGCAATAGTTGTGGATGACCCGGATCTGGACAATATTGCATCAGCTACCATACAAATTACAGGCAATTATATAAATACTGAAGATACGTTATTATTCACTAATACCCCTTATATTATTAGTTCATGGAGCCAGATTACAGGTACCCTTACACTGACCGGAACCACTACAAGGGCAAATTACCAGGCTGCATTGCGCAATGTAAGGTATAAGAACAAGGATACACTGAATATAGCTGCCGTTACGAGAACGGTTACCTTTATTATTAGTGACGGCTTGCTTTACAGCAATATGGTATCAAGGAACATTAGCGTTTCTGAAGAAAATGACCCGCCTGTTGCAGATGAAGTGAATATTTCAGGAAGCCTTACAATCTACTCATACTTAAACGGTATATACGATTATGATGATCCCGAAAGTGATCCGGAGGGAAATTCGACCTATGCCTGGTACAGGTCTGAATACCCCGACGGTGCTGACTCGGTGCAGATTACAGGCGCTGATGATGATAATTACATGACAAGGTTTGTTGACGGCGCTAATTATTTGAGCTTCGGAGTAAAGCCTGCAGATAACAAGGGTGCTGTTTCTCCTCATATCTACAACAGCGGATGGAAATATATTAATGCCGGTCCGACTGCCCTGGATCTGCATATTACAGGGGCCAAAGCCCTTAACCAAAGAGATACTGCTGCTTTTGAATATTTTGACGTTGAGGATGACCCTGAAAATCCTGTTGGTCATTATTACCAGTGGTACAGGGCTGACAACATATCAGGTCTTAACAAAGTGGCAATTCCGGGAGCAACCAACAAAACATATTTAATAAACAATAATGACAACCATAAATATATAAGTGTTGCAGTATCACTGGCAGCAAGTGCAGGATCACTGCGCGGCGACACTGCCCAGAGCATCTGGTACGGACCCATAAGCCAGCTGCCTTCGGTTACAATTACGGGAACCGACACAGTATGTATTGAACAATTTGCCGAGATAACTTTCAGTTACATAGGTGAAAATCCTCCGTGGGCAGTAACCTATAAAGTTAACGGCATCGATGAATATACAATAAGTAATATTTTTATAGATGAAACAACAATATTAAGCGATGTTCCGGGAATTTATGAGCTTGTATCGGTATCCGATGCCGTGTATACAGATAGAAAAATCACCGGAAGCATTACAATAAGCAATTATGAAGAAGCGACGGTCCAGTTAACCGGCATAGAGACCGATATCTGTGATGACGGTGTATCAACCGGAATCCTGAGCGCGGACTTCACCGGCGAGGCACCATGGAACTTTGCGCTGGACAGGCCCACAGGAATCAGCGACACTATTTATGCCAATGTTACCCAGGACCCGTTTCTTTTTAATGTGAGAAGGGAAGGCAGGTACAGGATAATAGCGTTATCGGACAAGAACTGTAATGGGGATACAACCGGTTCAGGTTCGGTGGTTATAACATATCTTGATTCTCCACATGCAACAATTTCAGGCACTGACACAATATGTCCCGGCGATACTGCCACCATAACAGTAACGCTTGATGAAGGGACAGTGCCGTGGAAATTTACATATACAATCGATGGTATAAATCCGGTTACTATTACAGGAATTACACAGACAACATATACTTTAAAAGGATTAACCGGCGGGTTGTATGAGCTAACAGGTGTTGAGGATGCTATATGTACGGGAAGGACAGAAGGATCGGCACATGTCTATTACAGGTCGCTTCCAACAGCGCACCTCACAGGAGGCGGTGCCATGTGTGAAGGTACAGCCACAAATATCATTGTAACACTTGCAGGTATTTCTCCATGGAATTTTACTTACAGGGAGCTAACACCTGTATCTGATACATCTATCCCGGTCAAAAATGTTCTAACAAGCCCCAGGATGGTATCCATCAATCCGGATACTACGGCTCAATATACTTTAATCGAGGTGCGGGATAAATACTGCCCGGGAATTGTATCGGGGGTTGTAAATGTGTCAGTTATACCCGCTCCCAGGGTAACACTTTCGGGATTGCAGCAGACCTACAGTGTAAGTGATGATTGGGTGCCTATATTCGGTGATCCCGAAGACGGCTTTTTTTCAGGTCCCGGAATTATATTATATAACGACACTATGCGTTTCATCCCGGCAGTTGCAGGAATAACAGAAGAGGATGATCCTCCCCATAAAATTATTTATTCTTACCAGGATCCTGTTAGCGGCTGTTACGGAAGAGATACGGCCGAAGTATATGTTCTTGAAAAAACGGCATCTATAAGATTCCCAAATAATAAGAAATTCTATTGCTATAACAACAAGCCTTTCACAATCCAGGGAGTAAATGTTTTTAATGACACAGGGACATTCGTCATTGAAGGGGGAATCGGACTGGTGGACAAGGGCAATAACACTGCTGTAATATATCCCGATTCACTGTTGGAAGGCACCTTCGAGGTTACATATTATAAAAGCAACGGCACCAGCTTTGAGGTTACTGACGAATTTGAGGTGCAGTATGTGGATGAAATATTTATCATCGGGTTCACCGATCACTCATATTGCAGTAACGATCCTAATGTAGAGCTGAATGGAAATGAAAACCAGGGTATATTTTACGGTAATTCGGTAACAGGCAATCCTGCCAGCGGATTTTATTTTGTTCCCTCAATCGCACCTACTGGTAAGGATACAATTTTTTATTCTTATACGACACCCCAGGGATGTTCGAGGGTAACCTTCGATACCGTGGTCACTGATAAATCACCTGAAATCGGATTCCTGGCCGATGATGTATGCCTGACCATAGGGACGGGTGATTCAACTATATTTACAAATACAACCACCTCCACAGACCCTGTTACATCCTGGTCTTGGAACTTTGGTGATCCTAACAGCGGTACAAATAATACCAGTACTCTCAAGGATCCAAAACATGTATATACCAAGTCGGGCTTAACGCCAGTAAGTCTTACAGCAGAAACAAGCAAAAGATGCCGGGCTACAGAAATCACTTATATCAATTTCGGTGAGATCCCTGAAGCAGATTTCGCCTGGGGAAGTGAATGTTTTAATGACGGAATACCAATCCGGTTTACAAATACATCCATAAGTAATGAAGGAAATATCACAAGCACAAAATGGAAATTCTACCGTGACGGAACCTATAACATTTCTTTCAGCAATAATCCCCTCATTAAATATTCAAAATATGGTGATTATGACGTTGAGCTTGTTGCTAAAACCGAATACGGATGTGCCGACACTATGCTGAAAACTCTTCACCTGAGAAGGACTATCAGTATAGAGGACGGGGGCTACTTCGAGGATTTCGAGAAAGGAGTTGCAGGATGGTATCCCTACTATGTCAATAATGGATCTTTCACTACCAACAGCTGGATATACGGTGAGCCGGGACAGGGATTTTCAGGAGCATCTTCGGGAGTCAATGCCTGGTACACCAGCATAGGAACCAGTCCCGCTCCCGCTGAAAAATCATGGGTGACAGGCCCGTGCTTTGACTTCAGGGGGACAAAGAGGCCGATGATTAAACTTGATATGTGGAGATTATTTGACCAGGCAAGAGATGCAGCTGTATTACAATATACGGCCGATAACTCGGCAACGTGGAATAACGTTGGTGACTACCTTGATGGGATAAACTGGTTCAATGAATTTAATATCCCTGTCAAGCCAGGCGATAACAGTGTAGGCTGGTCCAAAATAACGGACAGCAATTGGAGAGAAGCACGCCATGAACTTGATTTCCTTAAAGGAAAAACAAACGTCCAGTTCAGGATTGCCTATGCCTCTGACGGAACAGCAATTAATAACAACGGCATTGCATTTGACGATATATGGATTGGGGAAAGGAAGAAAACAGTACTTCTTGAGCACTTTACAAATACAGGAGATAAAAATTGCAAGGAAGCAGATATAACAATCAACAACCTGGTAAATAATTCCAATGACGTTATTGATCTTCAGTATCATACATCATTCCCTGACGGTGACCCGTTCTATCTTCACAATCAAGCAGCCAACGGGACAAGGGAAGCATACTACGGTATATCATCCGTCCCCTATACATTAATGGATGGTGGCGTTAATTCTGCATATAAGTTTGATTATGATCTTAAGGATCTCGAAAAAATAGCAGTGGATACACAGGCACTTAAGGATCCTCGGTTTGAATTATACCTGAAGACTGATAACACAGGCAGCTCAATTAATGTAGAATGTGCTTTAACCGCGCTGGAAAATATCCCGCAAAGTTATATTACCCTGTATATTGTGGTTATTGAAAAAGAAATTACCCAGATAACAGAAGAAAATGAAGAAGAAATATATGAAAGCGTAGTGAAAACGATATTGCCTAATCCTGCTGGTACAAGCTATAATAAAAGCTGGATATCAGGGGAGCAGGAAACAGAAAATTACTCATGGACTTTCACAAATGTATTTGATGCGAATGAGATAAGGGTAGTTGCCTTTGTTCAGAATGAAACCACCGGTGAAATTTACCAGTCCGCTATAGATATAAGAGATTATATATCATCCATATATGATGCAAAATATTTTAGCCAGGAATTGAAAGTACTTGTATTTCCAAATCCGGCAAACGGCATAGCCTGGGTAAAATTTAACCAGCCCATGGACAAAAAGTGCAGAATGCAGCTGTATAATAATATAGGCAAATTGGTATATTCCAGGTGGATGCAGGCAGGAGACGATTTGTATCACTTCAGCACGGACAACTTTAATAAAGGCTTATATATATTAAGAATTGTGGATAATAAAGGGGTGATTGATGTTAAAAAGCTGATTATAGAATAGAGCCAGCGATTATATGGGCGCTGTCCCTCTCAAAATCGTGCAATAACAGTTTTTTTCCCCTTAACCCTGGCATTCAGGGATGTCAGTATTTTCGTGCCCGGCGGCAGCAGAATATCAACCCTTGAGCCGAAGCTTATAAATCCCAGCTCCTCACCCTGTCTCACAGAATCCCCCTGAGCAGCATTTGTCAGTATCCGTCGTGCCACAGCACCTGCTATCTGCCTGACCATCACACTTACATTTTTCTTATTCCTTATAACCACTGTTGCACGTTCATTAGCAGTTGAAGACTTAGGATGCCAGGCCACCAGGTATTTTCCCTTATGATATTTAAGATAATCAATAGTCCCGCTTATAGGGTAATAGTTAACATGGACATTTAAAGGAGACATAAACACAGATATCTGAATCCTGTTATCCCCGAAATATTCCTGCTCCCTTGTTTCTTCAATCGCGACTATTTTACCGTCGGCAGGGGAGTAAATAAGATTATCATCCTCTTTCAACGTTCTTCGTGGGATCCTGAAAAACCATACTATCAGCAGCATGAGAAATGACAGTATAACAACTG
>CAZHQW010000034.1:13682-36960 GCA_964534745.1 uncultured Bacteroidales bacterium
GGGATCCTGAAAAACCATACTATCAGCAGCATGAGAAATGACAGTATAACAACTGCCGGCAGAGAAATAATAAGGTTATTTATATAATTAAAAACTGCAAAAACAATTACAATATATACAATAAATAAAAATGCAATAATTTTATGGCCCTGCCTGTGAATTTTCATAATTATTTAAATAATTCCAGGTAAATAAAAACAAGCGGAGAGGTCATCAATATTGAATCTATTCTGTCAAGAATACCTCCATGTCCGGGAAGAAGGTTGCCCGTATCCTTTACGTTTATACTCCTCTTGAACATTGATTCAGTAAGATCACCTGCCACTCCGATTATAGAAACTATGCCTGCAAATACCAACATGTCTGTCCGGTTCAAATCATCAAATAATCCCGACACTGCCCATGCTACAACAAAAGTAAAGAGCAATCCCCCGATAAAACCCTCCCATGTTTTTTTTGGTGATATACGTTTAAACAGCAAATGTTTGCCTGCCGTTATACCACTAAAGTAAGCCGCAGTATCATTTGTCCATATAAGAATAAGATAGGCAAGCAGGATTCCGTATGTATATTCAGATGTGCCTCCTGCTGGAAACACCAGGTAATTCAAAATCGACAGGGGTAATGAAATATAAACTATCCCCAGAATCGTGATGGCTATGTTGGCAGCAGGATTTTCCCTTTTCCTGAAAAGCTCAAAAATAAATACTGCCAGCAAAAGGGGAATCATAACCAGGTATAGCTTTTCATCAAATGAACCCGAGGATATTATGAAAGAAAGTATAAAGAGGACAGAGCCGGAAGCGATTCCCAGGTACCTGTCAGGTGCTATAGTATTTACCGGAATAATTTTATAAAACTCATAGAGGGCCATGATGTTGATGGCAAACGAGATAACGAAATATGTATATTCACCTAAAAGTAAACACCCGATTATTAAGATAAGACAAAGTACAGCAGTAATTATTCTTTTGACAAGGTTATTCAATGTTTTACCGTTTATGCAGATTTTTTAGCACTTTCCTGCCTTCTGGTAGGTTTGGCCGGTGCTGAAACCTTTGTACCCTGGGATTTTGACTTGGCCCGCGGCCTGGCAGATGAGACCGGCTTACTTTTGCTTTCAGGTACAGCAGTCTTCTTGTCAAACTTTCTCTTTCCGAATATTTTTTCCAGATCTTCACTAAATATTACCTCTTTCTCAAGCAGCAGGCTGGCAAGCTTTGCCAGTCCCTCCTTATGTCTTTTAAGTATGTTTACAGCCCTTTTATATTGTGCATCAACAAGCTCACTAACCTCTTTATCTATAAGTTCAGCTGTATCTTCACTATAGGGCTTTGTAAAGGAATACTCTGTTTGTCCGGTCGAATCGTAAAAGCTAAGGTTTCCAACTTTTTCACTAAGTCCGAAATACGAAACCATTGCATAAGCCTGCTTTGTTATTCTTTCAAGGTCATTTAATGCACCGGTAGATATCTGGTTAAAAGTGATGTATTCAGCAGCTCTTCCTCCCAATGCCGCGCACATCTCATCCAGCAGCTGTTCCTTTGTAGTTATCTGCCTCTCTTCAGGAAGATACCAGGCAGCTCCGAGGGCTTTGCCCCTGGGTATAATTGTAACCTTAACCAGCGGGTTGGCATACTTGAGGAGCCAGCTGACTGTCGCGTGTCCTGCCTCATGATAGGCAATAGTACGTTTTTCTTCAGGAGTAATAATCTTATTTTTTCTTTCCAGTCCGGCAACAATTCTGTCAATAGCATCCAGGAAATCCTGTTTCTGGACAATTTTTTTATTTTTACGTGCTGCAATAAGCGCAGCCTCATTACATACATTGGCAATATCAGCACCTGAAAATCCGGGTGTCTGCTTGGCAAGGAAGTCCATTTTCAAATCTTTCTCATATTTTATCGGCTTGATATGGACTTTAAATATTTCTTCCCTCTCATTCAGATCAGGCAGCTCAACGTGAATCTGCCTGTCAAACCTGCCAGCCCTTAGCAGGGCCCTGTCAAGAATGTCAGCCCTGTTTGTTGCAGCAAGAATTATGACTCCTGCATTGCTTGCAAATCCGTCCATCTCGGTGAGTAACTGGTTTAGTGTATTTTCTCTTTCATCATTTGCACCAAAGTTCGGATTTCTTCCCCTGGCCCTGCCTATAGCATCTATCTCATCTATAAATACAATGCACGGGGCTTTTTCCTTGGCCTGTTTAAAAAGGTCCCTGACTCTTGATGCGCCAACGCCCACGAACATTTCAACGAAATCCGAGCCTGAAATTGAAAAAAACGGGACATGTGCCTCTCCGGCCACAGCTTTGGCAAGCAGCGTCTTCCCTGTACCGGGGGGTCCTACGAGCAGTGCTCCCTTAGGTATTTTACCTCCCAGATCAGTATATTTTTTCGGTTTTTTTAAAAAATCCACTATCTCAATAACCTCAGTCTTTGCCTCTTCGAGTCCGGCTACATCCTTAAAATCCACCTTAACATTCGATTCCCTGTCAAATATCCTTGCCCTTGATTTACCTACATTAAATATGTTTGTCGATCCTCCCGAACCCCCTCCTGCTCCGCTCATTCTTCGGAATATAAAGAGCCAGATAGCTATAAGTATAACTATCGGTATTATCCAGCTGAACATTTCTCCAAAGTCCCTTCTCTGCTCGCTCTCAGGAAATATCTTCTGGTCCTCAGGCATGTTGGCCTGGGCCTCATCGAGCCATTGCTGAAAGGTCTCCACGGAACTTATTGTAAACCTGTAATGAGGACCACTTTTTGCAAAATTGCCAAAACCCCTGTTAAGGACCCTGCTATGCTTCGGTGGCACCAAATATTCAGGTTTAATATATATCTCAACGTATGCCTTATTTACAATTACTATCCTGTCTATCTCATTTTTAAGCAAAAACTCGTTCTTTATGACCTGCCAGTTTGTCTCGACAGGTTTTTTCCCTTTTTCCAGAAAAAACATAGATGCAAAAGCAATTCCTATAAGCCCGTATATCCAGAATACATTGAACTTAGGCTTTTTATTGTCTGGCTGCTTGCTGTCCTGATCTCTCTTCGGCCAGCCCTGTTTCTTCTCTTTATTTTCCTCCATCTAACTTAAAATTAATATTTATTCATCCTCTATTTTTGTTATATCCGCATCTCCCCATAGTTCCTCCAACTTGTAATAGTCCCTGTATTTCTCCTGAAAAATATGGACAACAATATAAATAAAGTCCATTAATACCCATTGTGCATTTTCCTTTCCCTCAATATGCCCGGGCTTAATATTCAGAACCTTACCAACTTTTTCTTCTATTGCCTCAGCTATGGCATTTACCTGAGTTCTTGAATCACCATGACATATAACAAAATTATCACAAATTGCGTAATTAAGCCTTCTTAAATCTATATTTATAACATCCTTGCCTTTTTTTTCAAATATCCCCTGTATTATTGTATCTAATAATAGTTTAGTGCTAGCCAAATTAATCCTCAATGAATTAATGAATATTCAACACAAAGGTAGTGAAATAAATCCTTTTACCCGCAATATTATAATTCTATAATTTTGCAATGTTTACTACCTGTAATTAATTAACTTAGGCAATATTTTTATTAACAATAACAATACCAGACTATTTATGTTTAAATAAAACACATGAATTATTATGCTATGAAGGATGTAATTATAGGCAATGAATTTATTGAACTTGATACCATTGACTCGACAAACGATTATGCAAAAAAGCTGATCAGGGAAAGTGCTGTAAGGGAGGGGACTGTTATTATGGCAGATTTTCAAACAAAAGGGAAAGGACAAAAAGGCGGATACTGGGAAAGTGAAAAAGGCAAAAACATGACTTTCAGTATTGTATTATATCCTTCATTTCTGGAGGTGCAAAAGGAGTTTTACCTCTCCATGAGCGTATCAATAGGAATAGCCGAATTTCTGTCACAGCTGTCGCTTAATTCAAAAATAAAGTGGCCCAATGATATTTACATTAATAACAGGAAAGCCGGTGGCATCCTGATTGAGAACGCCGTAAAAAACAATATTATTGCCAGCTCTATTATCGGAATCGGAATTAATATTAACCAGACGGAATTTAAAAGCGATGCCACTAATCCGACCTCAGTATCTCTGGAACTGGAAAAGACAGTGGCTGTCAAAGATTCATTAAGTATATTAATGAAGTATCTGGACAAATGGATTAATTTACTGTACGATGAGCATTATACCAAAATCAGGGCCCGGTACAGAAAATACCTGTTTTTAAGAAATAAAAAGGCATTTTTTACTGATAAGAAAGAGAAATTCAGTGGCAGAATTATAGATGTTGAAGAAAGCGGCTTGCTATTAGTAAAAACGGATAAAAAAGAAGTAAGAAAATATAATTTCAAGGAGGTCAGGTTTCCTTTTTAAAACCTGAAAGGTCGAGCTTTTCAACATGCTCAACAAGAGTATCAAGGAATGTCTGCAGCGGCTTCTTTACAATAACCTGGTATAAAGGACTAATCCGGGCCTGAATTGTCAGCTTTATTCTCGTTTCATTTTCGTCAACCTGTCTCAGCTGAATCCAGAAATTAAAGTCAATTTTCCCTTTCTCTTCACCTGTTATCTTAATTAGTTTGAAAGGCTCCTTTTCAATGATCCTCATACCTGTTTCTCCAATACCATCTATCGTGAAATGACAGGAATCCTCCGTAGCTTCCCAGTTCTTAACCTTATCTTCAGGGATAAACCTTTTAAAATTATCGAAGCTTGAGAGAAAATTATACGCTGTTTCTTCTGAGCTTTTAACCTTCCCTATTTTACTTTCCAGCTTAATCATTCGTTCACTTAATGATTTGCTGTCCAGCCCGCCGGATTCTCATGCCAGTGCTGAATAATTTCCAGTTCCTTTTTATTTATATACCCTGTTTTTACGGCTAAATCAATCATTGTCCCGAAGTTACAAAGGGTATGCAACCTGCATCCTGCGTCTTTAAACCTTTTTTCAGTAGTTTCAAACTGATAGGTAAATATTGCAACCATACCCAGCACATTGCAATTTCTTTCCAGCAGTGCATTTACAGCCCTGAGGCTGCTGCCGCCGGTTGAAACCAGGTCTTCAATAACTACAATATTCTGATTCTCTGTAATCTCCCCTTCTATTAAATTGCCCAATCCGTGATCTTTCTGATTTGATCTTACATACAAAAAAGGCAAATCCATTGCATCTGCAACAATAGCTCCGATAGCAATTGCCCCTGTAGCTATGCCTGCAATCGCCCCGGCATCCTTAAACCCGGTCCTGATAATAGCTAAAAACCGCTCCCTGATAACATTGCGTATCTGAGGATATGACAATGTTTTCCTGTTATCACAATATATTGGGGACTTCCAACCCGATGCCCATTGAAAAGGTTTTGCAACATTGATTTTTATTGCCTTAATTTGCAGAAGGAGATTTGCTATTTGTATTTCACTATTACTCATGTAACAAATGTATAAAGTTTTTTTCAACGAACGGAAAGTTTTCTTAACAGATGACTTTCAAAAGCATTTCAATAAAAATAACGGACTGTTTTATAAATACCAGAACAGGAGTGAATTGCAGGAGTTACTTGATTTCTACAGAAAGCTGAGAATAATTGACACTTTATATATATTTCATAACGATATTGACAAATTACGACACTCATTTCGTGCCTGCTACCTTAATATAAGAGCTGCAGGAGGTCTCGTAAAAAACAGGGACGGGAAGATACTCATTATAAAACGGCGTGAGAAATGGGATTTACCCAAAGGAAAGGCTGCCAAAAAGGAAAACCTTGAACAGACGTCACTCAGGGAAGTAGCTGAAGAGTGCGGTATTGACAATCTTAAAATCATCAGACCCCTGTTATCAACATACCATACATATATTCTTGACGGCAAGCATGTACTTAAGCGTACAGCATGGTTTGAAATGCTCTACTCAGGCACCGGGAGTCCGGTCCCCCAAATAAAAGAAAATATCACAGAAGTCAGGTGGTTTGATAAATCTGAAATGGCAGAGGTTATGAAAAATACATACAAGCTTATTATCGATGTATTAGGCTATGCCAATATTATTGAATTATAAGTCTCCCCTTTCCTTCATTGCTTTCACCAGGTAGGCCTCAAAATTTTCAGCCGGAGAAGGGGAAGGAGAATAAATCAGTTTCCCATCCGGACCAATTAAAAAATATGTAGGGTAAGCCCTAATATCATAGTCCTTTAGAATCTGAGGCTGATTTGAATAATACAGGAATTTCCAGTTCCAGTTCTTATTCTTCTGAAAATCCTTGAATGCAGTATGATGAGCTTCGACATCTATTGTGACTATCTCAAGCTTTTCTTTATACCTTTCATATAGACCCTTGAGGAGCTCAAATTCGCCGAGGCATGTATAGCTGAGGGACGTGCAGAAATTCAAATAAACATATTTGCCTTTAAGGTCATCCAGCCCGACAATATTGCTGTCCGCGTCATAGAGCTCGAAATCCGGGGGATAATACCCCGAAAGAAGGCGTGTTATCTTTGCTTTTATAGTCTCACCAATTTGCCTGTTCTGCTCAACACCCGTATGGATGATTAAAGTATCGAGGACAGCTAACAAACCGGTACGTGAAAAATTATCACTGTAAAACTCGTTATATATATTCAGTAAAATAACAAGCTCAACAATTGTATCATTATAAAAAACATTATCCTTTAAAAGGGTATTTTTTAAATCATCATAACTTTCTAATGTATTTATATCGTTATAAATCCTGCTCCCCTTATCTGTCATCCCGAAGAATACAAAGTATTTGTCATATACCTGGGTAAAAAGCTCCATGAAGGCCGGATTATTAAATAAAACAGGTTTTTTCCTGAAATATTCTTCTGAAATACTCTTTGATTTTTGCTGGTAGGCAAGGTGCCTCAATAATCCGTACCTGTACTCCCTGTATCTGTTGAAAAAGCCGTTCCCCGAGCCGGCAAAAGGTTTTTCCAGCCTTTCAATATCTGCATTAAGCTCCGAAAAGTCATCATTATTAATAAAATTAATAATATGTTTATTATAATAGGGATTATAGGCATCATTAAACATCCTGATCATGAAATTTATGTCATCGGCACTGACATCGGCCGTTCCCAGCTGTATTCTTGATTCTATAAAGTAAGGATTAAGCTCATCTTCCGGATTCTTATCTGTCCTTTCAGGGAGCAAAATCTCGTATGACTTATCAGGTTCAGCATACAGGAAAGCCTTATAAATACCGAGATGAGAAAACACAAATGTAATTTGTTCCAGGTCCAGGGATACAGTGAAATCACCGTTTGTGTCAACCGGGCATCTGCCGATTTCTTCTTCCCCCTTTGTTATCCAGTCCGTATACCTGTTAAACACTATCTCGCAACCGGCATATGAGGGTGCATTTCCATGAAGTATGACATTGCGGGAAAATGATAACGAGAAGCTTGCTGAAATTAATAATCCCAGGATAAAATATGATCTGCCCATATCGTTTGTTTTAATCATTAATATTCATTCCATCTGGCAAAAAGTGGCTTGCATCGCCTCCATAGCGGATAATATCCCTTACAATCGTTGAATTAATAGCTGTATGCTCAGGCATGGTAAGTAAAAATACTGTTTCTATCTCAGGATACATGGCCTTATTTATTTGTCCTACCGCCCTTTCATATTCAAAATCTGATGATGTACGCAAGCCTCTTAATATGTACCTTGCTTTCACCTGCCTGCAGAAATCTACTGTCAGTCCCCTGTAGGTCTGTACCTCTATTTTGGGATTATCCTCAAACACATTCTTAATCCATTGCATCCTTTTTTCAAGGGAGAAATAATATTCTTTATTGATGTTGTGGCCTATTCCAATGATTATTTTGTCAAATAATGGCAATGCTCTTACAATAATTGACTTATGCCCTATGGTAAAAGGATCAAAAGACCCGGGAAAAATAGCGATCTTTTCCATATTTATGATTTTTAGCTTGTTAATTGTCAAAAAAATCCATAATACCTTTAAGCCTGCGTTTTACCGGCACCCCTGTTACCGCGAGCCTGTCGTATGACTGGTGTCCGTTGGCAACAAGCAGGCATTTGCAGCCCAATGCCCTGGCTACCTCATAGTCATGTGTCGTATCTCCTATCAGAATGGCTTTCCCTGCATAAATATCGTTCCTGCTGATGAAGTCTACGGCAAAGTCAATCTTACTTTCAGCATAATGATCATCAAGTCCGATCACATGATCAAAAAAATCCCTTACTCTTTTATCCCTGAGTGAATCCTCCAGGTTAGCCTGCTTCATCGCTGATATAATTACCTGCGAATAATTCCTGGCTTTAAATTCACCCAGAATATCCGTCGAGTGCTTAAAAAGCTTTGCATCTTTCAGCTTTCTGTTGTAAGCATCAATAAATTCTACCGACAGGTTTTCAAATGAATCCCTCTTAAAATCAAATCCGAGCTGCCTGTAATATTCAATCACGGGGAACCTGAAAATCTGCTGGTATTTCTTTCTTGTCAGTTTATCCAATCCGCGCCTGTCAAGAATTTCATTCATTATATCAATGCAAATACTGACATCATTAAGCAAAGTGCCATTCCAATCCCAAATTATTATTGATTCATGATTGAACATATCGGGCAGGACAAATCAATTTTTACTTTTTTACTTCAAGACTCCCGAACACTACATCAGCATCAATAATCATATAATTCCCGTCCGGTTCCAGGGAGTCTCCCTGCCAGAACCCCGACCCGAAAACAATAGTGTTCCCGTCAGGCAACTTCGCACCTGCAAAAACAGCATCAACTTTAACCTTTACAGGGGTATTCTCATCAACCTTAATTACCGTTGACCCGAATAAAGTATTGATTTTTACCTTTACAGGTCTGTCCCCCCTAATGCCAATCTTTCTGTAATCAAATACCGACCTGGCAAAAACAACATTGTACTCGGCTTTATTCTCAGGTGTTTCTGCAAATGTTCTTTCATTGAATATCACATCGTTCCTGTCAGTTCTGACGTTAAATATTCCCTTTCCGCCGACCAGAATTTTTATTCCGATTAGAATCAGAATTACTGCAAGCAATACCCTGAATAGGTTTACGTCAAATACGATACGGAATATTATGCTTAATCCAATAAGTACCAGTAATATTCCCCAAAAAACAGCAGGAGCCATTTTCATAATTATTAGTTAATGTTTTCTATCAGTCAAAAATATGAAAATATATGACAGGTCAGATAATTTTCAGGGGTTTATCAACCTTTTGTTTCAATAGTGCAATATTCAGAACTTCCATAATATTATTCACAAAGTGAAATTTTAATCCCCTGAGATATATTTCATTTATCTCGCTGATATCTTTTTTATTTTCTTCCGAAAGGATTATTTCTTTGATGGAAGCCCTTTTGGCTGCCAGTATTTTCTCTTTAATTCCTCCAACGGGCAGCACCTTGCCCCTGAGAGTAATTTCACCGGTCATTGCAAGGCTTCTTTTAACCTTTCTCTGGGTAAAGGCAGAAACCATGGATGTGATCATGGTTATGCCTGCGGAAGGGCCATCTTTTGGTATTGCCCCCTCAGGGATATGGACATGAACATTCCAGTTCTCAAATATTTCTGTACTGAGGTCAAACATGCCTGAATGTGACTTCAGGTATTCCAGGGCCAGAATAGCAGATTCCTTCATAACATCGCCCAGGTTACCCGTGATGGTAAGCTTGCCTTTGCCCTTGCTCAGGCTTGTCTCCACAAATAATATTTCCCCTCCCACCGCAGTCCATGCTAGTCCGGTTACTACGCCCGCAAATTCATTGCCCTGGTATTTATCCTTAAGATACCTGGGTGGTCCCAGGATTGTATCAACATCATCAACAGACAGGTTTACATTGTACTTTTCCCCAAGTGCCACTTTCTTGGCTATGATCCTTACGATTTTTGCCAGGTTCTTATCCAGCTCCCTTACCCCCGATTCTCTTGTAAAATTGTCAATTATATATTCGATCACTCTCTTAGGGAACCTGACAAGCGACCTGTCAAGGCCGTGATTCTCGAGCTCCTTTGGAACAAGGTGTCTGCGGGCTATTTCTATCTTCTCTTCGAGCAGATACCCGCTAATATCTATCAGTTCCATCCTGTCGCGCAGGGCCGGACTAATAGGTCCGGTTGTGTTGGCCGTAGCAATAAACATTACTTTGGACAGGTCATATTCCATCTCAAGGTAATTATCATAGAAGGAGTTGTTCTGTTCAGGATCCAGAACCTCGAGGAGGGCTGATGAAGGGTCCCCCCGGAAATCATTTCCCACTTTATCTATTTCGTCCAGCACAAATACGGGATTTGATGATTTGGCTTTCTTTATGTTCTGAATAATACGTCCGGGCATCGCGCCGATATATGTCTTGCGGTGTCCCCTTATTTCAGCCTCATCACGCAGTCCGCCCAGAGACATACGCACATAATTTCTTCTCAGAGCTTTTGCTATAGACTTGCCCAGCGAGGTCTTCCCAACTCCCGGGGGACCGTACAGGCATAAAATCGGCGATTTCATGTCACCCTTAAGCTTAAGTACGGCCAGGTGTTCAAGTATCCTTTCTTTTACATTGTCAAGTCCGAAGTGGTCTTTATCCAGTATCCTTTGTGCCCGATTAAGATCAAAGTTATCTTTGCTGTATTCATTCCACGGCAGGTCGAGAAGTGTCTGCAGGTAATTCATCTGTACCGAGTACTCACCGGCAGCAGGATTCATTCTCTGCAGCTTATCAACTTCCTTTTCAAATGTCTTTCTCACCGTATCATTCCATTTTTTCTTGCTCCCCCTCGCTTTAAGCTCCTCTATCTCCTGGTCAATCGGACTACCCCCCAGTTCATCCTGGATGGTTTTCATCTGCTGGTGCAGCAAAAATTCACGTTGCTGCTGGTCGAGGTCCAGTTTAACCTTGCTTTGTATATCGTTCTTGAGTTCAAGCATCTGCACCTCCCTGGTAAGGTATTCAAGAAGCATGACACCACGTTTTTTAAGCTCATTTATCTCAAGCAGCCGTTGTTTTTCCAGTATCTTTATATCGCTGTTGGAGCATATAAAATTTATCAGGAATGTGGGGCTTTCAATGTTTCTGATAGCAAAGGATGCTTCCGGGGGAATATTGGTGGATAACTTAATAATCTTGAGCGCCAGTTCTTTCAGGGACCTTACTATAGCTTCAAATTCGGGATCCTTCCTTAAAGGTTTTTTGTCAGCCAGGGATTCGACTGTCACCATGAAATAGGGTTCACTTTTTTTAAGCTCCATGATATGAAATCTTTTCTTGCCCTGAATAATAACTGATGTTGAGCCGTCGGGCATCTCAAGAATTCTTATAATCTGTGCCACTGTCCCCACCTTATACAGTTCTTCATATTTAGGTTCATCAGTAGTGGCATCTTTCTGTGCCACGGTACCCAGTATTTTATTTTTCTTATAAATCTCCCTTATCAGTTTCATTGATTTATTGCGCGAAACTGAAATAGGTATTACCACTCCCGGAAACAAAACTGCATTTCTTAACGGCAGTATGGGCAGTGATTCAGGTATATCTGTCTTTGTTATTATCTCTTCGTCCTCATCCGAAATAAGAGGAATAAAGTCTGTGTCTTCATTAATCGCAGCACTTACATATATCTTTCTAAAATCATTTGCCGAAAATTTACTCATAATTCATTTCCCCTTATATAATAGACTTTTCACTCAAATCTCCTGTATTTTGATGTTATGTTGAATACTTCTTCCATAATCTTATTATCTGCATCATTCAATTTAACATTTCTGCGTTCCATTACACGCTGTGCCACCTCCAGCGCTTTGGTCAGCAGGAAAGTGGTAAATCCCCCTGCTCCGCCCAATGCGAACGAAGGTATAAAGGTTCTTGGGAACCCCGAACCAAAAATATTTGCGCTGACCCCAACAACTGTCCCTGTATTAAACATCGTATTTATTCCGCACTTCGAATGATCTCCCATTATTAACCCGCAAAACTGCTGTCCGCTATCTTCAAACTTTTCTGTAATGTAACTCCATAATTTAACATAAGCATAATTGTTTTTCAGGTTTGAGCTGTTTGTGCCTGCTCCCAGGTTGCACCATTCACCGACAACTGAGTTTCCAAGGAATCCGTCATGTGCTTTATTGGAGTATCCCATAATTATGCTGTTATTAACTTCACCCCCGACCTTTGAAAAAGGTCCTATTGTCGTTGGTCCGTATATTTTAGCGCCCATCTTCAAAACAGAATGCTCACCCAGAGTAAAAGGACCTCTTATTATCGCCCCCTCCATCACCTCGGCATCCTTCCCAATATAAACGGGACCTGTAGATGCATTTATTGCGGCAAACTTAAGCCTTGCCCCCTCCTCTACAAAAATATTATCAGGATCAAGAATATTATTCCGGTCTGATATATCGGCAGACTTTCTCCCTTTTGTCAGTGACTCAAAATCTTTAACAATAACTTCGCCATTATGTTTAAATAACTCCCATAAATGATTGATCTTTAAAAAGTCCGCCTTTGACTGAATCTGCCTGCAAGTTTTGCATGTTTCCGCATTAATATCTTTTAGCCCTTTATCTTTGCTGGCAACAGCAACAATAACATCATCTCTTACAAGCGCTTCACCAGGACCAAGCCTGTTTATTTCGGTTATTAATACATTATCAGGTATAACTGAGCCGTTGATCAGCGTATTTTCATCCCTTATAACGGACTTATATTTTACTGCAAGATAAGGTTTTGTAAGGTACGAGCATTTTGATCCCAGTGCAGATTCCCATTTCTCCCTGATGGTTGTTATTCCAAATCTGATCTCAGCTGTGGGTTTTGTGAAGGTCAGGGGAAGCAATTGATCCCAACTGCTGTCATCAAAAAGAATATAATTTTTCAATGCCACGCTAACGAAAATTTATTCGGGTTTTAGTCATGACAAAAGTACATAAAAAAAGCTCCGGATTTTTAAATTGTTAAAAAAACGAAGCTAATGAAATGCTTTAACTGAAAAAATTATTCTTTCTTTTTCTTTTCAATATGTGTCTTATACTTGCTGTAATATTTGTCAACCCGGCCGGCAGAATCAACAAACTTCATCTTGCCTGTATAAAAGGGATGAGAAGTATTTGATATCTCAAGTTTTATCAGCGGGTATTCTTTACCATCGTCCAGCTTAACGGTCTCCTTTGAAGGAGCTGTAGAGCGGGTAATAAACATATATCCGTTCGACATATCCCTGAAAGCCACAAGCCTGTAATTTTTTGGATGTAAATCCTTTTTCATCTTGATATATAATTATTTTTTAATAATCGGCTTGCAAAATTACTACATTACTAATAAAACTCAAAATATTATATGTTTTTTATTTATCCTTACCCTCATTCCCCTGTAATTCATTTGTAAACCGCTGATATGGGGCTTTCCTGTCAAAAAGGTACCTGTAAGTGATATGAGTCTTATATTTTGTTGCTTCAATCTGCTGGTATACTTTAATCATCTTGGGATTATAATCACCGACCCATGCCAGTTCAACAGACTTATAATTTGGCTTTTTTAATATAGCTTTCTGAAACTGAAGAAATAAAGCTGCAAGGACACCGGACCTCTGGTGTGCTTCCACCACCCCGAATATAGTCACCCGTGCACGGGAAATTGCTTTCTTCCTCTTCAGAAAAAGCAGCTTTATTATGTTCCACAGGTTTAATGTGCCGTTGATAAATTTCAGTAGCTGGTTAGCATCTGGTATCGTAACTACAAATGCTATCGGATCATCACGGTAATATGCAAGCCAGATAAAATCTTCATCAATAAGTCTCTTCGAAGACATCATCAACAATTCAACATCCTCATACTTCAAAGGGGTATAGCTCGTAAGAAATTCCGACCATATTACATTATAGAGCTTAACTAAATCATTTATAAATTTCTCTTTTTCCCTGAAGCTGAAATGGATATATGAATAATCTTCTTTATGTGCTATATATTCGGCATACCTCATCATCCTGTCCGGATAGGACTTGTCAGAAGGCCTGTAATAGCTGTATTCCTCATAGTATGTTCTGAATCCATAACTCTCAAAAAGGTCCCTGTAATACGGGAAATTATATGGCATTCCGTATACCGGTTCCGAATACCCTTCAACCAGCAAACCCCAGTGAAAGAAGTTCTCTCCGAAATTTATCGGTCCGTCCATAGCCCCCATATTTTTGCCTTTCAACCATTCCTTTGCAGTATCAAAGAGCATGAAAGCCGCCTCCTTATCATTAATACACTCAAAAAAACCTATTCCTCCCGTAGACTGGGGATTGTTAAATGCCTTTCGTTTATCATAAAATGCCGCTATCCGCCCCACCGGTTTTCCGCTTTCATTTACCAGTATCCACCTGGCAGCCTCTCCATAATTAAAGGAAGCGTTTGTACGGGGATTGAATATTTTTTCTATTTCCATATCCAGGGGACTAATCCAGTTTGGATCATCCCTGTAAAGAATTTTCGGAATCCTGAGAAAGTCCCTGATTGTTTTTTTATCTGATACTTCCTGTATATACATTTGTATCTAACAGTTTATTAGTATGGCTTATTTCGGGGATATAAATATAAGATTTTTATCATTAATAAATTATTACATTTAATTTTATAATGTGTGAAAAGATATTTAAATTTGCACCCCGCGCATTGCGGAAGTTCAATAAATACGGTGGATGTAGCTCAGCTGGTTAGAGCACTGGATTGTGGTTCCAGGGGTCGTGGGTTCGAATCCCATCTTCCACCCGAATATCTCTTATTTTTTATTTTTTATTTTCTCCTTAAGATCGTTTATGCTGGCCTTATACTCATCTATTTTCTTTAATAATTCCTCTTCCCTTCGTTGATGTTCTTCACGAGTGGCTTGTAATTCCTCTATTTGCTGATTCATTTCCTCTTCATGTTCAGAAAGCTTTGTTGACTGAATTTTAGAATTGTTATACATTTCTTCAAGCTGGCTTTTTGCTTCCATACTAACAACCTGGGAAGCAATATTCTCAGAGATTAATTCAAGAAAATTGATCACCTTGTCTTCAATGATATTTAACGATGCTATCTCTAATACACCAACAACTTCTTCATAAATTTTTACAGGTACAAGTATCAGACTTTGCAATTTTGATCGGCCAAGTCCCGATTCAAGTATATATGTATCCGGGATATTCTCAATTATCATTGTTTTACTATCCTTGAAGCATGCACCAACAATGCCCTCTTCCGGAAGAAAATATTTTTTCTTTGCCCTTTCTTTACTGAAACCGTGCGATGCCATTAATTCAAGACGGCTTTCCTTATCAATACTATTTCTCAAAACAAATAATCCGGCATAATGAACATTAAGATATTCAATCAATTTTTCTATCAGGTTTTTTGCCAGAGGTTCCAGATTATCCTTATATTTTCTCAGAATATCATTAACCAGAATTATCCCTTCATTTAACCATTTATTATCTTTTTCTTTATCCAGCAATTCTGTTATTTGTTTGCTTTTTTCTTCAATCTCTTTTTGCTGTTTTACAAGATCAGCATTTTTCCTGCTAACCTCAAGATTTTGTGCTTTTACTTCATTGCTTTTTTTCACTGTTCCTGCAAACAAATACGCAATAGTTGACACAAAGCCTATTATCAGGACAATAAACCAAAATTGACCCCACACCGGGGGTATTACCCTGAATTTCACAAATGCCGGTGAATTGTCAATATTGAGATACTTATCGCGTGATCTGACTTTCAATTCGTGATTGCCTCTTTTTAGTGAGAGAAAATCAAAGCTGTTTTTATTCTCAAATTTAGTCCACTCATTATCATCCAGTTTATATGAAAATTCGAGGTCTTCAGGTTTTGTCTTATTCCAGGCATCGGTACCCTCCCAGTATATTGTAACATTTCCCGGATAATATACCTTTTTTTCATATTTTGATATCATCGTTTCAGGTGGCTGCTTCTCCGGATTAATATGATAAGTAATGAGGGGTGTATTTTCATCATTAAAATCTAACCCATAGTATACCCTGCGGTACCACTCCATTGAGTTAGTATTTAACCATATTGTGCCATCTGAACTTTGTCTAATCGAGCCGGCACCAATGCCGATCTTAAAATACCCGGGCAGGGCGTAAGTTATCCATTTTACACCGTCAAACCGGCTTACGCCTTTGTCTGTTGTGGCCCAAATAGTGCTGTCTGCGCCAACAAGTATATTTGTCACCGTATTGCTTGCCAGTCCGTCCCTGGTGGTATATTGAACCCATTCATCCTTACTGACATAATAAATAATACCCTGGCTCCTGGTACCTATCCATACTCCTTTGCTTTTATCTTTCTCTATACTTTCAACTTTTATGATATCGTTTTTAAGCACCTGGTGCAGTTCGGTTCTTGTTTCGCCATCATATTCAAATAATCCTTTATAATATCCGCAGAGTATTGAATTATCATCATTCTGTCCCAGTGCATAGGCAACTTCACAAATCTCGTCTTTAATATAATGTTTCCATGCCTTATCATCATCAAAAGTGCCTTCTGAAGGTGAATATCTCATTATGCCCCAGTTCAGGTCACCACAGTCCGGGTTTGATCCGAACCATATGGAATTATCAGCAGTTTGTAAAACACCATTTTGATGAAATCCCCAGCATACATCAGGAAACAATCTAAGCTGCCATATACTGCCATTAAAATAAGATATTGCGGCAGTATTTTTATGGCTGCCTACAGCCCATAAATTTCCGCTATTATCAACAAATAACCTTACGGGGGCATCCATTTTGAATTCTGAAGTATCCAACCTCCACCATAAATCTGCACTTTCCTTATAATACACTATATTGCCAGAAGTTGATATAAACCACTTCCTCCCGTCGGCTGTTGCACATTGATAATTCAATCCTTTATAGGTAGTCCAGTTTGGTGTCCGGTATTCCACCCTAAAAACTTCAGATAACAGTCCTATTATCCATAATGAACCGTCAGATGTCTCATCAATAATAATTCTTGTTTGTGGTATAGGCAGTTCAGGCTGCTTATATTCAGTCCATTCCTGATCCTTATATGCAAACAACCTTGTCCAGCTTCCTATCCAGATTGTTCCGTCACTGGTTTCCATAAAAGAAAAATTTAAATCATCACCCCCGAATTCATCACTAAGTTTAAATGACGTCCATTTCTCTTCAATTAAATTAAACTTATTTATTCCGCCACCAACTGACTGAGCAAAGCTTAATATTGTACCGTCTTCAGTTTCAAACAGAACAGGCCTTTTGTCTATATTAAGTCCGTCTTCTTCTGTATATATGAAATACTTGCTTCGCATTTCCAGCCCTTCCACTCCTTCCTCTAATCTAAAAATTCTTCCGTCTTCAAAGGCAAGCCATAAATTACCATTCTGGCCTTCCAGAATGTCATACACAATAAATTCATGAAGCTCATCATACAGTTTACTGACATATACAATATCTATATTACTAAAATACGGTTCAATATCACTGATTTGGGTCTCTGTGGTATAAAGAGTAATTTTATTTTCCCCCAGCCTCAGTAATCCGAAGTACAGGCATACCCATATATCACCATCTTTAGTTTCCTTAATGTTAAGTATTTCCCATTCACTGCCCAGCGCACTTTTTGGTGGGAATAAAATATCGGTTGCCCACTTGCCACTTGACATATGGCATATTCCTGAGGTTGATACGGCATATAAATCATTATTCTCATTTATATGCAGGCCGTATACGGGATTTTTCAAAACAGTATCCTCATTAAAATACTGCACCCAGCTTATTCCATCATAATAAAACACTCCGACACTGGTGCCGAACCATATTGAACTGTCATTACCCTGGGCAATACACCTGACTCCTTTGTCATTCAACACTTCGTAATTATTCCATCGCCATGATTCAAATAATGGATTGGTCGTTACAGGCGTATACTCACCTGCCTGTATATTTATTACAGGCAATAAAACAAAAAAAAGAGTTATAGTATTTATCCTCATCGATTTTAATCTTCCTTTTATTAAAATTATTAAAATTTTTTAATGCAATAAAATGAAATATTAAAATGTTTGAAAATCAATAACCAGCTTTCTGGTAAAAGTATTTATAGTCGAATTAGAGACAACATTCAGCCTGCATAAATAAACTCCCGGCATAAATCCTTCTGTTACAAGATGTATTTTGTGAGCTCCCGCAGTGAGATTACCCATGTACTTCACCAGCAGCCTGTCTCCCGAAGAAGTATATAGCTCAACAGATACCCTGGCGCCATTTTCAAGATCAATATTCACGTTCGTATACCCTTTGCACGGATTGGGATATAGCTGCATATCACCAGGAACTGTCCTTGTTATAACGGAGCTTGCCTGCTCATGGAAAGATTTGATAAGCTCTATGCCGCTTCCTGTTTCAAGATTCCGCGAATATTCCATATCGGAAGTATTATTCCAGTGTTCATGCACACCGAGGCTTCCTATAGGTGACCCGGTGTTGTCAGGATCGTATGTCACACCTGAAGGCCACCAGTCAGAGCTTGCCGCCTGGTGGAGGTAATCATCTATAGCGTCAAACCGGACATACACCTCGCGCGGGGGGTCAGCATCCGGATCCTCAACCTGAAACTCTTTCTGCATAATATCAAGGCATACCGACTCTATGGCAACCGGATCGAGGGATGCAATGATGGATGAAGACCAGTCATTATTAAAAGGAGCAGTCACGAATTTTGAGGGCGGATAATGCTCATAGGATGTTCCCCACAGGGCGTCCATAAGGTAAACCAGTGTGTTTCCTCCCAGGTACTTGCTGGCCATAAGGTCGACAAAAACACGGTACATATTATATTCACCACGCAGGGGCTCATCATAATCCTCGCGGTGTAATCCCGGGTGAAGGTGGCTGGCACCGCTTCGGCTGTTATTACCGAAATGGTTCTTTGCAAAGAAGGTCACTCCTCCCCAGCGGTGTCCCTTAAATGCCGGAATATTAAGCAGGTAATCCGCATTGCTGACACAGTCAACTAGGTCATCCGTCACCGCATATTGCATGGCGCTTCCTTTATCAGAATAATAGATTGTTTTCATATTATTCCTGGTAACCTGTTCTCTCCCTTCCATGCCCTCCGTTGATGATACTATGTAGTGCACATCCGGAAAGTCGGCCGACCATTTGTTGTAACAGTGGTTAAACATCATGGTATACGGGTCGCCGACAGTTATCATGTCCTGGGTCACCCCGGCCTTATTTACCAGCTGGTCCAGCATCGCATAAACCGCCTGTGGTGATGCATCCACGTTGCCATAGTCGCTGTTATTGGGTATGTCTCCATTCCACTCAGTTGTCCATGCATGCACCGAATTTATCTTAATAAAAATCTTCTCCCCTGGAGCATAGCCCACTGCTCCCTTCCCGTGGTTCCTGTTAAAGAACACAAATATGGAATCCCATGCATCGCTGTCGCTTGCGGTTCCCGTCAGGAGCTGCAGCGCTTCCGAGACCATGCTGTTTACAACTGTCTGGTTGCAGTTCTTATCCAGAAAATACCCGTCACCATATTTGTCCGGATCACAATTTTCGTTCGTTGACGACGGATCATATACCCAAACCACACGTCCGGGATAAATACCCTTTGCCTGTCCAATGGGGGCATTCGGACCAAGGGAATCAACAAATGCCGATATGACGGCATTATCTGCCCTGGCACTGGTATTACTGTTTACCATTGCCCATGCTGCGAAAAGGGCTGCAACTGCAAGAATAATAAAACCGTACCTGAACTGCCTGGTCCTTATTGTTCTCACCGCCTTGCGGAAAAATACCGCGGATCCTGCAAGTGACAACAGATAGGCAATAAATGAATAAGCTACCGGCATGGTTGCTTTCATACAGGGATACCTCATCCTGCCGGGCTTTGGTATAACCCTTATCATGAACCATAAAACCGATGCTATGCCGGCAATAAAAAACAGTATTTTATAAAAACCTTTAGGTTTCTTTAAGCCTGTGACTCTAATTTTCATGATCCTAAGTTTATATACTTAATACTTGTCTACATGCTCAATGTCAATGCTATCAGGGAGTACGCCAAGGGTAATAATAAAAAATGTCAGCGCTTTTGTTCCAGGCTCAAGGTGGCCACCCACGGTGCTGTTCTCATCAGCAAGGGTTATGTGGGCATGCACCCTTTTATTTATAATGTAGCCCTGGACTGCAACAAGGTCCATTGCACAGGCAGCCTTTGAAAATTCGTTGGCCGGAGGTAGGTTCCTGTCACTTACAACATGAAAATGATAATCGGTTACAGAACCAATGCCGGCAAGTATTACTGCATTCCTGATATTCCTTTCACTGATAGCGCTGTTTAATCCTTCCATCATATCTGTACCCGGATGCATCTTGATAATCTCAACCCTTTCAAATTCTGAAGTGGTTATGTCAGTATTAACAATTTTCTCCTGGGCATTTATGCCCAGTGGAAAAAATAACAGGCATAATAATGCTATAGTTTTCATGAGTTCAGGGATTAGCTAATTTTCAGAAGATTCAAGTTTGCCGTTAATGAATTCAGCAAGCATATAGCCCAGTCCTATACCCAGTCCGTATATTGTTCCAAATCTTAATGCCTGTTTCAGATAAAATACAAATGTCATCTCGCTATTAATCCTGTGAACATCAAAAACAAAGATATTAACCATCATCATTATGAAAAATATAAGGTTAAATGCAACTATCCATACTAACAGCTTTATTATAAGTAGCTTATGAAGATTTGCCGTATCCAGTATCCTGTAAGATAAGAAAGTAAATATGCCTATAGTAATAAACCACAGTGAATTTCTTATAACCATTGAAAGAGTATCATTCCGGGACCACACAAAAACAATAAACATCGATAGCAGCAGTCCGACGTAAATAAAGTCACTGATACGCCAGTATCTTAGTATTGTAATCAAAACTATTGCCGTAAAACAAAAAACCAAATGATACTTTGCGGTACTTTCCATTTTAAAAAGTCCGGGACCAACAAGCAGCAAGCCGGTTAAAGCATAACAAAATGCGACTGTGACAAAGAAAATAAGAGTTTTAATTATTTTCATAATGGCTATTTTAAATTTTTACTTGTAAACATAAAAAACATCTTATTTATCAAACTTAATAAGAATTTCATCAATTATTGTATCAATTTTGGAATTTATCCGTTTAAATAGTTATCATGCTCTAAATCTATATTAATTATGAAAGATCTAATAATTGAACCAACAAATAAAACTCCTTTAGTGGAGTTTCATACAGATGGCAAACTAACCCTGGCTGGAAATTCCTACCCTGAGAATGTAAGGGACTTTTACGGACCAGTGATTTCGTGGGTTGAACAGCTGGAAACCGATGAGATAAATCTTGACCTGATTATGGATTATACAAATACGGCTTCAGCAAAAGTACTTCTTGAAATGCTGAGAAAATTTGATATAACCTCCAGGTTCAAAACTGTTAATATCAACTGGTATTATGAAGAAGATGATGAAGATACGCTTGAAGCAGGCCAGTTACTCGAAGATATCCTTACTCACTCGCACTTTAAATATGTCGAATACGAAAAATCGACCAGAGAATAATTAAGAAATTCTGAATCAGTAAAAAGCTCCTCTGCCCGGGAGCTTTTTTTTTGCATAAATATTCAAAGATAATTGTTAATATCTGCATTTTTAACACGCAGTCCGCGGTTACAGAGGTATACGGACTAACAATGCCTGTTGATAAAATAATTTGCTTTCATAGCCTATAAATTCATAAAATTGTATAGAAATTATTGATTATCACTGCTAAATTTTTTGTTGTTTGGAGTGATACCATCAAGTAGGTTTCATAATGGGGTTAATAATTAGGTTGGAAAAGGCTCCGGGCATCCGTCCGGAGCTTTTTTAAGTATAAAAATGAGAAGACCGCTAGTATGGATTACCTGTATTGCAGAAATTGCAATTGTATATATAGGGATGCCCCTGTTATACAGGTTTGACCTTATACCGGTGTACAAAATCATCCCCCTCATTGCAGTATTCCTTGTATACCTTATTTTTCTTCTTAGTGATAAGACTTTCAGCAAGAAAGTATTCGGATTCAATTCGTTCAGGGAATGGAAACCCCTTGTAATAAGGATATTTGCATTCTTTGCTTTCTGCGTCATTGCAGTACTTTTATTTTTACCCGACAGCCTTTTTGCCCTTCCAAAGCAAAATCCGTTGCTGTACCTGGTTATTTTTATTTTTTATCCCCTGTGGTCAGCCTACCCGCAGGAACTGATCTACAGGGCATATTTCTATCACCGGTTCGGACCTCTTATCAGCAATGAAACGCTGCTAATAGTAATCAATGCATTATTATTCTCATTCTCACATATAATTTTCAGGAACTGGGTTGCTATTGCCCTGACTTTTCTCGGGAGTATTTTATTTTCCTATACTTACAAAAAGAGCAATTCACTGATGGTAACATTTATTGAGCATGCCCTTTACGGAAATATAATTTTTGCAACCGGACTGGGACAGTTTTTCTACCTGCCCCTGAATATGTAACCTGGATATGTAACCTGGACTTGCCTATTCCATGCCGTTATCAAAATCTATCTCATTAACTTCCTCATCCCTCTTCTGTTGCTTGTAATTGTTGAGCCTGTACGTAAAACTAAGTATAACTATCTGGGGCTCCCTCGTAAATATGTTGTGTGTAAATAATCCTTCGCTTGTCGTGGTAAATTCGAATTTCCTTGACCTGAAGACATCTCTTACCTGCAGGGTGAGGCTTGCCCTTTTCTTCATGAAATCCTGCCTTATTGCAGCATTAACATTATAGAAGGCTTCCCTGTCACCTTGCGCGGTAACGGAGGGCCCTGCATAAAATCCTGTAAGCTGTATCCTGGTCCCCCAATTAAACTTGAAGGTTGAGTTTACCCTCAT
Organism: uncultured Bacteroidales bacterium; assembly: GCA_964534745.1. Taxonomy (GTDB): domain Bacteria; phylum Bacteroidota; class Bacteroidia; order Bacteroidales; family UBA10428. The sequence goes on from CAZHQW010000034.1 coordinate 36,685, forward strand.
ATTCCACGTGTTTTTTACCTGCGAAATATCCTCCTCCAGTATCTCTCCTTTAATATGGTAATTAAAAAAGTTAAAACTTGTTGTCAGGTTCCACCACTTATATAATTCAAGATTGGCCATTACCTCGGTGCCCAGGGAAAAATCCTTGTTTAAATTATCAACTGTATGAATAAGAACGTTCTCAGTTGTTGTTGTATCAAGCATTCTAATCCTGGTAATCTTATCATTGGTCTGTCTGTAATATCCCTCTATAGCAATAAATGATTTCCCAAACTG
>CAZHQW010000035.1:0-13505 GCA_964534745.1 uncultured Bacteroidales bacterium
CATTGACTTTGTTTCGAGTATGACTGAAGCGGGGCCCTTTCTGGTTGCCATTACAGTCGACTAGTCTTTTTCTGAATTGAGCTGTTAACGGTATTAGTAATTGCATTTAGGGTAGTTTATAATATTCATCACTAAATTTATGTCTTTTTATCACCCAATACGGTTTGATAAAGAATCCTAAGATGAATAAAATAGTAATATGGGGGGCCGGGAAAATCGGTCGTGGTTTTATAGCTGATTTATTTTATAAAGGTGGGTATGAAATAATATTTGTCGATAGTGACGGGAAGCTAATAGATATGCTTAACCGGCAAAAGAAATATTCAGTAAAAAATATAACTGCTAACGATAAATATAATACTTCACAAATAAAATGCCTTAGCAGTTATCATACCTCTGAAAAAGAAAATATCTCGGAAATACTCTTTAATGCCAGCCTGCTTGCTATTGCGACTTTCCCGGATGCTTATAATTCAATATCTGAAACATTGTCAGAAATCATTGAAAGACGGGCTAAATCAGAAAATCTCTTACCTCTTGATATTCTTGTATGCGCCAATATTTATAATCCGTCTTTCCGCTTAAAGGAATTATTAATGAATCGGCTATCGGACAAGGGACAGGAATATTTCAATGAGATGGTAGGATTAGTTGAAACACTCATAATAAGAATAGCCATAGAGGCTGATGAACAACAAAAATCAATTGATCCGCTTGTCGTTATAACGAACGGTTATCCTGAACTTCCTCTGGATAAAACCGCATTTAAAGGCTTACTGCCTGATATTAAAGGCTTGTTGTATACCGACAGGATTAAAGCCGAAGAAACAAGGAAGATTTATACCTATAATATGGTGCATGCCGTGTTTGCATACGCTGGTGCAAGAAAAAATTACAGGTATGTAACTGAATGTTCATCAGATCCTGAAATTCTTCAATTAGTGAAAAATACGCTTTCGGAAGTAAGCGAAGGATTGCAGCTGACATTTGGATTCAGTGCCCGTGAGATGAATGAATGGAACAAAAAAGTGCTTGTCAATATGACGAATCCTGTCCTTCAGGATACATTAATAAGGATTGGTGCTGATCCGATCCGCAAACTGGGCAGAGAAGACCGCCTGGTTGGCCCTGCTTTGATTTGCAGGGGAAATGGTATACTACCCTATTTTTTGTCAAAGGTCATTGCCTGTGCATTCCTTTTCGACCAGCCTGAAGATAAAGCCTGTCAGAAAATTAAAAAATATATTAAGGTACAGGGGATCAGTGAAACGATTGCAAAATATTGCGGACTGGAAAAAGAAAAAGATCTTGTTTCGCTTATTAAAAGAATTTATAAGCAGGCTGAAGACAATGATAAACAGATGGATCGTCCGGAAAGAATAGCATTAATGAAAGATGCATTTAGATTTGGTTTCCGGTATGAAAAACAGTATCGGGGTTGCGCTCAATGTTTGCTTGGTGCCCTGTATGAATTGACAGGAAAAAGAGAAAATATGGTTTTTCAGGCATCCACTGCCTTTTCAGGGGGCATGGCCATTTCCGGAGATGGTTCCTGTGGCGGATATTCGGGGGGGATACTGTTTATGGGAACATATATAGGCAGGAGATGGGATAAGATCGAGGGCGATAAGGATGCCCAGTATAAAGCTTACGATATGGCTATGAAGTTAAGAGATAGGTTTATTGAAACTTATGGAAGCGTTGTCTGCAAAGACATTCACAAAAAAATATTTGGAAAATCCTATATTTTACAAACTAAAGAGGTCAGGGATGAATTTGAAGAAGCAGGTGCCCATATTGATAAATGTACCGCAGTTATAGGAACATCTGCCATGTGGGTAGCAGAAATCTTAATGGATGAAAATTATATCTGAATAATGAAGCCAAAGGCCGTTCGGTTATACAGTAAAGGAGAACTGGTGATCTTGTTAACCTTAAATGATGATCAACAATAATAAAAATTCAAAGAAATACCAGGCGATTGCTGCCGGGCATCTTTGTCTGGATATCTTTCCCGGCTTTTCGGGAATCAAAAACAAACCGATAACCGAAATTTTTAGTCCCGGTAAACTTACAGAGATCAAGGAAGCAGAATTATCGGTCGGTGGAGCTGTAACTAATACGGGGCTGGTTCTTAACCGCCTGGGTATTTCAACCATGCTTATGGGGAAAATTGGCAATGATTATTTTGGCCGCGTATTATGTGAAATTATCAGAAAATGGGGTTCAGATACAACAAAAATAGCTGTGAGTGATGAATTATCAACATCCTACTCTATTATGCTGGCCATTCCCGGCATGGACAAGATTGCCCTTCATAGTCCGGGAACCAATGATTTCTTTTCAGCAGAGGATATTGATTATAGTGAACTATCAAATGTCAGGCTTTTTCATTTCGGATATCCTGTTTTGATGAAAAATATTTTTGAAAATGAGGGAGAAGAGATGCTTAAAATTTTACAGAACGTTAAAAATCAACATGTAACAACTTCGCTGGATATGGCCCCGGTAGATCCGGCATCTGATGCAGGAAAAGCCGACTGGAAAAAAATCCTGAAAAAAATTTTACCTTTTGTTGATTTTTATCTGCCGAGTCTTGAAGAAACGATATTTATGCTGCGAAATAAACTATATAATGAATTATTATACCGTTATCCGGGCCAGGACTTGCTTGAAGTGGTAGACCTCAATATTTTGCAGGAACTTGGTGAAGAACTGGCAGGATTAGGAACCAAAGCAGTTGTATTAAAATGTGGTTGTAAAGGCGCTTATGTTCTGACCTCAGACCAAAGCAGTATGGAAAAAAGCGGATTGGCTGCTCCTGCAGAGATAATAAACTGGAGCTCCAGGGAGCTGTTCCAGAATGCTTATCATCCGGAAAAAATCATTTCAACAACCGGCTGCGGAGACAGCTTCATTGCAGGTTTCCTGGCTTCTCTGCTTACAGGTGAATTACTGGAGAATGCCCTGCGTATTGCCTGTGCCTGTGGAGCCGAAGCTACAACGGTAAGTGATAATATAAGTGGAGTCAGATCGATTGAAGAAATCAGGAAAAAAATATTAAATGGCTGGCCAGTTCAGAAATCCCGGTTCAATGGTAATTATTGGAGTTACTCATCCGGGGAAATGTTCTGGAAAGGCAAAAAGGATTCGTTAAAATAATAAAACAACTAATTATGACACAATTTAAATTTTCCGCCGGTCCCTGGAACATTAGTGAAGGTGCCGATAATTTCGGCCCTCCGGTAAGAAAAACCTTTAAATTCATTGAAAAGGTGAAAATATTAAAAAAGCTTGGAATTGAAGGTGTGCAATTTCACGATGATGATGTGGTTCCTGACATCAACAATAAAACGTACAGTCAAAAATTAAAGACCGCAAAAGAAGTTAAGAATATTTTAAATGACTACGGACTGGTTGCGGAATTTGTTGCTCCGAGATTTTGGGAAGATCCTCATACTATAGACGGAGCGCTAACTTCAAATTCCCAGTCCGATCGGGAATATTGTTATAACAGGGCTATTACAGCTGTTGATATAGCTAACGAGATTGATTGTAAACTTATTGGTTTCTGGTTTGCGCGGGAAGGCACTGTTTGCCAGGAAAGCAAAAGTCCGGTTGAGGGATGGAAAAGACTCGTTGAAGGTCTGAATAAATTACTGGAGCACGACAGAAATATCCGGATATTTATCGAACCCAAACCCAATGAACCGATCGACAGGAGCTTTTGTCCGACCATGGGACATGCAATGGCATTATCTATGCAAACGGTTGATCCGCCGAGAGTAGGTGGTCTTGTTGAATCTGCCCATGCCGTTCTTGCAGGTCTGGACCCTGCAAATGAAATGGCATGTGCATTAGCTTACGGAAAATTATTCGGTGTACATCTGAACGACCAGAACGGAATGAAATTTGACCAGGATAAAACCTTTGGTTCTGAGAACCTCAGGCAGTCATTTAACCAGATTAAATTATTGGTTGAACATGATTTCGGTAAAAACGGTGAGTTTATCGGGTTGGATGTACAAGCTATGCGCACTCAGAAAGAAGAATCTTCCTGGCGGCATCTGGAAAACAGTATTAAAATTGTAAAAATACTAGAGCAAAAAGTAAAGAATTATGATTATGCAAAGGCTTCGGAATATATTCAGTACAGGGATTATGAAGCTTTAGAAATGTACGTGATGGGGCATTTATTGAATGCCTGATTTTACCAGCAATAGTTTTTTACTCAATATGGAATTGCCAGACTGCAGACTGTAAATGTATATTCCACTTGGCAGACCGGAGGCATCAAATGAAGCAGTGTAACCCCCTGCGCTTCGATACTCATTAATCAGAGTGGCAACCTCATGGCCAAACAGGTCATACACAGACAATTTTACCTGGCCATTGACAGGCACTTCAAAACGAATGTTTGTTATCCTGCTAAATGGATTGGGATAATTTTGCACAAGCTGCAATTTGCATGGCCTCTGCTTCGGTCCATCCGCTATGTAAGATAGCTGGTCGATCATGATATCCATCCACTCAATCCTGTCCAGAAGCCAGTCTTTCATATAATCGATTTCTTCCTGATAGGTGTTACCAATAAAAGCGTTCGGCCAGACATATGTACCCAGAATCGGCCATTTTTCAAAATTGCGGGTTTGTGCTTCCTCCAGAGTATCTGCCATCGCATCAATAAAAGCCATGATTTTATCAGAATTAAATTTTCCGTAACGTAATATCCACCAGCGATATGATAACCGTTGCATAAATTCTTCATCATCCCGGATGATACCCCACCAGTAAGGAACGGGAAAGTCATATTTCGACGCTGTCAATAAATGATCCAGATTCCATTCACTGGTAAGTTCACCCTGATAATAATTGGCATTACCGAATGCAAGATTAAAGTCCCAGATCGGACCAATGATCAAGCGGTTATCGCTACTTTCCCGGTCTTTATACATAAAAGCGCTAAGCCTGTAGGCATCTACATTTTTACTGATTTCATTTAAAATAAAGTGATCAACAAAGGAATCGAGATCAATAAAATCCAGATAACTGTCCCGGTAATTTTCTGAAGAAATCATTGACTCAAATGCCTGTATATAATTCTGAATATATGTAGCCTGCTGTGGTCGAATTCTGTCAGGTTGGGGAGAGTGATACTGGTAGAATATATTATTATCTGATTGCCAGCCGCCTACATTTTCCCCATCCATTTTATCTATTTTCAGGATATAACCACCTGTCAGAGAATCTCCGGCAATATCGTTGGAATCAATTTCAGTGATATTTACCCGGCTGCGGTCGCGCTTTATCTTTTCCATAAGGACATAGACACCCTGATATTCATTGTTTAGCACCAGTTCACACAAACGTGTGCGGCTGGCGTACCTGCCGATATCGTTGGACAGTTTATACGCCAGTACATTGCGCAACAGGGATTTATCGCTGAAAGGATTATGCAACACCCAGTCATTCTCCTGCGGCATCCCCAGCAAGGACACATTCAGGTTATTCCCGGTTAAGTCCACCGTTTCAATACGAAACGGTTTCTTAGGAAACATCTGGGATGAGGATCCGCGATATTCAATGGTGATGATACCGTTATAGTTATTCCATGGATCATTCAGGTAATTTCGTTGTCCGGGTCCGTTATAGATAATACCCATATCGGCCGTGATCCGGTATGCATCTCCAATTTCCTGTCCGTGTGTATCGATAATCAAAATTGGCAGATTGGAAGAAGTGAAGTTTACTGTCTGTCCATTAATGGCACCTGGTAACAGCATATTCATCAACAAGACAGATACAGAAATAATGCGATAAGTTACCCTCATTAAAAGCTCCTGCAGAAATTTAATGTCATACGATGAATTATTCAAAGTTGCAAATTTAAGGGATTTTCTTTTTGAATAGTGACAGCGCCCATAAAAAAATATGGGCGCTGTCACTCCTGAATAAGCAACCATTCATCATTACTATGCATCTAAACATTGAAAAAAACTAAATGCGATGAAAAAATATCTCATATTCACAGTAATTTTTATGATTTCTGCAGGTATATTATCATCCTGTGAGAAATCTGATGAACCTTCAGAAAATAAACCACCGGAAATAGAGCTTCGTAAAAAATCAGCCGAAATCATCGAGGCTGATAAGGCTTTTGGCTTTGAACTATTTCGGGAAGTGTATAACCTGAGTGAAGAGGATAACCTTATGATCTCTCCTCTGAGTGTATCCTATGCGCTGGGTATGACTTATAACGGTGCAGCAGGCACCACACTGGAAGCTTTCAGGGATGTACTTCATTTCGAGAACCTCACTAACCAGGAAGTTAATGAAACCTATAAAGACCTGATGGACCAGCTGGTCACACTGGATGACCATATAGAGTTCTCCATTGCCAATAGCATCTGGTACAGACTGGGATTCGAAGTATTGTCAGAATTCATTGCTACTAACCAGGAGTATTTTGATGCAGCCGTGGAGGAAATTGATTTCTCTGATCCGCAAACCCTGGAGATCATCAATAAGTGGATAGAGGATAAGACCAACGGTAAGATACAGGACATGCTGGATTATATACCGGTTGATGCGGTGATGTACCTGATCAATGCCATTTACTTCAACGCACAATGGAAATATGAATTTGAGAAGGACAAAACCTACGAGGATAATTTCTTCATGGAAGACGGTTCCGGCTATCTTGCCGACTATATGGTTGTTAACGGGGATTTTAATTATACCTATAATGAGGATTTTAGTGCAGTTGAGCTGCCATACGGTGATAGTGCTTTCAGCATGGTAGTGATGCTACCCTCTGGTAATAAAACACTTGCTGACCTGGTAGCCAATCTGAATACGGAACACTGGGATTCATGGTTCGAAAATTCCAGTATGACAAATGTCCAGGTCGAATTGCCAAAATTCAAATACGGTTTCAAGAGTCTGCTGAACGATCCGCTTTGTAACCTGGGGCTTGGCGTTGCCTTCTCGAATGCAGCGGATTTCACCCTGATCAGACCTGCCGGTGGCATCTATATTTCCCGGGTGATCCACCAGACGTTTATCGATGTGAAGGAGGAAGGTACCGAAGCAGCTGCGGCAACTATTGTAGAGATTTCATACAATGCCATAGACGGAGACAGCCCCGTTTTTTTCAAAGCTTGTAAGCCATTTCTGTATGTCATTAAAGAAAATTCAACCGGTGCAGTAGTATTTATCGGGACAGTTGGGAAACCTGAATATTGATAAAAAAGGGACAGCGCCCATATTTCATAAAAAAACAGCGCCTATATTTCTAAAAATATGGGCGCTGTCCCTCTTCTGTCCCTCTTCTAAAAGTTGGAAAAAATCTCCTTCTTGTTCCCCAAGCGCGAAGAATAATTCACTTTCAGCGCACTTGCCTTTTTCAATTCTTCCTTAACATCGGTCACGATACCCATCTCCACATCCTTATCGCATTTTATCGAAACCGTCATCTTCCCCCTTTCAGCTTCTGACATTTTATCTCTCTCACTTGAAATGAACTCCCTTATCTGCTCCTTGCTGGCAAATGCATCATTCAGCTGAATTCTCGGTGCTGTTCCATAAACCTCCTTCTGTAATGGCTTGCCAATATTAATATAGCTTACAAGCGACTTTTTTTCAAGTTTCTTAATCTCGGAAGCAAAAGGAACAAATACTTTTACCTTGAGATTTGTTTCGCGCAGTACCGTTGTTACCATAAAAAAGAATAACAACATAAAAACTATATCAGGTAATGATGCCGTGGAAATTCCCGGCATCTTACCCTTACCTTTTCTGCTGAACTTGGTCATAATCAGGTTCCTCCTATATTTTTAGGTACAGCTTCAGAGATCTTGAGGGGATATACCTTTTCTATGGCATCCCTCCTCGGATCATCATCTTTTAAGTCATCATATTTTATGCCAAATTTCGAAAGTGACAGTTCATCCCTCAGCTCATTGTATGCCGCCGTAAGTTCATTTTGTACAGCTATATATGTTCCGTATGATGTACCCCTGTCATTTTGAAGCGAAATGACATGAAACTTTGTTACAGGCGTTGGTCCGAAAGGAGGTATATCTTCAACTACTACCTCGGGTAAAGTACTCTTGTTTGCAGGATTGGCTATAAACTCCTTTGCGGCATCCCTCAAATCCCTGATATTCATCAGCTCGTTTTCAACCAGCAACTGGTTATCCTTGTTCACAAGGACAACAAATATGTTCCTTTCCTTAATTTCAACCTTCTCCTCTTGCGGTTCATCTTCGGGCATGGGCGGCAGTTTTCTGAAAATACCCGAATCGGTATCCAGGGTCGTTGCAACAAGGAAGAAAATGAGCAACTGGAATGCTATGTCGGCCATTGATCCTGCATTGATCTCCTGTAATTCTCTTCTTCTTAACATTGTATATAAATTTAATGTGCTCTAAAATCCAATTATGCCATTAATAAAATATTATCTGAACAAACTTGATATTTCATATGCAAGAATACCAAGAAATGCTATTGCGGCAAATATATATGCAGTTATCAGTCCGGTTCCAACCATCTTTAATGTTTTTGCCGTTGCATCAACCTTCAGAAAACTTATAGGTTCACTGGATGAAAGCAGGTAACTGAGGCCTATAATGACAGCAAAAACCAGTATAACTATCAATATATTTTTAGCAGTAGCCGGATTTTTGATCAGATTAATAAGAGGAATTATTATTGCAGCGATAGCAGCAATTCCAACCAGTATATATGCCCAAATTATCACGGTCTGAGTTATCTGGGGTTCTTCAAAAGACGTCCCTTCAGTTCCTGGCACCTTTTTGCCCATGTAGAACATAAATGCAAAAACCACGGAAATAGCCAGCAATACATACAAGCCGATAGTTATAATCCTGGATAACTTAGTAGACATGATAATTATTTTTTAAGATTATATTTTATTAACAGATCAATCAGAGAAATTGAGGCATCCTCCATATTATTTACAATACCATCGATTTTTGTAATTAAATAATTATAGAAAAGCTGGAGTATAACTGCAACAATCAGACCTGATGCCGTAGTAATAAGTGCAACACCAATAGGTCCTGCCACAATTGATGCATTTACGTCACCATACTGCTGTATAGATTCAAATGCCATGATCATACCTATAACAGTACCCATGAATCCTAACATAGGGGCAATAGATATGAACAATGAAATCCAGCTCAGATTCTTTTCAAGTAATCCCGTTTGCACGCTTCCGTATGAAATAATGGATTTTTCAACAACGTCAATACCATGTTCTATTCTGTCAAGTCCCTGGTAAAAAATGCTTGCTACGGGGCCCCTTGTATTGCGGCATACTTCTTTTGCAGCTTCGACACCGCCCGATTCCAGAGCATCTTCTATTTTTTCCAGCAACTTGGTGGTATTGGTTGTTGCCAGGCTCAGGTAAATAATTCTTTCTATTGCCAGAGCAAGTCCGAAAATCAAACAGAGCAAAATTGTTCCCATAAAACTGGCTCCTCCTTCAATAAACTTGGCTTTAATCTGTTTATGAAGAGTTGTCCTTTCCTGCTGTTCTTCAACAGGTGCAACTTCTTCACTGACTGTAGCTTTCGTGACACTTTTTTCGGCTACTGCGCTGGTGTCTTGCTTTTCTCCTTGAGTTGCTTTTTCCTGCGCAAATGTTAAAGTGGATACTCCTAACACAAGCATTCCGAATACTACCAAAATGGCATAAATCTTTTTCATAACTTATTTTCAATTTAATTATTAATAACTATTTAATTATCTAATTTCTAATTTATTATATTTATTTGTAACTGACAAAATTAATAAAAAAAAAATATTAATCATTTTTAATCTTCTAAAGCTACAATTTATAAAATTTCTGCCTTATAATTTTTGTTTTAGCGCACTGCGGAGAGAGCGGGATTCGAACCCGCGTACCGCTTGTGGCGGTAACACGCTCTCCAGGCGTGCGCCTTAGACCACTCGGCCATCTCTCCCCAACATGCCTGAAAATTATAAGCTCGAAAATTACTAAAAAAAATTTAAATGCAAATTATAATATTATTTAATTATCCTGATATAAATAATTTAAATGCCAAAAATATCTGCTGCATTATGGGTCGTTAATTCAGCTACTTTTAGCTGGCTTATATTTTTAATCTCTGCAACTTTACCCGCAATATGAACCAGGTAGCCGCTCTCATTACGCTTACCTCTGAATGGTACGGGGGCCAGAAAGGGGGAATCAGTTTCAAGTACAATATGCCCAAGGTCAATTTCACTAACTACCCTGTCCAGTCCCGAATTTTTGAAAGTCACTATTCCTCCTATGCCGAGTTTAAAATTATAGCTGTTTATAATATGACGGGCCTGATCAATATTTCCTGTGAATGCATGAAATACTCCCCTTAATCCCGAATTTTTAAATTTATCAAGGCTCGTGAATATTTCCGGGAATGAATTCCTGGCATGTATCACCACCGGCAAATCAAACTCGATAGCCAGTTTAAGCTGCCTCTCAAAAGCAAACAGCTGCTCCTTTACATATTTCTTTTCCCTGTACAGGTCAATTCCCGTTTCACCAACAGCAATATAATGCCCCCTGGCAAGTTCATCTTCAACAGTCTTCAGCTCCTGTTCAAAATCCTCTCTGATTGAACCGGGATGAACACCCATCATCTGGTAAACATTATCTTTATACCTTGCTGCCAGTTTATTCATATTTTTAATTGTCTTGCTGTCGATGTTGGGCAGTAACATCTTTGTAACGCCATTATCAATGGCCCTCCCAACTACCTTGTCAATATCATCCCTGAAGTCAGACAGATAAAGATGAGTATGTGTATCTGTTAAATGCATTTTCTTTTTCTAAGATAAACAAATTGCCTTTTACACTAGCAATATTTATAATTTTAATAATGTACAACTTATATTTTTTCCCGAAGTATTATATGAGTATCATATGAAGGCTTTATATACCTTGCCCGGCATACACTTTACCAGTCCCTTAAATTCGAGGCTCAGCAGTATGGCAGATACTTTGCTCATAGGCATATCACAATAAAGCGATATCTGATCAATGGTCATATCAGAGTTTCCGGAGACAGTATCCAGTATCCGTGACTCATCACCATTAAGTCCGGTAAACAGCTGCCTCTGGGCATTTGGATAAGCGGGCTTGTCTGACTTCCATCCGAGCATGTATTCAAGATCATGATAATTTTCAATTAATGCTGCCCTGTTGGTCTTTATCAGCCTGTTACATCCTGCAGAATACCTGTCGGTTATTCTTCCCGGGAAAGCAAAGACATCCCTGTTATATGAATCCGCCAGGTCAGCAGTAATCAGGGCTCCCCCTTTTTCACCTGACTCGACTATGACCACTGCATCAGATAATCCCGCAATAATCCTGTTGCGCCTTATAAAATTAGGCGGTTCAGGAAGTTCGTCATTTAGAAATTCGGATATTAATGCTCCCCTTGTCATTATCCGCCCGGCAACCTCTTTATGTGTATGCGGATAGATGGTCCCGTGCCCGTGCCCCAGAACAGCAATTGTTCTCAGGTTGTTATCCAGCGCGGCCCTGTGCGCACAGATATCAATACCATATGCCAGTCCGCTCACTACCAGGACATCGTGGTTATTACGGGCCAGATCCTGTATAAGCCTGTCGCACATATCCTTACCATAGCCTGTGGCATTTCTTGTGCCGACGACAGCAAGAACCTTTGACTCGCTGAAGCTGGCATCACCTTTTACAAATATAATCAGGGGCGCATCATCACAATGCTTTAACCTCTCAGGGTAGCCGCTATCGAGATAAAATAGCGGTTTGATATTGTTTGCCGCTATGTATTCAACTTCCCTGGCAGCCCTCTCCACAACAGCTCTTTCTGCTATATAACCCGCCAGTTTCTTACCTATGCCCGGTATCCTGGACAGGTTATTTCCCTTCTCCCTGAATACCCCTTCAATACTTCCGCAAAAAGAAATTAACCTCCTGGCTAGCACAGGACCTATTTTTGGTATCAGTCCGATACCGATTTTATATTTCAGATTATCATCATTCATCTGTAATACAGGAAACAGCAGACCGGTTTTTATATTAGGAAATATTTTATGATTATCCTACAATAATCATTATAAAAAGGATGAAAGGAAAAAACTTATCTTTTCGAAAATCTGTCGAGGGAGTCCAATATATCACTTTTTTGCTTTGATGTCAGGGCGGTAATGCTTACTCCAGGGTACCTTGCTATCCTGTTTTCGAGCTGCTGGAACAAAACAAGCCTCTCTTTTAAACCTGCAATCGATTTCTCTATTTTATATCCCGCAAAAGAACGCTTGGGTATTTCTATAGAGTTTTTCTTCTGGGTAAAAATACTGAGCGAGAAATATCTCAATACCAGCTTATCGCCTTCATCATTAAAATATATATAATTAAAGTCACGTAATATATTGAATAAAACAAACAGCAGATAGACAGCAATGAAAATGACAGTCATCAATAGCTTGCTTATCTTCATAGCATCCTCATCATAGAGATTTGTAAACAGTACCAGCACTATAATAAGGATTACCGCAATGGTCATAAAAAAACTTCTGAGTTTCTTCTTGATGACTGTTCTCCTTATATCTAATATCATATAATCTGTTAGTTAAGCAGGATCAAATTTATGATAATATGTGAAAAGTACAAAATGCAATTAAATTCAAATGTTAATAAGTAATTGCAAAATATTTGCTAACTTATATATAAGAAAAATATTTTTGTTCAAGTAACCTTTAACTACTAATTTAAATTTTGAATTATGAAAGCAAAATTTTTACTTATCATTTTAGTTTTATTTGGTGTAATTGCGCTGAATAACAATTTGAAGGCACAAGATAATAAGGAGAATGTACTCACACTGAGTATTACAAACCTTGCGCTGATAACCCCCACCCTTTATTATGAAAGAGTTGTAGGGGAAAAAACCAGTCTGCAGCTTGGAGCCTATTACACAGGGGCCAAATCAAATGATGTGAAATTTACCGGACTGGGCATTATCCCCGAGTTCAGGTTTTACCCCGGTGGAAAGGGCGCTCCCAGGGGTTTTTATTTTGCCCCGTTTCTTAAATATCAAAACTATAGTATAAGTACAACAGTTACTGGTGTGGGACTGAGCCCCTATGATGCCAAGGCCACTTTAACAGGAATAGGGGGCGGATTAATAATCGGGAACCAGTTTATTATCGGTGACGTTGTTGCCCTTGATCTTTTTATCGGCCCCTCTATTGCAAACTGGAGTGCCAAATATAAAGATAATGCCACCGAGGATGACTTCGGAGATGTTTCTATGGTTAACTTTGAAGGCACCGGTGTCGGTGTAAGATTGGGCATATCTCTCGGATTTGCATTCTGAGAGGGACAGCGCCCATATTTCTCATAGGGGACAGCGCCCATAAAAATACGGGCGCTGTCCTATTTTTATATCCGTTTCTTACTGAAAAATTCCGTTAATAATTTA
>CAZHQW010000035.1:13605-22510 GCA_964534745.1 uncultured Bacteroidales bacterium
GGCGCTGTCCTATTTTTATATCCGTTTCTTACTGAAAAATTCCGTTAATAATTTATTGCAGTCTTCTTCCAGCACACCATGTGTAACCGTGGTTTTTGGATGAAGTATCTTTTTTGAGATACTTGAATAGCCCCTTTCCTTATCCGGAGCACCATAGACTATCCTGCCCAGCCTGGTCCATTTCGAAGCCCCTGCGCACATCACACAAGGCTCAAGAGTAACATAGAGCACGCAATCTGCAAGGTACTTGCCACCGATAGTGCTGGACGCTATTGTAAAAGCCTGCATTTCAGCATGTGCCGTGGCATCGTTCAGTGTTTCGGACAGATTATGTGCCCTGGCGATGATCTTTTTGTTATGCACAATTACAGCTCCCACAGGCACCTCATCCCTTTCAAAGGCCTTCTCCGCCTCTTTCAGGGCCTCCTTCATAAAGTATTCATCGGAAAACAGCTTATAAGCCATAATTAACTGACCAAATAATAAATATAGTCTAAAATTAATTTATAATTGTACTCATTTAAATAACAGTTATTAGTTTTCTTTTTATTTTCGTAAAAATAAAATCCGGTAAAAATGTACAGAACACATAACTGCGGTGAGCTAAGAATCAAAGATTCAGGCAGTCAGGTAGTATTAAGCGGCTGGGTGCAAAGATCACGGGATCTGGGGGGCATGACTTTCATTGATCTCAGGGACCGCTATGGTATTACACAGCTTGTTTTTAATATGGATACTGATGCTGATTTATGCAGGAAGGCAAGAAAGCTGGGCCGTGAGTATGTCATAAGAATTGAGGGTACTGTAGAGGAAAGAAGCAACAAGAATCCTGCCCTTCCTACAGGCGACATTGAAATTAAAGTTGCTAAAATTGAGCTGCTGAATAAATCTGAAATACCGCCATTTACTATTGAAGATGATACCGACGGAGGTGACGAATTGCGCATGAAGTACAGGTATCTTGACCTTAGAAGAAACGTGATTAAGAAAAATCTTGAGCTCCGCCATCTCATGGCACGAGAAGTACGTAACTATTTAACGGGACGGGGATTTATTGATGTTGAGACACCCATGCTTATTAAATCAACTCCTGAAGGAGCGAGGGATTTTGTTGTCCCTTCAAGGGTCAATTCCGGTCAGTTCTATGCCCTCCCCCAGTCACCACAGACATTCAAGCAGCTGATTATGGTTGCCGGGTATGACAGGTATTTTCAGATAGTAAAATGCTTCAGGGATGAGGATTTGAGAGCCGACAGGCAGCCTGAATTCACTCAGATCGATTGTGAAATGTCTTTTGTTACACGTGATGATATACTTGATACTTTTGAGGGACTGATCAAACATCTTTTTAAGGCTGTTAAAAATATTGACCTCCCCGGAAAATTCCAGCGGCTTACATATGATGAGGCTATGGAAAACTACGGGAGCGATAAGCCTGATATAAGATTTGACATGAAAATCAAAGATATTGGCTCACTGGCCAGGGGCAAGGGTTTTATGGTATTTGACAACAGCGAATATATAGGAGGGATATGTGCGCAAGGGTGCAGTGAATATAGCAGGAAGCAGATAGACGACCTGACGGATTTTGTGAAAAGGCCGCAGATAGGTGCAAAGGGACTGGTATATGTGAAATATAATAAAGACGGAACCCTTAAATCTACTATTGACAAGTTTTATAACCAGGAAGACCTGTCCGTTTGGGCAAAGAAATTTGATGCCCGTCCGGGTGACCTTATCCTTATCCTTGCCGGTGAAAAAATGCTCACCCTCAATGCCCTTAATGAATTGAGACTCGAGATGGCAGAGCAGAACGGACTAAGAGACGGCAGCAGGTTTGTGCCCTTATGGGTCATTGACTTTCCCCTTCTTGAGTGGGATGAAGAAACAAAAAGGTACTTTGCCATGCACCATCCGTTCACCTCTCCCAAGGCAGAGGATATTGACAAGCTGGAGTCCGATCCGGGAAATGTAAGGGCCAATGCCTATGACCTGGTAATAAATGGAGTGGAGCTGGGCGGTGGCTCGGTGAGGATCCATGACAGGGAGTTGCAGCAGCGAATGTTCAGGGCCCTGGGTTTCAGCGAGGAGGAGGCAAACAGGCAGTTTGGCTTTCTCATGAATGCCTTCAGGTACGGGGCACCCCCTCACGGAGGTATAGCATTCGGATTTGACAGGTGTGTTGCGCTTTTTGCCGGATTGGAATCTATAAGGGATGTAATCGCCTTCCCTAAGAATAATGCAGGCAGGGACGTAATGATAGATTCTCCTTCTGAAATATCGGAAGAGCAGCTTAAGGAACTATCGTTAAAGCTCGAAGTAAAGAAATCTTAAATCGCCACCCCGGTAGTCAATCCATTTTCAATACTGCCAGGAAAGCTTGCTGGGGCACTTCGACATTACCTACCTGGCGCATTTTTTTCTTGCCTTTCTTCTGTTTTTCAAGCAGCTTTCTCTTCCTGGTAATATCTCCCCCATAGCATTTGGCAGTGACATCCTTGCGCAGTGCCTTGACTGTTTCCCGCGCAATAACCTTTACCCCGATTGCAGCCTGTATTGCTATTTCAAACTGCTGGCGCGGAATAAGCTCCTTCAGCTTGACGCATATCTTTCTTCCGAAGGAATAGGCATAATCCTTGTGTATAAGTGAAGATAAAGCATCAACCATCTCACCGTTCAGCAATATATCAAGACGCACAAGGTCGGCTTTCTTATACCCCGATGAATGATAGTCAAACGACGCATACCCCTTGGAAATGCTTTTAAGCTTGTCATAGAAATCAAAAACTATCTCTGAAAGAGGCATTTCAAATGTGACCTCTATCCTGTCACTTGTAAGGTAAACCTGGTTTTTAAGCGTACCCCTCTTATCAATGCACAGCTTCATTATCTGTCCGGTATACTCAGCTTTGGATATAACCTGTGCAATAATATAGGGCTCCTCGATATAATCCAGGTACTTCGGTTCCGGCAGTCCGGACGGGTTATGTACGTCAATGGACTCTCCCTTTTTTGTGTATGCCTTAAAAGAGACGTTAGGCACGGTGGTAATAACATTCATATTAAATTCCCTGTCCAGCCGTTCCTGCACTATTTCCATATGCAGCAGTCCCAGGAATCCGCACCTGAATCCGAATCCCAGTGCTGCCGATGACTCGGGCTCATAAAACAGTGAAGCATCATTAAGGTGCAGCTTTTCTATTGATGAACGCAGCTCTTCATAATCATCTGCATCGACAGGATAAATACCGGCAAAAACCATTGGTTTTACATCTTCAAATCCCTCTATCGCCTTCTCACAGGGAAAATCCACATGCGTGACAGTATCCCCCACTTTTACTTCGGACGATGTTTTTATTCCTGATATTATATAGCCTACATCACCTGTCCTCAGAACACCCCTGGGCTCAGTCCTGAGCTTCAGTATCCCAACCTCATCGGCATGATACTTCTTCCCTGTTGCTACAAACTTAACATGATCACCTGTCCGTATCTCACCGTTCATGACCCTCAGGTAGACATAAATACCGCGGTAACTGTTAAATACAGAGTCAAATATCAGGGCCTGCAGGGGTGCGGCAGGATCACCCTTGGGAGGAGGTATTTTTGCTATTATAGCCTCGAGGATCTTATCAACGCCCATGCCTGTTTTGCCGCTTGCTTCAATTATATCGCTCCTGTCACAGCCTGTAAGATCAACTATCTGGTCCTTGGCTTCCTCGGGTATGGCTGCAGGCAGATCCATCTTGTTAAGGACGGGTATAACTTCAAGGTCATGCTCAAGAGCAAGGTAAAGATTCGATATTGTCTGTGCCTGTATACCCTGTGTGGCGTCAATAACCAGCAAGGCTCCTTCACATGCATAAATTGACCTTGATACCTCATATGAAAAATCTACATGGCCGGGTGTATCAATAAGGTTAAGGAAATATTTTTTATTGTTGTGCATGTACTCCATCTGAATGGCATGGCTCTTTATAGTAATACCCCTCTCACGTTCAAGATCCATGTTATCAAGAACCTGATCCTTGAACTCCCTCTCGGTAAGAGTATTCGTCTTCAGCAGCAACCTGTCAGCAAGAGTGCTCTTGCCATGGTCAATATGTGCTATAATACAGAAATTCCTGATATTCTCCATTCACGTGCTATAATAAATAACGGGCACAAAGATATTTAATTCGGCTGAAAAATTACTATCACAATGTCAACAACCCTTCTAAAAATTTTTATTAATTTAACAATATAAATATTTAACCGTTAATTAAAATAGTACTATGATTTATTTTACTGATAAAGAGATTGATGAATTATTATCGGAGGATGTGCCTTACTTTGATATAACAACATCAATTTTAAAACTTGAAAACAAACCGGCAAAGATACAGATAGCAACTAGGGAAAATACTGTTGTATGCTGTACAGAAGAAGTTTTAAGGATATTTTCAAAACTTAACATACAGGTTACCCTGTTTACTCCCAGCGGAGAGTATATTGAGAAGGGCGTTAAATTTCTTGAAGGGGAGGGACTATCAAAGAATATCCATGCAGCGTGGAGAACATGCGAAAATATTCTCGGTTTTGCCTCCGGTATAGCAACACGGACAAGGGAGCTGGTGGAAAAAGCCAGGGAAAGTAATCCGGATATTCAAATTCTGACAACAAGGCAAACGATCCCTTTTACAAAGAAAATATCGATCAAGGCTGTCATGGCAGGCGGCGCCGGCATACACAGGCTCGGACTTTCGGAATCGATACTCGTTTTTGACAACCATTACAGCTTCCTTGGAAGCCTTGAAAACCTCGAAGCAAGAATAAGCGAGCAGAAAAGCCTTATTGCCGATAAAAGAGTGACGGTTGAAGTTAAAAACGCATCCGATGCAATGAAAGTTGCGGCAACAGACATAGATACCATTATCCTTAACAGGTTTGATGTCAAACAGATAAAGGAGCTGAAAAAGGAAATACATAAAAAAAATCCGAATATCAGACTGGCCGTATCGGGAGGTATTACCGGCAATAATGTTATCGAATATGCCGAGTCAGGAGCTGATATGCTTATTGCTTCATGGCCCTATTATGCCAATCCCTCCGATCTTGCCGTGACAATAACCCCTTTCTATGACTGATGCATGCTGTTTAAGGAAGTAATCGGACAAAATAAAGTTATCGGGCAGCTGACAGATGCTGTTAAAAAGGGAAGGATAGGTCACTCGCAGCTATTTCTTGGTCCTGACGGATCAGGAACCCTGGCCCTGGCTATTGCCTTTGCCCGGTATTTAAGTTGCACTCAAAAGGAAGGTGATGACTCCTGCAATACCTGTGCCAGCTGCCTGAAATACCGGAAACTGATACATCCGGACCTTCATTTTGTATTTCCTGTGAACAAGACCAAAACCAAAGAAAAGGATAATCCGGTTAGTGACGACTTCATTGCCGCATGGAGGGAGGCTGTTCTTAAAAATCCGTATTTGTCCCTTAACCAGTGGTACGACATTATAGGCATAGAAAATAAGCAGGGACTTATAAACGTTTATGAAAGCAAGGCGGTATTGAATAAGCTTAGCCTGAAGTCATTTGAATCTGAATATAAAATAATGATTATCTGGCATCCCGAAAAAATGCATCCTTATGCTGCAAATAAACTGCTTAAAATCATTGAAGAGCCGCCTGACAAAACAATATTCCTGGCAGCTACAGACAGTACCGACCAGATTTTACCTACTGTACTGTCAAGGTTCCAGATAGTGAAGGTCTCAAAAATAAATAATAATGATCTGGCAGCAAATATTAATGCCGGCGAAGAATATGACAATAACCTGGAACGGTTTATTCTGATGATGAGGCATTGCTATAGCAGGAACATACCGGAAATATTAAAATGGGTTGATGATATTGCAGGAACGGGCAGGGAAAGACAAAAGGATTTCCTTGATTATTCCCTGTCATTAATCAGGAAAAACTTTCTTTTAAGTCTTAACCAGCCTGAAAAAGTATACCTTACGGAAAAGGAAAGCGAGTTTTCAGGCAGGTTTCATCCCTTTATTAATATGGCTAATGCCCATCAGATAGCTGATGAGATTAATAAAGCCTATAATGATATTGAAAGAAATGCCTTTGGCAGGATAGTATTTCTTGACCTTGTACTTAAGATAATAAAGTTGATTAGAAAGCAGAATTAATTAATTTTGCGAATAAAACAGAATGAAGATGGATGATCATAGTTGCTTTGGCAGGGGCTGTAAAAATCTGGCACCTGACTCAAAAATAAATATTATTAGCGAAAATCCGGGATGTAATAAACTGGATGTGTACAACTGGCTGGAAGATATTCCCGATTCGTTTCATAATACAGACCTTGTAGAAATAAGATTTAAGAATACCCGTAAGGCTATTTACAAAAACGTAAATGACCTGAAACTTAAGAAAGGTGATATTGTTGCTGTCGAGGCGACTCCCGGTCATGATATTGGTGTTGTTTCGCTGACAGGAGCACTGGTGCTGACACGCTTCAGGATGAATAATATTGATATAGACAACATAGAATTCAAAAAAATATACAGAAAAGCAAAGCAGGCAGATATTGAAAAATGGAGGAAGGCAATTTCCCTTGAAAATCAGACAATGCTCAGGGCCCGGAAAATTGCAGAGGAATTAAAGCTCGAAATGAAAATTGGCGATGTTGAATACCAGGGAGACCAGACCAAGGCAATATTCTATTATATTGCAGATGACAGGGTTGACTTCCGGGAGTTGATAAAAGTGCTGGCCAACGAATTTAAGATAAGGATCGAGATGAGGCAGATAGGAGCCCGCCAGGAGGCAGGAAGGATAGGCGGAATAGGAACATGCGGCCGTGAATTGTGCTGTTCATCATATATCTCAAACTTCAGTTCAGTCACCACGAACGCTGCCCGCTACCAGGGCATGTCACTGAACCCGCAGAAGCTGGCCGGACAGTGCAGCAAACTTAAATGCTGCCTCAACTATGAACTGAGTTCATACCTCGATGCGCAGCAGGATTTTCCTGACACGTCAATACCGCTGGAAACGGAAATCGGTATGGCCTACCATCAGAAAACAGATGTGTTTAACAGGCTCATGTGGTATTCCTACGATAAGGAATCGGCATCTGAGACAGCCTGCCTGACAATAGACACTGTAAAGGAAATTATTGAACTTAACAGGAAAGGTGAAAAGGTTAAAAAGCTGGAGAGCTTCGAGTATGTGAAGATCAAACCTTTAATTGATTATCCGAATGTTGCTGATGAAGAAACATTAAGCAGGTTTGAAGACAGGCCCTAAAAACATAGTTAATACAGCATTAAAAAACAAATGCCAATAAAAAAAGTCTTTTATATAACATGTTGTTATACGTTTATTTTTTTGTTCCTGCTATCATGTGACAAAAACAGGGTATTTGAAAAAAATGTAAAAATACCGGAAAATACCTGGCAAAAAGATAATATCATTCATTTCAACGTTAATATCTCCGATACTTCAAGCTCCCATAATGTTTATATAAACCTCCGCAACAGGAGCCGGTACGCATACAGTAATATTTTCATGTTTATTACAACACATGCCCCCAGCGGGGAATCTGTGAGAGACACATTTGAAATCACTCTTGCCGATGCCAGGGGAAGATGGCTGGGCAGGGGTATAGGAAATGCCCTCAGCAACCAGGTTCTGTACCTGCAAAACGTGAGATTTCCATACCGCGGTGTATATGTCTTTGATATTGAACAGGCTATGTGGGATGAAAAACTGAAAAACATAATTGATGTCGGACTGAGAATAGAAAAGTAATCTCCTTATACCTTTCTGAAAATGACAAAGAGAAAATTGGAGAGATTTGAGGAAATGAAGAAGTTTAGCAATGTCCTGCAGCCTGCGTTTTACGAGGTATTTAACAAAGACTATAAATTAAAGGGCAAATGGAAAGATCTATTCGGAAATGATAATCCCATTATTCTGGAATTGGGTTGCGGTAAAGGAGAATACACTGTTGAACTGGCCAGGAAATTTAAACAGAAGAACTTCATAGGAATAGACATTAAAGGAGCCCGCATATGGAAAGGTGCAAAAAGGGCTCTTGATGAAAAAATAAATAATGCGGTATTCCTGAGAACACGGATTGAATTTGTCAGTTCATTCTTTGACAGGAACGAAGTGGATGAGATATGGATAACATTCCCCGATCCGCAGCCAAAGAATAAAAAGAAAAGGCTGACCTCAAGCAGGTTCCTTAACCTGTACGGTAATTTCCTGAAACCGGGCGGACCTATACATTTAAAGACTGATAACGCCCTGCTATATGAATATACATTTAAAATTCTGAAATATAACGGACTGGAAATTGAATATTATACTGATAATTTGTATGATTCGGTTACTGATGACGAAGCATTATCTGTCAGGACATTCTACGAGAAAAAGTTTCTTGGGCAGGGCATGAAAATTTATTATTTGAAATTCAGGCTTGACGGTAACATACAGGTTAAAGAAGTAACCTAAAATGGAAAATCCGAATTTCTTTGAAAAAGTATATGCTGTAACAAGGCAGATCCCTGAGGGACGTGTAACAACCTATGGGGCCATAGCCAGATATATCGGCTCACTACAGTCCGCAAGAATGGTCGGATGGGCTTTAAACAGTACAAGGTTTAACGAGGACTTTGTCCCTGCCCACCGTGTGGTTAACAGGAGCGGACTGCTAACGGGAAAACATCATTTCCGCCATGAGTCCCTGATGCAGGAATTACTTGAAAGTGAAGGAATACAAGTAAAAGATGACAGGATAGTGGACTTTGAAACCCTGTTCTGGGATCCTAGTAAAGAATTAATCTAAATAAATTTAAGCATTATATTATTATTATATATAAATTTGTCGGGCTCAAATAAATTT
>CAZHQW010000035.1:22610-35448 GCA_964534745.1 uncultured Bacteroidales bacterium
TAATAAATTTCATTAAATATGGATAATGCAAAAAAACAGGAACTTTTGAAAAAGGTAGGTGCAGTAATTGATTATATAAGGCCTTATCTGCAGGCTGACGGTGGTGATGTTAAATTGATTGATATTACTGATGATTTGACAGTAAAAGTTAAGCTAACAGGTGCATGCAGTGGTTGCCCTTTTAGCAGGATGACTTTAAAATCAGGAATTGAACAGGCAGTTAAGGAAAAGGTTCCTGAACTAAAAGAAGTAATTGCAGTCGATTAATAATTTATGGATAAACAAAAAGGCTATGCCGGTGAAATAACTCTTTCAGTTCGTAAGACTTATCTGTACTCACTTTATATATTAATCCCAATAATTATTCTTTTTTGCATCCCCTATGCCGTGATATGGGGCGATAGTCTTATTGAATACTGGAAACTTAAAATTAACCTGTTAAAAGGTAATTTTATATTACTTAATTTTGTATATAAAATATTTAAATATTTGTTCTGGACCGTAATACTCCTCATAGCCGGCATATTTATGCATGAGCTGCTGCACGGTGTTGTATGGGTATTTTTTACTGAAAAGGGATTTCGTTCTTTGTCTTTTGGAATTATGAAACCTGATTTCGCTCCGTATATTCATTGCCGCGAACCTTTACCTGTAAATGCTTACAGAACGGGAATTGTTATGCCCGGCGTAATTCTTGGTATAATGCCCCTGCTGGCCGGACTAATAACCGGCGGCTTTAAAATATTTATCTTTGGATTTTTCTTCACCTGGGCTGCATCAGGGGACTTTATAATACTTTGGATGATAAGGCATCTCAGGTCCGGTGAGTTTGTACAGGATCACCCGGACCTTGTCGGTTGTATTATACAGAATAAATAATAAAATATATAACGGATAAAATATGTTAATTAATTTTTAGTTAATATTACTGCATATCTGTTACTGATGCTAAGGAAAAATACATATATAAACTGGCTTTTCATATCTGTTGTCCTGCTTACCGGATGCACAACACAGAAAAATACTGTTATAACGCGCACATACCACAACATTACTGCAAGGTACAATATACTTTTCAACGGGAATGTCAGCTTTCTGAAAGGGCAGAAAAAAATAGACGATTCATTTGAAGATGACTATTCTGAAATATTGCCTGTTTTCAAATATGGAGATAATGAGCTGGCCAATACCGTATCCCCCGACATGGACCGGACAATCAAGAAAGGGAGCAAGCTCATAGCCCTGCATTCAATTACAGTGAAACCCAAACTGAAAGACAATACAGCATTATCCCTTAAGAAAAGGGCGTTTTACAATAAAAAGGAATTTAACAAATGGGTGGATGATAATTACCTGCTCATGGGCAAGGCATATTTATATGAACATAACTTTAAGCTGGCCGAGGAGACTTTCAGGTTTATAATCAATGAATTTAAGGATGAAGAGATTACTTATGATGCATATGTATGGCTCGCCAGGGTATATAACGAAACAGGTGAATATAAAAATTCCGAGGAGATTCTGAAGCTTCTTGAGAATGACGAAAATTTGCCAAAACGGCTGAAAGCGGCTTTTTTTACTACCTATGCTGATTATCATATGAAGCAGAATAACCTGTCAAATGCAATAGACTACCTGGAGAAAGCAAAAAAAGAAGTACGCCGGAAAAAGCCCAGAACAAGGTATACCTTTATCCTTGCACAGTTATATGAAAAGACAGGGATGTCAAAAAAAGCATCTTCACTCTATGGTAAGGTAATAAAAATGAACCCTCCATATGAAATGACATTTAATGCAAGGATTAGCCGCGCACTGGCTTATGAAAAGGGCTATGGGTCGCTGAAGGAAATTGAAGGGCAGCTGACAAGGATGCTTAAAGACGATAAAAATGCCGAATACAAGGATCAGATCTATTATGCCCTGGGGAATCTTGCATACAAAGACGGTAATGTTTCAAAAGCTATAAAGCAGTATAAAAAATCGGTCCGGCATAATGTCAATAATGTTACCCAGAAAGCCCGTTCTTACCTTACACTTGCCGACCTCTACTATGAAATGCCTGAATATGTCAATGCCCAGGCATATTATGATAGCGCCGTTGCTATACTGGAAACGGATTACCCTGCTTATGATAATATTTATGCAAAATCCAAAAGTCTGACTACCCTGGTTAAAGAAATTAACATCTTCAACCTTGAAGATAGCGTGCAAAGACTCGCCAGGATGCCGGAAAAAGAGCTGCTTGAATATATTGACAAGCTGATTGAGGATGTTATAAAGAAAGAACAGGAAGAGATAAAGCGAAAGCAGGAAGAAGCACTCAACAAGCAGTTCGGGTACAGCATGGAAATGGACAGGAAGACAGGCCAGCAAGAATTTTCAGAAGGAGTAAAATGGTACTTTTATAATGAGACAGCCAGAAGCCTCGGATACAAAGAGTTTAAGCTTAAATGGGGCAACAGAAAGCTTGAAGATAACTGGCGAAGGACAAATAAAAGTTTAACAAGCTTTGGAGAAAGTGCCAGCACCGAAGATACGGACTTTATAACAGACGAGGAGTCAAGGAATCACAAGGCCCTGAGCAATAAGTCAAGAGATTTCTATCTAAAAAATATACCCCTGACAGATTCAATGCTTCAGATTTCTCACAGACACATTGAGAATGCGCTGTATAATATGGGCATGATATACAGAAATGAACTTAAGGACTATGAGAGATCAATCGAGTCATTCAAGGAGCTTATAAAAAGATATCCCGATTCGGAATATTTGCTATCATCTTATTATTACCTGTATGATATTTATACTAAGATCAATAATAAAGCTATGGTTGAGACATATAAGAATAAGATCATAAGCCAGTTTCCGAACAGCACGTATGCCAGGTTGCTAAACAATCCTGACTATTTTAAGGAACTTGAAGCAGAACAAAATAAAATACAAGACTTTTATGCAGAGACATACAACAAGTACCTGAACAGACAGTACACTGATGTTATCCGGCAGTCAGAATACGCCATCAAAAACTACCCGGATAATAAACTGACCCCGCAGTTTGACTATCTCAGGACACTTTCAATGGGCAGAACAACAGATATAAAAACATTTAAGGAGGCATTATACCATATCGTGTCATCCTACCCTGCTACAGATATTGCAGAAGATGCAATGAACATTATCGCTTTTCTCGATAAGGAACATCCTGATCTGAAAGAGGAAGAAGAAATAGAAAGGGCAATTACCCTGTATAAGTATGAAGAGAATACCGAACACTTTTTTGCATTTGTGCTATATGACAAGTCTTATCTGAACCAGTTGTTGTTTAATATAATTAACTTTAATCTCGATAATTTTGACCAGTTGAATTTAAAGGCAGAAAGCGTGCAGATAAATGGCAGCCAGGATATAATCACGGTCATGCCATTTAAGGACAAAGCCGAATCACTGGAATATTATAATAAGGCATCCTCAGATAAATCTATTTTCAAAGATGTGGATGAAAGTAAAGTACAAAAGATGGTAATATCTGCATCTAATCTTAATATATTGAAAACCGATAAATCTGTTGACAGATACCTTAAGTTTTTTAATGAGTATTATTAGTCCTGTTATGAAGAAAATCAGAATATTGTGGACAGATGACGAGATTGATTTATTAAAACCCTATATACTTTTTCTTGAAGAAAAAGGATACCAGGTAATGACTGCCAGTAATGGTGATACTGCTATTGACCTTGTAAGGAGCCACCATTTCGACCTGGTATTTCTCGACGAGCATATGCCCGGACTGAGTGGCATTGAAACGTTAAACGTAATTAAAAGCCATAACTCGCAGTTGCCGGTGGTAATGATAACAAAAAGCGAAGAAGAGAATATCATGGATGCCGCCATAGGTTCCAAAATAGCAGATTATTTGATTAAGCCTGTTAATCCGAACCAGATATTGCTGACAATAAAGAAGAATATTGAAACCAAACAGCTTATAACCAAAGAAACCACATCGGCTTACAGATCGGAGTTCTCAAATATAGGCATGCAGGTTGATCGTGCAACAACTTTCAATGACTGGATAGATATCTATAAAAAGCTAATCTACTGGGAACTCGAACTTGAAAAGTCAATTAACGGAGGGATGAATGATATATTCAATATGCAGAAGGCCGAAGCAGATCTTAAATTCGGCAAATTCATCAAACTGAATTATATGTCATGGTTCGGCAAGAAACAGAACGAGCGCCCTTTGATGTCCCCGAACGTCTTTAAAGAAAAAGTATTCCCCCTGGTAGATGGAAACAACAAAGTAGTAGTAATTATTATAGATAATCTCAGGTATGACCAGTGGAAAACAATATATCCTACCATTAATGATTACTTTGTAACGGACAGGGATGAAATATTCTGCAGTATTCTTCCTACGGCCACCCAGTATGCACGCAATGCAATGTTTGCGGGGCTAATGCCCCTGGAAATACAGAAATTGAATCCGGACCTTTGGCTGAATGACGATGAGGAAGGGGCAAAAAATTTAAATGAGGAGGAGCTGCTGCGCAAGCAGCTTGTCAGGCTCGGTAAAAAATACAGGTACTTTTATGCCAAGGTTAATAACTCACGAACAGGCAAAAAGCTTGTTGAGAACTTTTCAAATATTATCAATAATGATCTAATTGTTATTGTTTACAACTTCGTGGACTTTCTGTCTCATGCCAACACGGAGATGGACATGATTCGTGAACTGGCGGTCAATGATTCGGCTTACCGCTCGCTCACACTGTCATGGTTTAACCATTCCCATCTTCTTGATCTTATCAA
The DNA here is from genome assembly GCA_964534745.1 of uncultured Bacteroidales bacterium. Classification (GTDB taxonomy): domain Bacteria; phylum Bacteroidota; class Bacteroidia; order Bacteroidales; family UBA10428. Next base: position 27,420 of record CAZHQW010000035.1, read on the forward strand.
GCTTTTGGCTGATAAGAACCTGAAGGTCATTTTCACTACCGATCACGGCACATTAAGAGTTAATAATCCGGTTAAGGTTATAGGTGACAGAAAGGCATCCGTAAACCTTAGATATAAAATGGGCAGGAACCTTAACTATGATCCGCGTGATGTATTCGAGATAAAAGACCCGTATGCCGTGCACCTGCCCAAATCAAACGTTAGCTCAAAATTTATATTTGCCACAAGTTCCGATTACTTTGTATACCCGAAGAATTATAATTACTATGCAAATTATTATAAAAACACTTACCAGCATGGAGGAATATCAATGGAAGAAATGCTGGTACCAGTCGTTACATTAGTATCAAAATGACCACTCTCCGGCTTTATGATATCAGGAAAATCTCTGAAACAGCAAAAAAGTTTCTGAAAGTAACCGCAGGAAATAAAAAATTTGCGTTCTACGGAAAAATGGGTGCAGGCAAGACAACATTTATAATAGCACTGTGCAAGGAGCTTGGTGCCGTGGATATCGTTAACAGTCCCACTTTCACCATTATCAATGAATACAGGACAGATAAAGGCGAAATGTTATACCATCTCGATTTTTACAGGATAAAAAGTGCAGATGAGCTGCTGTCGCTTGGCATCGAAGATTACCTTTATGAAGATATATACTGTTTTATTGAATGGCCCGACAGGGCTGAAGAGATCCTTACCGGTAACATAATCAAAGTAAATATTGAAGAGGTTGACACAGATAAGAGACTGTTGAAAATTCATATATAAATTCCTCAATTACATCTTTCAGTTTTTCTATTATTCTGACTTATTTTTAATTTTGTAAATTCAAACATTACTTTTTAAACTAAATTAGCAGAATTGCTATATTAGTAAAATACTAAATTTTAGGCCAAATGGTTGAACAGAAACCCGACTCCTCCAGCGGACCTCTGATGTATGGAGGTATCCTGCCCCAGGAAGAGATGCTGGAGATAGGTAAAAAGCATAAAAAAATAATAATAGGTATTCCCAGGGATAACCATAATATTGAACGCAGGGTTGCCCTGACTCCTGAAGCCGTCGAGGTGCTTGTCAATAACGGGCATGACGTGCTGATGGAATCAAAAGCCGGTGAAGGAGCACGTTACTCTGATAACGAATACAGTGAGTGTGGCGGTTATATTATTGAGAATAAAAAGCAGGTTATGAATGCCGACATACTTTTAAAAGTTGCCCCGCTCAGTGATGACGAAATAAAGCTGCTCAAAGGTGACCAGGTTATCATTACATCCCTTCAGATGATCAACCAGAACAGGGAATATATAATGAAAATGATGGACAAAAAAGTGACGGCTATCGCCTTTGAACACATGAAGGATGAATTTAACTGTTTTCCCGTTCTTGAATCAATGAGGGCTATAGCAGGTAACACGGCAATAATAATTGCAGGTGAATATTTGAGTAACATCAACGGAGGCAAGGGAGTGATGCTCGGGGGCATTTCCGGTATAACACCCACGGAAGTGGTGATAATAGGAGCAGGTACGGCAGCGGAATACGCTGCTAGGGCCGCTCTCGGATTCGGAGCCTTCGTCAAGGTATTTGACAACTCCCCCCATAAACTGGAAGAGCTTCAGAAAAACCTGGGGCACAGAATTTTCACTTCAATTTTTCACCCGCAGGTTCTGAAAAGGTCACTGAAATCCGCTGATGTTCTTATTGGTGCAATTAACCTATGGGACAAGGGACCGCGGTATTTTATCACCGAGGATATGGTAAAGGAAATGAAGAAAGGATCGATAATTATTGATATCAGCATAGACCAGGGGGGCTGCATAGAAACTTCGGAATACCGCTCATATTCCGATCCTGCGTATACAAAACATGACGTTATTCATTTCACTCTTGCCAACCTGCCGTCCAAGGTAGCAAGAACGGCTTCAATAGCCCTCAGCAATATAATATCTCCCATACTTGTTAATATGGGTAACTCGGGAGGGATAAATCCTTTTCTTAAGGCTAACCTTGGTGTGCGCCACGGTGTTTACATCTATAATGGCATACTAACAAACGAAAACATAGGTAATCGCTTTGAGATACCTTCAAAAGATATCGATCTACTAATGGCTGCCTTTTAGGCCATTTGTAAATCTTATTTCTTAATTTTATATTTGCACGCCAAAATTAAAAAGGTTCCGTGGCCGAGTGGCTAGGCAATGGTCTGCAAAACCATTTACAGCGGTTCGATTCCGCTCGGAACCTCTCCTCCTGCGCTTCCTCCTACGCTAAAGCTTCGGTGGACTGAAAGCTTCGGAGGACAGGTCCCTCACTTCCTACGCTTCCACCTACGCCCGCCTTCCGGAGTATTCAGTACGGAGGACAGGTCCCTCATCCTACGAAGCTTCAGCGTAGTAGGAAGATGATATAAATCACCCCTGCATAGTAATGCATGTCATCCTTGCTTAATTGATTTATTAAAGCATCAGCATTAATTTTACTATAGGTTACACTTATGTCCTGAAAAAATATAGGTAGACAGGCTTTTACTCATCTCATCATTCCGCAGTAAAATTTACTTTATAAAGTAGATTATTATGATGAAGATCGTCAAAAGGATACTGGTAATGACAGGTAAATCTGATGATTCATGTCCTTTTGATGATATTTCAAATGACTGTAATGCCGAAATAATCAGGGTAAATTCTACCGATGAAGTGATAAAATATACAGCCAGGCATGAATTTGCCGCTGTAATTATTGACGCCCCGCTTCCACCCGATGAAATATGCAGAATCCTTGCATCAATACGCGGATCAGAAAAAACAAAAGCATTGCCTGTTATTTTAATCTCCGACAGCCGGTCCGCCCAGGATCTCATTGAAGAAGAATATGACACCCTTATGATAGATTACATTGTCAAGCCTGTTAAATCGTGCATACTTGCCGGCAAGATCAGAACCTACCTGTGCCTTTATGAGCATAAGAAAAACCTCGAATATGAAAAGGAAAAAAGCAAGATGTTCAAGCAGGCATTAAGCCAACTGGAAACAAAATCCAGGAAATTAAAAACAAAATCAGAAGAATCCGATAAACTTATAACATCCTTCTTTGCAAATTTATCGCACGAAATAAGGACCCCGATGAATGCAATTATCGGATTTTCAAATTTGCTGGCAGATGACAGCCTTCATGCAAGAGACAGGCTGGAATATATAAGCTATATAAACCGGAGCAGCCTTGAACTTTTAAACCTTATTGACAACATAATAGATATTTCCAAGATTGAAGCCGGACAGCTGAAGATCAAAAAAGAGCCGGTAAAAGTCAACGAAGTTTTGAAAGAACTGTACTATAATTTTAAGGCACAACTGGATAAGAAAGAACCAGGTGCAATTGAACTGATCTATAGTAATGATAAAGAAGAAATAATAATACATAATGATGAATGCCGCCTGCGCCAGGTAATGCAGAACCTGCTGAACAATGCAATGAAATTTACCGGACAGGGAGTTATTGAGTTCGGTTTTAACCTAACTGCAGACAAAAAAATACTGTTTTATATTAAGGACACAGGAATAGGCATTCCCGAAGACAAGCTTCAGAAAATCTTTGACAGGTTTGAACGTGTTGATAATGAATATTATACAAATATACCGGGAACCGGACTCGGACTTTTCGTTGTCAAAAAGATGATAGAACTTATGGGTGGCAGAATATGGGTTGAATCTGAACCGGACAAAGGTTCTGTGTTCTATTTCGAACTTGATTATGAAAAGGCTGGAGCCGACAAACTTATAACCGTTAAGCAACCCGGTGTACGTTCCATAAAAACATCTCCGCATTTTTAAAATCCCACGCAACTAAATCATTATTAATTACATCTATAGTAATAATTGAGTAACTTTGATTTACTTTTCACCCCTATTAACATTTAACCGGTAATACAATGAAAAATTATATACTAAGCAGGTCAGTTTGCATAATAGTAGCGCTATGCATTTGTTATCTGTCAGGGATAAATAACCAATATACCATTGCTAACCCCATTCCTGTCGGCATACCTTATATCACCATGATAACCGAAGACATGGATATAACCATTGATGGCAGTCTGAATGCACAGATGCATGGAGTATACACTTTTGAAGTCGGCTACTATCTCGATATCGATTCAGTGGAAATTGAACCCCCACCATGGTACTATACAATGTACTTCCCCAAGCCGACAGATGCATATGATATATCAGTCAAGGTAAATAATGTTAACATGGACTTTACAATCGTCGACAGTCTGTACCTGACTACCGCGGATTCTTTTTTAGTTGGCAGCAGTATCCCTGATGGCCTTGATTCACTTGATATGATAATGTGGTCCTTTGTTGTTGATTATGCCTCACTACTGGAAGTTGAGGTAAATTATACACATTCGCTTATAGGGATTGATACCTTAGACGTATTCTTATATACTCTGGGCACAGGCAGGTATGTGTCAGGATGGAAACCGCCTTTCATAGGGTTTGAAATTGAGGGAAAACCGTATGTAGATGTTTCAATAACCACTACTTTGCCGGAGAACTATATGGTATCGGACTATTTCCCGAAAAGCTTTTATATAGGGAGTATTCAGACAAACCAGTATAAAATTGGCAACAACCTGGTCTTTGACTGGGAAGGACAGGAAGTTGAATGCACAAAAGACTTTCTGCTTGGCATAAAACCCGGCAGCCAGTCCGGTTTAAAAGAAATTGAAAATGCATCTCAAAACCTGTGGATGGATGTTTCAGCAAATGAAATAGCTATATATGTACCTGGCAATGGAAGGGCCGTAATAGATATCCTTGATCTCAACGGGAGGATTGTCAGTACAATTGCTGATAAAAACTTAAAGGCAGGGAGGCATAATATATTGTGGGATTCCAACCTGATGAGCATCAAAGACGGTATTTATATAATAAGGCTGAGGTCAAATAATAAACAACTGTCAAGGAAGTATGTGATCATTAATAATTATTTCCTGTAGGCTACATAAATATCCGCTTCTATCATTTGTCCGTTTTCATAATAATGGTGCACGAAATATATGTTGCCGCTCTTATCAAGTGTAGGCTCGCCTGCAAACTGTGAAATTATCAATTCAGGCTCCTGCCACTGCCCGTCCGTTCTCCTTGACCTGAACAAAGCAGGTGTTCCCATGTACATGCGGGTGAACCAGAGTTCATTGCCATCAGGTGTAACATAGGGCCATCCGTCATCTTCTTCGGAATTAACAATTTCTACGTTAACCGGATTCTGCCACTCTCCATCTATCCTCTCCAGCATCCAGATATCGTACTTGCCTTTACCTCCCGACCGGCCGGAATGATAGTACAGCTCATCTTCCCAGATATGGAGCTCTCCGACTTCATAATCTTCATTAAAATCCGCCAGCTGCCAGTTGGTCCATTCACCGCCAACATACTCGGCACTGAACCAGTGCGGTCCGGTATATCCTTCCCTATAAGAGGCAAACAGCATCTCATTCCCCTGGACATATTCACATCCGTCCAGTGCCAGCTTTCCCGGCGTCTGAAGCAGCACCCTTTCAGGTTCCTGCCACACACCGTCTTTATATTGTGACACATATATTCCTGTGACCTTGTCTGTGAGCTGCAGTTCGGCAGGTATGCTGACATCCGGAGTAAAAAAGAAATACAGCTCATCCCTGTCTGCAGGAATAAAAGGGGAATCTTCTCCCCCTGCCGTATTTACCGGAGTGTCAACAGGCACGGGATACTCATAATCATCGGAATGCAAAACAGGCGGGAACAGGTCGGTCGCGGGCGTCATCTTCACTGCATCATCGGGTATGCTTTCCGCTCTCGTAACCAGCGGCTCCGGCTCTTCTGATTCAGTACAACTGCAAAGCGGAATTACAAAAACAAGCACTGCAACAGCCAAAGCATATAATGATATTTTATTAATTCTGCCGGTCATCATTTCTGAATATTAGTCATGTAATTATTATCCCATTACTTTTACATTTTCTGCTATTTCTTCGAAATTTGCCATCCCAACGGCAGCTGAACTTATAAAATCATGCTGCAATACCCACCTTACAGCATCTTCATAAGTGGCCGTTTCTTTGCCTTCAGGCTGAAAAGGTCCGGCCGATGCAGTTTTCATGGCCACTATCCCGATTTTTTTATTACCTGCAGTTATCAGTTGTTCGATAAGTGTACGCTGATCCCACTCACTGTACATTTTGCTCCTGGAATGAACATAGGAACCTTTATGGTTGAAAGGACACATCACAACATCATAAAAAAGCACTTCATTGTTCTTTCGTATTAACTCGATCATATTACCATGTGATGAAAAACCTATCGCTTTAACTTTTCCTTCTTTCCTGATTTTTTCCATAAACTTCATTACTTCTTCATGATAAGTAATTTCAGGTCTTGACATACCATGTAAAAGCATAACATCAATATAATCGGTTTTCAGTGCTTTCAAACTCTCATGCACAAATGATTCCATCGATTCAATTGTTTCCCTGATATTTTCTCCGGAATCAAACCTGTCCTGCCCTTCAACCGGTATTTTTGACTGTATAATAACCTTATCCCTAATTCCTTTGAATACTTTTCCCAGCATTATTTCATTATTCCCTCCTGCGTAACGTCTTCCCGTGTCAAAAAAATTAATGCCGCTATCAAGTGCAGCTTTTACCACTACAGGTTCCATCGTGCGGGTAGCTCCCATTCCCAGACTTGTTACTTCCAGGCCCGTTCTTCCCAAATATCTTAATCTTCCGTTTTTTGAATCGAATGTTTTACGAAACAATGATGAGTAGCTATTAACTATATTAAAGTTATGTTGTAATCAATTGGCTTGAATTGCCAAATTTATAATAATATATGTTGTACAAAAAAAAAGGTGATATATATCATCGAAATTGCCTGATAAAAAGTGCATTACATCGCTTATTTATCCAATGGAATTTCGTAACTTGATTATATACATACTGAATATCGTTAGCCGTGAAAATATTGATGTTCGGGTGGGAATACCCCCCTCACATAACGGGCGGGTTGGGGACTGCCTGTTATGGATTAACAAAAGGACTCGTATCCTTTGATGACATAAGTATTACATTTGTGGTTCCAAAAACTTATGGTGATGAGCATAAGAGCAGTGTCAGACTCATAGGGGCAAGTGATGTTGAACTGCCTGAAGAAGTGGCGGAACGTATCAAAAAACTCTGCAGGCATAAGTGCCCCGGATTATATTCGCATATCTCCGCCTATATCTCACCAGCGCAATACAAGTGCCTGATAAAAGAAAAAAAAGCCGCATTAAAGAAAGCGAAGAAAAGCCCACCGTCAGGTAAAATTGATTTCTCGGGCAAATACGGAGAAAGCCTTTTTGATGAGATTTACAGGTTCGGCATGATCTCATCGGAGATCACCCGAAGAGAGGAGCCCGACATAATTCATGCACATGACTGGCTCACATTCCAGGCCGGCATAGAGGCAAAACGGGTATCGGGCAAGCCCTTAATAGCACATGTCCATGCTACTGAGTTCGACCGCTCGGGTGAGCATCACAACAAAAAAGTGTACAGCCTTGAAAAAAGAGGCATGCAGGAAGCCAACATGGTTATAACGGTAAGCGACTTCACAAGGAACATTGTGATAAAGCGCTATGGTATTAGTCCGGATAAAGTCATAACAGTGCATAATGCCGCAGAGCCATTAAGCAATGGCACTCCGGACAATGACACTTTGAACAATGGCACTCCAGCCGCAGGCAGATCATCTACAAATGACAAGATAGTAACATTCCTCGGAAGGATAACCTCACAGAAAGGTCCCGGATATTTTATAGATGCAGCATATAAGATCCTGCAAAAAACAAATAATGTAAGGTTTGTTATGGCAGGCTCGGGTGATCTTATGGAAAAGCTTATAAAGTATGTTGCCTCCCTGGGGATATCCGACAGGTTTCATTTTACAGGCTTCCTGAAAGGCGACGATGTTTACAGGATGTATGCCATGAGCGACCT
>CAZHQW010000036.1:0-1577 GCA_964534745.1 uncultured Bacteroidales bacterium
AAGGCTTCGGGACCCATAAATTCGGTCCTGTACCAGAAGTTGTCATAAAAGAAGGATTCTGAGATCATCTGCTGGTTGTCACCAAAGCCGGGATCAGGAAGAGCTCCTGCGTTAAGGTAGGTGCTGAGTACCGTGCCGGGCACAGTGGCTACCAGCCATTCATCATCAACAAAGCCGGATTGAGAAAGTACTTCTCCACCCTCATTTACCAGTGATTCGCGCTGAACACGCCATGTACCACCCGCCAGGTTCAGCCGTCCCTGATCTGTCATAGGAGGGGAGGGACTGGGAACGGGCACGGGTCCGCCATATCCGAAAACTTCGAGCTCACTGAGTATGTATCCTTCGCTGGAAGCAGCCTCCTGCATAAGCACTCTTATGTACCTTGCATTCACCGCTGAATCCAGCATTATTTGGTCTGTAAGTCCGGTTCCTGTCTTCAGCTCACACAGATTATTCCATGACAGAGCATCGTCCGATATCTGGACAGAACCGGCACTGGCACGGCTTATCCAGTGTAGCACTATACTATCAATTTTACATTCCGAGCCAAGATCAACATATACCCATTCCCGGCCTGTACCTTCACTCATCCATGCACTGGTAAAATCGTAGGGTCCTCCCAGCTTGATACGGTCATTATTGATGAAAAGTCCGAATTCCTCTATATTCCATATTCTGACATTGGGCGCATCCAGCCTGAGCCTGTAAAACCTGTAGCCGGCAACTGAAGGCAGCTTAAAAGGATAATTAAATGTCCTAAGGTCAGCCGGCATCCAGCTCCGATAGCGTTCCGCCAGGGACCAGCCCGGAAAACCACTGCTTTCAATACGCCCCAGCTCATCCCATTGTTCTCCGTCATCTGAAGCTGATACGATGCAAAGATATCCCATGGAATCCCGATCATCGATTCTTAAAATACCGGAAATATTGATACTGTCTACACCGGGAATATTATTGCCACCTGCAATTTCAATCTGTATCCAGCAACTGGAATTGCTTATGGAAACTGCTGTCGCGTTATTTCTGTCAATTATCCACTCACGCTCGTTCTTTTTCAGAAGGCCGTGCTCACTGGTATATGTAAGTACCCTCTGCGGTATAACAGAATCGCGGATACCGTCAGTAACAAGCTGTGCTGTGAGGCTATAATTAATACTGCCTGAATGCCATGCAGGCCTGTGAAGGGCCAGGTTGCGGCAGGTTGTATCGTCAATGCTCATTGAAGGGGAAAAGTCCTCACGCGGATCGCCCGGGTATATTCCTGGACCTCTGGTATAATCCTGTGTACCGGCACTTAAAATAAAAGTATATGCGAGTATTATGATACAAATAATTTCACTGACAGCATGTTTTTTGCTTGTTGAGTCCATAAAGCTTATCGTTGATTGTTAATAATTAAAATAATATTCATTACTTTGGGGAAGTCCGTTAGTTTTTTCAGGAATTACGGTTTCCAATTTAACTAAATTATATTAAATACACACGGCGCAAAAAAAATTAAACCGGGTAAATATGAAATTTGGAATGGCACTTCTGGTAATGCTTACATACATCGTAAGTGCAAACGGACAGGG
>CAZHQW010000036.1:1677-35166 GCA_964534745.1 uncultured Bacteroidales bacterium
TTGGAATGGCACTTCTGGTAATGCTTACATACATCGTAAGTGCAAACGGACAGGGATTTCTTCATACTCAGGGTAAACATGTTATTGACGGGAACGGTGATACGGTTTTTCTGAGGGGGATCGGACTGGGAGGGTGGATGTTGCAGGAAGGATATATGCTTCAGACATCTGATTTTGCAGGTTCCCAGCACGAGATAAGAGAAAAGATTGAAAAACTCATAGGTGCCGGGAACACGGATACCTTTTATAATGCCTGGCTGGACAATTATATTACAAAAGCAGATATTGAATCTATTAAAGCGTGGGGTTTTAACTCGGTAAGACTGCCCATGCATTACAACCTGGTTACCCTGCCTATTCAGGATGAGCCTGTACAAGGGGAAAACACCTGGTTAAACAGGGGCTTTGAGCTGACAGACAGCCTGCTCAAATGGTGCAGTGATAATGAATTATACCTGATACTCGACCTGCATGCAGCACCGGGTGGACAGGGTCATGATGCATCTATATCGGACTATGATTCTCAGTACCCTTCCTTATGGCAAAGCGCCGATAACCGCCATAAGACTACCGCACTATGGAAAAAGCTGGCAGAAAGGTATGCCGGGGAACCGTGGATTGGCGGCTATGACCTGATAAATGAACCCAACTGGGAACTGCCAGGAAATACGTTGCTCAGGCAACTGTATATCGAAATAACGGATAGCATAAGAAAGGCCGATACGAATCACATAATTTTTATAGAGGGTAACTGGTATGCAAATGATTTTACTGGACTGTCGGTTCCCTGGGATGATAATATGGTTTACAGTCCGCATAAATACTGGAGCTTCAATGATGTTGCCTCTATTCAGTGGGTGCTTGACCTGAGAAATAGCAATAATGTTCCTTTATGGCTCGGTGAAAGCGGAGAGAACTCCAACACATGGTTCAGGGATGCCATTACCCTGCTGGAGGAAAATGGTATAGGATGGTGCTGGTGGCCATGGAAGAAGTTCAGTTCAATATCAGGTCCTGCATCGGTTATTATGACCGATGGTTACCGGGATTTACTGGATTACTGGAACGGACAGGGTACGCAGCCTGATGCTGAAACTGCCAGGGAAGCCCTGATGGAGATGACAGAGAATCTGAAAATTGAAAATTGTATCATACACAGGGATATAAGGGATGCCATGTTCAGGCAGATAAACTCTGACCTTACTATATTTTTTAAGAATAACGTAATTCCGGGTATTATTCATGCGACTGATTTTGACCTGGGTCCGGTTAATATAGCATATTATGATGAGTATGTAGCGGACTACCGGACATCAACCGGAAATTATACTTCCTGGAATGATGGCTGGGCTTACCGGAATGATGGTGTTGATATAGAAGAGTGTGCAGACGAAGTGAACAGCAATGGTTATAATGTAGGATGGATATCCGGTGGTGAGTGGATGCAGTATGAAGTGAATATTTCAGGTTCGGCAGTATATGATGTTAATGTAAGAGTGGCTTCACAGGGTGGGGGAGGAGTATTTCACCTTAAGCTGGACGATGCACATGTTTGTAATCCGGTTTCAGTTCCCTCAACCGGAACATGGCAAAACTGGGAGACACTTACAATACATGATGTTGTACTTGACAGCGGCAACCATAAGCTGAAGTTTTATACAGACAAGTCTGGGTTTAACCTAAGCAGCATGGAATTCCTTTATATATCTGAAACAACAGACCTGGAAACAGTTTTTATATATGCCAGAACATTAAGCGATACTACTATAGAGGTCATCCTGAATAAGCCTCTTCAGTCCCCGCTCCCTGATGTGATATCAGATTTCATGGTTTATAGCAATGATAGTCCTGTGACTATCGGTAATATTTTACTGTCACAAAACAACACCAGGATTATTGTTATAACCATTGATGAGCAAATGGATAGTAAATCAGAAATAAAAGTTACATATGCGGGCAACCAGATTTTTGCACAGGATGGTACAGTTCTGACGGTCTTTACCATGAAAGATGTAGTTAACCTGATACCTGCTATTCATGGAATTCCAGGAAAAATTGAGGCTGAAGACTTCTTTTTTCAGATAGGAACAAGTACAGAAACAACAACTGATATTGGTGGCGGATTGAATATAGGTCATGCTGATGTAGGGGATTATATGGATTATTATATATATGTTGCTGACAGCGGGCCTTATATTGTTAACTACCGCGTTGCATCACTAGATCACAACGGGGGATTGAAGTTTCAGCTTGTTGACAGCAACGCTACGGCTACAACATTACATACTGCTGTATTTAGTGTTACGGGAGGCTGGCAAATATGGACTACGGCAGCCAAATCGGTAGTCCTCCCCGCTGGTCTTCACATCATGAGGTTACTTGTTACAAGGCCGCAGTTTAACCTGAACTGGATTGAGATAAAGGAACCTGCTTCGGTCATAGAATCAGGAAAAGAAGAAATCAGCCTGAATGTATACCCCAATCCCAGTCCGGGAGTTTTTAGTATTGAAGGTGAGCTGAAAAATCCCCAGGATATTTGTATTATAATATACCGTATGGACGGACAACAAATATTAATCCGTAAAGAAACCTGTGCAGGCAAGTTCAGGATAAATATTGATATTTCTGAATTTTTCGGGGGCATCTGCTTAATGGAAATAAGACTGGAGAATGGGAAGAGTTGCTTTAAGAAATTATTTAAGTATTAACATATAAAAGCCGACAAAAATGAAAAGCGTTAGATTTATTTTTATTTTGCTTTTGATTGTTGAGATATTATTGAACCATGAACCGGGTTATTCACAATCAAAAGTATTTATACCGGACGCCAATTTCAGGAATTTCTTAAACACCAGTTTTCCGACATTTATGGATTTGTCCGGAGACAGCCTGATTACCGATTCTGCATCTGCTTTTACAGGTAACATTGATTGCTCAAATCAAAATATAGAGGATTTAAGCGGGATTGAATATTTTACGAATATATACAGACTGGAGTGTAATAATAACCAGCTGACCGGTCTGCCCGATTTATCCGCTATTACTACCTTAATGAGGCTTTATTGTCATGATAACAAGTTAACCGCGCTGCCCGATTTCTCATTAAATACTTCCCTGCTCGATATATACTGTGAAAATAACCAGCTGGCCAGCCTGCCGGATTTTTCAAATAATACTGCTTTATTACATCTTATTTTTAATAATAACCTGTTGACAGAATTGCCCGACCTGTCAGCCAATATTGATTTGGTGTACCTTCATGTTGATGATAACCAGCTGACAAGTCTGCCAGACCTTTCAAATAATTTAGAATTATGTGAACTTAGCTGTAACAATAATCAATTAACCAGTCTGCCTGATCTTACGGCCAATACTGATTTATATGATCTTGCATGTAATGGTAATAATTTAACGTTACTGCCTGATCTTTCCGCAAATACAGCTTTAAAGTATATATATTGTCACAGTAATAGTTTAATAAGCTTACCGGATTTATCAAATTGCACTCCCCTTGTTACTCTTGTCTGTGATAATAATCAGTTAACCAGTTTACCGGATTTATCCGCAAATACAAACTTACACGCTATTTATTGCAGTTATAATCTATTATCGGGTTTGCCTGACCTGTCTGGTAACAATGCCTTGCAGGTATTTCATTGTAGTCATAATAAACTGGATTTTTCAGATGCGAGGGAATTGAGGATCGCCGATACGCTGTCAGGATTGTATAATTTTTCATATGAACCTCAATTGCCGTTCGGTGAAGAATGCAGCATGTGCATATATGAGGGTGATTCAGCTGTTTTAAGTATTGCTGCCCAGGATTCGGCATTAAGCTATCAATGGTTTAAAGACAATGAAGAGATTAGCGGTGCTGCAGATACTATTCTGGTTATACCTGAAATAGCATATGCAGATACAGGGATTTATACATGCAAATCATACGGTACTGCCCTGGGAAGTCCGCCTATGATCTGGGGACCGGGCATAAGTGAGTTTGTGTCGGCACCTGTTACGCTAAAAATTAAACTTCCATGTAGCTTTTCAGGATTAGATACTGTTTATTATATGGACGATGACACTGTAATTCTCACAGGGAGTCCGCCAGGCGGCATATTCAGCGGTCCGGGTATCAGCGGCAATTGTTTTATTCCACACATGGCAGGAGAGGGGATTCATACAATCACCTATTCCTATACCAGTACAAACGGTTGTGTGAGCTCTTATTCACAGCAAGTAGAGATATTGGACTTTGAGAGTATACAAAGTTCCGGTTTATTTAACGGAGTAATTTTATACCCCAATCCCAGTAAGGGCAGCATCAATATTGAAATAAAAACAGTCCGGTCGGAAAATCTGGAACTTCAAATATTAGATAATCTTGGCAGGGAAATAATAAGGGAAGAAATTAAAAATTATTCAGGTTCTTATAGTAGTAATTTTGATTTAAATGGATATCCGTCCGGCATATATTACCTTCAGATAGTGACAGGTGAAGGAAAGATTATTAAGAAGATAATAATCGAATAAGCTGAATGACCATTACTATTTTGAATTTCTTTGCAGCTGCTTTTTAAAAAATTCACCGCAGCCAGTGAGCTCATATGTGTCCCATGAACTGAAAATATGCGGATGCCAGTCAGGATCGAACACCCAGGCTATCCAGCTTATACCTTTCTCTTCAAGGTAGCTGATTATTATGTTGCCGTAATGCCCTTCATCTATAGTATCGCCTTTGGCAAGGCGGAATCCGAACTCCGTAACAATAACAGGATAACTGTCCGCAGCAAAGCCGAAACTCTCTTCCCATTTAGGAGGCCATGGCGGTTTTCGCTTGGCTGCATAGGGGTGGGAAACATACCCTATGCCTTCCGCATTAACGGGCTCATAACGTATAAAGCTCAGGTCATATCCCCAATCCAGTCCGGCCACAAGGGGAATGGTTTCTTTATCATAGCTGCGGATTAGACTTATGATGTTCTCAATGATATCTTTCCACTCTGTCCATGACATATTTCCCATGCGTCCGAAAAAAGTCGTAGGCTCATTAAACAGTTCGTAAAAGGCAACTGTATTATGCCCCCTGAAATGCCATGCTATGGCACGCCAGAACTCATAGGTCTCTTTTTGGGTAGTATTATACATTTCATTTTGAAAGAGTTCCATGTGCAGGTTTCCAATAGAGTGCCAGTCTATTATAACATACATCTCCAGCTCTGTGCACCACTGTACTGCCTGGTCTAGCAGCTGCAGGTATTTTTCAGGCGTACGTTCTCTCCATGCAACGGGATGGACAGGTATACGGACAATATTGGCACCCATCTCCTTTATCTTTTCGAAATGAGCCTTGCTCCAGTGCCCCTGGTCATCCAGCTTGTCAGGATCAGTGGTTGCAAGCCCGCGAAACATAATGGTATCTCCACTGGAATTTACAAATTTGTTTCCCCTTACACTTATCAGGGGCAGGTTCCTGGCAACGGGACTGCTCTCCGGCCATTTTGGCCAGCCGGCATTCCACCATTCACTTTTACCCTGGTTTTTGCTCTCATGCTGTGAGTATGCATCAATATTTAGAGATAATAACACCAATGCAATTGTTAATTGTATTATTATTTTCATGATTTTGATTATTTGAGACCAATATAGAAATAAAAAGCAAAATCCCAATTTGTAAAAACAAGTTCTTTTATAGGAAGGAAATTATTTAACAAAATTCTTTATTTACATTAAAATTTGTAGTTTTAGAAAGACAAATCATTACTGTAATTAGAAAACACAATTATTAAACTTATGAAAAAATTTATTTTGTTGATTCCTGTTATTATCTGTACCTGCCTGCAGGCGCAGAAATTTGAGGGACTGGCACTAACGCCTCCCATGGGATGGAACAGCTGGAACACTTTTCATTGTGACATTAGCGAACAGCTGGTCAAAGATATGGTTGATGCTTTTATTAAAGATGGATATAAGGAGGCGGGTTATGAGTATATCAATATTGACGATTGCTGGATGGCTATGGAAAGGGACAGCCTTGGCAATCTTGTACCACATCCTGAAAAATTCCCAAATGGTATTAAAGCCGTTGCAGATTATGCTCACTCAAAAGGATTAAAGCTTGGTATTTACGGCTGTGCAGGTGACCGCACTTGTGGAGGATTTCCGGGCAACAGGGGACATGAGTACCAGGATGCCCTCACCTATGCTTCCTGGGGTGTTGATTATTTAAAATATGACTGGTGCAATACTGGCGGTTTAAATGCTACAGGTGCCTATACAACTATGCGTGATGCTTTGTTCGCCGCAAAAAGGCCTGTAGTATTCAGCTTGTGCGAGTGGGGTAATAACCAGCCATGGGAGTGGGGAAAAGATGTTGGACATTTATGGCGCATCAGCGGTGATATAGATGTGTGCTTTGATTGTGAAATTAATCACGGGACATGGTCTTCCTGGGGTGTTATGCGCATTGTTTATATGCGTGATGGGATTCGCGGCTATTCGGGACCTGACCACTGGAATGACTTTGATATGATGGAAGTGGGGAACGGGATGAGCGTAAATGAAGACCGTTCACATTTCACGCTGTGGTGCATGTTTGCAAGTCCGCTTATTATGGGCCATGATTTGAGAAAAGCGAGCAAAGAGACTATAGACATTCTTACAAATAAGGAAGTAATTGCTATTAACCAGGATTCTCTCGGCATACAGGCATTTAAGTACTCGGATAAGGACAGCCTGGAGATATGGGTTAAACCCCTTGCCGGGGGTGACTGGGCAGTCTGCTTTCTGAACAGGAAAAACCGGCCCTATAAGTTCGAGTTTAACTGGAGTGAGCACCATTTTGTTGACAGCATATTCAATATGGACGCAAATTTCACAAGGGATAATTACAAAATAAGGGATCTATGGTTAAAAAAAGATGCAGGGTCAACAGGGAAAGTATTAAAAGCTGAGCTGCAGGGTCATGATGTGTTATTGCTCAGGCTCTCAAAAGAATAACAATTTAAATTCCGCCATCAGGAACGACATATGGAAATCAGTTTTTGTGACCTGAAAGAAAGTGATCTTAAGTCCGTTTTAGACTTGTACAATTACTACGTATTAAATACGACTATTACTTTCCAGATAAAGCCTGCAAGCACAGATGATTTAAAAAGCAGCCTTTTTATTGACCACCCAAGGTATAAATCAATAATTATAAAATGTGATAATGATATTTGCGGCTATTGCTTCATTACACAATACCGCAAAAAAGAGGCATACGATAATACCGCAGAGGTAGGGATATATTTAAAGTCCGGTTACAAAGGCCGGGGAATTGGAAGGCAGGCAATATCACTTATTGAGCAGAAAGCAAGGGACAGCGGGATTAAAGTACTGTTGGCCTTCATAACCGGTAATAACAAGGAAAGTATAGGTTTTTTTAAGAAACTGGGATACGGGAAATGCGCCCATTTCAGGAATGTGGGCGAGAAATTCGGTAAGAGGCTGGATGTTGTTGCCTATGAAAAGGAATTGATTTGATTTTGTCGTAATAATTACTATATTTAACCCGCCTACTTTTTAACTGAAACCCAGAACTCATTTATTGTAAATTATTGATTAAGTATACTTATATACTTGATTTGCATATATATATGATAAAAATGAAAAAGAAACCTCTTCTAAGTTTTTGGCAGCTATGGAACATGAGCTTCGGGTATTTAGGCATACAGTTTGGTTTTGCTTTGCAGAACTCCAATGTAAGCCGCATATTTGAGACCCTTGGCGCTAAAGTTGAAGATATACCCATTTTATGGATTGCAGCACCGGTATCCGGACTAATAGTCCAGCCTATTATTGGCCATATGAGTGATAAAACATGGAACCGGCTGGGCCGCCGAAAACCCTATTTCCTGACAGGTGCTATATGTGCTTCACTAGCCTTACTGGTAATGCCCAACTCTCCTTTTCTGTGGTTTGCTGCCGGTATGTTGTGGATGTTGGATGCATCTATAAATATTAGTATGGAACCCTTCAGGGCCTTTGTAGGTGACATGTTGCCGGATGAACAGAGGACGAAGGGATTTGCCATGCAAACCTTCTTTATTGGCATTGGATCGGTAGTAGCATCTTTATTACCCTATATGCTTACAAACTGGTTGAACATAGCAAATACGGCACCTGAAGGTGAAATACCTGATTCTGTAAAATGGTCGTTCTACCTGGGCGGCATAGTGTTTATATTGTCTGTATTATGGACCATATTTTCAACAAAAGAATACTCACCGCAAGAGCAGGAAGCATTTAATGTACGAGAGACCGGTGCATCTGCAAAAGAGGGTGGAGAAATAACACTTAATGCCAGAAAATATTATATAGAAGGCCTTGTTTTGGTAGTAATCGGACTGGCACTCACATACCTGATTAATAAGTTCAACTGGGATCAGGCTCTATATATTCTTTCATTCGGAATCCCTTTCTATGGAATCATTCAGTGGGTTGCAGCAATGAGCTATTCAAAAGGTAAAAAAGGTGGTCTTGTTGAAATTATTTACGACCTGAAAAACATGCCAAAAACCATGAAACAGCTTGCCGTTGTTCAGTTTTTTACATGGCTTGCACTTTTCTCTATGTTTATCTATACCACAGCCGCTGTTACAAGCTTTCACTACGGAAGTTCCGACACCAAATCTGCTGTTTATAACGAAGGCGCCAACTGGGTGGGAGTATTATTTGCAGTTTATAACGGTGTAGCCGGACTTATTGCATTCCTGCTTCCGGTAATTGCAAAAAAGACAAGCCGCGTTTCAACTCATGTCATATGTCTTATTATTGGAGGGTTGAGCTTAATATCCATGTATTTCTTTAAAAATCCCAAACTCCTGTTGCTCTCAATGACAGGTGTTGGTATAGCATGGGCAGGTATTCTTACCATGCCATACGCTATTATAACAAGTGCTTTGCCACACAGAAAAATGGGTATTTACATGGGCATCTTTAATTTTTTTATTGTAATCCCCCAAATTCTGGCATCAGCAGTCCTGGGATTTCTTGTGAGAGTATGGTTCCATGGCCAGGCAATTTACGCCCTTGTTTTTGGGGGAGGAGCAATGATAGTGGCAGCGATTACAATGACTTTTGTTACCGATAAGATAAAAAAATAATATTCCAGTAATAAAATGACTGATAACAGTAATCTTTGGAAAGTAAGTGCTGACAAGTTTGTCAATGAAAAGGAAGCAATAATGCGTAATGGCAATATTTACCAGATATCCAACGGGTATATGGGTTACCGGGGAACGCTGGACGAATTCGGACCTGAAGAACTGGTGGGCATAACCCTGTCCGGTATTTTTGATAAGGTCGGGAATGCATGGCGTGAACCGGTTAATGCTCCAAATGGCGGGTATACTAAAATATATGTTGACGGTGAAGAAGTATCGGCACTGAAAATAGAGATAAAATCACATAAACAAATCTTGCATCTTAAAAATGCAAAATTTGAAAGAACCACAACATTTAATATAAAGGGTAAAGAAGTTACGATTAGCTCAGAACGCATTCTAAGTATCGATAAGCCAAACCTGCTAATGATAAAATATTCCTTTTTATGCAATGCAGATGCCGGGATTATTGTTGAGACGGGCATCGATTTTAATATATGGGATCTAAACGGGCCGCATTTGCCTGTACTGAACAGCACCAGGAATAATGGTGTCCTTATGGTTGATGCAGAAACAAATGAAGCAGGAATTCCACTTGCTGTTGCCGAGACAATAGATAGAAGTTTTGGCGAAGAAAAATTTGTTGTTGAAAACAACCGGACCCTCAGAAAAATTAGCTTAAAGGCTGAAGCCGGGAAAATATATTCTTTCTTTAAATACTCAGCTGTATTTAAAGGTCAGGATATTGCGGGTAAGGATGTAAAGAAAGCGGCAAATGCCCTGGTTAGGGATGCTAAAAATGCCGGGTATGATAAGTGCATGAAAGCGCATGACCTGAAATGGCAGGAAAGATGGGAAAGGTGCGATGTAATTATTGAGGGGGATGAAGAAGCGCAGCTTGCCCTCAGATACAGTATCTTCCAGCTACTGATTGCCGCTCCTGTAAAAGGGACTGCTGCTTCAATTCCTGCCCGGGCTTTATCGGGACAGGTTTACAAGGGAGCAATATTCTGGGATACGGAGATGTTCATGTTCCCGTTTTTTGTTCATACCTGCCCTGAGGTAGCTGTTGAACTGCTGAGATACCGCATTAACACACTGGACGGGGCCAGAAGAAAAGCACAGACCGAGGGACCCGGATACAGGGGTGCTTTCTATGCCTGGGAAAGCCAGGAAACAGGTGATGAGGCATGCACATATTTTAATATCGGTGATCCCATAACAGGGCGCAACCTGCGGACATATTTCCGCGACAGGCAGGTTCATATAAGCGGCGATGTGGCTGTTGCTATCTGGGAATATTTCAGGATTACGGGTGACGACTCGCTGCTGCGCCGGGGAGGCGCTGAAGTTATTCTTGAGTGCGCACGCTTCTACTATTCCTATGCTTATTTTAATAAAGATAAAAACCGCTACGAAGTACTGGATGTTGTTGGTCCCGATGAATACCATGAAAGGGTACATAATAACGCATTTACAAATATGGTTGTCAGGGTTAGTTTTGAGGTGGCACTGGCAACTGTAGATTATATGGAACGTAACTATCCCTCAGAGCTTAAGGAGCTTCTTGATAAAATAAAAATAGCGGATGAGATTGACGGTTTCCGGGAAGCATGCGATCTCCTGTATATGCCTCAACCAGACCCGGAAACAGGGGTGATAGAGCAGTTTGATGGCTACTTCAGGCTTGAGGATGTTTCAAAGGAGGAGCTCAGGAAAAGAATCATTCATCCTGATGAGTATATGGGGGGCGGACAGGGAATTGCGGTCCCGACGAAAATCATTAAACAGGCCGATGTGATTATGATGATGAACATATTTAAAGACCGCTTCTCGCAGGAGATAAAGAAAGCCAACTGGGAATATTACGAACCACGCACTGAACACGGGTCAAGCCTCAGTGCATGTGCTTATGCCATGGTTGCCACAGATATAGGAAAAACCGATTATGCCTATGATTACTTCCTGAAAACGGCAAAGCTGGATATAGAAGCCAGGTATAAAGTATATGTAGGCACAATATTTATGGGGGGTTCACATCCTGCTGCAAACGGAGGGGCATGGATGACAATAGTCTTTGGTTTTGCCGGGGTAAGAACGGATGCTGAAAAGCTTACAATAAACCCGAATATATATAAAAAGTGGAAGTCACTTAAATTCAATTTGGTATACAAGGGCGACAGCTTTTCATTAACTGTAACACCAAAGAATATAAATATCCGTGCTGGGCAGTCAAACAAAGCAGGAAGATTATTTGCTGTTGCAGGAAAGACCATTGAATGCCTTCCGGGCAAGGAATTAAATATCAATTATTAAAAATCAACATTATGGCAGTAAGTTTTTTTATTTCAAACAGAAGCAGGATTATCTGTTTTTTTATCCTGGGCCTAAGTATTCACTTTTCAATGCTGAGATCCCAGGATACACTCAAAAGCCTTCCTGAGCTGAGTCTTCCCCTGGTAGCGGAAAAGCTTGTGATAGCACACAATATGACCGATATTATCCGGTTCAGGTACCATGACCTTGAAGATAGCTGCGATCCCAGATATTATCCCGCAAAGGGAAATATAACAGAATCTCTTGGCGGTATGGTGCAGGTCAATGTTATGTCGGAAAAGTACCTGAAGGATTCGACACTTGAACAAACCGTTGAGTTTGAGATGCGCACAGCTATGCGGTGCGGAATTGACGGATTCCAGTTCTATTATCCTATACGTGAAAGAGGTCCTGATGATGAGATAATAAAAGCATACTTCAGGGTAGCTGACAGGGAGAACATTGATATGAAGTTCACTTTTTGTCCGTCCCATCCCGGCGGGCTGACTGAAGATATCAAGATTGCCGATTATGCAAACCGCATGAATGCTATCTTTGATGAGGTAGGCCATGATAATCCCCACTGGCTGAGGACCCCCGACGGGCGCCTCATAATTTACCTCTGGTATGGTGAACAGATTGCCGATATCCCGAAGGATCCGGGAGGATTATCACCGGCATTCTATGTTGCCCGTGCCTGGCGCAAGGTGGCAGATGCCATAAACGAAAGGGTTGCATATGTTATTTCCATTAACCATGAAATAAGCAAGCAGGAGCTTAATGATTACCTTGACTATTTCCCGGCTGTCTGGATGTGGACAATTCCCTATACAGACAATTATATAGGCAGGAAAGTAGCAGAGATAACAAAATCGAGAAACCGGACCTTCACAGGTTCCACATTTTCAGATTTCTATACTTCCAAGCTGTTGCCTCCCGGTACCTGGGATATGTACTTTTTTGCCGAAGATGCTGCCAACGCCGGCATTGAGAATGTTGAACGCAGAGGTATAGTAACCGGACTCTCATATAATTTCCGTAAGCTTCTGGAGCTTGCCATAGACGAGGATGTCCCTGTCATTAACGTTATTACCTGGAACGATTACCCCGAAGGGCACCACCTTGCTCCGGAAGTAAACCATAATTACGGCTTTTCGGTCCTTCTGAACTATTATAAAAACATATGGAAGAATGAGCCGTCACCTTATACGGACAGGGATGTTGCCATTCTTTTTTTTAAGAAGTACAACCATTCAATAAGACCCAGTCCCTTTTACATTCCCATTGTTAATATAGGATATTCATTTCCTGAAGAATATGAAGATTCCATTGAAGTCGTGACTATTCTTCGCGGGTCAGCGAAGCTTACCCTTAATAATGAGACTGTAGACATACCGGCGGGACTATCATCCCACAAATTTGAACAGGAAGTGGGCAGGGTTGATGTTTCCCTGGCGCGTAACGGGGAAAAAATTATAGACTTTTTTGCGCCTGAATGGATTACCGATAAACCATACCGAACCGACAGGATAATATATTCTATTTCGAGTGAGTTTGCACGGTTTCATAAGGATATCTTCGGCGATCTTCGCCCGGCATATTCACGTGAATATGACAGGGATTCTACTGAAATCAGGCTTGATATGTTCAGTCCGGTCAAATAAGAGCTACTCCTTCAATTCAAGCTTATAAATTGCATAGGTGATACCGGGTATGGTTATATAGTAACTGCCGTTGTCACAAGATATTTCAATGTTGCTGCCTGCGAGCAGCTTAAAGCCTGTTGTGTCAATGTTCATGTTAAAAGCAGCTGTCTCTGTCCGTTCCGCCGGATTGAAGATGGCAAGTATTATCTCTTTCCCAGCAGCACGGGCGAATATAAAAGGATACGTATTTTCCCTGGCATAAACAGGCACAAATTCGGTATATGCAGCAAGTGAAGGTTCGGTTTTCCTGAGCTGTATGAGCCTGCGCACGATGTTGAGAAGAGATCCCTGGTCCTTTTCCTGCTCCTCGACGTTCGGGGCATCGGCTGCACTGTCAACAGGCAGGTACAGCTTTTCCGGCGAAGCAGTTGAAAATCCGAGGTTCTTCCCCGGTGTCCATTGCATGGGAGTGCGCCCACCGGCCCTGGGCTTATATGCGCCCTCGACAAAAGGATTTCCATATAACTGGCGCATGCCTATCTCATTGCCATAGTATATAAACGGTATGCCGGGCATCGCTATAGAAAATGCGATGATCATTTCAAGTTCGTCGCGGCTACGCTCAATATTCAGGCGTGACAGGTCATGATTGCCCAGAGGCAGTAAAATATAGCCTTTGCCCTTTGTTTTATTATACTGGTCCATATAAGTACCAAGGAAATTTGCGATGTTGCCCTTGCCCTGCCTGTCAAAGAAGCTATGACCTTCTGAATAGCCGTTAAGTATGCGCCAGCTCTCTTTCTGCAGGAGGTCGTTATAGCCTGCAAACCAGTGAAAAAAGTCGGCATGAAATCCGCCGCCGTCCAGGGCGGATTCGGGATGCGACCATTCGGCAACCATAAAAGCATCGGGGTACTCATTGTTTAAAATTTCGCGAATATCATTCCAGAATTTTTTTGTTCCCTCGTCACGGGTATTAAAAAACTGGTCGTTTCCGGTAACATTGGCATTTTTTACCAGTGCTCCCGCCATATCTGCCCTGAAACCGTCAGCACCCATGTCCATCCAGAAGCGCAGTACCTTTTTCAGCTCTTCCTGCAGCGCAAGAACATCCGGATGGTCCACGGGCAGCATCCATTCTTTTTCAGGTTTGGCAAATCCAAAATTCAGTGCAGGCTGGCACCAGTAAAAATTGCGCATGAACTGGCCATTGCGCCTGGCATAGCCTTTAATGAAGGCGTCCCTGTACTCGTTGGGAGGATTTATCCATGTGTTGTCAGTCCATATATACCAGTTAGAATATTTGTTTTTCTCCTGCTTTGCAGATTCTATAAACCATGGATGTTCTATGCTTGTATAGCTTATAACATAGTCAAACAATATTTTAAGCCCCCTTTTTTCCGCCTCATCAAACATTCTCTTTGCATCATCATTTGTTCCGTACCTTGGGGCCACCTTGTAATAGTCAGATACATCATAACCTGCATCGCAGAAAGGCGATTCGAAAAACGGATTTATCCATATACCATCAACACCAAGACTTTTAACATAACCAAGCTTCTCAATTATTCCTGGCAGGTCACCTATCCCGTCGCCATTGCTGTCGTAAAAGGTCTGCGGGTATATCTGGTAAAAGACAGCATTATGAAGCCAACCCGGACAATCAGGAATAACATAGTCACCGGTTATTACAACTTCGCCGAACATTGCTTCCGTTTGCGCGTTAGCTTCCAGGGATATTTCCATATTTATTACAGCAATCAGGATTATTACGGCTATATTGAGCATTATAAGTTTTTTCATGTGAGCATGTGTATTTGGTTAATAAAGCTAAAATAAAATAAATAGTAAAAAATCATATAATATTAATTATAAATTGACAATAATTATAATCTGTTAATATGATGATTGACTATTTTTATTAATTTGTGCCTGATATAATAAAAATACTTATTAAAAACCAAATAAAATGTTAAGATATACCAGAATAATACTTGCGGTCATGGTTGCAGGATTATTATCACAAGTTCTTTCAGCCGGGAGCTATAATAATTTTGATCTGGCCATATATTGCAGGGTGTATGAAGTTCAGCAGATGAATGATATCTCATGGCTTAAAAACAGAATCGAGTACCTGGAAAAGCATATTAAAATAGGTAAGGTCTACCTTGAAACATACAGGGACACCATTCTGGCCGACAGGGAGACAATACTTAAAGCAAAAAAGTACCTTGAAAAAAAGGGCATTAAGGTCTCGGGAGGGATTACACTTGTCCGCCATGAGGCAGACCGTTTTAGAACCTTTTGTTATTCAAATCCCGGGCACCTTGATGAAATAAAGGAAATAGTTGCATTTACTGCCGGTATTTTTGATGAGATAATCCTTGATGATTTCTTTTTTACAAGCTGCAAATGTGAATTATGTGTCAGCAAAAAAGGTGAAAGGAGCTGGACTGAATTCAGGACCGCCCTGCTGAAGGATGTTGCTGAAAATATTATTGTAAAAACTGCCAGGCAGGTAAATCCGGATATTAAAATGATCATTAAATACCCCAACTGGTATGAGCATTACCAGTACCTTGGATACAACCTCGAATATGAGCCTGAAATATTTGATATGATATATACGGGAACGGAGACAAGGGACCCTGAGTATACACACCAGCATCTGCAGCCTTACCAGAGTTACTCGATAATGAGATACCTTGAAAATGCCAGCCATGGCAGGAATGCAGGGGGGTGGGTAGATCCTTATGCACGGCAGTACCTTGACCGCTATGGGGAACAGATATTGCTTACCCTCTTTTCAAAACCTGATGAGGTAACATTGTTCTGCCTTCAGAACCTGGTGGAGGAGATGAGAAAAGATGACGGCACAATTCAGTACCTGAGTGACGTATCACCACTGGCAGGATATGTGCTGGCCAAAGCCGATAATTTTCTGAACCTTCTTGGCGGGCCTGCCGGTGTTCCTGCCTATAAGCCCTACCATTCTTCAGGCGAGGATTTTCTTCACAACTATATAGGTATGCTTGGAATACCGGTGGAATTAACCCCTGATTTCCCCTATGCAGCCAACACTATATTGCTTACTGAGGCAGCGAAATATGATCCCGGTATTGTGGATAAAATAAAAAAACAGCTTATGGATGGCAAAACCGTAGTTATAACAACCGGATTATTAAAGGCGTTGCAGGGCAGGGGCATAGAAGAAATTGCGGAACTGCGCTATAGCGATAAAAAGGCACTGGTGCACAGGTTCTCGGATTTCAGGTCCGTACATGTCTCGGAAAACGATATCCTTATTCCCCAGGTTATATACCCGACAAATGACTGCTGGGAGATCGTCACTGCCTACGACGAGGGTAACGGCTATCCCCTGTTGCTATTTACGGGCTACGGAAAGGGCAGGATGTATGTACTTACTGTACCGGACAATGCAGGTGACCTTTATAACCTTCCGGAACCCGTCATAACAATGATTAAAGATGTTCTTATGAAGGATATTTATGTTACGGTTGAAAGCAAGGCCAAAATAAGCCTGTTCGTCTATGATAATAATACTTTTATTGTTCACTCTTTCCTTCCTCATACGGAATCGGTTAATATTGTGATTAAAGATAGGGCTGCCGGACTGAGGGAACTGACGAGTGACAGAATAATTGAAGGGGTAAAGAATGGAGGCGTAACTGAGTTTGGCACTGTAATGTTGCCCCATTCATACCGCGTTTTCAAAGTTGAATAATTTATAAAAACAATAATGATGAAAAAGAGCTTTGTATACATTGCGGCCTCATATCTGCTGCTGGCGGTGAATCCGGATGTAAACGGACAGGCACCGCTTATTAACAATACCTTCGGAAGAAAGGCCCTTTCTTTAAACGGTGAATGGAATTATATTATTGATCCTTATGAAAACGGGTATTACAACTATCGCTACCAGCCGTTTGATGAAATGGATAATCCCGGGAGCGGGGCTTACTTTAAAAATGTTAAGCCAAAGGATAAGAGTGACCTTATCGAGTACAATTTTGACAAGTCGCCTGTATTAATGGTTCCGGGGGACTGGAACACGCAGCAGGAGGAGCTTCTCTACTATGAAGGTTCGGTATGGTATAAGAAATCTTTCGATTACAGGAAAGCTGCGTCCGGTAACAGGTTATTTGTTTATTTCGGCGGTGCTAATTACCAGTCAGATGTATACCTGAACGGCATAAAGCTGGGCAGGCATGTCGGCGGATTCACTCCTTTTAATTTTGAAATTACAAGTATTGTGAGGGATACAGCAAACTTTCTTATTGTTAAAGTTGATAATAAAAGGAGGCGTGAAGGGGTGCCGACACTAAACACTGACTGGTGGAACTACGGGGGACTGACAAGGGATGTTAAGATCATTGAGGTTCCTGCGACATTTATCCGTGATTATTTTATACAGCTGGCCAGGGCCGATGACAGCATGCTGGCCGGATACGTGCAGCTTGACGGTAATGATGGGGCTGGCAAGGAGGTGAAAATACTTATCCCGGAAGCTGGTATAAATCATATAGTTCATACAAATGAGAACGGGTATGCTGAAATAAATATCAGCACGGATAAGCTTGTACTATGGTCGCCCGATAATCCGAAGCTTTATGATGTGTCCATTGTGTCAGACAATGATAATGTCAGGGAGAAGATAGGATTCAGAACCATTGAAACCCGGGGTTCCGATATTCTCCTCAATGGCAATCCCGTTTTTCTTAAAGGTATATCTGTCCATGAGGAGAACGCTCTCAGGGAAAACAGGGCCTGCTCAGCTGAAGATGCCCGGTTAATAATGGGATGGGTGAAGGAACTGGGCTGCAATTTTGCCAGGCTGGCCCATTATCCGCATAATGAATATATGGCAAGGCTTGCCGATGAGATGGGCATCATGCTATGGGAAGAGATCCCGGTATACTGGACCATACAGTGGGAAAATACGGAAACATTTAATAATGCCACGTCCCAGCTGGGGGAAGTTATAAGCCGCGATAAAAACAGGGCTTCGGTAATCATATGGAGCGTAGGCAACGAAACACCGGTTATGGAGGAGAGGACAAAGTTTATGACCGCACTGGTAGCGGCAGCCAGGGAGCTTGACAATACCCGTCTTGTAAGCGCTGCCCTCGAACAGCACGGACTGCCACAGGATAATAACACAAGGGTTATAACAGACCCGCTGGCTGACCATGTTGATGTACTTAGTTTTAATGAGTATATCGGCTGGTATGACGGACTTCCGGACAAGTGTAAAGAAATAAAATGGGACATAAAGCAGGATAAGCCTGTTATAATTTCCGAGTTCGGGGCAGGAGCATTGCTCGGTCTTCATGGTGACCGCCTGGCAAGATGGACAGAGGAGTACCAGGAAGATATGTACATCAAGACACTGGATATGCTGGTTAAGATTCCCCAGCTAAGGGGTATGACGCCCTGGATACTTTGTGACTTCAGGTCACCTCGACGCCCTCTTCCCGGGATACAGGACGGATGGAACAGGAAAGGAATAATTGCCACGGGCGGAGGTAAGAAAAAAGCATTTTTTGTGCTGCAAAGCTTTTATAAAAATCACTAACCGGACAAATATGCAGGATTAGCCCAGGGCAACATCGAGCGTCATCATCACTGCAAATCCAAGCAATGCACCCACTGTTGCCACATCTGTATTTTTACCCATCTGTGATTCGGGAATAAGCTCTTCAACAACAACAAATATCATTGCCCCGGCAGCGAAGGCGAGGGCATAGGGCAGGATGGGCTGGATAAGTATAACGGCAGCTGCTCCGAGCACCCCGGCAACAGGTTCAACAAGGCCTGAGAGCTGTCCGTACCAGAAACTGCGTAAGACACTTAAACCTTCCCGTCTCAATGGTACCGATACGGCTGTGCCCTCCGGAAAATTCTGTATGCCTATACCCAGTGCCAGCGCAACCGCTCCGGCCAGGTTAGCCGAGGGCAGGTCAGCGGCCAGGGCACCAAAGGCAACTCCTATTGCCAGCCCTTCGGGAATATTATGTAATGTAATAGCAAGAACAAGCAATATGCTTCTGCGCCAGCTTGTTGGTATACCTTCCGCTTCTTCCATCGGTAACCCAAGATGCAGGTGGGGCAATATCCTGTCAATAATCCATATGAAAGCTCCTCCCATGAGAAATCCGACAGTTGCGGGTATCCATGGAGTTACTCCCAGTCCCTCTGCCATCTCTATGGATGGTGCAAGCAACGACCAGTAACTTGCGGCAATCATCACTCCGGCAGCAAAGCCCAGCATACCGTCCAGCACTTTCCTTTTTATCTCCTTAAAAAAGAACACAACCCCTGCACCCAGGGCTGTTATAAACCACGTAAAACCGGTTGCTATTAATGCTTGAACAATAGGATGCAGATTTTTGAATGTTTCCATATGTTCTGTTTGTCTTAATCCCAACCCGGATATTGTTTCAGATTATTTCCGCTTAAGTCAATTTCAGTTATTGGAATTGGAAAGAAGTCATACTTCGGTGACTCAAAGGTAACCTGGTCACCATCTGCCAGTGTAAGGTTCAGGTATTGTTCTGCCAGGTTCCACCTTACCAGATCAAAAAAACGATGGCCTTCCATTGCCAGCTCATAAAGCCTTTCCCGGACGATATCATCCATCGTGACAGTGCCGGTAAGATCGGCAGGGACACCGGTATTGCCGCTGTTTCGTGCCCTTGTTCGGATCCAGTTAATATACTGGATCGCCTTTGCATTATCATTCAAATTATATGCTGCTTCAGCAGCCCAAAGCACGACATCTGCATAGCGTATAAGTTTAAGATCAAGAGGGCCGTCCTGCCAAGTTTTTGTATTTTTCCAGTATTCGCTGTAAGAACATTCATATTTTCTGCCGTACCATATTAAACTTGTCCTGTTATACAGTTCCTCCATACTTGGCTTATACCATACACCATCAGTTTTCATGGATGGTATTGAATCATCAGCTGTCATTACTGTAGCCTTATATCTGGGATCACCTTCTTCATAAGAGGCTACTAACTGGGGTGAAGGGCAAAGCCAGCCCCATCCATGTGCAATATGATCCCCGTTCTCATCAATATATTCACTGGGAGCTGTCCACCTCACCAGCGCTGTTCCCCTTGTGTCGAACCATCCCTGTCCGTCCTGCACATTCTGAACCTCAAAAACACCTTCACTTGAGTTGTTGCCGTGTGTTAAAAAGATACAACGGTAGCCGCCTGTTTCCGGACTCCACCATGTATCAAACCTTTCGCCGTTAATGCCCAGCAGTTCATATTCACCCGAGTTAATAACCTGTTCGGCATAAAACAATGCCGAATCCCACTGCTGGGTCATTCCTGTGAACCTCTCATCCCCCGGATAATTCTTTGCATAAGATGATTCGTAAAGAAAGGTCTTGGCCATCAGTGCCGTTGCTGCACCTTTCGATACCCTTCCTACATTTGATGCACCCCATTGACTCTTTTCAGGCAGAACTGCCATTGCAAATCTCAAATCTGATCTTATAAGTTTATAGACATCTATGATATCATCCCTTCCTTTGGTATATTCTGTCGGTAAAGGAACATGATCCATTACAGGGACGCCTCCAAAAATCTGGGTGAGGACAAAGTAGTTTATTGCCCTTAAGAATTTTGCTTCCCCCAGCCTTTTTCGGATCAATGAAGCATTAAATTCAGGATCTGTCTCTTTCGAAATTCCGGGAAGTTTTTCAATAGCAATATTACAATGATTTATTGCCCTGAAGCAATATCCCCATGGCCATATGAACACATTTGCTTCGCTGGGAGTATGTCTTAATTGATCAATGTGCTGAAATTCAATAACACATTCTCTACCGCCAGATCCTGCTTCTGCTTCGTCAGAGGAAATACTTCCAAGGGTCATCATAATAGCCAGGTCCCATACTTTTTCAGTGCAGAAATTTGAATAACATGCTGTAACAGCTTTTTCAGCCCCGTCCATAGTTAAATAAAAAGTTTCTTCACTGTCCTGTGCAATCGGCTTTAAATCAAGAAATTCTTCACTACATCCGAAAAGCAGGAAACCGGCCAATAAAATGTCAAAATATTTTGTTATTATGTTTTTCATAAATCAAATTATCAATATATAAATGTGGAATTGGCCCCCGGAATCTCCCGGGGGCTAATGTTATAAAGTCATGTTATGTCCTGTTTGTCCTAATCCCAACCCGCATATTGTTTCAGATTATTTCCGCTTAAGTCAATTTCAGTTATTGGAATTGGAAAAAAGTCATACATCGGTGACTCAAATGTAATCTGATCACCATCAGCCAGTGTATGGTTCAGGTATTGTTCTGCCAGGTTCCACCTTACCAGATCAAAAAAGCGGTGGCCTTCCATTGCCAGTTCAATATACCTTTCATAGACGATATCATCCATCGTGACCGTACCCGTGAGGTCGGCAGGGACACCGGTATCTCCGCTGTTTCGTGCCCTTGTACGGACCATGTTAATATACTCGAGTGCCTTTGCATTATCATTCAAATTATATGCTGCTTCAGCAGCCCAAAGCACGACATCTGCAAAGCGTATCAGTTTAAGATCAAGAGGACCGTCCATCCATGTTTTTGTGCTTTTCCAGTATTCGTTGTAATTACATTCATATTTTCTGCCATACCACGATAATCCTGACCTGTCATACAGTTCCTCCATACTTGGTTTAAACCATGTACTATCATCCTTCATGGATGGTATTGAATCATCCGCTGTCATTACCGTGGCCTTAAATCTGGGATCACCTTCTTCATAAGAGGCTACTAACTGGGGTGATGGGCAAAGCCAGCCCCATCCGTGTTCTATATGGTTCCCGTTGTTATCAATATATTCACGTGGAGCTGTCCACCTTACCAGCGCTGTTCCCCTTGTGTTGAACCATTCCTGCCCGTCCTGCACATTCTGGACCTCAAAAACACCTTCACTTGAATTATTGCCGCGCGTCAAGAAGATACAACGGTAGCCGCCTGTTTCCGGACTCCACCATGTATCAAACCTTTCTCCATTAATACCCAGTAGTTCATATTCACCTGAGTTCATAACCTGTTCGGCAAAAAATAATACAGAATCCCACTGCTGGGTCATTCCGGCGAACCTCTCATCCCCGGGATAATTCTTTGCATAAGATGATTCGTAAAGAAAAGTCTTGGCCATCAGCGCTGTTGCTGCACCCTTTGATGCCCTTCCGGCATTTGATTCGCCCCATTGGCTCTTTTCAGGCAAAACTGTCATGGCAAATCTTAAATCTGATCTTATAAGCTTATAGACATCTATGATATCATCCCTTCCTTTGGTATATTCGGTTGGCAAAGGAACATGATCCATTACAGGGACGCCTCCAAAAATCTGTGTGAGGACAAAGTAGTTTATTGCCCTTAAGAATTTTGCTTCCCCCAGTCTTTTCCGGATCAATGAAGCATTAAATGCAGGATCTGTCTCTTTCGAGATCTCGGGAAGTTTTTCAATAGCAATATTACAATGATTTATTGCCCTGAAGCAATATCCCCATGGCCATATGAACACATTCGCTTCACTGGGTGTATGCCGCATCTGATCAACGTGCTGGAATTCGATTACGTCATCTTTACCACCTGCTCCAGCTTCTGAATCGTCAGAGGAAATACTTCCCAGGGTCATCATAATAGTCAGGTCCCATGTTTTTTCCAGGCAGAAATTTGAATAACATGCTGTAATTGCTTTTTCAGCCCCGTCCATGGTTGAATAAAAAGTTTCTTCACTGTCCTGTGCAATCGGCTTTAAATCAAGAAACTCTTCACTGCATCCAAACAGTAGCAAACCGGCCAATAAGATGTTAAGATATTTTATTATTATATTTTTCATAATCTTATTAATATTTAAAGTTTATAAATTATCCAAATAATTATAATGACTTGTCAGAAGGTCACATTTATACCGGTCAGATACATCCTTGGCTGAGGATATGTAGCACCTTTGTCTGTTCCCATAAGCAAGTTACGCTGTTGTTCGGGAGTTGCAATATTCATACCTATTTCAGGGTCAAAACCAGTGTACTTTGTAATTGTAAAAAGGTTTTTGGCACCCACGTATATTCTGAGTGCCTCAATACCGACATGCTGTGTTAACTTTGCCGGAAGTGTATATCCAAGCTGGACATTCTTCAAACGCAGATACGAACCATCTTCAAGAAAAACATCGGAAGGCTTGGTAAGATTACCGTTACCTCCTCTGGGATCAAGGCGGAACATTGTTGTATTTGTGTTACCGGCATCAACAAGGTTCCCCTCACTATCATAAACAGGTGAGCGGTATTGATCAAGCAGATCCGGCGAACGGTTACCGCCTACGTCCTGGTTATACAGCCAGTTTTTAGTTCCATTGAATATTTTGTTTCCAAAGCTGCCCTGTAAAAACAGGTTCAGATCAAAGCCTTTGTATTCAACATTATAAGAAAAACCCAGTACAAATTTGGGAATCGGACTGCCAATTATGGTTCTGTCGCCAGTGTTAATTAAACTGTCATTATTAAGATCCTTGTAACGTATATCACCGGGAGCAGCATTTCTCTGGGCCCTTATTGTATCTCCGACGGAATTAATTGTAAAAGGCTGGTTCCAGATATATATCCTGCCCCTTGAATCGATAGCCGCGTCTTCTTCCGAAAAAATACCGTCTGTTACATAGCCATAAAACTGGCCCATGGGATAGCCCTCCTTGGTAATTGTAATGTCATGGAGATTTACTCCTACATCTCCATATATTAGTGAATCGCCTTTCAAATCAAGCACTTTGTTCTTAACAAAGGTAATGTTGAAGTCAGCAGACTGTCTTAAGCTACCCGACATTTTTTTGTAGCCAACGGTTAGTTCCAGTCCCCTGTTTTCTATGCTTCCAATATTAATAATTGGCCTTGCATCTCCTCCCAGCTGTGGCAAATCGGCTTCATACTGGTAAATTCCTGACAATGCAGGCTGGGGCTGGTAAATGAGCATATCCTTGCTTGTCTTGATAAAATAGTCGGCTGTGAAGTTCAGCTTATTATCAAAAAATCCGAGATCGATACCAAAGTTGGTCATTATCATTGTTTCCCATCGGATTTCACGATTGGGCATCTGTACCGGTGCAGCGCCGGTTAAGAGAGTGCTGCGGTCAAAAATATAATTAAAGGCACTAAGCGTTGAATTGACCCTTGCATAATAAGCATATAATCCAGGCGCATTGGCACCTGTGCTGCCCCATCCGAACCTTAGCTTACCAAAACTCAGAAAAGGTAAATTTCTTAAAAATTCTTCTTCCGAGAATTTCCATCCGACCGAAAATGACGGGAAGTTACCGTACCTGTTGCCCGGACCGAACCTTGAGGAACCGTCCCTCCTGAAATTCGCTGTAAGCAGGTACTTACCTTTATAGTCGTAATTAATTCTTCCAAAATAAGCGTATCTGCTGCTTTCGTCTCCTCCGCCTTCAATTAACTGGTTCAATGAAGTATCATTCAGGCTGGCATTAAAATATCTCATTTCAGGTGTTTCATTAATCAGACCTTCACGCGTACCCGTTATATCGATATTTTTACCATATCCTGATTCCATCCCGGCCATTAAAGTAATATTATGATTAGATAGAAAACTTAAGTTGTATGTGCCATAGTTCTGCCAGCTCCACTCAAGATGCCTTGTTACGGTATTCTCAACAGAGTTAACCTCCCTTTTGTCAGTCGGCACATGATCATAAACAGGCTTAAATATATCATCAAGTCCGAAATTCAAGCCGCCGTGAACCCTGCTTGTGAAAGTCAATCCCTTTAAAGGGCTTATCTCTGCGTATGTATTCGCTGCCAGATTGTAACGGTATCTTTGTTCATGCAGAACATCCTCCGCAACTTTAGGATTGCTGCCAACCGGGGGTTTCGTCCATACCCCGTTTTCATCATAAGGAGCAAGGTATGGGTACATAGGCAGAATATTTGCCATAGGAGTATTATATTCCTGTGTGTATACCCATTCATCGAAACCATTGGTTTTTGAATAGGCAAAATTGACATCTTCACCAATATTTATCCGGTTGCTGAGCTTATGATCCGAATTGATACGAACTGTAAGTCGTTTGTAGTCGCTGTTGTTTAAAATACCTTCCTGGGTTATATAACTGGTGCTTAACCTGTACGTGGATACATCATTGCCTCCTGATATTGAGAAATCGTAGTTATCCATGACAGCTGTACGAAACATTATGTCCTGCCAGTCATAATTAGGAAGCGTATCAGGCTGAAGACTGAAATAATCAGGATCATCCGGGTTCTTGATTATTGCTATCCAGTTCATAATCTGAGCATATTCCTGGGAGTTGCAGACATCTATCTTCTTCCATGGTTTTTGCCAGCCCCTGTAAAAATTAAAATTACTGGTTATTTTGCCTGCTTTGCCTTTTTTGGTAGTAATCAGTATTACTCCATTTCCTCCTGAAGACCCGTATATGGCAGCAGAGGAGGCATCTTTAAGCACCTCTATGGATTCAACATCATTCGGATTAAGTGATCCAAATAAGTTATTAACACCATTATATCCGGCATCAGCACGATCTGAATTACCGTCTATCGAAACAGGCACACCATCAACTATCACCAGGGGCTGGTTTCCGTTGATAGAGCTTATACCCCGGATCTGGATAGATATGGAACCGCCCGGCATACCTGTGTTAGAAATGACATTCACTCCGGCAGCCCTGCCCTGTAATGCCTGGTCAACACCGATAGAAGGAACCTCCACAAGTTTTTCTCCTGATATGGATGCAACAGCACCTGTTAAATCACTCTTTTTTTGAACCCCATAGCCAATAACCACAATTTCTTCAAGCTGCTGCAGGTCAGGTATCAGAGTGACATTAAATTCTGTCTGTCCGCCAATATCCAGAGTCTCGGTCAGGTATCCTACATAAGATACCTGTAATTCGCCGGATAAGTTTTCCTCAGGCACTGCAAGAGAAAAATTACCGTCTATATCGGTAACTGTACCTATTGTAGTACCTTTAATAACTACGTTTACTCCGGGCAGTTTTTCACCCTCAGATGTTGTAATAGTTCCGGTTATTACCTTTCCCTGTTGTTGTGCGGGAGTTGAATTACCGGAAGCAGCAATACAGGTAAAATAACTGCCTGTAAACATAATTAACAAAACAATAAAGACTGTTTTGAGTCTTAATTTCCATAAATTTTTTTTCATAGACTAAGTGTTAGGTTTAGGTTAATAAAAAATATGATTTCCCGTATATATGTGTGTTAAAATCAGTCATAACAAATTTATAAAAAAATGCTTTCGCTGATACCGTTTATTTGACTATTTCTATCGTTTTTTCTGTTCTGATATCAGCGGATGATGTACCTGCCATTATTTTTACTTTTCCCGGTTCAACCTCAAAGGCTTTCTTCTCATTATTCCAGTATGCAAGTGATTCGGCTTTTAGCGGAATATTGACTGTTACAGTCTCGCCCGGCAGAACAGTAACACGCCTGAATCCTCTTAACTCCATTAAAGGCCTCTCAACTTTGGAGCCGGGGTAGCTGACGTATAACTGGACTACCTCGTCACCTTTACGTTCGCCATTGTTATGTATATCAATACTTACTGTTATTTTATCGTCTTTGCCAATTCTATCCGCGCTGACTTTCATGTTTGAATATTCAAAAGTCGTATAGCTTAATCCATATCCGAAGGGATAAAGGGGCTCTTCCCTTAAATACATGTAAGTGCGGCCGTGGCGTATATTGTAATCCATCATGTCAGGCAGCTGGTCCACAGACCTGGGCCATGTCTGGACAAGCCTGCCGGCCGGATTATAATCGCCGAACAGCACATCGGCAAGTGCATTACCCTGTTCCTGGCTGCTGTGTGTCATATGAAGGATAGCCGGCACATTTTCCTGTGTCCGGTTTATGGCATATGGAAAGCTGCTTATAAGCACAACTATGGTATTCTGATTGGCTTCATATACCTTCCTTATCAGCTCCTCCTGTTCCAGGTTAATTGATTTTCTGTCCACTGCTTCCTTGCCTTCACCGGGATTGGGACATTCTTCCCAGGGGGCGTTGCATGTGGGATGGTTACCGACACATACTATCGCTACATCTGACGAACCTGCGATGCTGACAGCCGAATCGTCAGTATTGTCAGCTGCATACCTGACCGTAACCTCATCACCGGCTTTATTTATTATTCCTTCAAGCGCAGTAACAGTGTAGGGTGGATTACCACTGTACCAGTCCGCAAGAACATCGTTGGCCCGGGGACCAATGACCGCAATTGATTTTAATTTGCTTTTATCAAGGGGCAGTGTGTTATGTGAATTCTTTAGTAGCACTATTGTCCTTCTTGTTATATCCCTGACAATATCCTTATTCTCTTCCCTGAGCCATGGCTCAAGGGTGTCGGCCACACCTATGCTGCTGTAAGGTACCATTTCTGGTGGATCCAGTAAGCCCAGTTTTATCATTACCCTGAAGTTTCCCCTTATGACACTGTCTATCGCCTGTTCTGTCATATATTTATTTGCAATGGCCCCATAGACCCCGTCGAGGTACCAATCGAGGAACTGGTTAATGCCGGCCCTGAGGCATGCCACTGCAGCTTTATTCCTGTCAGGATAATATTTATGGCCTCTCACCAGCAAACTGTAACCTCCTCCGTCAGTACAGATAATGCCGTCCTGTCCCCACTTGTTTACTGTTACTTCCTTTAACACAGGGTGCACTGTGCACGGTATCCCGTTATAGGCATTATATGCTGCCATAAAGGCCCTTGAGCCTCCCTCAGTGATGCCCATCCTGAAAGGTACGGAATAGTATTCGTAAAAGAGCCTTGAGTCGAAGTCCGATGACGTGCTGTCGCGGCCGTCCTCGTTGCTGTTTGCAAGAAAATGTTTAAGTAGCGATGCTGTAAGCCAGTATTTGCGGTGATCGCCCTGCAGGCCCCTGACAAATTCAACAACCATTGTTCCGGCCAGCCAGGGGTCCTCGCCATAACACTCCTCAGTCCGTCCCCAGCGCGGATCCCTTCCCATGTCTGCATTGGGAGACCTTACTACAAGTCCGCCCCTTTTATATTTTTTATTCTGGTACATGTACCTTGTTTCATATCCTTCAATAGAGGCAACTTGTCTTATTAGTCCGGTATCCCATGATTCTGCAAGTCCGATTGCCTGGGGGAAGATTGTTGTGGGAGCGGGATGCCTCTGTCCCCAGTTACTGGGGCCTCCCATCGCCAGTCCATGATAGCCCTCAACGTGACCTGTACATCTAATTCCCAGTCGCGGCACACTCGGATTTCTGCCAAGGCATTCTACTTTTTCATCCAGCGTGAGCAGGGAAATGATATTATCAATTCTCTTTTCCACAGGCAGATCAGGATCCTGGAAAGAGTACTCGTACTGGGAATATAAGCGGTTACTTGAAAGAAGCAAACACGCAAACAGTATTATTGAAATTTTTAATATTATCCTTTTCAAGGCTAATTGACTTTTTGATTAGTATTTTATTGCTTTCCTGATATATGTGTTGCCATCGGTATCAACTGATCTGATAATATATACACCTTTTCCCAGCGGTGCCGTGCTGATTTCAAATGAATGCCTCCCCGGAGCATCAAATGAATACACCGGTTGTCCGACACTGCTATAAATTAATATCTGCCTTATACCGGCGGTACTGTTAAATCGTAATATATCAGTAAACGGATTGGGATATATATAGAATTTTCCGGCTTCATTGTCAAAATTATCAATGCCACTTATGACCGTACTGGCATTCTCTACCAGTTTGGGTCCGAATGCTCCAAGTACATATCCATCCATTGATTTGTATGTCCCCGGTGTATATGAAACAAACGCAAGATTACCAACCTTAAGGGTATCTGTGAGTGCAAAGACAATTGTAGCGCTGTCACCCTCCTTTAATGTAGCATCTGTAATTATGTTCTCAATATTGTTAACTTCAACCTTAAAGGACTCAACAGGTATGTCCTGCTCCATTTCTTTTGAAAATGTAACTTCAACAATTACTCCTTCATAGTCAGATACAGCCTTCCTGAACCCGGGAAGAGGATTGTCGATAAACTCGGGTCCGAATCTTTCAAGCATGCCGCTGTCAGCTGACATCAAACTGCCCCAGTTATAGAGTACAACTCCTTTCTGCCTGTACACCATGGGTGAGGAGAGAGAAAGTATAATCGTTGCAGGATCATCTTCCTTAATACGCGCCCCGGTAACCGGATTGTTATCCATGCTGTAAACATAGAATTCGGTTGCCTTAATTGTAGTCGAATCTATATCACTGTCGAATGACAGCTCCACTTCAGTACCGTCATACCCTAGACATGCCTGTGTAAATCTTAACGGCACCGGCAGTCCCTCCTCCAATGATAATACAAACACTGAGTCTTCATTGCTTTTCAGGGCAGGTACATAGAATATTCTCGATGTGTCGCCAATAGTGACAACAACCTCATAATCGCCGTAGAAGCCCCTGAAAGGAAGTATACCTTCGCCGTCTGTCTTATCCCTGATATCTGTCATCCACTCCTCATGTATAAGGTTGTACAATGAATCGGCTGCAATTTTGGGTATGTTGTTTTCAGATATTATACCAGAGCCAGCATTGTAAGCCCAGGCATCAGAAAAATCCCATTGTGTTATGCCTGCAACTGCCGGGTGTGAAAATGCTACCCTGTACATTTCTGCATATTCGGTAGCCTGCTGCAGCTCCGTCAGTCCGTTCTGGTCCACCTTCAGGTCAAACTCGGTAATCTTCACCGGCAGTCCGAACCACGCAAGGCTGTCAAGTCTATCTTTTACCTCTTCCCAGTTCACCTGGCCCTCCAGGTGTCCCTGAACGCCTATCCCGTCTATAGGGGCTCCGTTATCCAGCATCCTCTGTATTTCCTGCATATATTGGCCCAGGGTGCCCCATACAAGTACATTATACTCATTAACATAAAGCATGGCATCAGCATCTTCTTCCCTGGCCCATTTAAAGGCATTCCAGTTTACCGAGTCGCCGACCCTGTCTGAAAGCCACAATTCATGCACAGGCTCATTTATTACATCATATTCCTTTACTGTTCCCTTAAAGCGGGCGACATCCCTTTTTATCCTGTCTTCGCAGGCATTGTACAGATCTAAGGGAGGCAGCGATTCTTCAAGAGTCCACGAAGGCATCTGCCATGAATTTGGTCCTCCCCAGATCAGCGTATGGGCCCTCACGTCCCATCCCACCTTTTCTGCCAACCTGTAAACCGAGTCGGCATTCTCATAAAAGTACTCACCCTGCACGGGCTCCATATATGGCCACTTGAACTCTCCGAATGTACCGTTGTTATAATATTTAAGCGCCGTGGCCACTGCCCACGGATAGTTATTTGTCACACCAGGGATAGGCACCGTTGTGCCGAAAGGAAACTCATGCTTCTTAAGTCTTATATTTATGGTGTCAGTAAAAGGATTACTGTCAAAGTCCAGTATCTTAACAGCAAAGTTACCTTTACGGATACTGTCTATTCTCTGGTTTGCCTGTTCAAGCCAGGTAAGCTGGGAGTACGTGCTGCCTGTATAAGTGGCTGTTAAAAAGACTGTTAGCATTACTGCCTTGAAACCTGTTCTTCTCATAATTTTTATTTCCTGATGAATTTGCAAATACTGGTACTGCCATCGGTGTTTCTAAGCTGAATAAAGTAAAAGCCGCTCCCGATGCCATGTACGTCAATAGTATTATTTTCAATAGCAAATGTCCTGATCACTTTTCCCGTTATATCAATGATCCTGCCGTCAATCCATTGTGTCACATCCAGGTTCTCAATCACCAGTATGTCCTCAGCAGGATTCGGGTATAACCCGGGTATTTCTCCCGGATATTCCCTTATTCCTGTAATCATACTTGATAAGTTTGTTGCCTGCACGGTGAATTCTTTTATTTCAGAACCGATCTTTGTTGCAATGGTGCCCGGGTAATAGTCTATCTTTACAATTTCGTTCCTGTATATTGTATCGGCAAGCTGGAGTTCAAGGATTCGCGGGTTCTGCGGGTGCAGGCTCACTGAATTTACCTTTATTGTCCTTACCGAGTTAACGGTAACAATAAATGTTATCTGCGGTTCCAGTGAAGGATCCTCCATCTCCTGTGTAAATTCAATCCATATCCTTGTTCCGTCACTTCGCACCGAGGCGGCATCCACAATCTCCTCAAAAAGCCTGATGTCATCAAACCAGTATGTAGCGCCGTCATTTGTCAGATGAATGACTACCATGATGTCATCTTCAGTAGTGACCGGTGAGGTGAAGGTATACGTATATGTCTGCCAGTCAGACGCACAGCTGATATTCCTGTTATCGGCATAATAGGTAAACGGACTTGAGGCCTTCATCACAATAAAGTTGAAGCTTCTTCCTGCCGGTTCTGATCTTGCCTTTATTGAATAGCGGTAGCTCTGGTTCTCATTTGCGCCCCAGTGTAAGTTCTGGAACTGGACATCCCAGTAATTGCTTCCCAGCTGAAGTACCTCAACTTCAAGGCAGTTGTTACCTTCGGCAGGTGCTTCTGTGGATATCGAATATACTGCTTCTGATTCCCCGTCTGCATACAAGTCCCATAAAGTATCACCATACTCAAATCCGCCGTTAGGTATCAAATTTTCCTGTGATTTCACTATGTATGTATTGTAAAGCAGTATCAATACGAACAGGATCAATATTTTCAGATATTCCTTCATTGTCAGTTATTTTATATTACCACCCATCATATTGTACCAGCTCCCCGTTCATATAGTCCACCTCACTTGCCGGTAAAGGGAAGAAATCGTTCTTGGGCGATTCGAAGTTTATTGTGATATCAAAGGCAACCTGCACACCGTCGAGATTCTCCTCTGCTATTCGCCAGCGCACCAGATCCCAGAAACGATGGCCTTCGCATCCGAGCTCCATGCGCCTTTCCTTGATAATATCATCAAAAGTAACGGATGTCAGAGCTGCAGGCACAGTGTGCCCTGTACCTCCGCATATGCGGGCCCTTTCCCTCACCTTGTTAACATATTCGAGTGCCTTTGTCTGGTCATTCAGCATATATGCCGCTTCAGCAGCAAACAGGTAAACATCTGCGAACCTTATAAGGCGTACGTTTAAGGGTCCCTTGGACCAGTCCAGTCTCGTTGACCAGTACTGTTCAGGTGATACTTCATACTTCCTGGAATAGTAGCCGGTCGGACTGATACCAAAGTCTATTTCAAACCAGTCCTCTAACCAGACACCACCTGACTGCCATGAAGCAAGTATGGTATCACCGGGCCTGGCAACGGTAGTTTTAAGCCTGACATCGAGTGTGTCAAATTCGTCAACCAGCTCCTGGGTGGGACAATTGAAGCCCCAGCCGAACTGCACCAGGCTGCCGTTGTCATCAATATAGCGCCTGGCGGTTGTAAATGCGGCAAGGGCGTTACCTGTCGACTGCACCCATATCCAGTCATCATTAAGGTTTTGTATCTCAAATACACTTTCCAGGCAGTTATCGCCGTCGACAGTAAATGCATACCTGTAACCGTTTGTCTGTTCCCCCCAGTAGGTATTGAATGTTTCGCCATCAATACCTGCCAGCTTGTATTCACCCGAGTTAATAACCTGTTCAGCAAAATATAATGCCGAATCCCATGCCACTTCCATATCCCCAAACCTGTAATCACCAGGGTAATTGGTAGCATAAGACGATTCATAAAGGTACACTTTGGCGAGCAGTGCCTGTGCAGCACCCTTTGTTGCACGTCCGACGTCAGTGCCAAGCTCGCTTTTGTTTGGTAATGCGGGTATGGCTGCCCTGAGATCACCCTTGATAAGATCATATATCTCATTTATTGTAACCCTGGGCTGTGAAAGCTCGTCGGGATTAAGGGGCCTGGTAACCTTGCATACGCCGCCATAGGCCTGTGAAAGAAAGAAATAGTATAGTGAGCGAAGGAACCTGACCTCTGCCAGTCGTACGTCAATAAGAGCCTGGTTGGCAGGATTATCTGACTGTTTCTCCCTTATAGAAGGCAGTTTTTCAAGTGCTACATTGCAGAAGTAAATGCCCTTATAATAGAAACCCCATATTCTTTCTATTGTTGTCAGGTCCCTTGCGGTATGAGTCATCCTGTCCAGTGCCTGGATATCGGGCGTGTCACCTGCACTTCCGTCACCACCTGCCTCGGCGTCATCCGATGCTATGCTTCCCATACCTATAACAAAGTTAAAGTCCGATGTACGCATCCTGCTTAACTGCGAATAGCATGCAATAACAGACGGCTCCACAGCGCTCATGGAAGAAAAATAGCTTTCCTCTGTTTCCATTGCCAGAGG
>CAZHQW010000037.1:0-6529 GCA_964534745.1 uncultured Bacteroidales bacterium
AGTGCCACTTTTGGGTCATCCCATGGTACCCATCCTATAGCCACGACGTCTCCCGCCTGTGGCCATAAACCATGGGGATCACCGGCGGGTATGGGAGGCTGGCGGCTATCATGCCAGTCTTTTTCATCAATCGGACCGTCACCATTTGCATCGACCAACAGGTCACTTCTTGTCCATGTCAGCCTGTCCCTCCATCTGGGTTCCCTGGCTGCTATTCCCACATCTGCCCCGTGATCCCTCGTGTAATAAATATAAACCGAACCTGTAAACCGGGCACTTTCTCCGCCTGTGTAATTTGCTTTTTCCAGGGTGAATCCGCTTCCGCTTCCGTCAAAATTGATAGTGTTGGTTACCTCGTCAAGATCAGCAAGGTCTTCGGAAGACCTTGTATACGGAGATTCATCAAGCACTTTGCCGGGTACAAAATTATTGTCACTTGCACCGTCAGTATCGTCCTGATAATATGAATACTGGTATACTACTGTTGGCAGTGCTGAAAAATCGCTGTGCCTGACTCTCCAGTAGTATGATAATATGTTCCCGCTTTGGTTGGTTGTAGGTAATACTGCATCAACCGGATTAACAGTAATATAACCGTCATCCGTAACAATGGTTAATGTAGCCAGGCAGGGAGTATATTTTGAATTGCCGCCCATGGTAAAGTCTATCCCGTCCAGTCCGATACCCAGCGGAAATTCAAATACATTATCACCTTCGGTAGGATCTATACCTGTAGAGGGAATATATATAGTAAGTCCCCCGTCAGATGCATTACCCGATGTA
The DNA here is from genome assembly GCA_964534745.1 of uncultured Bacteroidales bacterium. Taxonomy (GTDB): domain Bacteria; phylum Bacteroidota; class Bacteroidia; order Bacteroidales; family UBA10428. The sequence continues at coordinate 784 of CAZHQW010000037.1, forward strand.
ATAAACATGTCTTCCACTGACGGCTGGCCTCCCACGGTTTCTGCAGGATCCAGATTTAAATACAGCTCATCCAGTTTTAAGTTGTGTGTGTTAAGGTCTATGCGTCCGTGCCCCCAGTCCAGTCTCTGCATATAGACATCGCTGTTCAGTGTTATTATCTGGTCTTCACTGCAAAGCCTGACATTTCCGAATTGTGAATTATCCTGAGTGAAAAGCTCAAAGGGATCGGAATTAAAATAAATAAGGTCGTTATTGCCGTTTGATGTTGCATCGGGTGTGGCGCTGGCAGGGTCATAAATTCCCAGTGTGCCGTAGTTTATTAAAGTATCTATATTGAACCGTATACTATGAAATCCCTGGTCAACAATACCGCCCTGAAGAATAAAAGCATCTCCGTCAATATGTAACAAAACATTTGATGTGCCTTCGAGGTCGGCACCTGACTTGCCTGATGCAAAACTCACAACCTTATCCTGTGGCTTGTCAATCACCATCCTCCAGAAGAACTGTTCATTAGCGCCGCTTATATTGTAAAAAGCAAGCTGGCTGTCATCCTCACCGTTAATGGTTGTGGTATTTGGTGTTCCTGCATTATAAACATATGTAGCACCTGCATTTATTGTAAAGTCTCCGCCTATTGACACATTAAAGCCATCGTGATCCAATGTAACACCCGTTTCCAGTGTCAGGTCGTTCAGGAAGGTGAAGGAGCGAAGCAAGTTGACATTTGAACCGGTCTGTATATCAACGTCATAAAATGGTGCGGTCGAATATATCGTGGATGTATTATTATAATCAATGATTAGCTCTCCTCCTGTTACATATATCTTGTCGGGTGAAGACTCAATTCTTATAGCTCCTGCTGTTGATATGGCCTGTATAATAAGTTGTCCTCCTGTCATTGTGAATACCATATCAGGATCAACAAGTCCGAATATAGGATCAGCATTTTTGATCTCCCCGTTTCCCCTGATCCTGGTTATCCCTCCGGTCTGGATATAACTGTAGTAACCTGTTGATGCAAAACCGCTTATGCGCAGTTGTGTCAGGCTAATCTCTCCGCCGTTTATCTGCAGGTTGCCTGCAGCCTCATCCCGGTAACACATACCTGAACTATTGCTTGAAGAGTAAAATCCGTCATTGATAACAAAGTCACCGAACAAATAAGTTCCCTGGTCACCTGTTGCATCTACTATGCCGTTGGGCGTGCCATATGACAATCCTGTAAAATCAAATGCCGTTGTTGTTGTTGAGTATACTTCCACATTTTCTCCATCCAGCACAAATTTTGCATATGCACCAATAGCCCAGTCATTGCCTCCTTCCGTAAGTGAAGGAATAAGCAGCTCACCGGTAAGGCGCAGTGTCCCTGCCTGGATCCAGAGTGCTTTCCTGGTTTCCGGATGTTCAGGTACGGTTGAATCCATGGCGTCGTCATTTGTTCCGAACAATCCGAAATGACTAATATCCTGTGCATATAAAGCGAGCTCATAAGTCTGGTCTGTGCCTTTATTTACTACCATCATATAAAGGTCGGTGGTATTATAACACTGGAACGTATTATTATGGGCGCCGGTAAATACCAGGGATACAGCTCCAGTAGCCGTGCGGTTCTGGTAATGGGGTACCGCCTGGTTCGTAAGACGCACAATCCCGTAGTTTGTAAAGTCGCCGTTTACTGTAAATATGTGGTATCCTTTGTGGAAATTACCATAACCGGCAGCAGCAGCCCCGCTGTATGCATCTGCCGTTCCGACCCTTATTGAGCCGTCACTTTCAACCAGCACATCACCATTGACAGTAAGATTTAACCTTGTAGTACTGGAGTTGTCATTTATCCTGAACACACCGCTTGTTACCGTCAGGCTTCCGTTAAGCTGGTAATCTGCAAGCATCGTAAGGGTGTTGGCGGGATTATCAAGATTAATGACAAGGTTATAAAAGGTCCTTTCAATACTTAAATTATAACTGTTGCCATAATATATTACCGTCCCTTCACCCTGTCCGGCCGTCACAAAATGTGTGGAGTCGCCGGCAGGGAAATTATCTGCCGACAGCAGGATTTTTCCGCCTCCCCTTATTTCTGAAAAACTATGTCCGGTTGTTGTTGTAAAGTCAAGACGTCCGTTAACGGTTAATATGGCATTTGTTTTGTTGTCGTTTCCCGGCTGAATGGTGATCGTCCTGCCGGTGAGTATTACCACATTGTCCGTTGCACTTGTCGGTGACGTTGTGGGCGTGTAATTAAAGGGGTTATCAGGCAGGGCACCTGACGGATCAAGAGTCCATATTGACGGATCTTCCCAGTTACCGGATACCAGGGTATACCATGTTGAGGCTGATAAAGGTATTATAAAAGTAAATAATACTAAAAATAACAGTACAAAGTCTTTTATAATTGTCGACAAACCAGTATTCTTGTTATTATTCATGGCATCGAATTATAAGGATTATTGTTAAGCAAACTTATGAAGATAATTAACATCCGTCAATGTTTAAAATATATTTTTGAACACAATAAGGCGATAGGGTTAATAAAAATAAAGTCATAAACGAATCATTATAAGCAGCATAAATTTCTTTATATAAAAAGTAAAAATTACATTAGCAGTAAATTTTATAATCACTGAAAATGAGCAAAGAATATACAGATGACTTATTACTGGACTTCGGGAAGGACGGAAAGGCAATTATACCTGTGATAACACAGGACTATCATACAAGGGAAGTCCTCATACTCGCATTTACAAATAAAGAAGCATTTGAAGAAACACGAAAGAGCGGCTATGCGACCTATTTCAGCAGGAGCAGGCAGGAGATATGGAAAAAAGGGGATACTTCAGGTGATTTTTTGCAATTAAAGGAAATAAGGATTAACTGTGAACAGAATTCCCTGCTTTACCTTGTAGTACCTTTAGGAAAGGGTGCCTGCCATGCCAGGAGGGAGAATGGCTTGCCCCATACTACATGCTATTACAGGCGGCTTGTTTCAGGCGACAAACTTGAGTTTACTGAAAGATAGAAAATCATGGAAGAAAATATTTTGAAAATAGGAATGCCTGCCGGCTCACTGGCAGATCCAAAGAGAGGCGGCAGCTTAATAAAGCTGCTGGAATATGCCGGATTTAAAACCAGTGGCTATGAATCAGGAGGTCCGAGCAGATTCAGCACAATTAACTATTTATTTGGCTGGGATGGCAGGCCGCAGGAGTTTGGTTCCCAGCTGGGAATTAATGAGCTTGATGTGGCAATTGCCGGGGATGACTGGATTTATGAGCGAAAGCTGGAGATGCTTTATGAATATAATAAAGAAATTGATATTGAAAAAGTACTTTCCCTGAAAAGAGGATATGTTGACATTGTTGGAATTATTAACAATGGTAATGTACATAAGACAATTGAAGACTTTCTGAAAGCACTTTGCAGTAGCCGTAAAATTATAACTATTGTATCTGAAATGCCCTATATAGCACTTAACTGGCTTATTGAAAAACTCAAAGCTATAGGCGAGTACAAAAACTTCAGCAAATTTTCAGTCCAGAAATATAAAACACCTCCCAAACTGGAGCGTGGAATAATAGTATATGAAACATGGGGTAAAACCGAGGCAAAAGTAAAAAACCTCGGCGCTGATATTGGTGTGGAGATTACACAGACAGGAAATGCAATCAGAAACTACGGGCTGAAGATTATTGATACTGTTATGAAATCGGAAACGGGAATATGGATAAATCCCGGACTTAAAAAGGATATAAAAAAAACCGATTTATTGAAAATGTTTGTCCTGAACCTGTATGGAGTGGTGAATGCCGAGAATAAAGTAATGATACTTTTTAATGTAGCAAATGATAATGTGAAGGAAATAGAACAATATCTGCGTAACAACAATTTGTTTGCCGATGAACCGACAGTAAACAGGGGTAAGTCATTCACCGAATTCAGCATTCAGGTTGATATTACCAATCCAGATATACCACTGGCTAAAATACGGTATGAACTTGCACAGAAAAAGGCAGTTAATATAAATACAATCCCTGTTGATTCGTCAATACAAAATCTGGATATTTTAAGCTTCTGAATAAGGAAAAGATGATAATCATCACCGTTACCCGATGATTTAAATCACCTTATTTTCTGTTTATCATATTTAATAAACAAATATTTATTATTTAATGTATAAATAGTTGATTATACAGAGAATAAAAAAGTTAATTGAAAAGCATCAAAATACCTAAATCTAAAAGATAATTTAATGAAAAGAACTGTTTTGTTGATATTTGTTATGAATGTCCTCTTTTTGACTTATTCAAATTCCCAGGATGTTAAAGAATCATGTAGTAGCCCTGTTAACCCGGAATACCTGACATGGGGGGATCTTATCACAGGCTATGACATACAGTCACTAAAGGATTTATATCAGGCATATATAAACTGTGATTTTGACAGGGAAAGCATGAAGGACATAAAGCTGGCCCTTGAGCAGAAAAAGCTCGAATATGAAAAGATTATCCAGGAATATGATACAGAGTACATGGCTAAAATAAGAAACATGGACATCAGAATAAACGTGCCGGAAAATCCGCGCATGATTGTTCATAATAACGAATAGAAAGTATAACTAATAGCCCATAATACGTTGATTTAAAACCGGCCGGAAATTTATATTAAAATAAGTAGACAGTACTTAGTTGATAAGGTTATTTCCATTTAACGGCCGGTTCCACACTTAATTCCTGAAATTAACAAAAAGTAACCCTCGGCATTATATTTTTTTACATTTAACGGAATATAATAAACATCCCCTTTTTTAAGCAAATTAGTAACATTCTGTTAATTAAATTTTTAATTTTAGTCTTATTTTCAGAACTTTATTCTATAACCTGTTCCAAATAATAATAATCTCCTGTATGAAGAATAGAATATTAAATATTAAAATACTATTCCTTAAAGCTTTAATATTGATTTTTCTGGCAGGATGCAGCGGCTATAAAGATATGGTGGAAAGAAGAAATTTAATGATGCCCAAACAGTCAGAGCTGCCGCGAAACAAGAAATTCAGGGAAACAAAGAAAAAGAAGACCTATGCGAAAAGGGCGAGAAGGGTAGGGAAGAAGAAACGCCATAGGTAGCACCGGGAGTTACTTCAGTTTAAACTTAACTGGAATAGTATAAGTTATATTTACAGGTTGTCCGTTTTTAATGCCAGGTACCCACAGGGGAGAAGAACTCACAACTCTCAGTGCCTCGCTGTTCAGCAAAGAGTCAATGCCACTGATAATTTCCGGATCAGTCACCCTGCCGGTACTATCTACAGTGAAACTTACCAGAACTTCACCCTCAATTACTGATTTTTTCGCCTTTGCCGGGTATTTAATGTTCTTCTGAACATATTCTTTGAACTTTTCAATACCGTCATTATCAAACCTTGGTGATGCATCCGTAATTTCTGTGGTGGCAGGCAATATTTCTTCCGCTTCATAATATTCTTTGGCTGCCGATTTCTTTGCCCCCCTGATTGATGCTGCTTCATATTTTACTGCAGTAGTTGTTTCAGCTGACCTGACACTGGATGCAGCGGGACTTTCGACTTCGCCGATTCCGGCAGCCACACCTTTACCGGTAGCATCGCTTATTACCTCTGATTCCGCAATGAAAATTTTTTCCTCAATGACATGACTTTCAAAAGCAGGTGGTTCATCTTTATTTTGTGTCCCGGCGGCAGGCAGTTCAAACTTCTCTAAAGTTT
>CAZHQW010000037.1:6629-34841 GCA_964534745.1 uncultured Bacteroidales bacterium
TGGCAGCCAGCGAAGAATATGCCAGTATTTTTCTGTTTATGAATAAAGTCCCGGGCCGGACTGTTTCATATTTCTTTTCTATCTCCCTGTTAATCTGTTGTACTGTTTTGATTATCGGTTCCTTTAGCTTTATACTTTTATACCCCTCAACTGCATCGGCACAAAAGTCACATTCATCAATATGCTTTTTTACAAGTTCATTATCCTTTTCACTCAGCAGTCCGGATACATACTTATTAATGGCTTCGGCTGACAGGCAGCCTCCGTTTGTAAAAAGGGATTCTATTTTTCTATTCTTTGTCATCTGGTTTAATTAGGTAATTTTTCAGATTTCTTTTTCCATTTTGTATGTGACTCTTAACCTCTTTTAGTGTATACCCGGTAATTTCTGCAATTTCTTTATAAGACTTGTTTTCAAGGTACATTAACCTGATGCAATTTCCCTGTTCTGCTTTAAGTTTACCCAGTGCCTTATTCAGGTTTGCAGTCATAACATCCGGATCATCTTTAAATAAAGGATGCATCTGGTCATTTATTTCCATAATTTCTGACAAGGAATTATAAAAAATCCTTTCCTTTAATCTGGCATAGGAAGAATCTGAACGAAGCAACATCAGACAATGATTTTTGGTGACCATATACAACCAGCTTTTAAAGTTTGCTACCCTGTGTGTCTTAAGTTTCTCTACCAGGCTTTCAAATATCTCCATTACCGCATCCTTGCTCTTTTCCTCATCTTTCAGGTACTTAAGGCAGGCACCGAATACCAGGTGAGTATATCTTTTAAACAGCTCACCTATTATTTTTAATTGTCCGTTTGAAAAATACTCAGCAATTAATTCTTCATCAGTAAGATTATGATAGGTATCTAATCTGTTATATGTATACCTGTTAATTCTCAGAAAAAATATGTATTGATAATTATATTATAAAATTACCAATAATGGATTAATTACAGTCCAGGCTGCCACAATTTTTTCATTAAAATGGATTCATATTTATGGAATTCCATGGCGCCCCGCATCTTATTACAAAATAATCTTTAAAAGCAAAAAATCATGAAAACAACAAAAGTTAATAAATTAACGAGATTTATTGCATTGGTGGCAGCAACATTTACTGCCTTATTTATGCAATTTAGCATGGCTTGCAGCCAGGAAGGCGAGAATACGGACAAGACCCTTTCTCCTTATTTTTTTATAAAAAGTGATAATCCTGAAACAGATCAGCTACCGCTGAAGTCAACATCTGCGGATGTGTACATTGCGGGAGTGATTGCAGATGTGAGGATTACCCAGGTATATAAAAATGAAGGACAGAATGTGCTGGAAGCAATTTACGTTTTTCCCGCTTCAACAAGGGCTGCTGTGTATGATATGAAAATGAAAATAGGTGAGCGGGAGATATTTGCCATAATCCAGGAAAAACAAAAGGCACGGCAAACCTATGAACAGGCAAAGAATGAGGGCAAAACTGCATCATTGCTGGAGCAGGAGAGACCCAATGTTTTTCAGATGAATGTTGCCAATATATTGCCCGGTGATATCATTGAAGTGGAACTTAAATATACCGAGTATCTTGTTCCTGAATTATCGGTATATGAATTTGTATACCCTACGGTAGTGGGTCCGAGATACAGCAACCAGACCCAGGAATCTGCTCCTGAAGATACGTGGATATCAAATCCCTATTTAAGTGAAGGAGAAAAGCCGACATATTCATTTAATATTAATGTACATATAGGGAGCGGAATGCCGATAAGCGATGTTCGTTCGCCTTCACATGAAGTGGATATTAGCTTTGAAAATATGAATACGGCCGATATCAGTCTTAAAAATACCGAACAGTTCGAAGGTAACAGGGATTTTATAATCCAGTACCGGCTGTCGGGAAATAAGATAGAATCCGGAGTAATGCTCTATGAAGGGCAGGATGAGAATTTCTTTATGGCAATGATTCAGCCGCCAAAAAGTATTACCTCTTCAGAAATACCGCCCAGGGAATATGTATTTATTGTAGATGTTTCTGGCTCCATGTACGGATTCCCGCTTGACATTTCGAAAAAGCTTTTACGGAACCTTATATCAAACCTGAGAAGCCAGGACCGGTTTAATGTGCTTTTATTTGCAGGCAGCTCAAATGTGTTGTTTGAAAGATCAATGCCTGCCAGCACTGAGAACATAAATAAGGCAATTCAGCATATAGATAACCAGCGTGGGGGAGGTGGTACTGAGCTTCTTCCCGCCCTGAAGCGTGCACTTGCCCTTGAAGGTACTGAAGACTATTCGCGAACATTTATTATTGCCACTGACGGCTATGTTAGCGTTGAAAAAGAGGCATTCGACCTGATAAGGGACAACCTGGGAAAGGCTAACTTTTTTGCCTTTGGAATAGGATCCTCAGTCAACCGTTATATAATAGAGGGTATGGCACATGTGGGGATGGGTGAACCTTTTGTCATTACAAATCCGGACCAGGCTGCAGGGAATGCGGAAAAGTTCCGTAAATATATAAGTTCTCCCGTACTGACAAATATTAAAATGAAATATCCCGGATTTGATGTCTATGATGTTGAACCGGCAAATATTCCCGATGTTCTGGCTGAAAGACCAATAGTCGTAATAGGCAAATACAAGGGTAAAGCTTCAGGAAGTATTGAATTGAAAGGACGGACAGGAGATGATAACTATAGCAAGACTATAAGCCTTACATCATCAAAGTCTTCTGAAAGCAACAGTGCTTTGAAGTATTTATGGGCAAGGCAGAGAATAATGTATCTTGATGATTATAATAATCTGGGTAATACAACTGAACTTGCAGATGAAATAACAAGGCTGGGATTAAAGTATAATTTGCTGACCAATTACACTTCATTTGTGGCCGTGGATTCAGAGATAAGGAATGCAGGAGGTAATGTAACCACCGTAAAACAGCCATTGCCGCTGCCTGAAGGTGTCAGCAATTATGCTGTTGGCAGTTCCCCGAAAAGTGCAGTCAGGGTTGCCGGATACGGTACCGGTCATAGTAAGAAGGAATATACTGCTACTGTTACGTTTGCAGATGCAGCAGCATATTCAGGAACTGTTGTAACTGGGGAAGCCGAAGCTGAAGATGTTTCACCTCTGTATATTGCTGACGAAATGCCCGAATATGCAGGCGGACTTGAAGCTTTCAAAAAATATATTTATGATAATATCGTTTATCCTGATGAACTCAGGAACAAAAACATTAAAGGAAGGATTTTTGTCCAGTTTGCTGTTGACCCTGATGGTTCGCTCACTAACATTAAAATATTGAGAGGTTTAAATGTACTGCTTGACAATGAGGTTATACGCATAATCAAAAAGGCACCAAAATGGAAGCCGGGTTTGAAAGGCGGCAAGCCAGTTAAAGTAGCGCTGACAGTAGCCCTTGAATTTTGATAAGAGGGATATGAAAGGAACAGCGCCCCGGGGACTATGGGGACAGCGCCCTGGGGCTGTCCCCAAAAAAAGGGCGCTTTCCATCTTTTATTTCCAAATATTTTTTAATTTAGTTAGTGTATTTTTATTAACATAATTACTATTATCATGAAAATATTATCGGTTATATCAATACTGGTGCTTCTGTCAGTTGAAGCATATCCAATAAATGTAAAATCTGAAATAAAGGAAGTCACTGTATACCAGCAAAATGCCAAAATCACAAGGGAATCCTCAATCAGTCTTTCCCCGGGAATAACGGAAATAATACTGGAAGATCTCACAAGCAGCATAATGCAAAACAGCCTCCAGGTTGAAATTAACGGTAAGGCTATCCTGTTATCGGCAACATCCCGCATCAATTATATGTTTGGACAGAAAGAATCTCCGCGGATAAAGGAACTCAGGGATTCACTGGAGATGATTGACAGTGATATTTTCTGGCTCCAGAATCAGAAAATGGTGTATCAGGGTGAAGAAAAACTGATAAATGATAATAATAAGCTTGGTAGTGAACAGGAGGGAATGGACGTGGAAGAGCTGAAGCAGCTTGTAATATTTTACAGGGCGAGACTGCTTGAAGTAAAAAAGGAGATATTGAGGATTGATGCGAAAGTGCAGGAGCTGAGGTTTGTAAAATCAAGAATAGAAAGCCAGCTTAATGAGCTTAATTCATCCAGGAACAAGCCAACAGGTGAAATCATAATAAATGTGTCTGCCAATATTGCGACAAAAATAGGGCTGAGGGTATCTTATCTTACCCGCAGCGCTGGCTGGTCGCCCATTTATGATATCAGGGCCGCCGGTACTGACAAACCTGTAAGTCTTATCTATAAAGGAAATGTGTACCAGAATACAGGATATGACTGGAAAGATGTCAGGCTTACAATATCAACCGGTAATCCGGCTGTCGATAACAACAGGCCCATACTATATCCATGGTATATCGATTTCTATGAGCCGCGGCCGGTGGTTATAGGTTACGGAACAAAATCTGCTGAACGCTCGCAGATGATGCAGATGAACATTGCCCAGGAGGCAAAAGCAGGGGCCATAGAATATGAAGACGAAGCTGAAATGCCCGAATACGTAGTTACGCAGACAACAAGCCAGATGGCTGCAGAGTACAATATTGAGGTGTTGCAGGATATACCTTCTGACGGGAAAGAGCACCTTGTGGCAATGAAGGAATATGAGCTGGATGCTGACTTCACATACCACACCGTACCCAAGCTTAATGACGGCGCATTTCTGCTGGCAAAGGTAGCCGATTACGGACAGTATAATCTACTGGCCGGACAGGCAAACCTGTTTTTTCAGGGCATGTATGTGGGACAGTCCACTATAAATCCCGTTACCACTGCCGATACATTACTGGTTTCCCTTGGCAGGGACAATAAGATATCCGTAAAAAGAAACCAGCTGAAAGATCTTACAAGCAAACAGGTGATAGGCGGGAATGTTAAAGAGCTTAAAGGCTATGAGATCATAGTCAGGAATAATAATGTATTCCCGGTGGATGTTGAAGTCCTTGACCAGGTACCTATATCAAAGAATAAGGATATTGAGGTGCAGCTGGAAGATAATGGAGGTGCGGAATATAATAGCGATTATGGAAAGCTCTTATGGAAGCTAAACCTAAAAGCAGGGCAATCCCGTAATATCAGGTTTATTTATTCGGTCAAGTATCCAAAAGACAAGAAGATACAGGGATTATAAACTGTAATTAAGATTTATTCGATTTCTATACTCTCTGATTCTTCTTTTTCATCTTTAAGAGATTCAAGGTATTTGTAATAGAACGCATTCTTTTTGCGTTCCGTGGATACCATATATATATAGGAAAGACCTCCTGCCCTTGTCCTTATCTTTTGTTTCCTCTCCTTGGGTTTCAGGACCTTTATTCTGTCTACATAGAGCTGGTTTGAGGAATGGGTCTGCATGACGCCACGCGTATATCCGAAATAATACCAGTGCGTTTTATCAATTTCAAGGTATATATCGCATATATCACCGCTTCTTTTTATCTGGAGCTCGAAAAGGCCTTTCACCCTTTTATTAATCTGGGTGTTGTCTATACTTCCTATTCCTATCTCACCATAGGATATATAGGAGTTTGTTGCGTCATTCCACATAAGCTTCAGCTCATTAAAGAAGATCGTGTGTCTGAGCGGAGCAGGGATTTCTTTTACTTTACCAAACAGGTTAAGCTCATCTTTGTACATTCCGGCCAGCTCCCTGCCCGCAAGTTCAATGATCCCCTTGTTGTATGTATCGGCATTCATGTCAGTGGGTTCCAATTCGGAGATGCTGTCTATTTCACTGGCTATTATTTCAATAATATCTTCTTTAATATAGAAGTCTATTCCCAGAAGAATATCGAGGGTGGTTTTATTTTCTTTGATATCATGGCGCGCATTTCCTGCTGAGATTAAGCGCACAAGGCCCAGATCAGCTCCCAGATCAATTTTACCTTCCCCGTAAATCTGGCAGTCCTCCCGGTGAAGGCTGACGTAATTTCCCGGCAGATTCCTGTCAAAAATTTTTTCCCTTGCTGCAATTTTGTATAACTGTGAGTTTTTATCATAATATAGATCACCGTATGCGGAAATAATTGCATTATCACTGTGGAACTTCTTTGGTGAAAAAAATGCAGGATAGATGTGTACTGAATCATAATGAATAAATATACCGCTGTAAATCCTTTTTCTGTTTATGTCAAATGTTTGCTCGTCAACAGGAATATATATGTTATACGGGTCTATTTCGGTCTCAAACTTAAGCCATTTTGTATCGAGCTGTTCGCAATTATGTTCAATCATGGTGGCACCTTTGAATGTCATAAACCTTTTGTCCGCTTCCAGAAAGACCTTACCCTGGTAGTGGTAATTGGGACTGAGGGTGAAGTTGTCAGGTTCATAAATATCAGCGCTTGCTACAGTGCGAATATTTTCATCGACCTTTATATCATTAAAATGGATAGTCTGGATTTTAGAATTTTCGTCGGTATAATCATAATACGCGTTGGCAGTATAGCTGTTTTTCCCCTGTATGTTAACTTCAGCCGTATGAAAGGTGTGAAAACGTGTAACCAGGTTGGCAATGATCTTTGCATTTACCAGTGTTCTTATTTTGGCATCCTGTGCTACCACTACACTACCCTTGTCTGGGTATATTCTTGCATCGGCAACATTTATAAACTTTACTCCGGTTGCTTTGATAAGGTTATTCTGATAGTCGTAGTAGGCAAGCGGTGAAACAAAACTCAGCGAATCCTGGTCCGGATGCAGTGAGATATATCTCGGTCCTTCCGCCTCTGTCTCATATCCTTCAGCTTCAATGAGTCCGGGCTTTTCAATCTTGCTTGAACCCATTGCCATCTCTTTCTTTTCCATATCCCATGTAAAATTATCGAGATAGCTGACGTACCTGTTTTCAGGGAAGTCAACCCTGGTATAATCCTCGTTGGAATGAAAGTATCCCTTGCCGGTGTTATAGTCTATATGGGCATTAACGTTATCTGTCAGGACTGTAAATCCTTTTGTATGAATCGACTTCAGGGAGAAGTCAGCAGTATCTGCCAGAATTTCATCCGACTTGTATGTGAACATCTTTGATTTGATCTCCGAGTTCTTCAGATCCATCCTGCCCTGTCCTGATAATCCGGCGGGTGTTAATTTCAGGTCCCCTGCCAGGGTAGTTGAATCATTAAATATTTTAAAATCCACATCCCTCTTTAACACATAAAATTCATCAGAGTAAGGGAGCCAGTGAATGTAGTTATTTGATGATTCAACCCAGGGAAACTCTGGTCCGGTTGTCTCCTTGGTTATCCTGAAACTGGTAACATATGCATTTAATGAATCGGGGAAAAAGGTAATATCTTCTGAATTTGCGACTGATGTAAGGTAGGTTATTGTTCCTTTGCCTTTCAGTCCCTCATTTGACAGATGAATCTCATTCATGTAATTGCCTTTGCCTCCATACAGGGGGAGTCCCTCTTCTCCTGTCAGATGCAGAAATCCGAGAGATTTGTCTTTTTGCAGCGACAATGTCTCTTCAAAGAAAGGGAATATGCCGGCCGAAGTAAATTCCCCGTCAAATAACAGGGCCCTCTTGTTGAAGTTATCAAGACTATCTATTGTGAATGGATATACCTTAAAATAAAAATCATCCTGTTCATATACTCCGTTCTGAATATCCTTCCGCTCATAGTATACAAATGAGTTTTCATTGCTTTTGAATATAGGGTATTCAGAGTAGTTTATCCTTCCTGATTTATTGTCCGGCTTATCAATATACACCTCACCTGTTATATGCTGGATCTGATTGTTTATTTTGTCAATTATCGGAAATCCGTAATTATCCGTGTTTTCAGTAATGAACCTTATTGACAGCGAATCGACATTTTGCAGATTGATATTAAAAGAATCATAGTTGAAAAAGAAATTATTTCCGTAAAAGGTAAATAATCCCGCCATTACCGTGCCATCATACTGAAAATTCCTGTTTCTCTTAAGTATTATCCTGTCTTCTCTTGGAAAGATTACAACATTCTGGGAATCACTTACAAAGATTTGCGGAATGCCATTTATTTTAAGGTCATAGTTACTGATGTCAAAGACCGCATTTTCAAGCGGCGCTTTTGTTCTTGACGGGAAGCCTATAACATCGAAGTCAATTTTAGACATGAAGGCGGCGAGGTAATTCTCCAGCTTTGGTTTAATCGTGGCCATTTCCGTATTTACATCATAGTAAATAAAACCCAGCACTGACATGCGCATAAGCATTTGCCGCACCTGGGTTGCGGATTTTCTCAGATAGTCCGCATAATCAGATGCCAGAAACTCGTTTGAGCCCATTCTTTTTGCAAAACTCCTTATTGAAACAAGGGGATGCACTTCGTCAATTCCCTGCAATGCGATAAAGTTATTATAATTGAAGTAGTTAACCGACTCGAAACTGGCTATCCCTATAGAAGCTCCTATTGGTGCAGTAAACTTCATTATGGGTTCATCCATGTTCCATACAAGCTGTTCGAAGCTCATATCTATCTTATGATAGGAATTGAAGTAAGGGCTCTGGGAGGTAAAATCTTCAGAGCGCGATAGTGTTAATTCCTTGCGGGGAACAATATACCTGAAATTAAGTCCGGTATGATATATTGAGTCGTTTTTAAGTTTTATAGTCACGTTGGTATTCGGACCCGTTATCCTGTCGGCCCTGAAACTGAAATAGATCGACTGTGCTAAAATAATGAGTGTATCTTTCCTGAACAGGAATATTTTTGCCATTTCGTCTCCTGTGCCTCTTCCAATAAGTCTTGCACCCTGCATTGCCAGTCCGCCCTCATAATTTATATTATCGTACAGATTTTCTATCCTGAAGTTCTTCTGATATGATTCAAAGCGTGGGTATGTGGGGATTTCATCTTTTTGTATGTATTGAACCCTATCTGACAAAGTGCCCTTAAGCGGATAATCGAAATAAAGCTTGTTTGTATATGTCACGTCTTCTGCCTGGTATTCTGACTTTGTCATGTCAATTTCATAAACAGACAGTGTTGCATATACTTCGTCTTTATTGTAATCACTGCGTTCCCATGTTATTGTGCCTTTTTTCCCTTTCCATAAGTTATCAACAGGATAATAATCGCCTTCTGTATTGAATATTGCTATACTGTCCTTTTTAGCATAACAGAAAAGGTTTGTTGATGCGAACCTGACTTTTAGATCGTCATCCAGCATGAATGTATAATCGGATTTACTTGCCTTCCATAGAGCCGAATATGATTCATTCAGGATATTTGAATTTAGCAAGCCTGCAGTAAAAATTAGAAAATCGTTTATTTTACTGAGCGACAATTCTCTCTGTTCAATTATATAAAGCAGTCCCTTTTCCCATGTATTATAATTTTTAATGCCGGTGCTGTTTTTTTTAAGGGTAATAAGGCAATGCAGGTAATTTATAAAATGTGGTGAGGGCTTTGCCTTTTTATCAAGTAGTTTTTGTGCGATATTTATTATCCGGACCTTCTCATCAGGGGTAAAAAGACTGTCTCCTTCCCAGTATGCCTTAAAATTGTTAAGCGTATTCAGCTCTTCTGCTGTCAGGCTTTTCTCCATGAAAAGGTTTAATTCTTCTATAAAAATCGCAGGATCTTCTGAGAATTGCTTTAATTGCTGTGGTGAAACATATTGCGAGATACTTAATAATGCCGGCAGGGAGAATAAGAACAGGGCCCGTTTCATATCATGATGTTTTAAATTTTGCTGATACCCAATTATTCTTTTCCTTAAAGCTAATATATTTTAAAGAATATTTAAAGCACTGTTTTTTTATTTTGGCAAGGTCAGGTTTTAAAAAGCCGCTTAAGATCAGAAGTCCTTCTGAAGCCAGCAAAGTCCGGTAGTATTTAATGTCATCAAGTATTACGCTGAGCTGAATATTTGCCAGGATGATATCAAATGTATCACTACCTGCAATACTAACGTCACCTTTGTAAACACTAATATTACTGATACTGTTTTTTCCGGCGTTCTCAACGGCATTTTTATATGCCCATTCATTTATATCGATTGCCGTTACGCCGGCAGCACCTCTCATTGATGCCAGTATTGCCAGTATTCCTGTCCCGCAACCCATATCCAGCACTTTTTTGCCCTTAAAATTAATTTCCAGCATTTCTTTGATCATAAGAGCGGTAGTTTCGTGGTGGCCTGTACCAAACGACATTTTTGGCTCAATTATGATCTCGTACTGGCATGAAGGCGTATTCTTATGGAAAGTGGCTTTTATAAGGCATATATTGTCAATAATAACCGGTTCATAGCTCTTTTCCCAGAGCTCATTCCAGTTTTTTTCAATTATGAAATCTTCTTCAATAACCATATCCCCGAAGGCAGGATCTTCAGACAGGCGTATATTATCAATGTTTTGCCTTTTATAAAGGTCAGCAGGAATATAAGCCACAACACCATCATCGGTTTCCAGAAATCCTTCAAAGCCCGAGGAAAACAACCTGGCTATAATAATTTCCCTCAGGGCGTCAGAAATTCTATCAAGCTTAAAATGCAATGCTTTATATTCCATTGGCTCAGCATGTCCCCTGATGAATCTCTTTGTCTTCCGGTGAGTTTCAGAAGGAATTGACAATAGCCACAAAGTCTTCGGCCTCCAGCGAAGCGCCTCCTATCAGTCCCCCGTCAACATCCGGATTGGCAAAAAGCTCCCGCGCATTTGAGGGCTTGCAGCTTCCACCGTACTGAATGGTTGTATCTTCTGCGACTTCTTTCCCATATTTGCCGGCAATAAGGCTTCTGATGTAGGCATGCATTTCCTGTGCCTGTCCGGGTGTAGCATTTACACCTGTTCCGATAGCCCATACAGGTTCATATGCTATTACCACTTTACTGAACTCTTTGGTGGACAAACTGAACAGTCCTTCATTAATCTGCCTGCTGACAACATCAAGATGCCTGTCTGCCTCCCGTTCAGGTAACACCTCACCGCAGCAGTATATGGGAATGAGTTCATTCTCCAGGGCAAGTCTCACCTTCTTATTCAGGGTTGAATCGGTTTCCTTAAAGTACATTCTCCTTTCGGAGTGTCCTATTATAACATAGTCAGCACCTGTCGATTTTATCATGGATGCAGAGATTTCTCCCGTATAGGCTCCGGCCGGTTTAGAAGAACAGTTCTGCGCTCCCAGGAACAGGGTGCTTTTGTTAATTACCTTTTTTACCTCTGTAAGATGGATGAACGGTGTACACAACACCACAAGTGCTTTCTGTCCGTTTACTTTTTCGTTAACAGCCTTTGCAAGTTCAATACCTTCCTGAAGGCTTTTATTCATTTTCCAGTTTCCTGCCACTATTAATTTTCTCATAATTGGTATAAAGATTTATGTTAAAAATTAAAATGTTAAAAATAGCTAATTCTTTTCTTTCACCTTTATTTTATATGGAATTCTGTAATATATTGAGTAATTGAATCCAATGGACGCCTTCTTACTGCCTTTCCCGAATCCCGGTATTATGTATGGTGTCATTATTTTATCCGGTTCCAGCCTTATCCTTATCATGCCCCTTACAGTCCAGCCAAGGTAAATGTTTTTAAAAAGCTCTGTTTTGACTCCTGCAGCAATATCAATAAAATGACAATTTGAACTGCGCTCACCAGTATCAGTTATTATTTCCTCATCCCAGTGCCCGTCAATAATACTGATATTGCTGGCTCTATGTTTAAAGGAGGAGAATGAGTACCTGATTCCAACGAACACCATGTCATTTTTTGATTTTTCATCATTTTTAAGCATGTTTCTGTTGATCCCTATTTTCATATACCGGCCGTCCAAATCATAATCAAAGCTGTATGAACCAGTTTCAAGAGTGGTCTTGCTGACACCATACTCTCCGGCAATAAAAATATCATCAGTAATCTGTATATCGGCCAGAAATTCATAACCTTTTGTTTCCGGATAAAACAAAGGCATGACGAAATCAGATAGGTCAATTCCAAACCTGAGTCCCCTGTTTTTCACCATTTTATCCTGTGCAGCAATATCTTCAGGGCAGAATAGTATTATACAGCTAAAAGTAAAATATAATATTTGTTTCATCAGAGATATCTACTATGCTTTTAATAATTTTTACCGAATCTATAATTATTTCCCTTGTTATTACTGTATCCAGGAAAAAGCGGGTGGCAAATCCGCATTCATAAGAGATCATATATTGTTCTCTTTTACTGTAAAAAGATATTGTATCTGACTGTTCGCCAATGGCAAATCTGAATTCGCTGGTATCTGAGGCCTGTGAAAGTGCCAGGTCAATAGACTTAATATTATTAACGTTATAATACGGGGTGTCTCTGCCAATAACAGTCAGGTTGTCAACGATGCTATCCCTGACCTTGCTGCCGGCTGTTTTAAAGTTAATATGGGCAGTTATTTCGGTTTCCCGGGTACACTGGTTTGTTTCCTCGCAAGCCGAAAACGCGAGTAAAATTAATATGGCGACTAATACAATAATATTCTTCATAAAAGGGCCGGCCGGTAATTGTTTTATTTGGTTCTGAGTATTACTATATGATAAACACAAACAACCGTAATAAAGCAGGTTGCAAGGAAATAAACAGTCAGTTTTTCCCTGTTTTTTCTCTGAGAATCCATTACCCTGGCAATATAATTATTGTCTGAAGCATCAAAGGCAGGAAAATTATTATAGTGCCACTTGCCGATAATATTGCCTTCTTTCATCAATAGCAGTCCGGGATTGGAGCGGATAATAGTTTTTACTGTTATTTCATCCATTGTATAAAAATCAAAGCTTGGTTTCAGCTTTTCCCTGAAGTTTTTAATTTCTTCTGTTGTTGACGATGTAAGGCAATAAAATGAACAGTCTTTGCTCATACAGGACTGTGCTGTTGCATCAATAATACTGAATGCATCGATATTGGCCTTTGTGAGGTCATCAGCAATAAGAAGAAATGAATATCCGGGATCTGAGATTACCAGATCCGTTATATCATTGTTTTCAAGAGTCGTTATAGTAAAATCATGAATCGGCGGTTCATATCCCTTCTTTAATAATACCTGCTTTGTCTCAACCCATTTCCATGTTGTATCCTGCCAGGGAATATTTTTCTCTTCAAATTCCTTCCTTATTCCGTTTTTCTCATATGTTACCGTTATCTTGTATTCATCCAGCTCCGCGTCTTCAGGGATCGTCATTTTTTCGGGGATATTGGTCCCGATTTTATAAGGCCTGAAATCGAGCGGGGGCAAATTCCTGTATGAATAAACAGAAATAAGCACTCCTATAAGAACAAAAATCGCGGTGAGTCTCCATTCAACATTATCTGTGTAAAAGGGCACATATTTATTTCTGGAAAAGAAAATAATAAGGGTTGGTACAAGTATAATAATGTTCTTCCAGAATGTCTGCCAGTTCGTCAGTATAACGGCATCGCCAAAACAACCGCAATCGGAAACCGGATTAAATATTGCCAGGATGAGTGTAAGGACTGTAAAAAATGACATGAATATCATCAGTGCGTAGCTTGTTATGCGCATTCTTATCCCCAGAAGCAGGTTTATGCCAATTACCAGCTCACCGGTACTTAAAAGGATGGCCAGGGGAAAAGCTGCGAAGTTCAGGAATCCCAGGTGAAAAGCTACAAAATAATCCATGAACTTATAGGTTGATCCCATAGGATCTATATCCTTGACAAATCCTGAAAATACAAATAAGGCACCTACTATTATTCTGCTTGCTATTCGTAATATTTTCATCATATTTAAAAAGTAACCAAATCGTTTTTATTAAATTGTTAATGTATTGTTAATCCAGCTTAAGCTTTTTCAGGATACTCCGGAATATTGACTGCGGAGGCAAAATACTGTTTTTTTTATCCTTACAGTCTATTAGCTGAAAGTCAGGATCTTCCCTTACAAGGGCCAGGTACATATCTCTAACGCGTTGCTGGAACTTAATATCATCCTCGTGTATGTCCCTTTTGCCTTTCAGATAGACCCGGTCATGGCCTTTCCTGTCCTGCCCCAGTTTTTTAATTGTAAATTCAAAAGGAACGTCCAGAAATAAACTCAGGTCCGGTTTGGGAATCTTGTTATAATGGTATTCAAAATATGTTATCCAGCTTTTTAATGCTTCCCTCTCGCTTTTATTATTGACTTTGGCACATTGAAAAGCAATATTTGAATGTACATAACGGTCAGCAATGACAAGGTAATTCTGGTGTATCCAGTTCTGAACAAGCTCTGCTGCATCTTTCCTGTCTCCGGCATACAGCAGGGCAACAAGGTAAGGATTTACAGTATTTATATCTCCGAATTCGCCCCTGAGGAACCTGGCTATAAGATCACCGTATGCCGGCGCATCGGTTCTCGGAAAATGCAGGTACTTGTATTTGATATTATTTGTTTTCAGGTAATTATGCAATAATCCCAGCTGCGTTGATTTACCGGAGGCATCCAGTCCTTCTATAACAACAAATTTCATAGTTAATATGCTGTGGTTTTCAAAACTTATCTAGAGGCTTTTTATTACCTTTATAACGGTAAATATATATTTATGAGTTTTAAAGATACATTTTTTTCAAAGAAATATACTTTGAATTGCAGGGGTAAGCTTATAAATTTATCAACACCCCTTGTTATGGGCATACTAAATATTACTCCTGATTCTTTTTATGATGGTGGAAAATATATTACAGAAGAGCAGATTCTGAAAAAAACCGGACAGATGATAAGGGACGGGGCGTCAATAATAGACGTGGGGGCTTATTCATCAAGGCCCGGGGCTGCAGAGATATCTGTGGATGAAGAAATAGGCAGGCTGGCACCTGCACTCGGAGCGATAAGAAAAAGATATCAGGATATAATTATTTCAGTTGACACCCTCCGCTCATCAGTGGCTGAAATGGCAGTAAAGGAATATAATGCTGACATAATTAATGATATCTCGGCAGGTGAAGCGGACAAAGATATGTTTGATATGGTTGCCGCACTGTCTGTTCCTTATATTATGATGCACATGAAAGGGACACCAATGGATATGCAGGTTAATCCCGTTTATGATGATGTTGTTGAAGAGATATTGCTATACTTTTCAGAAAAAGTACAAAAAGCAAAACTGGCGGGCATATGTGATATTATAATTGATCCCGGATTTGGATTCGGTAAGACGCTGGAGCACAATTACCGGATTTTGAATCGCCTGGATGATTTTAGAATATTCGAACTGCCCTTACTTGTCGGCCTTTCGCGCAAGTCAATGATATATAAAGCATTAAATATTACCTCCCGGGAAGCCCTGAATGGCACATCAGTACTTAATACGATCGCCCTTATGAAGGGTGCTGATATCCTGAGGGTGCATGATGTCAGGGAAGCGGTGCAAACTATAAAGTTATGTTCATTGTTATAATGGTGGGATTTCCCATATTTTTTTACCTTTGTTTTTATAACAGATTAGATTTATGATCTATTCCTTTATAACAGTAAGGATAATTGATATCATAGACATTCTCCTCGTGGCATTTATCATGTACCAGGTATATATTCTCATTAAGGGGACTATTGCTACCTATATTTTTGTTACTATCATTTCAATTTATATTCTCTGGCTCCTGCTGGTTAAAGACAGGATGATCCTGCTCGGATCCATCCTTAACCAGATAGTCAGCGTTGGGGTTATTGCCCTTATTGTGGTTTTTCAGCCGGAGCTGAGAAGATTTCTTGTTATTATAGGAACACGCTACTTTTCAAAAACAAGACTATCACTGGGTAATTTTTTTATTTTTTCCGGCTCGGGAAGGACTGAAATATATATCAATGCAATTGTCAAGGCATGTATTAATATGGCCAAAAAAAGGATAGGAGCATTGATAGTACTTAAAAGAAAAACTCCACTTGACATTTATGAGCAGACAGGAGAAATATTAAATGCCGATACTTCAAGCAGCCTCCTGGAGAGTATTTTCAGTAAGGAAAGCCCCCTTCATGACGGGGCCGTCACAATTATTAACAATAAGATTCATGCAGCCCGATGCGTGTTGCCCGTATCTGACAATTTCAACCTGCCTCCCAATTACGGGATGAGACACAGAGCAGGAATCGGATTAACAGAAGAAACTGATGCCCTGGTTATAATAATATCTGAAGAAACAGGTGAAATATCACTCTCGGAGTCAGGCAGAGTAAAAAGGGTAGATCCAAAAATACTGTTCAGGACCCTTGAAAGGGAATTCGTATACAATTATTAACTATAAACCAGTGTCCTGTTAAATTATATGACATTAAGGGATATTTTAGATATAAAGTTGTTTGAAACGGAAAAGCTGGCAGCAACTATATCCGACATTCTTATTGTAATCCTGATTTTAGTTATTACAAAAACAGTTATCGAATTGCTTAAAAGGCTGTTTAGGAAACAGACTGCCAGAAAAAACATTGATTTAGGGAAAAGCCATGCGATTCTGCAATTATTGAGGTATATTTTATGGATTACGGCAATAGTTGCATGCCTTGATATAATAGGGATAAATATTACTATTTTTCTTGCCGGCTCTGCAGCGCTTCTTGTTGGTCTGGGGCTTGGATTGCAGCATGTTTTCCAGGATTTTGTTGGCGGTATCATTCTTCTTTTTGAGGGCTCAATAAAGGTGGGTGATATCGTTGAAATAGAGGAGCAGACAGTAGGAAGGGTCAAAGAGATAGGATTGAGAACATCCAAGATCGAAACCAGGAATAATATCATAATGATTATTCCCAATTCGAAGTTCATCACCGATAATGTAATTAACTGGAGCCATATTGAAAAGAAATCAAGATTTTCAGTATCGGTCGGTGTTGCATATGGTTCTAATGTTGAGCTGGTGAGAGATGTTCTTATTAGTTGTGCAAATGAGCATAATGAGGTATCAAAAAAACCGTCTCCATTTGTTAAATTTGAAGATTTTGGTGAGTCCTCACTGGACTTTCAACTGTATTTCTGGACCAGCAATAATTTCGGGGTTGAAATAATAAAGAGTGATCTCAGGTTTATGATAGACAAGAAGTTCAGGGAAAATGGAATCCAGATTCCATTCCCGCAGAGGGATTTGCATATGAAGAAATGATATACAAATGCTATTCTGAATATTTAACTAAACATAGTATATATGAAAATTACGATTATAGGTACGGGTTATGTAGGTCTGGTTTCCGGAGCATGCTTTTCCGAAGCAGGAGTTGTTGTATCATGTGTTGATATAAGCAGTGAAAAAATTAATAAGCTTAAAGAAGGGATTATTCCAATTTATGAACCCGGACTTGAAGCAATAGTAAAAAGAAACCTGGAAAAAGGGAGGCTCTCATTTACTACCGATCTTGAAGAGGGATTAAAAGAAAGTGAGGCAGTATTCATAGCAGTGGGCACTCCGCCCGGTGAAGACGGAAGTGCCGATCTGCAGCATGTGTTATCTGCCGCAACTGATATCGGGAAACTGATGAAAGACTACCTGGTGATAGTTACAAAAAGTACGGTACCTATCGGAACCTCAGAAAAAGTAAGGGAGACAGTAAGAGCTGCGCTTAAGAAGAGAGGTATGCAAATACCATTTGATGTTGCATCCAATCCCGAATTTCTAAAGGAAGGGGCTGCAGTTGATGATTTCCTGAGACCTGACAGGATAATAGTAGGAGTGGAATCGGATCAGGCAAAAAAGATTATGGAGAGAATTTATAAGCCTTTCCTGTTAAACGGACACCCTCTGATTTTTATGGATATAGCCTCGGCTGAACTTACAAAATATGCTGCCAACTCGATGCTGGCAACAAGAATAAGCTTCATGAATGATATTGCCAATCTTTGTGAATTGGTGGGCGCTGACGTTAATTCGGTAAGGAAGGGGATAGGCAGTGATCCGCGTATAGGGAACAAATTTATTTATCCGGGAATGGGTTACGGGGGATCATGTTTTCCCAAAGATGTCAAGGCTATAATACATACTGCAGAAGCCTATGGATACCCTCTTAAAGTTATCAGGGCAGTTGAGGAGGTAAACAATTACCAGAAAGAGATAATTTTTTTAAAGATCAGGGAATATTTTAAAGATGATTTAAAGGATAAAGTATTCGGTATATGGGGATTATCATTCAAACCCAATACGGACGATATCCGCGAAGCTCCGTCCTTAACGTTGATTCAGAAATTACTTGAAAAGGGAGCAAAAATAAAAGCCTATGATCCTGTTGCCATGGGAGAAGTAAAAAAACTGCTGGGCAACAAGATAGAGTATTCAAAGGACCTTTATGAAGCTGCCATTGATGCCGATGCATTGATACTTGTTACCGAATGGTCGGAGTTCAGGATACCTAATTATAATGTATTGTCAAGACTGATGAAACAGAAGATAATATTTGACGGAAGAAACATATATGAACCTCTGGAGTTGAAAGAATCAGGATTCAAATATTTTTGCATAGGCAGAAAAATTTAAATTTTATTATTGATAAATGACTATGAAGAAAATTTTAGTGACAGGGGGAGCGGGATTTATCGGCTCACACCTTTGTGAAAGGCTGCTGAAAGAGGGTAATGAAGTGATTTGCCTGGATAATTATTTTACAGGGACTAAAAGGAATATCATTCATCTTATTGATAATCCTTACTTTGAGATAGTGCGTCATGATATAACCACTCCCTATTTTATTGAGGTTGATGAAATATATAACCTTGCCTGTCCCGCCTCACCCATACATTATCAGTTTAATCCCATCAAGACCATAAAGACATCGGTAATGGGGGCTATAAATGTACTGGGACTGGCAAAGCGTATCAGGGCTAAAGTATTGCAGGCTTCGACAAGTGAAGTATATGGGGATCCCAGCATCCACCCGCAAACCGAAAATTACTGGGGCAATGTTAATCCCATAGGAAAACGTTCGTGCTATGATGAAGGTAAAAGATGCGCCGAGACATTGTTTATGGATTACCACATCCAGAATAATGTAAGGATAAAAATTGCCAGGATATTTAATACTTATGGTCCTAATATGCATCCCAACGACGGGAGAGTAGTATCTAATTTTATTGTTCAGGCATTACAGAATAAAGATATCACAATTTTTGGGGATGGATCACAGACCAGGAGCTTTCAATATATTGATGATCTTATTGAAGGGATAATCCGTCTGATGGGTACGGGCGAAAATGTAACCGGACCGGTGAATCTGGGTAATCCGAGGGAATTAAGGATACTGGATCTTGCAGGACTGATATTGAAGCTCACAAAATCAAAATCAAAAATAGTCCACAGATCCTTGCCCGAGGATGATCCGGTGCAGAGAAGGCCTGATATAAGCCTGGCAAAGAAGCTTCTTGATAACTGGACTCCCAGGGTCGAGGTTGAAAAAGGACTTATTAATACTATTTCATATTTTAAAAAAATAATTCAGTAATGAAAGGAATAATATTGGCAGGCGGTGCAGGTACCAGGCTGTATCCCATAACCAGAAGTATCTCTAAGCAAATATTGCCGGTCTATGATAAGCCGATGATTTATTACCCTCTTTCGGTGCTAATGCTTGCGGGGATAAAAAAAATTCTGATAATATCGACTCCTGAAGATATTCATCTCTATGAAAAGCTACTTGGTAACGGTAACCAGGTGGGAATGGAAATATCCTATGAGGTTCAGCCTTCCCCGGGGGGACTGGCCCAGGCATTTATCATAGGTGAAAAGTTTATTGCCACGGATAAGGTGTGCCTTGTCCTCGGGGATAACATCTTCTACGGGCATGGCTTTGGAAAGGAGCTTCTTAAAACTGCCCGGTTTAAGGACGGGGCCGTAATTTTCGGATATTATGTAAATGATCCCGAAAGATACGGAGTGGTTGAGTTTAATTCAAAGGGAGAAGTGTTAAGTATTGAAGAAAAACCTGCAAAGCCAAAATCAAATTATTCTGTTACGGGTTTATATTTTTACAGTAATGATGTGGTCGGGAAGGCAAAATCATTAAAGCCATCGGCACGGGGAGAACTGGAAATAACTGATTTGAACAGGCTTTATCTGAATGAGAAAAGGCTGCAGGTGAAAATATTGGGCAGGGGTATGGCATGGCTCGATACAGGCACGCATGAGAGCCTGCTGCAGGCCAGTAATTATATTCATACTATTGAAATGAGGCAGGGTCTTAAAATATCATGTATTGAGGAAATAGCGTATAAAAGGGGATTTATCAGCAGGGATCAGCTGGTAAAGCTGGCACAGCCGCTGCTGAAAAGCCAGTATGGTGATTACCTG
This sequence comes from uncultured Bacteroidales bacterium, assembly GCA_964534745.1. Lineage (GTDB taxonomy): Bacteria > Bacteroidota > Bacteroidia > Bacteroidales > UBA10428. Next base: position 26,900 of record CAZHQW010000037.1, read on the forward strand.
ATGAATATAGCCGAAGATAAGATCTTTACTTACAATAAAGAGTAACTATAATGAAAGTAATAAAAACAGGACTGGAAGGGGTATATATTATTGAACCCAGGGTATTTGAGGATGACAGGGGATACTTCTATGAAAGCTTCAATGAGAAGAGATTCATTGAAGAGGGACTGAACTTCAGGTTTGTGCAGGATAACCAGTCAAAATCGTCCTATGGAGTAATCAGGGGTCTTCATTATCAGATTGAACCGCATGCACAAACAAAGCTTGTCAGGGTGCTGCAGGGAAAAATTATAGATATTGCTGTCGACATAAGAAAAGGATCACCAACATTCGGGAAATGGGCCAAAGTTGTGCTGTCTGAAGAAAACAAAAAACAGCTGCTTGTGTCAAAAGGATTTGCACACGGGTTTTCGGTAATTTCGGAGATCGCTGTTATCATGTACAAATGCGACAGTTTTTATGTCCCTGATGCAGAAAGAGGAATTATCTATAATGACAAAACCCTCAATATCGACTGGGAGCTTGATCCCGCTGATATTACCGTGTCGGCAAAGGATAAGTCCTTACCCGGATTTCATGAAGCAGAGATGAATTTTAATTATATATCCTGATGAAAAGCATACTGGTAACAGGTTCGAACGGACAGCTGGGAAGTGAAATAAATAAGCTCTCGTCCGGTTACAGTGATATCCGGTTCCTTTTTCATGATGTTGACACACTTGATTTAACTGATTATTCAAAGCTTGAGGAGTTTTTTTACAGGAACAAACCTCATTATATAATTAATTGTGCGGCATACACGGCCGTTGACAAGGCAGAACAGGAAAAGGAGCTTGCCTTCAGGTTAAATGCAGAGGTGCCGGGGAAGCTGGCCGAATTATCCAGAAAATTCATTACCAGGCTGATACATATATCTACCGACTATGTATTTGACGGTAAGAATTACCGTCCGTACAAGGAGGATGATGTTCCGAATCCCGTGTCGGTCTATGCTAAAAGCAAATTTGAAGGAGAGAACAGGATACTCGAATACGATAATTCTCTGATTATCCGGACTTCATGGCTTTATGCTGCATCCGGAAACAACTTTGTCAAGACAATATTAAAGCTGGGTAATGAGAAGACAGAGCTGAGAGTCATCTTTGATCAGGTAGGCTCACCCACGTATGCTGCTGATCTCGCCTCTGCAATAATGCACATTATCAGTCTGTCAGTTGCAGAGGAAAAGAACTTCGTGCCCGGCATATACCATTACTCTAATGAAGGCGTATGCAGCTGGTATGACCTGGCAGTAGAGATAATAAATATCAAAGGAATGGATTGCAAAGTCATTCCGATAGAAACATGGGAATACCCGTTGCCTGCCAGGAGGCCCCTTTACAGTGTACTTAACAAGAATAAGATAAAATCAGCATTTAAGCTTGATATTCCGCACTGGAAAGAAAGCCTGACAAAGTTTCTTAAGGATTATAGCTTAGATAAATAAATTTTAATTGAAATATTATGACCAACCAGGATTTGATTAAAGAGGTAAGGGAGAGGGCTGAGAAATGGCTGGCTCCCGAGTTTGATGAGGAAACGAGAAGGCAGGTCAGGTATATGCTTGACAGTAACGAAAATGAACTTATTGAAGCATTTTACAGGGACCTGGAATTTGGGACCGGCGGTCTCAGGGGTATAATGGGAGCCGGCACCAACAGGATGAATATTTACATTGTCGGTATGGCTACCCAGGGGCTGAGTAATTACATAAAAAAGGAATTCGCGAATGTTGGGGAGATAAAGGTTGTCGTTGCCCATGATTCAAGAAATAACAGCCGCCTGTTTGCCGAGAGGGCTGCCAAAATATTCTCATCCAACGGATTTAAAGTTTATTTGTTTGACGATCTCAGGCCCACACCGGAACTGTCATTTGCCATAAGGCACCTCGAATGCAAGGCCGGAATAGTAATTACGGCATCTCACAATCCGAAGGAGTATAACGGCTATAAAGTATACTGGGAAGACGGGGGACAGATTATCAGTCCCCATGACAGGAATATAATTGAAGAAGTACAGAAGATTAAAAGCATTCAGGAAGTCCGTTTTGATAATAACACAGCCAATGTTCATATAATTGGGAAGGATATAGATCAAATTTATACCGATAAAATAAGGGAGCTGTCACTGTCGCCTGAAATAATCAAAAGGCAGAAGGGCCTTAAGATTGTATATACCCCTATACATGGCACCGGAGTGAAGCTGGTGCCCATGGCTCTTAAGAAAATAGGCTTTACCAGTATTTACAATATTCCTGAGCAGGATGTAACTGACGGTAATTTTCCTACGGTACGTTCACCGAATCCGGAAGAGCCGGCTGCACTGAATCTTGCTGTTGAGAAGGCAAAGCAGATTGATGCGGACCTGGTCATGGGAACTGATCCCGATGCTGACAGGGTAGGTGTGGCCATTAAGGATAACAGGGGAAGGTTTATACTGCTGAATGGGAATCAGACGGCATGTATCTTGATTAATTACTTGTTGACAAAATGGTCTGAGAAAGGCAAGCTAAAAGGGAATGAGTATATAGTCAAGACTATCGTGACTACGGAGTTGTTAACTGCTATAGCCGATAAATACCGCGTTGAGCATTTCGATGTGCTCACGGGCTTTAAGTTTATTGCCGATACTATCAGAAGGTTTGAGGGAAAGAAGATTTTTATAGGGGGCGGGGAGGAGAGTTACGGTTACCTGGCCGGAGAATTTGTAAGGGATAAGGACGCTATAATTTCATGTTCGCTGATAGCTGAAATAGCTGCATGGGCAAAAGACCAGGGAAAGTCATTGTTTGAGCTTTTGCTGAATATTTACAGGGAGTATGGAATGTTTAAGGAGAGTATCCTTTCAGTTTACAGAAAAGGAAAGGAAGGGGCAGAGGAGATACAGAAAATGATGGAGAGGTTCAGGAAGGAGCCCCCTGACTCTATTAATAACTCTAAGGTCTTACTTATCCGTGATTACCTCGATGATGCATCGCTTGAAAGGATAAATGCCGAAAACGGGGGTATTAAAATACCCAGGTCGAATGTACTGCAATTTTTCACTGAGGACGGTTCCAAGATTTCAATACGCCCTTCAGGTACCGAACCCAAGATAAAGTTTTATTTCAGCGTGAAAGAAAAGTTAGGCGTAAGCGACAGCTACGAGGAAATATCTGATATTCTGGCCAAAAGAATCGACAATATTATCAAGGACCTGGGATTAAAGGATAATTAATTTAAAATAATATAAGAATGAAATCATTCAGAAAAGAATTATGGTTTAATACAAGCAAGCGCAGGGAGCTTATCAATATAACTCACGAAGTTCAGGCATGCCTCGCAGAAAGTGGCATTAAAGAAGGCTTAATACTCGTTAATGCGATGCACATCACCGCGAGTGTGTTTATTAACGATGATGAGCCGGGACTGCATCACGACTTTGAGGTGTGGTTGGAAAAGCTTGCACCGGAAAAGCCTTACTCACAGTATCAGCATAATGGTTTCGAGGACAATGCCGATGCGCATATTAAGAGAACACTTATGGGCCGGGAAGTTGTTGTTGCAGTGACTGATGGCAAGATGGATTTCGGACCATGGGAGCAGATATTCTACGGTGAATTTGACGGTAAACGCCGCAAGCGGGCCCTTGTAAAGATTATAGGTGAATAAATACATCATAATACCGCCGGTTGTTCTGTTCCTGTCCATTTGCATTATATCATGTGAAAAGGACAGGGAGGCAAGTGCAACTATACTCTGGGGCATGGAGCAGGAGATATATGAACTGGTCAATGACCACCGTGATTCTATCGGACTGCCGGCACTTGTATTAGATTCGTTTATTGTAGAAGAGGCAAGAAACCATAGTCTAAATATGGCAAAAGGGATTACGCCTTTTGGCCATGATGGTTTCAATGAAAGAGCAGGCAGGATTTTCAGTGAGCTGGGAGGAGAGGTGGTTGGAGAGAATGTAGCGAAAGGTAACTACCCGGATGCATGGAGTTACGTAAACAGCTGGCTTAACAGTCCGAGCCATAAGGAGAACATTGAAAAGGATTATAACTACACAGGAATCGGTGTTGCAAAAGCGGATAATAACTATAACTATTGCACGCAGATTTTTCTGAAAAAACAGTAATAATAAATCAGAACTCAGCTGTTGTTAAAATACATTTCAGGAAAATTTACAAGGTAAAGCCTCTCTACAGCCCTGGTAAATGCAGTGTATAGCCACCTTAAATATTCTATATTAATCATATCATCGGTAATATAACCCTGGTCCACAAATACCGTTTTCCACTGTCCGCCCTGCGCTTTATGGCATGTTACAGCATAGGCGTACTTCACCTGCAGTGCATTATAATATTCGTTATTCCTTGTCTTATCATATTGTGTTTTTCTGGATTTTAAATCAGCATAATCTTCCATAATAGTATAGAATAGTTTTTTATTATCATCTTCACCTAGTGCCGGCGTTTCTTTTGACAGGGTATCCAGCATTATCTTTGCATCCAGCTCTATATTATAGTCAACCAGGCGGATACCCACATCGGCAAACCTGAATCCGTACACTTCATGGTATTTTTTAATTTTCAGTATTTCAATAATATCTCCGTTAGCTATAAAATCAATCTTTTCATCATCTCCAATCCAGTAATAGTTGTTTTTGACGACCATCAGCAATTCACCAGGCACTATCTCTCTCTCATAGTTGAATATCTGGTTTCTTATTCCCTGGTTGTATTTATTTGCCCTTTTATTGGACCTGCATATTATTATTGTATCATTAATACCGAGCCTGCTGTATGCAGCAGAGATTTCTTCCAAAAGCTCGCTACCGCTAATACTGCCTATATCGCCGAAGCCAGAGATTTTGAATCTGGGGCAGCTGATGATTTTAGCAGAAATGTTATTTCTAATCTGCGTTGCAGTAATGAGGATACCCGATTCCTGTGACTGCCTTATCACTTCGGTTAATTCAATATACTCGGTTTCCATTCCGTAAGAAGCCAGTTTTTTGGTATCCAGAGCCGGACTTATACTTATACCCACAGGAGGAAGCTGAGCTGTATCACCTATCATAATTAACCTGCATCCCGGACTGCTGTATATATAGTTAATAAGGTCATCAAGCAGCCTGCCTGAACCGAATGTGACACTATCGCCCGTGACATTTGAAATCATTGAAGCTTCGTCCACAAGAAAGAATGTATTGGTATGCAGGTTTTTTTCAAGAACAAACCTTCCAAACCCGTCTTTAGAGGCTTTCTGCCTGTATATTTTTTTGTGAATTGTATAAGCTATTTGTCCGGAATAGGCGGTAAGTACCTTAGCAGCTCTTCCTGTGGGAGCCATCAATACAGACTTTATCTTAAGCTTTCTGAATGTTCTCACGAGGGCACTTATAGTAGTGGTCTTGCCTGTTCCGGCGTATCCCTTAACGATTATTATTTTTTTCTCTTCTTTATTTATGACAAAATCAGCAAGGACATTTATTAATTCTTCCTGGTCTTGCGTTGGCCTGTAATCATGGAAATCAGTGATTAATGATATTAAATGCTTTTTTAACATACACTGTCAATAATTACCGGGGTATTAAATTTTAAATCAAATTTTTTTTGTTAAATTCGCAAGCAAACTGATTTTTAGAAACAAAAAATAATCCTATGGTAATTTATTTAATAATCTTAGCTGTATTCGTAATTGTCGCCGTCCTGTTTACAAATAAACTAGTTACTAAATATCCCAAAAGTAAACCAATTCTTCAAATAATACTGGGAATTGCAATTATTATTCTGATATACTTTATTTGGGAAAGTATTCAGAAGCCTATCCGCTTTAATAAAGAAAAAGATGCCAGGGAACATGCAACAATTAGCAGGCTTAAAGATATCAGGACCATACAGATCATGTATAAAGATAAATATGGTAAATTCACAGGCAACTTTGACACTTTGATAAACTTTGCCAAGTATGATTCTATAGGTATACCGAAAAAAGACTACCTGCCCGAATGGGATCCTGACCAGTACACAGAGAAGCAGGGTATTAAACTGGGTCTTATAAAAATACAGACTGCCTATAAGAGAGTCGCTGACTCGCTAAAGAATACTCTTTTAACAAAGGATGTTGATCAGCTGCGTTATATCCCCTATACTGATGGTGCTGAGTTCGTTATGGGTGCCAGCGAGGTGATTACCGGATCGAAAGTGAAGGTTAAGGTATTTGAGGTTTATGCCTTATATGATACCTTATTGCATGACCTTGATAAGCAGCTGGTAATTAATTATATTGATGAACGGGAGAAAATAGTAAAGTTTCCCGGGCTGAAAGTCGGCTCATTAAAAGAAGCTACAAATAATACAGGAAATTGGGAATAATAAGGCTGTCTCATGCCTGATATCGATTTAATTGATAGATCATTAGACAGAGAAAACACTCAAAAATATCATTTGTCCATTCAAGCCGATTTGAATGGACTTTCTTTTTGTATTCTCGACCTTGAGGAAAGAAGGTATATCGGACTGAGAAATTATGCATTTGGTAATATTTTCAGCATTGAAGAATATGTGAACAGGCTGGCGGAAGTCTTTAAAGAAGACGGACTGCTGAATATAAAATATAAATCAGTCAGTATTATTTACCTGACCCGTAAATCCACTCTTATACCGCGGAGTTACTTTGACAGGACATACCTGAAAACATATTTCAGGTTCAACCAGAGCATTAATGAACTGGACGAAATAAATTATAACTATTTAAGCGAGATTAATGCTTATAATGTATTTGCTGTTCCTAACTATATCGCGAATGAAGCTATTAAATGGTTCGGGAACATGAAACTATTTCACCAGGCCACTCCCTTTATTAAGAGCATTTTTGAAAAGGATACAGACAGAGAAGGAAACTGTGTATATGTTAATATTAACAATAAGTTCATTGATATTGCCGTAGCTTCAAAGGAACAGCTGTACCTGTACAACACTTTCGAGTACCAGAACGAAACGGATTTACTTTATTTTGTCCTGTATATCTATAAGCAGCTGAATATGGATACACAGAAGAACAAGCTGTTCATTTCAGGTGAACAGAGTGATAACATCAAATATTATAATGCCCTGAAGAAATACATAAAATCAATAAGGTCACTCGAACCCTTTGATTTCATGTTTTCAGGTATATTGGATCAACTGGACAAGCACAAGTTTCTGAACCTGTTTAATTTAGTCAGTTGCGAATAGTCAGCGGCAAATACAGGGGTAAAAGAATACCCGTCTCAAAGCAATTCGTGTCAAGGCCTACAACTGATTTTGCCAAGGAAAACCTGTTTAATATATTAAGCAATTACTTTAACTTTGAAGATATAAACGTGCTTGATCTTTTTGGTGGCACAGGAAGCATAAGTTATGAGTTTGCATCCAGGGGATGCCGTGATATTGATCTTGTCGAGTCAGATCAGAGATTATGTGTTTTTATAAATAAGGTCATAGGCGAGCTGAAAACAGATGCAATTAAACTAATTCGAGACGATGCTTTCAGGTATATCACGAATTGCGTAAGGGCCTATGATATAGTATTTGCAGATCCGCCTTATGATTTACCCCAACTTGAGAATATTCCTTTGTTAATATTTGAAAATGAACTACTTAAAGGGGATGGCTGGTTGATTTTTGAACATTCCCGAAGGCAGGATTTTTCAGCACTTCCCGAGTGCTTCGATAAAAGGGTATACGGGGGTGTTAACTTCAGCTTTTTCAAGAGAACTTAAAATTGACAGACGACTGATATTTTTTGATGGTATTAATTTGGTACTAATAAAATATGCATTAATTTTGTGGCGCATTTCAAATAAGGTCACGTAGTTCAGTTTGGTTAGAATGCCGGCCTGTCACGCCGGAGGTCGCGGGTTCAAGTCCCGTCGT
>CAZHQW010000038.1:0-34229 GCA_964534745.1 uncultured Bacteroidales bacterium
GTATTGAAAATCTGAATTCACAGATAGGAAAATACTTAAATAAAGTAAAGCTTTGGAAGAACTCAAAAGAAAGGTATCGTTGGATTGCAGCAGCATTGCTTGAGATTGAATTTAAAATGAGAAAAGTTAATAACTTTGTGAACCTGGATAAAATGAAAAAAACCATTATAGAAGAAATTCAAAAACGAACCTCTCAGCATGGAATTTCAACTAGAAATGGGACATGATCTGCGCATAACAACCACTTATTAATAATAACGGTTTTATTTAATATTGACAAAGTAAATATAGAAAATTAATAAATTAACTGAAATACCACTTAAGAAAATACATAAATTTTAGACCATGTCATTTTGAAGATTTACATAGTCTCTTCAAAAAATTCTTCAAATCTGAGAATACGTTTGTTGTTTTCCCTATTGAATAGCAGATGCTCAAAATCTTTAGTTTTGGTTTTCAGGTCAATAACCTTAAGGCGCTTTTTGACTTCAACCTTTAACTCAGCTGCATTTTTAATGCCGATTCTCTTTGCAAGGAAGTCATAATCAGGCTTGGTTTGACCCAGAAGAAACATAAGGTCGTAAAAATCACGACCCTTTCCTCTTTCTAAAAGTGCTGTTGCTTTCATGGCACATAGAACGGCGTCAGGTGGTACAGGGAATGGAAAGTAAAAACCACAACCTTTAATATTTTTAATTTCGCTGGTATAGTTTACACCCTGATCCTGAGCTTCTATTTTAATAAGGAACCTTTCATCCCTGTGTCTTGAAAGCCCTATATCAAAAAGGAACTCAGGAAAGTAAATGTTTTTTCTGAAAGCTGTCAGTTTCGAACTCTTCTTGTCCTTAGATTCTACTTTATATCCGTTTCTTTTAAGAAAATGCATGATATCATCACTTATTTGCAGGAACTCCTCTTTGTTTACCTCCTTACAGTCAAAATCCAGATCTTCTGAGAATCTGTCTATTCCCTTTACAAGGCGAAGATTAGTACCTCCAATGAATATGAGTTTACGGATGTATTGTGTTGTGGACAGGTAGTCGAGAATTAATAATTGAATATATTCCTTCATCATGCTTTTTCCAAGAAGTGTATTATCCCTTATCTGCACTGGGAAATAATTCTTTATTATGTTCAGGTCTACCATATAGTTCTTACTAGAGGTTATGTACTTTCTTTAGCATATCAATGCGATTACTGAGTGCTTTGCTTCCAATACGGTCAGAAAACTCCATTAATCTTCCTGTATTAAGGTCATCCTCCATATATGATTCATCGAAACGCAACTCTTCAAGGTCACGTTCTGTATTGTAAAATGGATAAAGATAGAGCAAATCTATTAATGCCTTTTCTGGTGTGGCGAACATTATCCGTCTGCCACCTTCCATCTCCCTCAGATTATATCCGAACATCATATCAGGCTTAATATTTTTGTATGAATACTCACCGAAATCATTGCTGAATGTTATTGTCTTTAAAGTTGTTACACTTGTTATCTGAGGTATAGCCTCAGGGATAATCCCATAAAATGATAAAGCAGTATGTAATGATATGTAAGAGGGCTTGTATATTATGTTAGCAAAATAGAGTGCAAATTCTGTTAATCCCTGGTATTCAGGGAAGGCATAATAACCCTGCCGAAGCCGGATAAGGTAACCCTGCTTTACCCAACGTCCCAGATTGTTCCTGTTAAATTCGGGATACGATGCATACACCTGGTTTGTGGTAAAGCATGCAAGGGATAGAAACCTGTTTCTGAATTCAATGAAATTCATTTTATTTCTATTATGCAACAAATATAGTGCATTACAGAAACAAAAACAAGATCCGCACTCTTTTTCTCATATCCCACTATCCAAAGTATGGATGGTTCGAAATAACGGATTTAGGATCAAATCATCTGAATAACCATTTTCATCCGGTTCATCAAGAGATCCTTATAGAAAAATTTGTACTACTTTTTGCAGGATACTATTTATCTTCTTCCGCTTCTTCCCCCATTTCTTTACTTTCTTTGGCTTTTTTTTCAAATGAAGTGGTATTGACTGCGCTGACTGTGGCTACCTTCCATCTGAGAAGTCCATTTGATTTTAAATTCAGCCCAGGCACAATCTTTAAATACCCTGATGAAATAATCATAAGGTTCAAGTGTAACCTTAGGTTGCGATTTTTCTGCATTTTCTTTATATTTACGATCAGCACCCCTTTCAGGATGCTTCTTTTATAAAGATAAATATTCACTGATATGAAATTCACGTTAAAATTTAACCTCCTGGTCCTCTGCATTTCATTGAACGTAATTGTAATAAGTGCAACAGATCCGTATCAGGATCCAAATTTACCCATAGATGAGAGGGTAGCTGACCTGATTTCCCGAATGACCTTAACCGAAAAGATTGCCCAACTTGGCAATAATTCACCGGCAATTTCCCGGTTAGGTATTGGCTCGTATAATTATTGGAGTGAAGCTTTGCATGGAGTTGCACGATCTGGACTGGCAACATCTTTCCCGCAGGCTATAGCACTTTCTTCAACCTGGAATCCTGAACTGATCCATGATGTAGCATCTGCTATATCTGATGAGGCAAGGGTGAAGAATAATACCGATGGCAAAGGATTAACTTACTGGAGTCCGACTGTTAATATGGCACGGGATCCAAGATGGGGCCGTGCTGAAGAGAACTACGGAGAAGATCCTTATCTGGCTGCACAAATAGCGATAAGCTTTATTAAAGGGATGCAGGGTAATGACCCTAAATATCTGAAAACCGTCGCTACCGCCAAACATTTTGCATGTAATAATGTAGAACTAAATAGATATGGGATTTCTTCCGATGTAGATGAAAGAAGCCTGCGGGAGTATTATTTGCCTGTTTTTGAAGCAGCAGTTGAAGAAGGAGGAGTATATTCCATTATGAGTGCTTATAATGCGGTAAATGATGTTCCATGTCCGGCCAACCGGACGTTATTAATGAATATTCTCCGTGATGAATGGAATTTTTCAGGGTATGTAGTATCAGATTGCGATGCCATTCAAAATGTCTGGAATCCTCATTATTATGTTGGATCAGCTGGTCAGGCTACAGCTATTTCACTTATTAACGGAAACGATTTAAATTGCGGATCGACTGTACCTAATAATGCACTAAGTGCTATAAATGCAGGATTAATTACAGAAGAAGATATCGATCTCGCCTTAAAAAGAATATTTAAAGCACGGTTTTTACTTGGAGAATTTGATCCCCCGGCATTGGTACCCTATACATCCATTCCTGACAGTATGCTGGATTGCCAGGCCAACCGAGAACTGGCACTCCGTGCAGCCAGAGAAGCAATTGTACTCTTAAAAAATGAAAACTCCATCTTGCCGCTTCAAAAAGAAAACATCGATACAATAGCTATAATCGGTCCGAATGCCAATACTGTTCAACTGGGAGGTTACAGCGGTTCTCCGTCTGTTTTGGTTACCCCTGTGCAGGGGATAGCAGACAAACTGGGAGTTGACATCTCCCCGGGAATAATTGAGGCTGAAGATTTTTCCAGCCAGTACGGTATCCAGGTCGAAGCTTGTTCAGAAGGCGGGAGCAATGTCGGATATATTGAAAACGGAGATTATATGGTGTATGATAATTTGAATTTTGGTGCCGGAAAATCAGAACTGGATGTCAGGATAGCCAGTGCTACCGATGGCGGTACTCTTAACGTATCGATTGACAGTCTGAACGGTACTTCACTGGGTTCGTTAACAGTGCCATCCACGGGAGACTGGCAAAACTGGATTACAATAAACGCCAGTATTCCCCTGACTTCGGGGATACATAACCTGTATCTTAAATTTTCGGGAGCATCAGGTTATTTATATAATATCAACTGGTTCAGATTTTATAATGAAGAAGATGAGGATCCTTTAGGTGGCAGTGGAAGAATATGTTATGCAAAAGGCTGTAATATTATAGGAACTATCGAACAGGCAGAACTAGATAAAGCTATAGAATTTGCAGAAAAAGCGGATGTAGCTATTGTAGTTTGTGGAACAGATTTAAGTGTAACTGATGAAGGGAGAGACCGGACTTCCTTATCTCTTCCCGGAGAACAGGAACAGCTCATCCAGTCGGTTTATGATGCCAATCCGAATACTGTTGTGGTGCTGGTTAATGCAGCATCACTGGCTGTTAACTGGACACAGGAAAATGTGCCGGCCATACTGACAGCCTGGTACGATGGGCAGGCACAGGGAACAGCTATAGCCGATGTCTTGTTCGGGGACTATGATCCCGGAGGAAAATTGACTACCACCTGGTATAAATCAACAACAGATTTACCGGAAATGAGTGATTATGACATTAAAAATAACCGTACTTACATGTATTTCCTGGGACCGCCTCTTTATCCTTTTGGATATGGTCTGAGTTACACTGACTTTGCCTATAGCAACCTGGTTGTAAGTGCCGGTACTTTGAATCCCGGAGACAGCATTTCAGTCAGTGTGGATGTGGAGAACACGGGGACAGTTGCCGGTGACGAGGTAGTGCAGCTTTATGTTCATGCACAATCGAAATTGATAAGACCAAAAAAGGAACTGAAAGGTTTCAAAAGGATCACTCTTCAGCCCGCAGAGACTAAAACAGTGAATTTTTGGCTTAAACATGAGGACCTGAGATATTACGATGAAACAACAAGAACCTTCATCGTTGAGAGTGAAGCTGTTAATATTTATGTTGGCAGTTCATCTGAAGATATCAGGTTACAGGATCAGATATTTACAACCGAATCAACAGTTGCCGGGACATACAGAAACGATCCTTTCTCTGCTTACCAAGCAGAATACCTGGAGGGAAAATCATCCGGTGTTACGTTCAGAGCTATAACCCAGGGAAATTTGTGCGTTAATTTGTCAGGTAACAATAGTTATATACTGGTAAAGAATTTTGACTTTAGTACCAGGGCAAAGCAACTAAATGCTTCCTTAGCTTCAACAGATGAAAGCAGTAGCATACAAGTCGTAACTGACCAGGTTGGCGGTCACGTAGCAGGAACTATAACAATTGAACCAACCATGGATTTGGAAATCTTTACAATACAATCATGCGAACTGGACGGAATTGAAGGTATTAAAGACATTTACCTGGTTTTAAAAGGATCTTCAACTGCTAATTGCAGAATAGACTGGTTTAACTTTCAGGAAATTGTATCTGCTGTTGATGATTCCTGGATATCTGAAGATATTGGTTATCGATGCGATATATTCCCGAATCCGGTTAGTTCAAATTTCTTTGTAAGGTATCATTTACCGGAGCAATCAGCAGTGTCAATTGAATTATTTTCAATCGAGGGTGCAAGAATAAAAACACACAAATACAATTCCACGCCGGGGTGGCATAAGATTGAACTTAATTGCACTGACGAAAAGTTAAAATCAGGAATGTACATTGTTAAATTCGGAACTGATAATTATACCGAATCTATTTTAATTGCTGTTATAGATGATATTTATAATTAACATAAGCCCGGCATACATAATGTATACCGGGCTTTCTTGTAGCGGGGACAGGACTTGAACCTGTGACCTTTGGGTTATGAGCCCAACGAGCTACCAACTGCTCCACCCCGCAATATATTCTTAGGGTTTTTGTTCAAAAGAAGGTGCTAAGTTATATTAATCTTCGCGAATCTCAAAATAAATCAGGCAATTTAATATTGGCTATAAAATCATTTTATATTTTAAACTTAGCTTAAATCTTTACTATATTTGCTTAACAAAAAAGAACAAAATGGCAAAGAACGGTGATAAAAGATCCCTGAAAGAAAGGTTCAGAAATAAGTACCGCCTTTCAATATTCAGGGGTGAAAGCTACCAGGAGGTGCTTAACCTGAAGCTTTCAAGGCTCGATGTAATAATGATTATCGGCGGACTGACTTTTATCTTTCTTGCCATAGTAGTACTTATTATAGCTTTTACCCCCGTAAGGGAACTTATCCCCGGCTACCCCGACGAGAATACCGTGAGAAACATCCGCATGAACTATATACTGCTTGACTCCCTTGAAAAGGAAATTGAGAAACGCGACAGGTATTTTGCAAACCTCAACCTGATAATCTCGGGCAAGGAACCTGACGAACACGAAGAAATTGTAGATACCAATATAAGCTACGGAAGCATATCGTTCTCAAAATCCACCGAAGATTCGATGCTGAGGTCCCTTATTGAGCAGGATGACCAGTACAGCCTTTCCATAATTGATAATAAGAGACAGATCGCTTCCATTTCCAAGATCCACTTTTTCTCGCCGATAAAGGGAATTATTACCAACTCGTTCAATCCCCGTAACAATCATTACGGAACAGATATAGTTGCCGCTCCGAACCAGGTTGTTAAAGCAGTGCTTGACGGCACAATAACAATGGCAACATGGACCCTCGACCTGGGCTGGATAATACAGATACAGCATGAAAACAACCTGCTTTCGGTATATGCCCACAACGCCGAATTACTAAAAAAATCAGGTGAATACGTTAAGGCAGGGGAACCTATTGCAATAATCGGAAACTCGGGAGAGCTGACAACAGGCCCCCACCTCCATTTTGAACTGTGGCATAACGGGACGCCTTTAAATCCCGAAGATTTTGTCTTTTTTTGATTATGATGAAAAAAAGGATTGCAATTCTCGGATCTACCGGTTCAATAGGCACACAGACCCTCAACGTTATTAACAATAATCCCGATAATTTTAAGGCAGAGGTCCTTACGGCACAAAAAAATGCAGACTTATTAATAGAACAGGCATTGCGCTTTAAGCCAGGGCACGTTGTAATTGCTGACAAAAAGCATTATAATAAAGTGAAACAGGCATTGTCGGCACTCCCGCTTAAAGTTTATACCGGTGAAGAATCTTTAAGCGAGGTTGTGACCTTCGAATCGGTAGATGTTGTGCTGACGGCCATTGTGGGCTTTGCCGGACTGCTCCCTACGATTGCCGCCATTAAGGCAGGCAAAAACATTGCACTGGCAAACAAGGAAACACTGGTTGTCGCCGGCGAGCTGGTAACCTCACTGGCACGTGAGAATAACGTCAGCATATATCCCGTGGACTCTGAACACTCGGCTATATTTCAATGCCTTGCGGGCGAGAACATCGAGTCGATAGAAAAAATATATCTCACTGCCTCAGGAGGGCCCTTCAGGGGCATGTCATATGACAGCCTTAAAGATGTTAAGAAGGAACAGGCACTGATGCATCCCAACTGGAACATGGGAAACAAGGTTACCATCGACTCCGCTACACTGATGAACAAAGGCCTTGAAGTTATAGAGGCCAGGTGGCTGTTTAATACCGGGCCAGATAAAATAGAGGTTATTGTCCACCCCCAGTCAATTATACATTCCATAGTACAGTTCCGGGACGGCTCGATGAAGGCACAGATGGGACTGCCGGATATGCACCTGCCTATCCAGTATGCTTTAAGCTACCCCGAAAGGTTGAAAACGGACTTCAGGCGTTTTAGCTTTCATGATTATCCCAATCTTACCTTTGAAAAGCCCGATCTTAAAATATTCCGCAGCCTCTCCCTGGCATATGAAGCGCTGAAAAAGGGTGGAAACATGCCCTGCATCCTGAATGCAGCTAACGAATCGGTAGTCGAAGCTTTCATGAAAGATGAAATAACTTTTCTGAAAATGCCGGATATAATTGAAGAAACAATGAACAAAGCAACCTATATCGCGCATCCCTCAATTGATGACTACTCAGCATCAGACAAACAGGCCCGTGATATCGCCGGTAAGCTTATTAAGAGTTAAATTTTTCCCGGATAATTCATTTTTTTGGTGTGATTTTAAATATTGATGTTATTTTTGCACCTGCTACACAATATTGTAATTTTTAATGAAAGTACTCATCCAAATATCTCAATTGCTGTTCAGCCTGTCTATTCTTGTTATACTTCATGAACTGGGACATTTTATTACTGCCAAACTATTCAAAACAAGGGTTGAGAAGTTTTACCTGTTTTTTAATCCCTGGTTCTCACTTTTCAAAATAAAGAAAGGTGATACTGAATACGGACTCGGATGGCTGCCCCTGGGAGGGTATGTTAAAATAGCCGGCATGATAGACGAATCAATGGATAAGGAACAGCTCAAGAAGCCCCCCCAGCCTTATGAGTTCAGGTCAAAACCGGCATGGCAGAGATTGATTATAATGCTCGGAGGCGTATTTGTTAACCTTATACTCGGAATTGTCCTTTATTCATTTGTTCTCTTCACCTGGGGCGAGAAATACCTGCCAAACGATAATCTTTCTGACGGCATATGGTGCACCGACTCACTTGCACTTGAAATCGGACTAAAAAACGGTGATAAGATAATATCAATAAATGGCGAACATCCCGAAAGATATACCGATATCCTGGGCGAGCTTATCTTCGGCGGCAATGTCAAAGTGCTGCGTGATAACAGGGAGGTAAGCATCGACATACCCGAGGATTTTGTGGGTAAGATAATAGAAAAAAGAAAAGCCCTGTTAATATATCCGCGTATCCCCTTTATAGTGCTTGAAATTCCCGATACTTCGATAAATAAGGAATCCGGACTGCGTCCCAAAGACAGGGTGATAGGCATAGATAACCATCCTATTAAATATTACGATGAATACAGCTCCATCACCGACACCCTCAAGGGCAGAGAGATTCCCATAGATGTATTAAGGAACGGCAAAGAAAAATCATTAAATGTAAAACTCTCCGATGAAGGCAAGTTCGAGATTATTACAGCTATCCTTGATATGAAGGAGCTGGAGATGCTTGATATCTATAAGTTCAACACCGAAAAATACACAATTGCCAAAGCCATACCGGCCGGACTGGTAAGGGCAAAGGACAGGCTTGGCTTCTATATTAAGCAGTTCAAGCTGATCTTCAATTTTAAGACAGGTGCATATAAGGGACTGGGGGGCTTCGGAGCAATAGGGGGACTTTTCCCCCACAGGTGGGAATGGCAGGCCTTCTGGGAAATAACGGCCTTCCTGTCGCTCATCCTCGCGTTCATGAACATCCTTCCCATACCGGCACTCGACGGGGGACATGTTGCCTTCCTGCTATACGAGATGATAACGGGCCGCAAGCCCGGGGACAAGTTCCTCGAATACGCACAGATAGTGGGCATGATTATACTGCTGTCCCTCCTCCTGTATGCAAACGGGAATGATATCGCCAGGCTGATAAATAACTTACTGGGGAAATAACAACTTTATTGCGAAATATTAATAAATTTGTAGTAGAATAATACTAAATAAACTGGCTATGAACTTAAGTACTTTGTTAATCGGCACTCCTGGTCCGGTTGAAATTATTATAATAGTGCTTGTTATACTGTTGCTTTTCGGCGGAAGGAAAATTCCCGAGCTCATGAAAGGATTGGGCCAGGGGATGAGAGAATTTAAAAAGGCAGCAAAAGGTGAAACGGATAAGGAAGAGAAAGAACCGGCTGAAGAGAAAAATAAATAATTTTAACTGATATATTTTAACCTGTCTTTTAATTTTTTAAAATTAAATGGCAGGTATTTTTTTATCCTGTTAATGAAAAGCAAAATATTAAAACGGTTTATTATTGTCGTTTCACTGGCGATGATCTGCAGTTTTGGAGGTTATACCTATGACTCCATACCCCGGTATCCCGATATCTTTTATGAATACCGCATTGCCGCACTGAATAAGACAACACCCATTGAACTGGACTATAACGAGACAGTAAAAAAATATATAGAAAATTATGCTGTAAACAGAAGGAATGAATTTGCGCGAATCATTGGCCTCTCTGAACTGTATTTCCCGATATTTGACGATATGCTTGATAAATACGACCTGCCGCTGGAGCTGAAGTACCTGACCATTGTCGAGTCAAGCCTTAATACAAATGCAAAATCAAAATCAGGGGCTGTCGGACTGTGGCAGTTCTTGCTGAATACATGCAGACTGTTCGACCTTGAAGTGACATCCTACATCGATGAGAGGAGAGATCCCTACAAGTCGACCGAGGCAGCATGCCGCTACCTTAAATACCTTTACAATACTTATAATGACTGGCAGCTGGTACTGTCATCCTACAACAGCGGTCCGGGTGACATCAGGAAAGCTATCGAACGCAGCGACGGAAGGACTGACTACTGGGAAATAAGGCCCTACCTCTCTGAACAGGCACAGGACTATGTGCCGGCCTTTATTGCTTCACTATACCTGATGAACCACTATAAGGAACATAATATAAAGCCTGTACCACCCCGGTTTGATTTTAACAATATAGATACTATCTGGATTAACTATCCTGTTTCTTTTAACCAGATAATAAATATTACAGGGATCACGGCCGATGAGCTCAGATTCCTTAATCCGGTTTACAGGCGTGACTTTATTCCTGATCTTAATAAGCCTGCCCTGCTTATATTGCCAAAAGACAAAATTTCTGTCTACCTGAGAAATGAATCGCGCATACTGGGCAGGGCTGATTACACTGATGACTATAACTCCCTTGTAAGCAATGCCGGCTCTACTGAAAATAAAACAAGGATCATCCATGTCGTGCAGAAAGGGGAGTTTATTCATAAGATTGCCCTGAAATATAACTGTACACTCGAGAATATTAAGGCATGGAATAATATTAAGGATAATTTTCTGTATCCGGGACAGGAGCTCATAATATGGGTGGACCCGGACATCAGTGATAAAGATGACCGGTCCGTTCACTAATTTTTGTAATTAATAAACCATACAATAATGAATAAATTCGGTTCGCTATTACTTATACTTATTATTACTGCCGCTATTTCAGGCTGCAAGAGTGATAAACATCCCCTTTTGCCCACTGTTAGAGGGACAGCCGGACAGGTAACACTGGTAGTGGATAAGGCAGAATGGGATACTGAAATTGGCGAAGAGTATAGAAGGATCTTCAGCCGCAGCTATGAGATGCTGCCACAGTATGAACCTGTTTTTGATGTGATCCATGTATCACATGAAGCATTCTCCAACATCTTCAAATCAAACCGTAATATTGTCATAACGGAAATTTCGCCTGACTATAAAAAATCCAGGTTGCTTGTGCAGAGAGATATATGGGCAAAACCGCAGATCGTAATAACTCTTTACGGTGCGAACGATGATTCTATAGTCTCGATATTAACCAGTCATGATAATGAGATAATCGACCTGCTCAATGACATGGAATTAAAAAGGCTGGCGGATGTTAACAGTAATAACCAGGATTTCAGTATTGTACAAAAATTAAAAACCGAACACAACCTCTCAATTACAGTACCAAAAGGCTATAAGCTGGAAGTTGACTCCCCGGATTTTGTATGGTTAGATTATGAAGAAGTGAATACTGACGTTGATCAGAGCATATTTATTTATCATTATAACTATACTGACACGAATACTTTTACCTATGACTACCTGGTATCAAAAAGGGACAAATTTCTGAAGAAATATGTCAGGGGCGAAGTAGAAGGATCATACATGACAACAGAGAAGGAATTTAAACCTGCGTTCATGGAGTATTCTCTTAGAGGGGAAAGATATGTTGCCGAACTTAGGGGTCTCTGGAAAATGGAAAAAGGTATATCGATGGGTGGCCCGTTTGTCAGTATCACAACCCTTGATGAAAAAAGGAACAGGGTTGTTACGGTTGAGGGAATGGTCTATGCCGCCGGCTATAATAAAAGAAATTTTTTGAGACAGGTGGAAGCTATCGTGTACTCATTGGACTTAAATTATTAACTTTAACTCCTGCACGAATTTAAAACAATGAAAAATACTAAAATAAGAGTCGGCATAACACAGGGAGATATAAACGGGGTAAGCTATGAAATAATAATAAAAACACTGCTCGACAACAGGATTTTTGATATATGCATCCCCATAGTATACGGTTCTCCCAAGGTTGCTGCCTATCACCGCAAAGCACTGAACATAGATAACTTCAGCTTTAATACTATCAAATCTCCCGAAGAGGCAAATCCGAAAAGGGCCAACCTTATCAACTGCATCAGCGATTCTGTCAGGGTCGAGCTTGGAAAATCGACTCCCATGGCAGGTGAAGCCTCTTACAAATCACTGGATGCCGCTGTAAAAGACCTGGAAAACAATAAGATAGATGCAATAGTAACGGGACCGATAAACAAGTATAATATACAATCGGAAAAATTCAGTTTTGCAGGACACACGGAGTTTTTCGAATCACGCTTCAAGTCCGACGGCGTTCTTATGCTGATGGTAAACGAGCTGTTTAAGGTGGGCGTCGTAACAGCCCATGTTCCGATTAATGAAGTTGCCGGATACATCACCCAGGATAATGTCCTGACTAAAATACGAATATTGAATAAGTCTTTAATGGTGGATTTCCTGGTGCGCAAACCGCGCATAGCTGTATTGGGACTAAATCCCCATGCAGGGGACAATGGCGTAATAGGCGACGAGGAAAATAAGGAGATAATACCTGCCCTGAAAGCTGCCCGGGATGAAGATATAAATGCATTCGGACCTTTCTCTGCTGACGGATTCTTCGGTTCGGATGCATTTACCAAATACGACGGAGTCATCGCCATGTACCACGACCAGGGCCTTATACCTTTCAAAGCTATGACGTATGAAGGAGGAGTTAATTTTACAGCCGGACTGCCGATTGTCAGGACATCACCGGCGCACGGGACAGCCTATGAACTTGCAGGAAAGGGTGAAGCTCATCATGATTCATTCAGAAAAGCCATATACCTGGCCTGCGACATATATAATAACAGGCAGGCTTATAAAGTGATGACAAACAATCCACTTAAAACACATAATATATCGGAGGCTTAATTTTAATAATCATATCCTATGTATGAATATATAGAAGGAGAAATTGTTGAAAAAAATCCCGCATTTGCTGCAATTCTTATATCAGGGATATGTTACTATATAAATATTTCCCTGACAACATACGGACAAATACAAAACGCTGATAAATGCAGGTTGTACATCCACCAGATAATCCGTGAAGACGCCCATACCCTGTACGGATTTTACAGCAAGCATGAAAGGGATATTTTCAGGATGCTGATCTCTGTGTCAGGTATTGGTGCCAACACCGCAAGGGTCATGCTGTCATCGCTTTCTCCTGCAGAAGTTGAGGGAGCTATAGCCGGCGGCAAGGTGGACGTGCTGAAGAGTGTCAAGGGTATTGGCGCCAAATCAGCCCAGCGTATTATAGTTGACCTGGGAGATAAAATGGGAAAGGCAGAAGCTGAAATATTCGAAATAAAAGACAATACTATCAGGGAAGAAGCGTTATCTGCATTGGTAGTGCTGGGCTTCAATAAAAATGCCGTAGATAAGGTATTAATAAATATACTGTCTGAAGAAGACAATCTGGAAGTTGAGGATTTAATAAAAAAAGCACTAAAAAGATTATAGAACTAACTTTAAGATAATAGATTTGTTGATAGGGGGTAAATATTTGCATGGAACAGGTATTTCTATACTATGGAATCTTATCTTATTGTTCATTTTTACATGTACCGCATACTCTCAGGAAGTGCCGGGTCCGCCCGGGTCACAGACAGAGGATACCACAGGCCTTAGATACCCTTTCAGAAAAGAACCCGGATACCCTTTTTCAAATTCAGGAACATATTCTCCCCTTATACTTGGAAATCCATCCAACGTCGACCAGTCAATAGTTTACGACCCCAGGACAAACCAGTATATTTTTTCCGAGAAGGTGGGCTCCTTTAATATAAGGCCCCAGAGCTCAATGTCCTTTGACGAGTACCGCGATTACGATTCACAGTCATCGGTAAGGCAATACTGGTTAAAGAAATCAAGAGAGGAAACGGCAGCCGAGGCCCCTTCATTTATGGGAAAAATAAGGATGGGCGAAACATTTGACAAGGTGTTCGGCACAGATGCCATAAATATTGTACCGCAGGGTTCGGCCGAGCTTATCTTCGGCTATAACCGCTCAAGAATAGACAATCCCGCCCTGTCGGAAAGGAACAGGAGAAACGGCTCCTTTACCTTTAAAGAGAAAATACAGATGAACGTCACAGGCTCCATAGGCGACAAGATGGAGCTGGGGATAAACTATAATACCGAAGCTACCTTTGATTTTGAGAATAAGACTAAACTCGAATATGCCGGCCATGAAGATGAGATAATAAAGAAAATTGAGGCCGGCAACGTGACATTCCCCCTCACCGGATCACTTATCTCCGGCAGCCAGAGCTTATTCGGACTGAAAACGGAGCTTCAGTTCGGGAAGCTTACCGTCACAAACGTATTCAGCCACCAGCGCGGCGAATCGTCATCGATAGAGGTCAGGGGCGGCGCCCAGGTCAGTGAGTTCGAGGTAGATATCGATGAATATGACGCAAACAGGCACTTCTTCCTCTCCCACTTCTTTCGCGACAACTATAACTCATGGCTCGGATCCCTCCCCTATATAACATCGGGAGTGCGCATCGAGCAGATTGAAGTGTGGATAACCAACAAGACAAGTGAATTTGACAAGGATAACAGGAATATCCTTGCCCTGATGGACCTTGGCGAAAGCTACGGACCGGACCGGCAACCG
Source organism: uncultured Bacteroidales bacterium (assembly GCA_964534745.1). Lineage (GTDB taxonomy): Bacteria > Bacteroidota > Bacteroidia > Bacteroidales > UBA10428. The sequence goes on from CAZHQW010000038.1 coordinate 14,603, forward strand.
AACTTTTTTGGGGACCCGGCGCTAATTTCTCCTGAAAACATTATTAACTATGCTGCTTCAAATGATGCAAACGGACTGTATAGTACAATAATAAATAATTACAGCGGTGTCAGGGACATCAGGAACATTACAACCCTGCTGGAGCCTCTTATCGGCAGCTATGACTTTCTGAGCGGACAGGACTATGAAAAGATAGAAAATGCAAGGAAACTTACAGAGAGAGAGTACACGGTGAACAGGGAACTGGGATATATATCCCTGAACTCGGCATTGCGAAGCGACGAGGTGCTGGCCGTGGCATACGTCTATACCTATAAAGGGCAGACATACAGGGTGGGCGAACTTTCAACTGACGGTATAAGCGCCCCTAAGACACTTATTGTCAAACTTATTAAAGGAACAAGCCTCACACCCAAGCTGGGAACATGGGACCTGATGATGAAAAACGTATACGCCATAGGAGCATACCAGGTGAACAGCCAGGATTTCAGGCTTGATGTGCTTTACCGCAACGATGAGACCGGGGTGCCTGTAAACTACATAAATGACCCCAAGGTGAGCGGCAATGAAAATTTTTATAATAAGATACTTCTGAGGGTGCTGAACCTCGATAACCTCGACACCAAAAAAGAACCCAATCCGGATGGTCTCTTTGACTATCTCGAGGGAGTGACTATAAATTCATCAAACGGAAGGGTGATGTTCCCCGTGCTTGAACCCTTTGGGTCGGACCTGAGAAAAATAATCAACAACAACCAGGTGGCCGATGACTACACGTTCGAAGAGCTCTATGACTCGACACAAACCAAGGCCAAGCAGATTGCGGAAAAGAACAAGTTCTTCCTCGCAGGCACATACCAGTCCTCATCAAGCTCCGAGATACAGCTTAATGCCATGAACATACCGCGCGGGTCGGTGAAAGTGACGGCAGGAGGCATACAGCTGCAGGAAGGTGTCGACTATACCGTCGACTACGTGCTGGGGAGGGTTAAAATATTAAACCAGGGATACCTCGAGTCGGGAACACCCCTCAGGGTATCACTGGAAAGTAATGCCCTGTTTAACCTCCAGACCAAAACCCTTGTCGGCACGCATCTGGACTATAAGATATCCGACAACTTCAATATCGGAGGAACACTCCTGAACCTTACCGAGCGCCCCCTGACACAAAAAGTCAATATGGGCGAGGAACCCATATCAAACACTATATGGGGATTGAACACCAGCTACCGCACTGAATCGCACCTGTTAACAAGCCTTATAGATAAGCTCCCCCTCATAGAGACAAAGGAGGTTTCCAATATAGTGCTCGATGCCGAGTTTGCACATCTCATTCCCGGACAGGCAAGTGCAATAGGTAAGGGAGGTGTTGCATATATAGATGACTTTGAAGGTACGGAGACCACCATTGAGATGAAAAGCCTCGCAGCATGGGTCATGTCAAGTGCTCCACGCGGACAAGGCCTCTTCCCCGAAGCTGACCTGAACGATGACCTGCGCTATGGCTATAACCGCGCGAAAATTGCATGGTACGTCATTGATCCCCTGTTTACCAGGAAGACGGGCAGAACACCCAAGCACCTTACCGATGACGACGTTGAAGGCCCCTTTGTCAGGGAAGTGAAGGAGACAGAAATATATACCCAGAAAGAGAGCGGCACAGGCTTCGACAGTCCCATTTCCATACTTAACGTAGCCTTTTATCCCCAGGAGAAAGGGCCCTACAACTATGATACGGACATCAACAGCGAGGGTAAGCTTAATAACCCCCGCAACAGGTGGGGCGGAATAATGAGAGAAATACAAACCAGTGACTTTGAGACATCAAACGTCGAATATATTGAATTCTGGCTTATGGATCCCTATGTACTGGACTCAACAAGTTCGGGGGGTGACCTTTATTTTAACCTCGGTGAAATATCGGAAGATATCCTGAGAGACTCAAGAAAGACTTTTGAAAACGGACTGCCCATATCGGCTACCGACACGCTGACACTTGTCGACTACACCGTGTGGGGCAGGATACCACGCACCCAGTCCATTGTCAATGCTTTCAATACCGATCCCGACACACGCGAATACCAGGATGTGGGACTGGACGGACTGGGAGACGATGCTGAACGTGCCTATTTCAACAGTTATGTTGAACAGGTCAGGAATACTTTCGGAGAGCAGTCAACCGCCTATAAGAATGTATATGAAGACCCGTCAAGTGACGACTTCCACTATTACCTCGGCACCGACTTCGATGATATGGAACTGGGGGTAATAAACAGGTATAAGGATTATAACGGACTGGAAGGGAACTCCCCTCCTACCGAAGGTGAGTTTGCGGCAGCAAGCACCATGCCAAGCGCCGAAGATATTAACAGGGACAACACACTGAACGAAACGGAAACATATTTTCAGTATAAGGTTGAGCTGCGGCCCGAAGCACTTAATACAAGCAACCCGTACATCACGGACATTGTCAATTCAAAAAATGTGAACTGGTACCAGTTCCGCATACCTATAAACGACTTTGAACGTAAGATAGGCAACATCGAAGACTTCAAGTCAATACGTTTCATGCGAATGTTCCTCACAGATTTTGAAGATTCCGTGATCCTGAGGTTCGCCGAGCTGCATCTTATCAGAAGCGAGTGGCGCAAATATAAATTCAATATCAGCGAAGGAGGAGCTTCAATAACGCAGCAGATTGATCCGGGAAGCTTTGAAATATCAGCAGTTAATATTGAAGAGAATTCCGCAAAGGAGCCCGTCAACTACGTCCTCCCCCCCGGCATAACAAGAGTCATAGACCCCAGCCAGCCACAGGTGGCACAGCTGAACGAGCAGTCCATTGTATTTAAGGTCAATGACCTGCCCGACGGTGATGCACGGGTGGCATACAAGAACGTGGAGCTTGACCTGAGGCAATACAAAAAACTGAGGATGTTCGTCCATGCCGAGGCATTGATGAATGGAGACCTTAATGATCATGATCTTTCTGCTTTCATAAGGATAGGATCGGACTACAAGGATAATTTCTACGAGTACGAAGTGCCCCTCGTGCTGACACCGCACAGGAACAACTACGACAATGATGACGATGCAGACAGGGAAATTGTATGGCCTGACGACAACGTTTTTGAAATTGACCTTGAGAAGTTTGTGGAACTTAAAAAAGAAAGGGACCAGGCGATAGAAGAAAATGGCATGCTGTACAGCAAGATGCGTATATACGGCAAGTTCGACGACAAGAACAAGATAAAGGTCAGGGGCACCCCCAACCTAAGCAATATCAGGACAATAATGATAGGTGTACGTAATCCGGGTGACGCCGACAACCAGTATCCCAATGACGGATTGCAGAAAAGCGCTGAAATATGGTTCAATGAGCTCAGGCTGACAGATTTCAACAACAAGGGCGGATGGGCAGCAAATGCAAGGATGCAGACCAAGCTGGCTGACCTGGGAACACTGTCGGTGGCAGGGAGCACCATACAACCGGGATTCGGAGGTATTGAACAGAAAGTCGAACAAAGAAAGAAAGAAGAGGTGCTGCAGTATGATATATCTTCAAATTTAGAACTGGGAAAGCTCCTGCCCGAGAAGTCGGATGTATCGGTTCCAATGTTTATAGGTGTTTCAAAGTCCATTGTAAATCCCGAATACTACCCCAAGGAACCTGACAGGCTGCTGAAAGAGGTGCTGCAGGAAGCTGATTCAAAAGAAGAGAAGAAGGATATTAAGGAAGTTTCGCAGGATGTGGTGGACAGGAAAAGTATAAACTTTACCAACGTGAGGATAAATAAGGACGTGAAAAAATTTAAAGTTATATCACCCGCCAACCTCTCGGTCAGTTTAGCATACAGCGAAGAGGAGGCGCACAGCTACAGCGTTGAAAAAGACAATACCATAAGGTACAGGGCGGCCCTTAACTATACCTACAGCGCCAGGCCGTTAAGTATAACACCCTTCAGAAAATCCAAAAAACTGAAGTCCCCTTACCTGAAAATTATTAAAGACTTTAACTTCAGTCCCGTGCCCTCGAACTTTACTTTCCGCACAGACTTTGACAGGAATTACAACGAAGTGAAGCTGAGGAATGTTTTTGAGGATATTCAAATAAAAATTGACTCCACAGTAAATAAGGATTTCCTGTGGAACAGGTTTTATGATATAAGGTGGGATCTTACCAGGTCACTGAAATTTGACTTCTCGGCAACAAATGTTGCCCGCATTGATGAGATGCCCGGGGCATATGACTGGTTCAGGCCGGGCGATAATAAAGAATGGTCCGACTCAATATGGACCAACATCTTAAATGGAGGTACCAACACCAATTATGACCATGTCTTTAATATAACTTACTCGGTGCCGTTCAACAAATTTCCGGTGGTGGACTGGATAACGGCATCGGTACGCTATAATGCAAAAATGGGATGGGACAGGGGGCCTTTCTATGATGGTGGCTACAGGCTCGGCCATAACCTGAGCAACTCCAATACCATACAGATAAACAACCAGTACAGCACAAACAAACTGTTTAACAAGATTGGCATAATCAAGCGGATAAATACCAAATACAGCGGCTCACGTAAATCCGACACAAACAAAAGGACAAAGAAGGTTAACTTCTCGCGCAGGACATTCCTTAAGGCCAATACCCCGAAAAGTATAGTACATAAGCTCGGCACCAAAGATATTGTTGTTAATGTTATTGATCCCGGGGGAAATGAAGTGGATGTCAGAGTGGAAATAGTCAGCGAAAATAAAATCCTTATTACTGCCGAAGCTGATTATAGCGGTGTTACGGTGAACATTGAAGGCATAGTCCCGTTAGGAGAAAATCCGTTTATATTTATTGCCGAAAACTCACTGAGATTCATAACAGGATTAAAGAACATATCGATCTCCTACTCTCAGTCCGGTGGCACATATCTCATGGGATACCTGCCGCAGACCGATCTTTTTGGTATGAACACGGGCAAGGTTAACAGCAGCTTCACCAATGCCCCCGGTTTTCCCTTTATCCTGGGATACCAGGATGAAAACTTCGTACGTAACATGAACGAAGACTGGCTGACAAAAGACCCTGCATTCAGCAATCCCTATACAATGACAAAATCGGAGAACTTCACGATACGCAGCACCTTTGAGCCGTTCAGGGGATTCAGGATAGACCTTACCGCTACACGCACATACGCTGAGAATATGTCAGAGTACTTTATATATGAAACCGACAGCTTCAGGTTCGACAACCGCATGACTACAGGAAACTATTCAATATCATTTATCAGCATAGGCTCTGCCTTTGAATCAATAAGCAGTGATAACAATTACTACTCAGACCATTTCGAAAATTTTAAGAAGTACCGTAAGATCATCGCAAACCGCCTCTTCGAAAAGAGAATAGAGGAGTCAGCTGTTGGCTTTAATCCGTCAATGCAACAGGTTTCAGAAGAAGGGTATCCTTACGGATACGGACCAACATCGTCGGAGGTACTTATTCCGGCCTTCCTGGCTGCCTATGGTAACAAGAATCCAAGAAATGTCACGCTTGAAACATTTCCCGGACTGCTAAGCATGCTGCCCAACTGGAAGATAACCTTTGACGGACTTTCAAGAATAGAGTTTTTTAAGAAGTACTTTAAATCAATAGATATAAGCCATTCATACCGGTCAACATATAATGTAGGCGATTTTACCACCAACTTTAACTATGTTGAAGAGACAAGCGGACTGGACTTTATCAAAGACTATCAGAACAACTTTATTCCCATGTTTCAGATTAATACCGTTTCAATAAGGGAAGATTTCACTCCCCTTATAAACTTCGATATGACATGGCAGAACAGCCTTATTACGCGTTTTGAGATTAAAAAGTCAAGGACCCTGGCACTGAGCCTCTCGAATAACCAGCTTACGGAGACCCGCAACGGCGAGTTTGTCATCGGTGCAGGATACAGGTTTAAGGAGGTACCACTGGATATCAGCGGCCGCAAATACGAGAGTGACCTTAATATCAGGTTTGACCTGTCGGTGAGGGACAACAAGACACTTATCAGGCATCTCGCAGAGCTGTCCGAAGATGAGGTTGACCAGATAACAACCGGACAGAGGGTGATAAAGATTAGTACTACGGCAGATTATGCACTGAGCACTAGGTTTAATATCCAGTTTTTCTTTGACCGGACACTCAACAAACCATATACCTCCCGCTCATTTCTCACAGCTGACACCAATGTGGGCTTCAGCATAAGGTTTACCCTCGCGCAATAGAGCGCGCAATAGAGCGCGCAATAGAGGGACAGCGCCCATGTTTTTGGGGACTGTCCTTTTTTTAAAAAAAATTCGCATATATATTTTTGAATAACATAAAAAAATATAAATTTTGCCTGTTCACTAATCATTAATATTACTTGTTATGAATATACCTGAAAATCTGAGGTACACAAAAGACCACGAGTGGATACGCATTGAAGATAAAGCAGCCTTTGTCGGAATTACCGATTATGCACAGGGGGAACTTGGAGATATTGTTTTTATCGAAATAGAAACCCTTGGACAACATCTTGAAAAAGAAGAAGTATTCGGGACAATTGAAGCAGTGAAAACGGTATCTGACCTGTTTATGCCCGCATCGGGAAAGGTTATAGTAATAAATGATAAACTGGAGGACCACCCCGAACTGGTGAATAAGGACCCCTATGGCGAGGGATGGCTCATTAAGGTGGAGTTAGATGATGAAAATCAGGTAAATAGCCTGCACGATGCACAGTCCTATAAAAAAATGATCGAAGTATAAAAAGGCTTATTCCCCCCGGCTGCCCGCTTATCACAATATTCCCATGTGAATAATTTAACAGGTATTGTTAATAAGTTGAAAATATTTTAATAAAAATAACCTTCCTGACATAGTATTTTCGAAAGCTGTATTCTAAGCCTTATCCAATATGATCAGCATTATTTATTATGATGACTATGTTATTGTGTCAGTCAGAAATCTGAAAAGAATTGATTTCCTTGTGATTGAAAAGTTAAAGAACCATCTCCTGCAGATTTTGGAGAACACTGCGACTGATATTTATGTAGACCTTAAGGAGATAAAATTCATTGACAGCAATTCATTTGCAGGTTTTAAATATGTCAGTGAAATTGCGAGGCGGAATAATACAGAACTGTATTTTCTGAATGTTTCCAATGAATTGTCGGAGCTTTTTAGTCTTGCTGACGAAAATAATGATCTCAGGATCTGCTCTGAGAGTGAAGTCGGAAAGATGCGCGTTTTAGTGTAACAATTCTCCCTGCCATCATCGGTTATTATCTATCATGAGGCTGACATTACCCGGATGCCCTTCGTCAGATATGCCCTCTATAGTTATGTTGTACTTTGTTATGCCTGCGGGAACACGAAAATATACTTCGGCCCTGCCTGCCGTGTCTGTATTGATAACCGGCTTCCAGTATATTGCTGAGTATTCAGTAATTCCTTCGCTGCTTTCATCAAGCACTTCATACCTTGGCTGGTAAAATTCCCTGGGCGTATAATACCCCAGCATAGTAAATTCAATAATCCCCTTTTTCATGAAGGTGCCTCTCTTGGTATAAATGGCTATTACTCCATTTGCTCCCCTGTTGCCATATATGGCAGTACTTGGCCCCTTAAGGATCTCTATTCTGTCAATATCTTCGACCGGTATGGAAAGCACTGAAGTTACATCTGCTGCCGGTATGCCGTCAATAAGGTAAAGGGGCTCCGTGCTTCCATATAAAGTACTGATGCCTCTAATAATCACGTTGTTGCCAGTAACGTTTACCCCGGGGACCCTCCCTTTTATAACCTGCAGGGCATCGGAATAGCCGCTGGGAATATCTTCGGAATTTATCACATAGTCCGGTTCACCGTGTATGCTCGTCATCCTGTTCTTTTCCCACTCCTCCCTTTCCTGTTCAAGCAAAGCTTTCTTATATTCAATATTCATCTGCCTCCTGTAAGCTTTATTGTCTCTTTCCGAGACCGTTGTTAACATATTTTCCCCATAGAACTTATTTATATCTGAGGTTTCGGCCTCGGGCAGCACTATTATCAGGTTTTTTCTTTTGCTGGGGCGCCGTGCTTCAATTTTGGCATTAATAGTATCATAGTATATAAGGTTATCAAACTGAAAATAACCCTTTTCATCTGTTAGGTCATAGTACTCATCATTATACCTGTCAAGAACCGTAAGTCTCACGTCACATTTCTTAAGCGGAAATTTAAATAAGTCCCCGGTAATCTGCCCGCCAATAGTAATGTCATTCTCCACAGGATGCTTAAATTCAGGGATTTCATCACTCATCACATCCTGCCACGTAAACCTTCTCCATCCCTGGGTCAGCATCAGCTTATCAAGTGCCTCCTTTTCTTTTTCCGTGCCGCTGCTGAAATAATAAGCTGGATTTTCAATATACCCTTTAAGATCTGATGTCAGTAACAGGTTGCTGAGAATATTGGTTTCATCCACGTCCTGCCGCGATGATTCTGCGTTGAGAACTGACAGTGACACATTTGCCTGCAACGGATTACCGGCGGCATCATTAATGTCAATCAGCAGCCTGACGGAATCACTGGTAAGCGGATTGACAAACTGCGGGAATGCATTAATAATCATATTATCATTGTGATTGACAAACACGAGGCGCTCTGCCACGGGCTCATACCTGTAGGACATTAATGTCAGCTGTATCACACCTGTAGGAAATACGCTTTTATCTATCATGACCCTTGCATGCTCACCGGACATATCCGTCACTTCCGAAAAATATATCTTACCCCTTGCCTGTCCTATTAAAAAGAATTCATTGGCCGTGCGGTCCTTAGTCGCCGGCCTGTTGGAATACAGGTCAACATATATGCGGTCTTCACCCGAATTGTCAACAGCCATGACAATACCCCTTTCCAGGGCTTCGGGAAGTTCAACCTTAATCTCCCTGCCCTCGCCGGAACGCACCAGGGCATAATATTTCATGTCCGCATCAGGCTTAAGGCGAAAGCTTCCCATACCATTATGGACACTGCTGAAGGATACAACCTTATTCCTGTCCGAATCATATATCTCTCCGCTGACATCGATACCACGGCCTGACTTGTTTATTGCCTTGAAGCCCACCACACTCTCAATGCCACCTACCAGGCTGCCCCCCTCAGGTAAAAACTGGATATCGAAATATTTCGATTTTTTTAAATCCTTCCTTATAATATTGCGGTTAATCCTTGCCTGCCTCCCCGAAATATATTTTTTGTAACCGGGATTGCTAACCATGAAATTGCGGGTGAAATAAAAATCAGGATCAAAATTCCTCATCCAGTTAGTATATGATCTTATCTGGTACAAACCCTCGCTAACAGTATCCCTCAGCATAAAATCACCATAGCCGGAGCCGTTCACAAGCCTTATCCTCTTCATGCCGACAACAATCTTTTTAGAATTTATTAACTCAACATAAAGATTGGTGCTGGTCCTGTCAGGCTGATGTGTTACGCCATCCACAAGGTATGCTTTGAACCATATTATTTCCCCCGCCTTATAGCTGGAATTGTTCAGGTGCAGGTAAACCTTCTGCTGATGGACTGCCGACGAGTATCTTTCCATCGAAGACCTTATATTGTCCAGGTACTTGCTGTCCTCCCCATCCCCGGTGTTAGCCATCGAAAGAGGTATATATGACAAAAAAAGCAATACCGGCATATATAGTCTTCTCAAAAACATAATATATTTATTAATTCAAACAAGTTCGGAAATTATATTAACATTGTCAATGTCTTTTCAGATATAATTTGCCTCATTAATGTGACGTGTAAAAAACGTCTTACCCTATATAAAAACTTAACAAAGGATTCTTATATTTTGTTTATTTTCCAAAAAGTGCGCAATTTTATGTTTTAAATGGCCTATAATATTAATACCTAAAAATATGTCAGGACATAGTAAATGGTCAACAATAAAAAGAAAGAAGGGAGCCAATGACGCAAAGAAAGGAAAGATATTTTCCAAGATAGTAAAGGAAATACAGGTTTCTGTCAGGGAAGGGGGCAACGACACTGACAGCAATCCCCGCCTGAGACTGGCCATCCAGAATGCCAAGGGAGTAAATATGCCTAAGGAAAATGTTGAGAGGGCCATAAAGAAGGCGAGCAGTGAAGGGGCTTCACTGCAGGAGGTTACATATGAAGGCTACGGCCCCTCGGGCATAGGTATATTCATTGAATGCCTTACCGACAATAACCTGAGAACAGTAAGTAACATCAGGGCCACGTTTAATAAGCGGGGTGGCAACCTGGGGACCAACGGATCATTAAGCTTCCTTTTTGAAAGAAAAGGTGTATTTACCGTCAACAAAGGAGACAGCAATCCCGAAGAATTTATGCTTGAGATAATTGACGCGGGAGTGGAAGATTGTGAACTGGAGGATGACGTTTATATAATAACCACATCACTCGAAGATTTCGGGAACGTCCAGAAGAAGCTCGACGAAATGGGCATGAACATCGAAAATGCACAGCTGCAGCGCATACCTAAAAGCACTACCAGGCTCGAAGCCGACGCTGCGAGGAAGGTATTGAAGCTAATTGAAGACTTTGAGGAGCTGGACGATGTTCAGAACATCTACCATAATCTTGAAGTTACTGACGAGGTTGCTGAAATAATGCAGGAGTGATTAATTTCAATTTTGGGCTGATTTTTTTTGAAAAATAAATTTTATAAGTATATTTGTGCCTCAATTAATCGGATAAATGAAATTAACTGGTATCATACTCACTATTATTCTACTTGGTCTTCTTAGAATGCCAACGTGAGGATGGTACGTATTATAATAATATAGTAAGAGGCCATTCTCAACGTGAGAATGGCCTCTTCGCTTTAAGTATGTTTAATATTAAATCTTGAAATCATGAGCGAAAAATTGTTTGTTTTTGACACAACACTCAGGGACGGTGAACAGGTGCCCGGCTGCCAGTTAAACACAGTTGAAAAAATTGAAGTAGCCAAGGCCCTTGAGTCCCTAGGAGTTGATATCATCGAAGCAGGCTTCCCTATATCGAGCCCCGGTGACTTTAAGTCAGTTGAAGAGATATCCAAATCCGTCAGCAGTCCGGTTATATGCGCCCTAACAAGGGCAGTTGAAAAAGATATAGATGTTGCCGCCGATTCGCTCAAATTTGCCAGGAGAAAAAGAATCCATACAGGAATAGGTACTTCATATTACCATATTAACTATAAGTTAAACTCAAATGAGGAAGAGATAATTGAAAGGGCGGCGGCAGCTGTAAAATATGCAAAGAAATATGTTGAGGATGTTGAATTCTATGCCGAAGATGCGGGACGCACCGAGGACGAATACCTTGCCAGGGTTATCGAAGCAGTAATAAAAGCAGGTGCCACGGTAGTAAATATTCCCGATACCACGGGTTATTGCCTGCCTGAAGAATTTGGCAAGAAGATCAGGTACCTTAAGGAAAATGTAAAAAACATTGATAAGGTAACGATTTCTACACATTGCCACAACGACCTGGGAATGGCTACAGCAAATACAATTTCCGGGGTGATAAATGGTGCACGCCAGGTAGAGGTTACCGTTAACGGCATAGGAGAACGTGCCGGCAATACCAGCCTCGAGGAGGTAGTAATGATTCTTAAAAGCAGGAAGCATCTTGGCATTGAAACGAGTATAGTGACCAAGAATATATACAATACAAGCAGGCTTGTGTCGAGCCTTATGAACATGCCTGTGCAGCCAAACAAGGCAATAGTCGGAAGGAACGCATTTGCTCATTCCTCAGGCATACACCAGGACGGGGTACTGAAGAAAAGGGAAAACTACGAAATTATTGATCCTGTTGAGGTGGGCATAAGCGAATCATCAATAAATCTTACTGCAAGAAGCGGGCGTGCAGCACTGAAACACAGGCTGACAAAGCTGGGGTATGATATTAAGAAAAATGAGCTTGACAAAATATATGTAAAATTCCTTGAACTTGCTGACAGGAAAAAAGATATTAAAGATGACGACCTTGAGGCTCTTATTGGCAAGTCCGAAGCCAGGCAGGACCAGGTTATCAAACTCGAGAGGCTGCAGGTATTATGCGGCAAGACAGCTATACCCACAGCCACGGTAACGCTGAATTTTAACGGTGAGTCGTTTACCGAAACCTCCTCGGGAAACGGACCCGTGGATGCGGCATTTGATGCTATACGTAAACTTATACACCAGAGGTTCCGCCTTGAAGAATTTCTTGTGCAGGCCATTACAAGGGGCAGTGACGACGTCGGCAAGGTGCACATCCAGATAGAGAGCAAAGGAAATTACTATTACGGATTTTCGGGGAACACCGATATTATCACTGCTTCGGTTGAAGCACTGCTGGATGCCATAAATAAGATTGTATAACCGTTAAAACTTTAACACATTGAAAAACAAAACATTATTCGACAAAATATGGGAAGCCCACGTAGTAAGAGAAATTGAAGGCGGACCAAGCGTATTGTATATTGACAGGCATTTAATACATGAAGTGACAAGCCCCCAGGCGTTTGCGGGACTTGATGCCAGAGGCATCAAAGTGTTCCGGCCGCAGAAAACCTTTGCCACTCCCGACCATAATGTGCCCACAATAAACCAGCATCTCACAATTAAGGATGAACTGTCAAGGTCACAGGTTGAAAAACTTGCAAAAAATGCTGCTGAACACGGGGTAACGCTATACGAATTGAATCATCCCTACCAGGGTATAGTGCATGTTATAGGACCCGAGCTGGGTATTACACAGCCCGGGATGACCATTGTATGCGGAGACAGCCATACAGCAACGCACGGCGCTTTTGGGAGCATTGCCTTCGGTATAGGCACAAGCGAAGTTGAAATGGTACTGGCCACCCAATGCATACTCCAGTCCAGGCCAAAAAAAATGAGAATAACAGTTGACGGTAAGACAGGCAAGGGAGTGACGGCAAAAGATATTATACTCTATATAATATCAAGATTATCTGCCGGCGGTGCCACCGGATACTTCGTCGAGTATGCCGGTGAGGCTATTACCTCATTAAGCATGGAAGGACGCATGACAATTTGCAATATGAGCATAGAGATGGGTGCCAGGGGGGGACTGATAGCACCGGACGGTACTACATTCGAATACGTTAAAAAAAGGGAGTTTGCCCCCAGGGGCGACGAATGGAAGAAGAAGATGGAATACTGGAAAACCCTTTATTCAGATGAGGGCGCCGTGTTTGACAAGGAAATACGGTTTGATGCAGCTGACATTGAACCTATGATCACCTACGGAACAAATCCGGGTATGGGCATGGGAATTACGGAAAAAGTGCCCGGTGTTGGTGACATACCTGAGAATAACAGGCACTCCTTTACCAAGGCACTAAAGTATATGGACTTCAAACCCGGAAAATCACTGCTGGGCAGGCAGGTGGATTATGTTTTTGTCGGCAGCTGCACGAACGGGCGCATCGAGGACTTAAAGGCCTTTGCGGAATTTGTGAAAGGCAAAAAGAAAGACCCCGGTGTAACGGTATGGATCGTTCCGGGCTCAAAACAAGTAGAAAGGGAAGCCTTTGAGCAAGGAATAGTAAAGACCCTTACTGAAGCAGGCTTTGAATTGAGACAGCCCGGCTGCTCGGCCTGCCTGGCGATGAACGATGATAAGGTGCCTGAAGGTAAATACGCGGTCTCCACTTCCAACAGGAATTTTGAAGGGCGCCAGGGACCGGGAGCAAGAACCATACTTGCAAGCACACTTACTGCCGCTGCAGCAGCAGTAACCGGGAAAATAACAGACCCGCGGGATTTTTTATAATTATTAATATAATTTAATCACCATACAATGACAGAAAAGTTTGTAACATTTAAATCTACATGTGTTCCTCTTCAAATTGAAAATGTTGACACGGACCAGATAATTCCTGCAAGATACCTTAAAGCTATAACAAAGGAAGGATTTGGAGATAACCTTTTCAGAGACTGGAGATACGACAGGAATAATAATCCGGTCAAGGATTTTGTATTGAATAATCCGGCTTACTCGGGGACAATACTCGTTGCAGGCAGGAACTTCGGCAGCGGCTCAAGCCGTGAGCATGCAGCATGGGCTGTCCGCGGCTATGGTTTTAAAGCAGTGGTGTCAAGCTTCTTTGCCGATATTTTCAAAAACAATGCATTGAATAACGGACTTCTGCCCGTACAGGTGACGGAAGCATTCCTTGCTAAACTCTTCAAACTTATCCGGTCTGACCCCGGAACAGAAGTAGAGGTCAACCTTGAAAAACAGGAAATAAAAATCCTGTTAACAGGTGAAACAGAAAAATTCGAAATCAATCCTTATAAAAAGAAATGCCTTATCAACGGATATGATGACATAGATTATTTATTAAGCATTAAAGACAGGATCGAATTCTTTGAGAAAAACCGAACAATAGCATATGAATAGCAGTTATAATATAAAATAATCAACTAATTTTGAAATTAAATACAGGGCTATGAAAATCATAATAATGGATACCACCCTGAGAGACGGAGAACAGACATCAGGAGTATCCTTTACAGATGAAGAAAAGCTGGGTATAGCAAAGCTATTGCTGGAGGAGCTGAAGGTCGACCGCCTCGAGGTGGCCTCGGCACGCGTATCCGAAGGAGAACTGGAGGCAGTGAGGAAGATAATACGATGGGCCACGTCAAAGAACCTCCTTGACAGAATAGAAGTGCTTGCATTTGTTGATGGTAACACTTCAATTGACTGGATAAAAGATGCCGGGGCCAAAGTAATGAATCTCCTCACAAAAGGTTCTTACAGGCATGTCACGGAACAGCTTGGCAAGACTCCCGAAGAGCACGTAAAAGACATAAAATACTCCATTGGCTATGCTCTGCAAAACGGACTGAAGGTGAACATATACCTTGAAGACTGGTCCAATGGCATGCGCAGCTCCAGGGATTATGTTTTCTTTATGCTCGATTCGCTGAAAAAAGAAAAAGTCGACAGGTTCATGCTGCCCGACACGCTGGGTATACTAAATCCGGATGAGACATACGAATACTGTAAACTGATAAAAGATAAATACCCGAAACTCAGGTTTGACTTTCATGCACACAACGATTATGACCTGGGAACGGCAAACGTATATTCGGCAATAAAGGCGGGCATCACGGGAATACACACAACAGTAAACGGACTCGGGGAGAGGGCCGGAAATGTACCTCTTTCAAGTGTTATAGGCGTTGTTAAAGACCATCTTAAATGCAGGATGAGTATCAAAGAATCAAAACTGAACCTTGTAAGCAAAGTGGTCGAGTCCTTCTCGGGCATTAGAATACCCCCCAACAAACCTCTGATCGGGGAGTCTGTGTTCACGCAGACCTGCGGTGTTCATGCCGATGGTGACCAGAAAAGCCAGCTTTATTTTAATGACCTCCTGCCCGAAAGGTTTGGCAGGAAAAGAACCTACGCCCTGGGAAAAACATCGGGAAAGGCAAATATAAAGCAAAACCTTGAAGAGCTGGGTATAGACCTCGATGATGAGTCAATGAGGAAGATAACGGACAGGGTAATTGAACTGGGAGATAAAAAGGAAACAGTTACCAGGGAAGACCTGCCCTATATAATATCTGACGTGCTTAAGAGCAAATATATAAATGAAAAAATACAGATTAAGAACTTTTCGCTATCCACGTCAAACGGACTGAAACCTGTGGCTACACTAAAGATAAAAATAAACGATAATGAATATGAAGAAACGGCGAATGGGGACGGACAGTATGATGCTTTTGTAAGAGCACTGAGAAAAATATACAAAAAACTTGATAAAATATTTCCCAAGCTGATGGACTATTCTGTATCAATACCTCCCGGAGGGAAGACCGATGCGCTGGTGCAGACTGTTATAACATGGGATATGCAAAACGGGAAGGAATTCCGCACAAGGGGACTGGACTCAGACCAGACAGTGGCAGCAATAAAGGCAACGCTCAAAATGCTTAATATCATTGAGAACAGTACTCTTTGATCACATTTGGCAATCTGAAAATAAATATTTAAACTTGTCGGCTTTTAGAACAGGTAATAATTAATAATAATAGTATAAAAAGCATAAGAATGACGAAAAAAAATTATAATATCGCTGTACTGCCCGGCGATGGAACCGGACCCGAAGTAGTTAATGAAGGGATCAAGGTGCTTAAGGCAGCTGAAAATAAGTTTGGAATAAAGTTTAACTTCGAATGGTACGACTTCGGGGGTGAGCGTTACCTGAAAACAGGTGAAGTACTTCCTGATTCTGCTGTCGATGAGCTGAGAAAATTTGATGCCATATTCCTGGGAGCTATAGGCCATCCTGATGTTAAACCCGGGATACTGGAAAAAGGAATACTCCTCAAGCTACGCTTCGACCTTGACCAGTATATCAACCTGAGGCCTGTAAAACTCTATCCTGGTGTGCCGACACCCCTCAAAGATAAAGGTCCCGAACATATTGACTATGTGGTGGTGCGCGAAAACGTGGGCGGACTGTATACCGGCATCGGCGGATTTACTATGAAGGGCACCAAAGATGAAGTGGCAGTGCAAAGCATGGTATATAACAGGATGCAGGTTGAGCGTTGCCTGCGCTATGCCTTTGAATACACGCGCAAAAGAGCCAGAAGAAATACCCTTGCACTTAGCGGCAAGACGAATGTGCTTACCTATGTATACGACCTGTGGGAGAGAGCATTTCACGAGATTGGAGAAAAGGACTATCCCGACATAAGAAGAGAATATTACCACGTTGATGCTACCTGCATGTGGATGGTGAAAAATCCGGAGTGGTTCGATGTCATAGTAACAGGAAATATGTTCGGCGATATTATAACCGACCTCGGTGCAATAACACAGGGAGGTATGGGTATTGCTGCAGGAGGTAATATAAATCCCAGCGGGGTGAGTATGTTTGAACCCATAGGAGGCTCAGCTCCGAAATATACCGGTAAGAACATTATTAATCCACTCGCATCGATATGCTGCGGTATAATGATGCTTGAGCACCTCGATGAGGATGAGGCGGCCAACGCCATTGAAAAATCGGTGATGAACGTTACTGCAAATAAAATCAAAGATATGGGCGCCGGTAAGATGGGATATACTACAAGCGAGGTAGGCGATATGGTGGCTGAAGGGATTTAGGACCAGACCCACCAGGGAGCACTGATAAAGTCCCCGTAGACCAGCAAATCAAAAACCGCATGCCCTGCAATCGGCGCGACAATATTGTCTGAATATTCCTTTATCAGGCTGAAAATAAATCCGCCGAAAATTGTCCATTTCACCAGGAACAGTATATCTGGTTCGTAACCTGACTGGTGTGCAAGGATAAAGGAGCATTTATATAGCGCATGCGCGAGGGTAGCAAATATAATTGAGACCATTATACCAATCCTTCGTGTATGGCCCTGAATAAACCCCCTGAAAACAAGTTCTTCGGTCGCCCCTATAAGCAATGCCGGTATAACAAAATATGTCAGCCTGTCAGGTATCGGCAAATCATGCTTATGCCTCCTGAACACCACAGCTATCAATATTCCGAATAAAAGAGAAATGGTTATATAAACGATTGTAGTACCTGAGATTTTGCCAAATCCGAATAATTGCCGCAGATCTTTCAGCGTACGTGCATTGATATTTATTATTATGGCGGCTATAACAAGTCCGGTTACCGATAATATAAAAGGGACAGCCTTGTCGTGTGAAAAAACGGCAAAAACCACTATCCCGGCAACACATATTAATGATTCAACAAGTACTTTGAATTTGGACTTTGTCTTTGCCGCGGTTTCCATATTAATGTGCCGATATCTGATCTTTATACCTTTGCGACTCCGGATCTTTGCCGTTTGTAAAACATAAATGTTAATCCGGTTAAAAAAACCACTGGGATTATCAGCAGCAGCCACCCCGAACCAAGGCATAATGCCACTGAAGGCACAATAACACAGTTGGGCAGTTTTTCCCGGATCTTCTCTAACTGTGGCGGATCATTATAAATACTGTCTGGCAGTGAAAGGTACTTCAGCCTTTTTAAATCATATATGGTATTAATATCCAGGTCCGTATCAAAATAAGAGAGGTATGACAGCTTTTTATTCCTGGCAAACGGACCCATGTCATTAATATACGAGCATCCTACCAGTTCTATCGACTCTATATCATCATGGTTTTCTGCAAATGATGCAAACTCATTCTTTGTAACAAGCGGATTAAAAGATATTGAGCGAAGGGAGGTCAGGTCACCAAGGACATTGATATCCGTGAGGCTGCTGCAACTTATAAGGCCCAATTGCTCGAGTCCTGACATACTCTTCAGGGCGCTGATATCGGAAAGCGAATCACATTCCAGCAGGCTCAGCCGGGTGAGATTCTTCAGGTTGACCAGGAATGCGACATCCTTTATCCCTGACCTGATTATTGTCAGTGACTTCAGTCCTGAATTATCCAATAGTGGTTTATTATTTGCAGGCTGGTATAAATTGAGAAGTATAAGGTTTTCAAGAGATGATAACTTTGATAAATCTTTCATATCCCAGATTTCCGCACTTATATACAATAATTCAATGTTCTTTTCGCTGCCTATTCCTTTCCTCGTTTTTTCATCCAGTACAATGCCGGGTGCAATGATCCAGGAGGGATTAAAAAGCTTCAGCACATCGGTGAAGTCACTGATATCCTCATCGACAAACAATCCAATATCAGGCTTGACAGCAGCGATTTTTTTTAAATAGGGCAGGTGCGACTGTGAATAATTGCCTGTAAATGCAAGGTAACGCAGATCACTGATATCCTTTGAGTCAATATTTTCGAGCCAGTCCATGACCATTTCCTCATCCGATATTTCGATAGCTATAATTTTACCGTTCAAATAAAGCAAAAAATCATCAGTATAAAACTCGAGGAAGTTGCCGTCGGACTTATCATACCTGTAAAAAGGCAAATTGCTGTTTTCTGTAAACAGGTACAGCAAATCACCATCGTATAGAGGCAATGCAGAGGTGCTGTCCGTTGAGGGACCGGCAATAAAGGAGAATTCTGATTTTGGAAAATTTGTATATGCATTGCACCCTTTAAGTTTTACGATCCTGTATTGCTCGTCCCGGTAACTTTTGCTGATGTAACTGCCTGTGGCGCCGGCGAGGGTTATCACGATTAATATTAACAATACCTTTTTCATTTTAATTCATAGTTAAATGAATACTTAATAAAAAACTAAATTATTAAATAAAAGCATATCTCCCAGAAATTCAGAATATTATTTATGCATTTTCCGGATATTTATTCTTTCCTGGCTGCTGTCCAATGACTTTTTATGCTTCCAATTATGTACAAATTATTTTTGTAGATAGGAAAAAAATATGATAAATTTGCACCTGCTTAAGCAGGCGGAAATAGCTCAGTTGGTAGAGCACGACCTTGCCAAGGTCGGGGTCGCGGGTCCGAGTCCCGTTTTCCGCTCTAATGTCTACCTGCCCGGGTGGCGGAACTGGTAGACGCGCTGGACTTAAAATCCAGTGGCCTATTAATGGCTGTGCGGGTTCAAGTCCCGCTCCGGGTACAAAGAGGGACAGC
>CAZHQW010000039.1:0-33922 GCA_964534745.1 uncultured Bacteroidales bacterium
GATGCTTTGCCATTGATTATCCGAACGGACTGACAAGTGCGTATTTTATAAGGCTTAAGCTGCTCGGGGAAAATGATATATTGTCGGAAAACTTTTACTGGCGCGGACTTGAAGAAGGAAATGTCAGGACTCTGAGGGAGCTGCCAAAGATAAACCTGGAATCAGCAACACATAGCGAACAGGCCGGTACCCGGTGGCATCTCACAACAGAGCTTATAAATTCATCAGTATACCCTGCTCTCATGGTCAGGCTGAAAATTGTGAGAGATAAAAGCCATGACCGCATACTGCCCGTCATTTACAGTGACAACTATGTGTCGCTGATGCCCGGCGAGAGGCGCACGATACACATGGAGATTGAACAGGAGGACACTCGCGGAGAGAAGCCCGCAGTTATTATCGAAGGAATGAATATAGATAACAGTAAACAGAAATAAACAAATTGATAACTTTAATATATATCATATGAAATATATATTACATTACCTGTCTGTTCACATAGTGGTTGCAGCGGCCCTTTTTGTTGCCGGCTGTAAATCAGAGACCGGCACGGATTACCGCACCCGGGAAACACAGGCACCTGAATTTATGCCGGTAGATACCACCTGGAAAACATTGACACTCAGAGAAAAAATAGGCCAGACAATGATCGTTGTCTCAAGGTTCTATGACTATCAAAAGTTCGAAGGGGGCAACCTGGATACTTTTTTCACGAGATATCCCGTTGGCGGATTCTTTATGGCAGACTGGTATTATTTCTATTTTGCCCCTAAAGACTCAACAATGGCCTATTACATGAAGGAAAGCATCAGGGACTATGCTGCCAGCTCAAAGCACCCCCTGATTTTTATGGAAGATTTTGAAAGGGGGCTTGGTGAAAAATTCCCGGCTTATACATATATGCCTGTGGAGATGACCCTGGGTGCCGCAAATTCCGCCCAACTGGCCTACCGGTACGGGAAATCCATTGCTATGGAAGCCAGGGATTTTGGCATTAACTGGCTATTACACCCGGTAGCTGATCTTAACTTAAATCCCCTGCACTCACTTGTTAATGAAAGGGCTGTATCAGATAATCCGGAAACAGCCATACCTCTATTAAAGAAGCAAATTGACGGTATGCATGACCAGGGCATTATAACAACAATTAAACACTTTCCTGGTGACGGAGCAACTATGCGCGACCAGCACATCATGACAGCTTCAAATAATCTAAGCTGGAAACAATGGAAGCGCACTTACGGAAAAGTCTTCCAGTCCCTTATAGACCATGGTGCTCCCTCGGTAATGGTGGGACATATAACCTTCCCTGCCTATCAAAGGGAAAAACTGAACAACCACCTTCCCCCTGCCAGTTTATCTGAGGAAGTTATCGTAAAGCTGCTGAAACAAAAAATGAATTTTAAGGGTGTCGTAATATCGGACGCACTTAATATGGGAGGAGCCGCAGGCTATTATAAGGATGAGCTTGAGACATCAGTGGCCTGTTTCAGGGCGGGTGTCGATTTAATGCTGTGGCCCGATTTGTCGTTTATGGATACTCTTGAAGCCAGGATACTAAGAAATGATATTCCCATGGAAAGGCTTGATGACGCCGTTGAGAGGATATGGGCATTAAAGGAGCGGTTCGGACTGCCTGAAAGGGATTATAAGGTATTTAACAAACTTACTGCCGAAGACAAAAAGCTAATAGATAATACGGCCAGGGAGGTTGCTGAAAATGGCATTACGCTTTTAAGGGGAGATAGCAGCTTTCTGCCCCTTGACAGCAGCAAAGTAAAGAATATACTGCTTGTCAATGTCAGCCAAAGAGACAAGTCACAGATTTTTGATCATACCAGGAAGCTGCTTGAGGACAGGGGATTTAACGTTAAGCTGAGGTACGGATTATCTTATTTTGACTGGAACTGGCGTATGGACAGCCTCAAATATTATGACAGGATTATTGCATGTTTTGAAAACAAGTACTTCGATCCCGTGGGAATTCAGTTTTTGAAGGGTCTGGAGGCTGAATCGGCATGGACATTTAATATGCTGCCGAGGGAGCAGATGATTGCCGTTTCATATAGCAATCCCTACTACCTGAATTACTATTTCCAGCACATTCCAGTACTTATCAATGCATACAGCAGCGACAGGTATGTGCAGGAAGCGGTAATAAGGGCGCTGACCGGTGAAATAGCATTTAAAGGCATTTCACCTGTAAAGCTTGAACATGATATTTTAAAATAAATAAAGGAATCAGTAGTACTTATTGATCTTCTCAATCAGCAGGTTTTTATCGATGGGCTTTGCCATAAAATCATCACATCCTGCTTCCATTGATCTTTGTTCATCGATAGGTGAAGCGAAGGCAGTCTGTGCAATTACAGGTAATCCGGGCCTGAGCTCCTTAATCTGTCTCGTTGCTTCCAGTCCGTTCAATATAGGCATCTTCAGATCCATCAGTACCATATTCACTTTGGGGTGTGATTTAATTATTTCCACCGCTTTGCTTCCGTTTTCAGCATAAAGGATTTTAACATTCAGGTCTTTAAGTATCTCGCGCAGGTACATAAAGCTTATGTCATCGTCTTCAGCAATTAATACGGTGAAATCCCTGTATGTCCTTGCAGGCTTGATTTTTCCTGCCCTCTTATATTTCTTTGCTGCCTGGGGTATCTTATAGGGTACGGTGAAAAAGAAAACCGATCCTTTGCCGGGCTTTGATTCTACCCATATTTTACCCCCCAGCAGCTCAACATATGCCTTGGAGATTGATAAACCCAGTCCGGTCCCCTCATGTTCCTTTGTATAGGATAAGTCACCCTGCCAGAATCTCTCAAAAATCTTTTCCTTTGTTTTAGCCGTCATACCCGAACCCGTATCCTCGACAAAGAACTCAAGATTTTTACCTTTGCTTCCGGGCAGTTTCTTTAATTTATAACCGAATCCTATGCGGCCCTTCTCGGTAAACTTAATAGCATTCTTGAGAAGGTTTGTTAATACCTGTGTAAGCTTGGTCCTGTCTGTTTCTATTATGCTTTTGCCTTCACTCAGTTCTCCCGAGCAATAAAAGGAAATACCTTTCTGTTCTACCTCAGGCTTAAAAAATGCATATAGATTATTAATCAGCTTGTTTATACTGGTTTCTTCCTTCCTGTACTCGATCTGGCCGGCTTCTATCTTGGATATATCAATCAGGTCATTTATTATTGTAAGCATTCGCCGTCCGCTCTGCTGTATTATCTTAATATACTGGTGCATCTTCCCCCCTGTGAGTGTGGGTGACTTAAGCAGCTCGGCAAATCCAAGAATACCGTTCATGGGTGTGCGTATCTCGTGGCTCATGTTGGCGAGGAATGCTGTTTTCAGGCGATCGCTCTCTTCGGCCTTTTCTTTGGCCCTTTCCAGCTCAATGTTTATGCCCTGTATACGCTTCAGAATTTCACGCAATTTTCTGTTTTGCGCCTTATATTCCTTGTTCAGCTTTTGATATTCGAGGTTCTGTTCCTGCAGGATCTTCTCTGCCTGTTTACGTTCGGTAATATCCCTGGCAAAGGAAAATGATACTTTCCTGTTCTCAAACTCAACAAAATTAATAGACACCTCAACCGGGAACACCGTGCCGTCTTTTCTTCTGTGGGCAGTCTCAATTGTCGAATCACGCAAAGAGCGTGTCCTTTTCCTGTGCACCTTCCACTTTTCCTCATCCATGTTCGGATCAATCTGCCATATTTTCATTTTCAGCAGCTCTTCTCTCGAGTAACCAAGGCTCTTACATGCCTGCTCATTCGTATAATATATGCTTCCGCTGTCATCAACCTGGAAGATACTAATCATCGAGTGATCTATACCAAACTGTGTCAGCTTAAGTATCTGTTCTGACTTGACACGCTCTGATATATTGCGAGAGGATCCCAGTATGCACTTCTTGCCCCCGATAAATGTCAGTCCGATACTTACTTCAACAGGAATAACCTTACCATCCTTGCATCTGTGCCTTGTTATCACAGTATTAGGTTCGCCGGGAACCAGACTGCTCCATATTGTTTTTTTATGGTCCTCTTTAACAAAGTTAGGATCCAGGTTATTGACATTCTTTGACAGCAGCTCTTCACGAGTATAGCCCAGTTCGTTACAGGCACGCTTGTTGACCTCGATGATCTTTCCGTCCATGTCGGCCAGGAACAGTGCATCTGTTGCCTGTTCAATTAAATTGCGGAAACGTTCTTCATTCTCAATTGCTTTTTCCCTTATTTTTGTACATTCCTCCTGCACGAGCTTCATATCTGAAATATCATTGAATATAGTAAAGACAACATAGGGTTTTTTCTCACCATTCCTTATTACAGGCACAGCATTAACATTAATCCACTTGTACTCTTTATGCTGCTTGCTGTAAATATTCATCACCATATTCTTCACTTTCTTTCCTGATCTAAGCGCCTGTAAACAGGGACTTTCGCTGGTGTCAAACGGTGTGCCGTCTTCCCTGGCAGCTTTCAATTTCATCAGGAGTTTCGCGGGATCGGCCATCTCTGCCCTGGGAAGCCCCAGGATATCTTCTGCCATATCATTTGCCACAATTAACTTTCCATTACTGTCGCGGCATATAAATCCCAAATCCAGAGTATTGAAAAATTCTATATGTTTGCGCAAACTGTCAACCATTTTTGATAAACACTTTGCATAAATTGCGGTTCACAATAAAATAAAGCCTTACTTCCTAATTTATTGAAAATAAACCTATAGTATGCTAAACTAATTTACGAATTTTTTATATAAGTTGAATAAAAAAGGAATAAAATACTATCTGCGATCCAGAGCAACCGGATTAATAATATTGGGTACTCTTCCATTCTTATAATATTCTATTATGTTATTTGCCGCCATCCGAGACATTTTATTCCTTGTTTCAAGCGTGGCGGATCCAATATGCGGCAAGACAGCCACGTTATCCATATCCAGCAGAGGATTATCAGGCTTCATTGGCTCGGGATTAGTTACATCCAGTCCGGCCCCCCATATGATTCCCTTCCTTAATGCCTCAGCAAGGTCATGCTCATTATGAACGGCACCTCTCGATGTGTTGACAAATATAGCTGTAGATTTCATTTTTTTGAAAGCGTGCCTGTCAAACAGTCCTTTTGTCTCATCACTGAGTGTACAATGCACCGATATAACGTCGCTGCTTTTAAGCAGCCCGTCCATTGTGACCAGACGGGCACCAAGGAGCTTTTCAGCTGTCTCATTAGGGTGCCTGTTGCAGTAAATTATTCTCATGTTGTAGGCTCCCCTGCACCGTTTGGCCATCTCCATTCCTATACGGCCCAGTCCGAATATTCCAAGTGTCTTATCCTTCAGCTCAATACCAAGGCCGGCTTTTGGACGAAAATAATCCCAACTTCCCCTTAAGATTGTCTTATGCAGATAAAACATCTTTCGTGAAGCAGCAATCATTAATCCGAATGCCACATCTGCCGTGGCGTCACTCAGCACATCAGGAGTAAAGCCAACAGGTATTCCCAGTCTCGTTGCTTCCTCTATATCAATATTATCATATCCCACTGCAAACTGGGATATTATATCAAGGTGGCTGCACTTGCCAAGAAAATGGCTGTCAATATTTTCAGTTACAGTGCAGTATAAAGCATCACTATCAAGAGACCTCTCAATAAGTTCGGCCTGTGTCATGGGCCTGTCCTCTTCCCATACCGTAACAATGAAACCTTCTTTTCGCATTAGCTCAATGCCTGTTTCAGGAAAAATCCTTGTTACAAGTATCTTAATATCTCCCGGCCTTTTTTTCATGGTATCGTTTATTATCCAAAAATAAAAAAATATACCCGATTATTTAAACAGACCGCCAGCCAACGCAACCCCATGGCCTGTATAACCATCTTAATACCTGATAATTAATTATAATCTATAACCTAAAATTTTAATTAAATGAAACCATACCCGAAAATTATTATTATGCTGATAATAGCGCTGGTATTAAAATCAGCAGTATTACAAAGCCAGGACTCAATTGATAATAAAATGAAATTACTTGATTTGAAGCTTCAGCTTCTTAACTCAAGGCTTGAACTTCTTGACTCAAAGATTAAATCGTGGGAATCATGGCCACTGGAAATGGAAGGCAGGCTTGCAGATATAGACAGGTCCTACAGGCAGCTGGGGACAAAAATAATGATGATGGACTTTGATCCGGCTGATTTCAATTACAAGTTTTATCTTCTTGACTCAATGATGAAAAGCCAGAAAAAGAACACCGCCGACACAAAGATAGGCAATGTCATATCTTTCCGCTATGATACAATAAGGCCCAAACCTTTCAAATCGGTTATTTCATTAAATCCTGTCCGTATTTTTGAAGGGACATTTCAGATATCATATGAGAAATCAATAAATCCCAGGAATTCCATTGATGTATCCGGACTGGCAACCTATGCCACTGACGAAGGAATATCCAGGCGCTACATGTTGAACCAGTCTCTGAGCTATTATAACCCGTCAACAGATACTTACGATCCATATAACAGCAAGAACATTTACGGGTTTGGCACTATTATCCAGTGGAAAAATTATCTTCTTGCTTCTGTAAATCCCAGACACAGGGCTCCTATAGGCATGTATGCGGCAACCAGTCTCATGTATCGGAGACTGTGGATAAACGGACTTGAAACAGTATTTGTCGAGTATGAGTTTATTAACCGGGACATAATCCAGAAACTAAACGTGTTTGCCGGCGGTGTAATAATAGGTTCGCAAATAAGCTTCATAAAAACCCTTTCACTGGATTTTTATTTTGGAGGTGTAATAAGGCTCAGCATATATGATAATGAGACATCTTTTACCAAGTATAAGAAATGGGATAATATAGACTTCTCAGGAGTCCTTCCCGCAGCAGGAATTAAGATTGGTATACTAAAATAAAATAAATAATCTTTAACAATTTTGGCTGTTTGGTTTCTTCTTTTTTTTTTTACTTTTATAAAAAAGTAGTAAAAAACGGTTAACCACAAAAGAAGAGTACCAATGAATATGACGATTTCCGGGCTTGAGAAAAAAGCACGTGCTCTCAGGCTTCATATAATCAGAATGATCGGCATAGGCCAGAAAGGCCATCTGGGGGGATCCTGTTCACTTGCAGAAGTTGTCACGGCCCTGTATTTTTACAAGATGAACATCGATCCCCGGAATCCATTATGGGAAGACAGGGATATATTTCTCCTCAGCAAGGGACATGCAGCACTTGTTCAATACGCAGCCCTTGCCGAGCTGGGATTTTTTGCCATCGAAGAAATTGAAAAAGTAAAGTGCCTCGGTGCCATGTTGCAGGGTCATCCCGACATGCTGACAACTCCCGGAATAGAGGCCAATACAGGTTCGCTGGGACAGGGTTTATCGATGGCTTGTGGTATAGCAGCCGGACTGAGGCTGGACAACAGAAAAAGCAAGGTTTACTGTGTTGTAGGTGACGGGGAATTAGCTGAGGGACAGATATGGGAGGCTGCAATGGCAGCTGCCTTTTACAGGCTCGATAACCTCGTGGCTGTCCTGGACAAAAACGACCTCCAGGCGACAGGAGCAATCACCGACCGTTATAATACAAACCCGCATGCCGAAAAATGGAAAGCCTTTGGATGGCATGTTTCCGAAGTTGATGGCCATAATATAACAAAAATATGTGAAACCCTCGACAGTGTAGATAATATCAAGGGGCAACCGAAAATCATTATCGCCCGGACTGTGAAAGGTAAAGGCGTCACCTTTGCCGAAAATATTGTGGCTTTTCATAATGGAGAGCTCACTGAGGAACAGTTTGAAAAGGCATGTAACGAACTATCATAATTAAGGATGTAACTATGAACATGCAAAATCCGAGACAGGTTTATGGTGAAACCCTTCTGGAACTGGGAAGTAAAAACAATGACATAGTTGTCCTCGAAGCTGACCTGAGCAAATCTACTATGACATGCCTTTTTGAGGAGAAATTCCCTGACAGATTTTTTGAAATGGGTATCGGTGAGGCTAATATGACTTCTTTTGCGGGCGGACTGGCCCTGGCAGGGAAAATACCCTTCACCAATTCCTTTGCAGTCTTTGCCGCGGGACGGGCATATGACCAGATAAGGCAGGGTATAAGCATTCCCGGACTTAATGTAAAAATTGTAGGTTCAAGTGCCGGACTGTCGGATTTTGGAGACGGCTCCACACACCAGTCCGTTGAAGATGTTGCCATAATGAGAGCCATTCCTAATATGACAGTGCTTGTGCCTGCCGATGGCATCGAAACAAGAAAAATGACAATAAAGATAACCGAATATAAGGGGCCTGTATATATGAGGCTGAACCGTCATGATCTGCCTGATGTTTTTCTGCAGGACCAGGAGTATGAAATAGGCAGATCATACCTTATAAGGGAAGGCAAAGATATTGTTGTTTTTGCAAACGGCATTATGGTATCCAGAGCATTGAGTGCCTCAGAAAAGCTTGAAATGGAGGGTATTTCGGTAAGGGTGGTAAATGTCAGCTCTCTGAAGCCGACCAATGAAAATGATATTAAGAAATTCGCTGCAGGCGTAAAAGGTATAGTGACCGCTGAAGAACACTCATTAATAGGAGGACTGGCAAGTGTTATCACTTATATCCTCCGTGGCAGCAGTGTGCCTGTCATTACCATTGGCATAGAGGACCGGTTTGGCCAGTCCTCACATAATTATGACGAGCTGCTGGCAGCTTACGGACTGACAGAGGATAATATTGCCTTTTCCATACGCCGGCTGCTCGGCCAGAAAATAACTTAAAAGAGCCACCTGATGCTTTTAATTATTGTCCTTGTACTGTGTATCCTGTTTATAATACTGTCTTCCACAAAGATGAAACTGCATCCCTTCCTTGCCCTTTTACTGGGAGCCATAGGATTTGGATTATTCACAGGCATGCCCCTGAAGAATATAGTTGCTTCAATAAACGAAGGATTCGGAGAAACACTAGGCAAAATAGGAATAGTTATTATTGCAGGTACCATTATTGGAACATTCCTTGAATATTCAGGAGGTGCATTCGCCCTTGCAGAACGTATTCTGAAAATTATCGGGAAGAACCATGTGCCCCTGGCAATGTCTTTGATTGGCTATGTTATTTCAATTCCCGTATTTTCAGATTCAGGATTTGTAATACTGGCACCTTTAAATAAGGCACTGTCAAAGAGGGCCGGCATTTCACTTGCAGGAACAGCTATTGCGCTCAGTCTTGGTCTCAGTGCCACACACTGCCTGGTTCCTCCCACTCCGGGTCCTATAGCTGCTGCAGGCGAGCTGAATGCAGATCTCGGACTGGTGATCCTGCTGGGACTGCCTGTCAGCCTCCTGGCACTTGTCAGCGGCTGGCTTTTTGCTGTTAAGGTTGCTGCAAAAACTCCCATCGATCCCAACCCTGAATTAACGGAAAAAGAAATTAAATCCAAGATGAAAGGCGCTCCTACGGCCATATATGCAATAATGCCCATACTTGTACCTATAATCTTGATAGTGCTCAGGTCTGTTACGGAGTTTCCTTCATCTCCCCTGGGAGAAGGGACCGTCAAATCAATTATAAGCTTCGCCGGTGAACCTGTTATCGCACTGCTTATTGGCGTGCTGCTGGCATTCGGACTTCCACGGAAACTTCATAAAGATATGCTTTCAGATTTGGGATTGGTAGGAAAAGGATTACGCAATGCTGCAATAATAATTATTATTACGGGTGCTGGCGGTGCCTTTGGCAAGGTACTCCAGAATTCTGCCCTTACAGAAACCATAGGAAATGCACTCTCAAATACTACAGCAGGAATATGGCTGCCCTTTATTATTGCCGCAACAATAAAAACTGCACAAGGCTCTTCTACT
Source organism: uncultured Bacteroidales bacterium (assembly GCA_964534745.1). GTDB lineage: Bacteria > Bacteroidota > Bacteroidia > Bacteroidales > UBA10428. Next base: position 9,879 of record CAZHQW010000039.1, read on the forward strand.
GTTGCAATAATCACTACTGCGTCAATACTATCACCCCTTCTGTCATCCATGGGTTTCACAACTGAGATTGCCAAAGCGCTGATAGTGCTGTCTATAGGAGCCGGATCAATGGTTGTATCACATGCCAATGACAGCTTTTTCTGGGTTGTCACGCAGATGTCACATATGGATGTTAAAACAGGTTACAGGCTGCAGAGCCTTGGTACTCTGATACTGGGAGTAAGTGCAGCAATAATAATATGGATCCTGGCTTTATTTACTATTTGATTAATAAAAAATCTTATCATAATGAAAAAAATGAAAGCCGTAGTCAAATATGCAGATGCACCGGGTGCAACGGAGCTGCGAGATGTTCCGGTACCTGAAACAGGCGGTACGGACGTGCTTGTTGAAGTAGCCTATACAGGAGTATGCGGGACCGATCCGCACCTTCATAAAAACACTTCGGCGTTCCTGTTCACGCGACCCTTTATATTGGGACATGAATTTGCAGGTACGATAGTCAGTACCGGTGCTGAAGTGAAAGGATTTTCCGTCGGTGACAGGGTAACATCGGAAACACATGCCGAGTTCTGCGGTAAGTGTGCTCTCTGCAGGCAGAACAACTACCACCTCTGCAGGGATAGAAAAGGTTACGGATTCCATGTCGACGGTGCATTTACAAGGTTTGTAAGGGTACCTGAACGAATATTGCATGCTGTGCCTTCAAATGTCTCATTAAGAGAGGCTTCAATTACGGAACCCTTCTGTGTTGCTTATAAAGCAGTGGTATCAAACAGCAAAATAGAGCCCGGTGATATTGTTGTAATTATCGGTCCGGGTGCTATCGGACTTCTGTGTGCAAAGGTGGCCGGACTGTGTGGGGCATCAGAAATTATTGTAACAGGCACCAGGGGAGATGAAAAAAGACTGGAACTGGCCAGGGAGTTCGGAGCGACAACAATCATTAATAGTTCTGCGGATGATCCCCTGAAAATAATAAAGTCTCTCGGTGACGGTTACGGAGCGCATCTTATAGTTGATACCGCAGGAAGCGCTGAGACCCTTAACCTGTCAATGCATGCAGTAAGGCCAACCGGACAGATAACGAAAATAGGATGGGGCACAAAACCTGTGAATTTCAGCCTTGATCCGCTAATTGCAAAATCGGTTACCTTTAAGGGCCATTTCAGCCACACCTGGGATGTGTGGGAAAAATGCCTGACACTAATGGCTAAAAAGATGGTGGATCTTAATAAACTTATAACTCATGAGCTTACTATAGACCAGTTTGAAAAAGCATTTGAAATGGTTGAGACAAGGGAAGCTGTTAAAGTATTATTAAAGCCAATTTAATATATATAACGAAAGGAGTTAACTTATGAAAAATATCGGTTTTATAGGTCTTGGCATAATGGGCAGGCCCATGGCCATGAATTTGATAAGGGCAGGTTACAGCCTCATCGTTCACGATATCAACCCTGAACCTGTGAAAGATTTGTGCCGTGCCGGAGCCAAAGAAGGAAAATCATCACAGGATGTCGCTTCCCGGAGCGAAGTAATTATCACAATGCTTCCGAATTCACCGGAAGTAATGGATGTTGTGCTCGGGGAGAATGGTGTTATTCATGGTGCAAAACAGGGCTCTGTCCTTATTGATATGAGTTCCATAGCGCCCCTGGTATCAAAGGAGGTGTCAGAGGAGCTAAAAAAAGGCGGGATAACAATGCTCGATGCTCCGGTGAGCGGTGGCGAGCCCAAGGCGATAGAAGGAACACTGGCAATTATGGTAGGGGGGCCGCAGGAAACATTCGATAAGATCAGTGATATTCTGCACGTCATGGGAGCTTCTGTCAGGCTGGTAGGAGAAATCGGAAGTGGCAACACTGCCAAGCTCGCAAACCAGATTATAGTGGCATTGAATATTGCTGCCATGGGAGAAGCTATGGTTCTGGCAACCAGGGCCGGTGTTGATCCTGAACAGGTATACCAGGCCATACGGGGCGGACTGGCAGGTAGCGCCGTGCTGGATGCCAAAATGCCACTGGTGCTTGACGGTAATTTCAAGCCGGGCTTTCGTATAGAGCTTCATATCAAGGACCTTATGAATGCCCTCGACACTGCCCGTGAACTGGGAGTACCCGTATTTCTCTCAAGCCAGGTTATGGAAATAATGCAGTCACTTAAGACTGACGGCAAGTCAAAAGACGATCATGGAGGAATAATCCAGTTTTACGAAAAACTGGCTAAAGTAAAAGTCAGAAGAAATACCAGTAAATAGATCTAATTTAATGAATAAAAAATGAAAATAATAATGATATCTATCCTGATGGTTGCTCCAATACTGCTAATAGTTGCCTGTGGTTCATCACCATCCGGCACTGCATCGGGCAAGGGCGCTCCTGAGAAGGGATCCTATTATACAGGTGAGTACCGTAATATTTTTGTTGAGCTGCTGGATGTGAGCGCAGCTGAAGTGCAAAAAAAGATTGATAACGCATGGAACCAGCTGTTTTATGGAAATAATGAAAGTGAACGTATATATTACCCGGTCGGACCGGACATGGCTTATATTGAAGACATCCTGAATAAAGATGTACGCAGTGAGGGCATATCATACGGAATGATGATTGCCGTCCAGTTAAATAAAAAGGAGGAATTTGACAGGCTTTGGAAGTGGGCAAAGACATATATGCAGTACAAGAGCGGACCGCAAAAACATTACTTTGCCTGGCAGCTTGATACGAACGGTAAAATAATGGGTAAGAGCACAGCTTCTGACGGTGATGAATGGATTGTAATGTCACTGTTTTTTGCCTCTGCCAGGTGGGGTAACGGAGATGGCATATACAACTACCGGAATGAGGCACAGTTGATACTGGATGCAATGCTGGGCAAGGCCGAACCCTTGGGTAATGATACGGTCATAACAAACATGTTCAGCAAAAAAGAGAAACTTGTGGTTTTTGTCCCCTCAGGAAAGGCTGCCGGCTTTACTGACCCCTCATACCATCTCCCTCATTTTTATGAGCTCTGGGCACGGTGGGATGATAATAACAATACATTCTGGTGTGAAGCTGCTTCGGCGAGCCGCCAGTTTCTGAAAAAAGCAGCTCACCCTGTAACCGGACTTTATCCCGATCATGCATACTTTGACGGCTCCCCTGCAGATCTGTGGAACAGAGGGCATAATAACTTTCGCTTTGATGCCTTTCGCGTTGCCATGAATATAGGAGTTGACTATCAATGGTTTGCCAGGGATAAATGGGCAGTAGAAGAGTGCAACAGGCTGCTTGACTTCTTCTATGCCCAGGGAACAGGCAAGTACGTTAACCAGTATACCCTGGACGGAAAACCGCTGTCAGGTTACCGGAGTACGGGACTGGTAGCTATGAATGCCGTTGCCAGCCTGGCAGCTACCGGCAGCAACAGGGTGGATTTTGTAAGGGAACTGTGGGAAATGCCCATCCCTGACGGATACGGACGTTATTATGACGGGATGCTATATATGTTTGCCCTCTTGCAGCTAAGCGGCAACTTCAAGGTTTATGAACTTACCGGCAGTCCGGTTACTGCCTGTGAATAAGCTCGTTTATTTCATCCAGATGCAGCTTAAAGTGCCGAAGATAGTCAATAACCATTGCTTTCAGTGATACTTTTTCATTCAGTCCTGACAGCCATACGTTGTTTAGCTTGCTTTCATTAATATTGCGTATAACATGCACAATATGGATATTGCTATGCTTCCATAGCTGTATGAGGCCTGTCCATTCCTCTGCCTCGTAGTTCTGTATGGCAATCCACCGGTCATTGTTGCCAAAATTTGCATAATCGGGGAAAATCAGCGGGCTCTGCTGATACTGCAGGTGGACAATACGGTGGGTATTGTTGGAGGCTGAATCCACCATGTGACCTAGAATCTGCTTGATACAACGATTCTGATTGTTGCGCCTGACAGTTATGACGTCTTCGGGAAGTGCTGACAGCTTTGGCTCCCACTCATCAATAAGGGATAAAAGCTCAGTGCATACCGGATCAAATTCTTTCATGAGCATATTGTTTTAGTTGCTTTATAAATATATGAAATATATAAAAAGGATTCCATATTAAAGACTTCAATATTAAATAATCATTATATTTATTCCTTATTAACATTCAGCTGCATATGCCATTCAGTTTGTACAACAAGCAGGCAAGGTTCGGAACATTTGAGGTTTTTGTAACTTCAATTTCGACAATACTGGGTGCAATACTCTTTTTACGCTTCGGATGGGCTATTGGCAATGTAGGATTCTGGAATACAATACTAATTATAGTACTGGGCCATCTTGTGGTGCTGCCCACTGCATTTGCAATAGCAGAAATAGCAACAAACCAGAGGGTGCTGGGCGGCGGCGCCTATTATATTATTTCACGCTCATTCGGATTCAACATAGGAGGCACGGTGGGCATAACATTATACCTCTCCCAGGCGATAAGTGTAGCTTTTTATATCATTGCATTTGCCGGCGCCTTTGAACCGCTAATAAATTTTATTAATAATTATATAGGACCCCGGTTCGGGAGGTTCATACCTGATGACCACCGTATAATAAGTCTGCCGGCCATGGCTTTGCTAACTGCCATAGCTCTGATAAGGGGTGCCAATATGGGAATGAAAGCACTCTACGTGGTGGCAGGTATTATCTTTCTGTCCGTTTTCCTGTTTTTCATCGGAACACCTGAGAGCTCACCCGAAAAAGTTGATTTTAGCTCTTCAATAGGTGATCACAAACCTTTTTTTTATGTGTTTGCAGTGCTGTTTCCTGCGTTTACCGGACTGGCGGCGGGACTGGGACTTTCGGGGGATTTGAAAAATCCCGGGCGTTCCATACCGGCAGGGACAATACTGGCAACGGTAATCGGACTGGTAATTTACGTTGGTGTAACCTATAAGCTTATAACATCAGCATCCCTCGAAAATATGGCGAATAATTATCTGATCATGCAGGACATAGCTTACTGGGGTCCAATAATTCCCATAGGGCTTGCCGCTGCGACAATATCGTCAGCTATAGGCTCCATACTTGTTGCCCCTCGCACACTCCAGGCCATAGGTGTTGATAACATAATGCCGAATAACTTTATAAACCGCTGGTTTGGCAAGGGTAAACAGGAGAACAATGAACCTTTTAATGCTACATTAATTACCGTCATAATAGCTTTCATTTTTATATATATAGGTGAACTTGACCTTGTAGCCCGCATTATATCGATGTTTTTCATGATTACCTATGGTGCCATATGCCTGATTTCCCTGCTTGAACATTTTGCTGCCGACCCTTCATACAGGCCCAGGTTCAGAACGCACTGGATTATATCACTTGTCGGCACCGTAATTTCTTTCTGGCTGATGTTTAAAATGAATACACCTATTGCTCTCCTGTCACTTGTTATCCTGGCTCTGATATACTTCTTTATTACTGCCAGCAAGAAAGAAGCAGGAGGATTCGGCAAGCTTTTCAGGGGTGTTATCTTCCAGTTAAGCAGGCAATTGCAAATCATAGTGCAAAGGTTTGACAAAGGGGAGCAGGATAAAAACTGGAGGCCTTTTGTCATATGTATATCGAGCGACACCTTTAAACGGCGCAGTGCATTTGACCTTCAGCGTTGGCTGTCCTTTAAATACGGGTTTGGCACATATATACATTTTATCGAAGGATACCTGTCAAAACAAACAAGAACCCAGTCACAAAAGATTCTTGACCGCCTGATAAAGCTGGCATCAGCAAGCAAAAACCGTGTCTACCTCGATACGATCATTTCTCCCTCATATACATCTGCCATAGCACAGGTTATACAGCTTTCAGGTATCTCAGGCAGGGGCAATAATATGATTTTGTTCGAGTTCAGCAGGTCAGAACCGGAGACGCTCAAAAGATCCCTTGACAATTATACACTTATTATATCAACAGGTTTTGACATTTGCGTATTAAACACATCATACAAAGGATTTGGCGATAAACGCGAAATTCATATATGGATCACATCTTACGACTATGAGAATGCAAACCTTATGATATTGCTCGGTTATATTATCCTTGGCCATCCCGAGTGGAGAAAAGGTCATATCAAAATATTCGCCATGTTTAAGGAATCGGAGATTAAGGAAAAGAGAGAATACCTGTTTTCATTAATCAGGTCGGGAAGACTTCCCATCTCCACAAAGAACGTTGAATTAATACCTACTGATGAGACAGTATCGGCAAAAGAGCTTATATCAAAAAAATCAATTGATGCAGACCTCACTATTGTGGGTTTCAGACATGAATCCGTAAAAATCAAGGGCCTTGAATTATTTACAGGATTCAATGAGGTGGGAAATATCCTGTTTGTGAGCTCGCAGCGCGAAAAAGAGATCAGCTGATATGTTTCCCGGTCTATGCCAGTGAGAATACAGCCGGGAATGCAAATACGACAATGACCGTCCATGCCATATAAACAGGAAGGTATCGCGATATTGTAAGTTCCACCTTTTCAATACCTTCATTCCTGAAGTTCACCCTGTACAAATCGATCATTATAAGCAGCAGGTTAATAAAAATTAAAATATTTGAACCAAGGACAGCAATCTTGTTCGGACTGATACCATATTCGCCGAGCCGGTAAAAAATTGCGGAAAGCGCAATCAGGTTTATTATTATAGTTACAATGGATAGAATAAATAATACAATCTTACTGAACTGCTTTCTTTTTGTTCTGGGTATTTCGGAAACCGAAAAAACAATAATCCCCGTTACACCGATCAGCATAAGATTGAAAACCAGCAAAAACTCCCTGTCATTGTATGGATCCCTGCTGGAGAAAGGTAATACAGCCAGGTATATCAGAAGAATTACAAGTACCAGCGGACTGAAAATACTGGCTATCACAGGAGCTATCCTGTTTGCAATGGCAGGGTATTTTTTAATGATAAAAGCTGTAACAACGGGTGCGGATACTATACCTGCAATAACTACATAATTCCCGTAAAAATTCTCCACATGTATGTCAATTGCGCCAAATAAGGCTATAGTGAAGCCTGTAAGGACCATTCCGGCAATAACTATTAAGGAGCCTATAGCAGCCAGGTCACCGTTATATTTTATATAGTCAACAACTTTTCGCTTATCCTTTATGCTGAAGTTGATATGAACCAGTCCGTATACACACCACATCAACAACGGCAGATGAAGGTATGCAAGGTTAAGTGAATGGCTCAGGGCATCGGAAGGTAAAAAATTTATGTACAGGGCAGGTATTAAGAACAATGATAGCAGCAGAATAATTCTGTTAGTCCTGATAGTCCTGTTTATCAGTATTTCATACAAAGAAAGGCCGAAGAATACTATTAGCCCCAAATTTTTCTCATAGAAATGAAAATCAGTTTCACTGATGCTAAATATTTTAGGTATTTCGGCAATAACGCTTGCAATGATGCAAACTGCAACCAGTATTGGAATATCAGACTGACGTGACCGGCCAATGCGGGTCGGCGGCTTATCATAATCCAGGCGCACCTTCCAGAACCAGGCAGCCTCATATTTTTCAATTTCCGGATATATATTTTCAAACCCCGATATAAAGGCCTCTTTATTCTCGCGATATAGCTTTTCCAGTATTTCCGGATGGTTTATATTTTTCTTTATTATCTGTTTCATATGATATTATACAACGGTAACCATCAGACCTTTATTGTATTAACCATCCTGATGACTGCGGCTGATTTCTACCTTGATTTTTCTATTGCCTGCAGGACATCACCAATAATGTCGTCTATATGTTCGAGTCCGACAGACACCCTTATTAGTCCGCCCGTTATATTTACAGCCTTTCTCTCCTCCTCGGTGAGCTTCGAATGTGTGGTTGTCCTGGGATGGGTAACTATGGTCCTTGTATCACCAAGATTCGATGTAATAGAAAGCAGCTCAAGAGCATCAATAAATCTTTTTGCCCTTTCCTCACCCCCTTTCAACTCGAACGTTACCAGTCCGCCCCCCATACGCATCTGTTTTCTCGCCAGCTCATATCTTTTGTAGGACGGGAGGAACGGATATTTTACCCATTCAACCTCGGGATTTTTTTCCAGAAACTTCGCAAGCTCAAAGGCATTCTGACAGTGCCGTTCGACCCTGAGAGCCAGTGTTTCTATGCTTTTGGACAGGATCCATGCATTGAAGGGCGACATGCAGGGTCCGGTTTGCCTTGCAGTAAACCTTATATCCCCTATGAACTCCTTGCTGCTCAGTACTGCTCCCCCTATTGTCCTTCCCTGTCCGTCAATGTGCTTGGTTGTCGAATGTGTGATAATATCGGCTCCGTATTTAACGGGCTGCTGAATGTAGGGAGTGGCAAATGTATTGTCAACGTTAAAAAGGAGATTATGTTTTTCAGCAATCCTTCCCAGCATTTCAAGATCAACAATGTCCAGTCCCGGATTGGAGGGACTTTCGGCAAAAATCATTTTGGTTGTTGGCAATATGTTCTTTTCCCATGCTCTGTCATCATCAATATCGACGTAGGTATGTGAAATTCCGAACCGCGGCAATACCCTGGTTATTATAAGATGTGTAGAAGTAAAAAGGTTGCGGCACGCCAGAAGATGATCACCAGCACTCAAATGGGCGGTAATGCTTAAATATATGGCAGCCATTCCCGAAGCAGTGGCTATACCGTCTTCTGCTTCCTCGAGTGCGCACAGCTTCATTATAAACTCATCGGTACTGGGATTGGAATATCTTGTATATATATGTCCCTCCTTCTCTTCTGCAAACAATGCCCTTGCCTCTTCTGCATTATCAAAAACAAAGCTTGATGTTGCATATATGGGCACGCTATGTTCTTTCTGAGGAGAAGACTTAAGCTGTGTTCTTACGGCCCTTGTTTCAAATTTAATTTCCTTTTTCATCTGAAAGAGTTTATTATTGAAATATTAATTTGTAAATAAGCAAAATAATAAATAATTTGTTGAATTTAAAACATATCTCCATATGACGGCAGAAAAAATAAGGGAACTACCCATTATAGGTATTCTCAGGGGGATAAAGGAAGTGCATCTGGAACCTCTTGTCGGCAGTGCAGTGGAATCGGGACTGAAATGTATTGAAATAACCATGAATACCGGTGATGCAGATAAGCTGATAAGGAGGACAATTGAAATGGCAGGTGATAACCTGGTAGTTGGCGCAGGCACTGTATGCAATATGAAAAATTTAAAGGAAGCATTGGATGCCGGTGCAACATTTATTGTTATGCCCATGGTTGAGGAAGAAATTATAAGCTGCTGTGTAAAGGGGGCTGTCCCTGTTTTTCCCGGGGCACTGACACCCACGGAAATATTCAGGGCATGGGATCTGGGGGCCACAATGGTAAAGGTCTTTCCTGTTTCGGTATTCGGACCGCGGTATTTCAGGGAAATAAAGGCTCCTTTTGGGAACATTGAACTTATGGCAACGGGAGGCGTCTCTTCAGACAACATTAGGGAGTATTTTGCCTGCGGTGCCTCGGCCGCTGCATTCGGTGCCAGCATTTTCAGGAAAGAGTGGATAGAAAACAATAATTACAGCGCTATACAGAAAGGCATAAAAGCAATGATCAGGGGATACAAAGACTGGAAATCGGAAACAACATAAAAACAATTATATGGATTTTTATTCATCATTTGACGAAAACATAAAAAAGAGTTACCTGCTGATGCTCATTAAAATAGAAGAAGCAGATAAGAAAATTGATATTAATGAAGAAGCTTTTATAGAGTATATTGCTGGCAAGCTGGGCCTTACCGAAAACGATATAAATGAAATAAGGCGGAATCCCGGCAAGTTTGAGTTTAAGCTTCCTGATAATGTGGATGACAGGCTCAGGATCTTTTACAGCCTCCTCTATATGATGGGCATTGACGGGGAGATTCAGGAACAGGAAAAGGAGATGTGCAGAAAACTGGGTTTCAGGCTTTGCATAAATCCTGTTCTTATGGACGACCTGATAGATATTATGGTCAGGAACCTTAATAAAAGAATACCTGAGGACCAGATGCTCAAAGCCGTGAAAAAGTATCTGAATTAGCTGATGAAGGTTTTTTAGTACTTTATTACCCTGACAACCCTGTTATTGTCAAGGTACCTGTCAACAATATCCTGCAGATCAGGATTATCATCATATGAACTTATATAGCCATCGACATCATCGGGGTGTCTTATCTGTATATCCCTGTCAATATAACCATAACCTGCAAATTTGCTTTTAATAATTTTAATTACTGAAAATTCATCTACGCTCCTTCCCTTGTCAATAATAATTGTATTGTTTCCTTCATCTTTCATATAACCTGAAAGTCCGCTTCTCCTTTTTCGGTTATAGCAGGGCTTCCTGTTTCTTACTTCCGCAGACTCTTTCAGAAGGGCAATAAGCTCACTGCCCGTAAGCTCATAACCAATATCAGCAATAAGACGGCGCATCTGTATGGCCCTTTTGCTACTGTTATTGTTAATATGAGATATAACACGCGACTTTATATTCCTGCTTTTACCAATGTACAGCACCTCACTGTTTTCATCATAAAAATAATAGAGTCCTGTTTCTTCAGGAAGGTCTCTTATCAAATCAATGCTTAATTCCGGATGCAAGTCATTATTCGAAAGCAGCCTGTTACTTAAAAGATCCAGTCCGCTGGTGTTATTAAGGTCGATAAGTATATCAAACAGCCTGGCTGTGGCATAGGCATCCCCTGCCGCCCTGTGCCTGTCCCTGATTTCTATCCCCAGCTCATTACATAAAGATCCTAGACTGTATGATTTAAGTCCGGGTACAAGCTTCCTGCTCAGCCTGACAGTGCAAAGCTGTTCCCTCTGGTACCTGTATCCGAGACTCCTGAACTCATTGCGGATAAAATTATAGTCAAAACCTGCATTATGTGCTACAAAAGTTCTGTTTTCCGTAAGCTCGACAATCCTGCGTGCCACTTCATAAAACTTTGGCGCGCCGTCTACCATTTCGTTGGTGATCCCTGTAAGTGCTGTTATATACCGGGGGATTTCCCTTTCGGGATTTACCAGTGTAATAAATGTGTCCGTGATTTTCTTTCCGTCATGTATAAGTATGGCTATCTCTGTGATCCTGTCGTACTCTGAGCTGCCGCCCGTGGTCTCTATATCTACAATGGCATACATAATGATGTAAAAGTATTGAAATAAATCTTAAAATATATAGCCTGATGTTAACCAAATATTAAAAACAATCTTTTTTATATTTCGTATATAGAACTATATTTGGAACTTTTTACTTCTATTGCATTTAATTCGTTGATAAATCGCATCATATGAAATTGAACAAAATAATCATTTTTTCTTTTTTATTATTTCTTCCATGCATCGCATCATACACACAGGGACTGGTAATTAATGAGGTTATGGCCTCAAATAATTCGACGCTTGTTGATGAAGACGGTGAGTATTGTGACTGGATTGAGATTTATAACGCCGGTGGCAGTCCGGTTAACCTTAACGGCTATGGCTTGTCGGATCAGTTGTATGATCCCTATATGTGGACTTTCCCTGATATCACACTGGACGCCGGCGGTTACCTTATAGTTTTTGCATCTGACAAAAACCGCAGTGATATCCCTGCTAACTATAATACAATAATAGACTGGGGGGACCAGTGGAAATACCGTTATGAAAACAGCCAGCCCACTGCTGACTGGAATGAAATTGGTTTTAGCGAGACCGGCTGGTATACCGGACCCAGTGGCTTTGGCTACGGTGATGACGATGACGCCACTGTTATTGAAAATGCGAGGACAGTTTATCTGAGGAAACCATTTAATATTACCGATGCATCGGCAATAACCTCAGCTATACTGCATATGGATTATGATGACGGCTTTGTAGCTTATATAAACGGAACGGAGATTGCACGTATGGCTATAGGGGAACCCGGCACCCCTACAACCTGGGAAATGTATACGGACTATGACCATGAGGCAAGGATATGGCAGGGGGGCAATCCCGAAAGGTTTAATATTAACCTGGGAGGCAGTTTGTTGCAGAATGGCACCAATGTACTTGCCATTGAAGTACATAATGTTTCGGCAGGATCCTCTGATTTTACGGCCATACCTTTCCTTACGATAGGCGGTCCCGATATTGCAGGGGGTTACGTACCGGAAATTCTTAACATTGTATATGAGACATACCTGCATACTAACTTTAAGATTAGGTCCGAAGGTGATTCAATTATACTTACCACTCCGGGTGGCACACGCATCAATGAACTGTTTACCGGAGAGATACCTGCTGACATTTCCAGGGGCAGAAAACCTGACGGTTCAGGCAACTGGTATTATTTTGATGAGCCGACACCAGGTCAGCCGAATACAACATTCGGTTACAGCGGAGTTGAAAATGATATGCCTGTCCTTTCTCACCAGGGCGGCGTGTATGCAAGTGCTATTAATCTAATAATGACCAGTGAAGGATTATATGATACTATATATTATACGCTTGATGGTTCTGTACCAGACAAATCTTCGAGCAGATATACAGGACCTTTGCATATATCGGGCACAACGCTCTTACGTGCCAGGCTGGTCAGGAATAACCAGATATCATCATCGGTATTGAGCTGCTCATACATATTTCCCGGCAGGGATTGTAAACTGCCGGTGATATCGGTTTTTACCGACCCTTATAACCTGTGGGATGAGAACTATGGGATTTATGCTACTGGAGACAATGCAGACTCGGAGTTCCCCTACTTTGGTGCCAATTTCTGGGAAGACTGGGAAAAGCCTGCCCATGTTGAGCTTTACGAGCCCGACGGCAGCCTGGGCTTCTCTATTGATGCCGGCATAAAAATTTTCGGCGGATGGAGCAGGGGCAATCCCCAGAAATCACTTTCAGTATTTGCGCGCAGCAAATATGGGTATCCTGAAATTGAATACAGGGTCTTCAATGAGAAGCCTATCTCCGAATTTGAGGCCCTTGTTTTCAGAAATTCCGGCAATGACTGGATGAACACAATGTTCAGGGACGGTATGATGACAAGCCTTGTCAGGCCCCTTGGAATCGACGTCCAGGCCTTCCGCCCTGCCATACTTTATCTTAACGGTTCTTACTGGGGCATACAAAATATAAGGGAAAAGGTTAACGAGCATTTCGTAGCCTCAAATCACAATATTGATGCCGACAGTGTTGACCTGCTGGAAAATAGCGGGAATGTTATTGTAGGGAACGGACAGCACTATTACGACATGATAGATTTTGTTACAAACAATAGTCTTACCAGTACCTCCAACTACGAGTATGTTAAAACACAGATGGATGTTGATAACTTCATAAAGTACCAGTTTTCGCAGATCTATTTCAATAACAGGGACTGGCCGGGCAACAACATAAAATTCTGGCGTGAGTCTAACAGTAAAGGTAAATGGCGCTGGATAATGTTTGATACCGACTTCGGATTTAACATCTATCATCCTGATGAGCAGTATCTGAACACATTAAGCTTTGCCCTTGAACCAAATGGTGAGGGCTGGCCCAATCCGCCATGGTCAACCCTCCTTTTCAGGAGGCTGGTACAAAACCAGCAGTTCAGGAACAGCTTTATAAACCAGTTTGCCGATCATCTTAATACAACTTTCCAGCCTGATGCCGTTGTTGCCCATATTGACAATATTATTGACAATATATATCCTGAAATAACATATCATTATGACCAGTGGGGCGAGTCGATAGGCAACTGGGAGAATGATGTTGACAGGATGAAAGACTTTGCCATGGAAAGGGTCGGCCCTTGCAGGGATCATATATTGCAGCAGTGGTCGCTGCCCGGCACAAAGAACATCACTGTCAATATCACTCCTGAATCCTCGGGAAAAATAAAGGTCAATACAATTTATCCTCCCCACTACCCCTGGAGCGGCATATATTTCACAAGCGTCCCGATAGATCTTAAGGCTATGCCCAAGGAAGGTTACCGCTTTATAGGGTGGACCGGTGATATTGATTCGGATGAAGAAGTTATATCTGTCAATCCGTCTGCCAATTACAGTTTCACTGCACAGTTCGAAAAGGACTTCTCAACGCTTAATCCGGTTATTATTAATGAGATTAACTATTGCTCAGATCCTTCATTTGACAGTGAGGACTGGGTTGAACTGTACAACAGGGGTGAGCAGCCGGAAGATATTTCAGGATGGATCTTTAAAGATTCCGATGATGCACACATCTTTGTTATTCCTGCAAATACTGTTTTATCCTCAGGAGGCTTTATTGTTTTATGCAGGGATATCATTGCATTTGCGACACAATACCCGTGGGTTACAAAAATCAAGGGTAACTTTAACTTCGGACTCAGCTCAAGCGGAGAATTCATACGTCTGTATAACAGCAGCGGGGGATTTGAGGATTCGGTCTATTATGGCGTTTCCACACCCTGGCCTTCCGAACCCTGCGGACACGGTCCGACCCTGGAGCTGATAGATCCTTACCTTGACAATACTCTGCCGGAAAGCTGGACTGCTTCAACTCACGGCACACCGGGGTCTGTTAACGGTTCCTATACAGGCATACCTGAAATAAAAGCTCCGGGAATAAATACTGATAACCTTGTCATGGTCTATCCCAATCCGTTTAATGTGTCGGTTGGAATATATGTTGATATGGGTCCCTCTGACAGGGCCAGAATATCTATATACGGTACCAGCGGTGAATTAAAGAATATTCTGACAGTTGACGGCGAATATGAAGGCAGGCACAGGATAAGCTGGGACGGTACAGATTTTCACGGGAACAAGCTGGCGGACGGACTCTATCTTATCAGGATAGAAACCGGCAAATACCGGATTTCAAGAAAGGTTCTGCTGCTTAAGTAATACATTAAAAATATATTATTAATTTGGCAACTTTATTTAATATTAAAACTGCATGTTAAAATGAGATCAATAATCTGCTTTCTTATAACCGGCATTTTCCTGGCTGCATCAATTTCCTGCACCAAGGATGAAGGAGTAGGAGGAACAGCAACCATAAGGGGTAGAGTTATAATAAACGATTACAATGATGATTTCTCTATACTATTATCGGAGTACAATGCCGCTGAAGAAGATGTATATGTTGTTTACGGGGATGATAAGACATTTGGAGACCAGGTAGAAACAAACTATGACGGGACTTTCGAGTTTAATTACCTGCTTCCCGGCGACTACTCGGTTTATATTTATTCTGAAGACAGTTCATCAAACATGCTGCATGATACGGTAATTATTAAAAATATTACAATTTCACGTAAGGATGATGTGGTTGACGCAGGCACATTTGTTAAAATTAATGTTCTTGACTTTGATGACGGCAATTCTTCCATTAGCGGCAAAATATATAAGATTGAATATGATCCGGCTACGGTATGCACATTGTACCCGCAGTCAGA
Source organism: uncultured Bacteroidales bacterium (assembly GCA_964534745.1). Lineage (GTDB taxonomy): Bacteria > Bacteroidota > Bacteroidia > Bacteroidales > UBA10428. The sequence goes on from CAZHQW010000039.1 coordinate 25,302, forward strand.
TACGGTCCTTGCCCAGGAACAGGAAGTCTATATTCTGTATGGCAATCACGAATTTTATGATGACAGGATAAGAACTCATTACGACGGCACATTCAGGTTCAGTAACCTGATTAAGGGCAAGTATCAGGTATACGCCTATTCCAAAGATATAACATGTGGAGTTGAGCTTATACCGGAAATCTGGCAGGTAGAAATTACTGAAGAAAACCAGGATATAGTACTTAGTGATATTTATATTGCAAACTATTAGCAGAAATGAAAACACTGATATTCGTATTATCTTTTTGTTTACTTACCGCCAATCTTTTTCCCCAAAGCAGGAAGAAGATAAAAGAACTGGGTATAGAGTCCATTACTGAAATAAAGGTAGATTATGAAGATAGCAACGGTAAAGAAATCATGAGATTTGTTACTGTTTATGATGAGCAGGGTAATGTTATAAAAGAAGTAGACTATGATAAGACCGGTAAGCTTACCGAAATAATCACTTATGAATATAATGAAGATAATGATAAAACAAAGGAAGTCCATTACAGGCCTAACAAAAAGCCTTACAGAACACTGACATACAAGTATGAAAACGGACTCATAAGCGAGCGCGACGAATATGATGAAAGCAACAGGCTTGTGTCAAAGAAAAAGTATATATACAAATACAAGGACAACTAGCTGGCGCGAAGAGATCTTAAAGATTAAAGCTCTCACTCCTGGCAACCTCAATAACACCCTTAATCTCCGATAACCTGGCAATAAGCAATTCAAGATGCTGCAGGTCCCTGACCGTTATTATCAGTTTGCCATGAAACATACCTTCTGCCTTATCCATTGATATTGAAAGAAGGTTTACCTTGAGATCCTTGTTAATAACTTTCGATATCCCGTCAAGTATCCCCGGCTCATCTTCGCCGCTTATCTTAAGTTCAACTGTAAACAGCAGGTCTTCTTTAGTCCCGCTCCATTTGGCCTTCACAACCCTGTAATTGAATTTCGTCAGCAGCTGTGCGGCATTCGGACAGTTAGTGCGGTGAATCTTAATTCCTTCGCTTACAGTTACAAAGCCGAAAATATCATCCCCGGGTATGGGATTACAGCATCTGGCAAGCTTATAATCTATGCTGCCCAGCTTCCCGTCAATAACAAGAAAGTCCCTTACAGAGGCTGTTCCAGGTTTGATATCGGCTACGTTGTCTTTGTCCTCCAGTTCAGGCGCCCCGGCTTGCGCCGGCTCATTACCGGTAAGAAAGTCCTTTATCCCGGACAGATCAATTTTTTCAAGTGATATCTGATAATAGAGATCCTGCGATACCTTAAATCCGTATCTCTTCAGTAGTTTTCTTATATTATCATCTGTAAAAGGTATCTTCCAGTTTTTAAATCTGCGTTTCAACATTTCTTTTCCGGCCGCTGCCTGCTTAAACTTCTCTTCATTCAGTTTCTGCCTTATCTTGGTTTTGGCTTTTGATGTTACTACAAAATTCAGCCAGTCAATTTTGGGTGCCTGGCCTTTGGATGTTATGATTTCAACTTTTTCGCCATTATTCAGCCTGTACCTTATTGGCACCGACCTGCCGTTAACTTTGGCGCCTGTGCATGCCGAACCCACATCTGTATGTACATCATATGCAAAATCAAGAACCGTCGCTCCCGCAGGAAATTTTTTCAGCTCTCCCCTGGGTGTAAAAACGAATATCTCTTTTGAATACAGGCTGAGTTTGAAATCGTCAATAAACTCAACAGCGTCATGTTCAGGGTACTCAAGTATCTCTCTTACTTTTTTCAGCCATTCCTCAAGTCCCTGCTCACTTTCAAGATTTTTATATTTCCAGTGGGCGGCAAGGCCTTTCTCTGCTATTTCATTCATGCGGTCGGTTCTTATCTGAACCTCAACCCACCTTCCCTCCTTTCCAATGACCGTTGTATGCAGTGATTCATAACCGTTTGTCTTCGGCACAGATATCCAGTCACGTAACCTTAAAGGATTTGGCTGGTAAATATCAGTTACAATTGAATATACAAGCCAGCAATCGGACTTCTCCCTTTTAGGCTCGCTTTTTATGACTATTCTTATTGCAAACAAATCATAAATATCTTCAAAATCAATATTCTTTGATTTCATCTTATTCCATATCGAGTATATGGATTTGGGCCTGCCCTTTATCTCAAAATCAAACCCCTGCTTTTCAAGTTCCTTTTTTACAGGATCAATAAAATCATTAATAAACTGCCTCCTTTCCTTCATTTTTTCAGAGAGCTTCCTGGCAATAAAATCATAGGTTTTTCTGTCAGTATATTTCAGTGACAAATCTTCCATTTCTGATTTTATAAGATAAAGTCCCAGCCGGTGGGCAAGAGGAGCATACAAATATGATGATTCTGAGGCCAGTTTGATTTGACGTTCACGGCTGAGATTCTTCATCTCCCTCATTATATTCAAATGTTCAGCCAGTTTAATCAGTATTACCCTTACGTCTTTTGCCAGGCTGAGTAATAATTTCCTGAAGTTTTCAGCCTGTGAAGATTCAGTGCTGGCACCGAGATAGTCTATCTTCTCCAGCCCCTGTGTTATGGTAGCAACAACACTTCCATAATCCTTTTCTATCTCTTTCAATGTCACCCTGCCCTGTTTCATAGCCATATTTAAAAACAGACTTATTACAGAAACAGCTCCGAGTCCGATTTCCTTCACCACAATCAGGCCTGTATCAAATATGGATTCAATGGTATTTTTGCCGGCAAGGTCCTGTTCGGCAGGTAAATCCTGTATCATAATGTGGAAGGCCCTGTTAAAAGCGGTTTTATCAAAAGGATCCCTGGAAACACTAATCTCGCTGATCAGCAAATCATATTTTTCCCGTATATCTTTCTGAATATTTGCAGGGTAATCCTTCAACATATGTAATACTAATAAAATTGGTACTTCACCTCATTTATTTAATATTACAAAGATAGCTATATTAATTTTGTGACTGCTTATTCAATTTTTTCCAGCTTGTCCATCCCTTCAATATTCATTGACCTAGCAATCTTTGATATATTTTTCATATCTATGTCCCCCTGGATACTTATAAGAGCATCCTCATCCGGACCACCGACAAGCAGTAACAGTTCAGTCACCTTATTGTCCTTCTCCCTTATCAGGAACAAAACATTTTCATCTTTTTCCTTTATTACCATAAGCTCCTTATACTCCGATTTTGGAAGGACCTTCATTACTTCACTATAAAGATCTATACCTGCCTTTGTATTTGGATCATCATCAGTAGCAAGAATCTTTATACAGTTCAGTCTGCTTATGACTTCATCCATCTCTTTGTCTCCTTCCCCGTTGTCAATATCCCTGAACAGGTCAAACATGTATTTAGTAATATACACCGTGGTAAAACCTTCAGTTCCTGAATACTTGTCAAAGAATTTATCAATGGGAGACTGCGATCTTGAGTTAACCGCAATTACTGCCAAAGCAATTAAAATTATTATCTTTTTCATGATGATAAGTTTATTTATTATTATTATTTTCTGATACCGGCATTTTTGACAAATACTTTAATTGTTCCAGTCCGTTATTCAACTTCGAAACGGGTTCAAGTTTTTGCATGCCTTCATTAATTCTGGAAATATTATTAAGTTCTTTGGTGCCATAGTTCAATTTTTCAGAAATATATAAAAGTGTTCTTTTTGTTTCCTGGTAAGCCAGATAAGGATCCTCAATGGTGTCATGATATTTGGGCCTGCCTGTGAAATGTTTTAAAGAGTTGTAGACTCCGAATAAAATCAGTAACGATGCAGCGATGGCTGCTATCCTGAATCCTGTTTTCCTCCTGTTAAAACCCGGATATTTTATTTTCTGCTTATCAATTAATGATTCGAGGTCTTTATCAAAATCCTTGATCGGGACATCAGCATTTTTCACCTTTTCATACATCTCAAACTGTTTCTTTTCAGCGCTCAGCTCTTCAGGAATATCAACATTATCAATAAAGTACCTTTTCAGAAGTTTTTCCTCATTCAATGTTGTATCGCCATTATAATACTTGCAGAGAAGTTCTTTAATTTTTTTAATGTCCATGGTTCTCAATATTAATTATTGATTCTTTTATTTTCTTACGTGCTCTTGAAAGATTTACCCTTATAGTGTTCACACTAATGTTAAGTATGTCTGCTATTTCATCAAACTCATATCCTTCAACATCCCTGAGCTGGGTTATCATCCTTTGCTGTTCGGGCAGGCCCAGCAAAATATTGTTATACCTGTTTATCCTGTCTGACGTTTCAAGCAGGGAATGCGGATTGCTGCTGTCTTTCTGGTAATCGAACCCATTGCCATAATCTTCTATCAATAATGGCTTTTTAGCCTTTAGTCTGTCATAACACCAATTTTTAGTTATTTTCATGGCAAAAGCTTCTGTATTTTTAACTGAGTCCATTTTATTCCTGTAGTTCCACAGCTTTATAAACACCTCCTGAACGGCATCCTGGGCTTCATCCTTATCATTCAGTATCAAACGGGCAAAATTAAACAGCTTTCTGCCAAGAGGTAAAATTTTGCTTTTAAACTCATTTGAATCCATAGTCAAAGTTGCCCGTTACAATATATATGATCTAATATTGTCCTGCCTTTGCAAGTTTATCATGAAAATTTTTATCCAATGCCTCTGATAATTCACCCAGCTTGCTCAAAGCTATATCTCCCTTAATGCTAATCAGTACGTTTTCGTCTGTTCCGCTCACTATAAGCAGAAATTCATGAATAGTTCCGTTTTCCTCCCTGACCAGCATATTTACCTTTTCATCATTGTCCCTCACAACCATTAATTCCTTATACAGCTCCTTATTAAGCTTACTGTAAATTTCATCATGGAAATCCAAATCCATAGCTGCTCTTCTGTCCTCCTGGGTAAGTATCTTTATTTCTTCCAGTCCTGACAATTCCCTTGGATCTTTATCCTCAGGATCAAGCTTTGCAAGCATCCTGAGCATGTCACCGGTAATATTTACGGTAGTGAATCCTTCAGTTCCCGCGTATTTTTCAAAAATAGCGCTTACAGGATCTGTCTGTCCCTTCACTAAATTAGCCAGGGCACATACAAACAATACAAAAATTACTCTTTTCATTTTTCAGGTTTTAAGTTATTAACTTCAAATTCTCATTCATGACGATTAAAACCTGAAAACATTACAGCTCGTTATGTAAATATTTCTCAATAAAATAGGAAGGAGGTTTTCTTGGCTTGCGTGAAGAAGCATCAATGCAAACAAGTGTGGAATCACCGGTACATATCAAATCGGACTTTTCATTAAAAACCTCATACTCGAATACTACCTTTACTCCGGGCATCTTCTTCAGATAGGTTTTCACTGTCAGAATATCATCATAATATGCCGGGGCTTTGTAGTTTACATTGACCGACAATACGGGGAGAAGTATACCGTCTTCTTCCATTTCCCTGTATGTCAGTCCCATGTCTCTTAGTATTTCAGTCCGCCCCACCTCAAAATAATTAAGGTAATTTGCATGATGTAAATAACCCATCCTGTCAGTTTCTGAATAGCGGACTCTAATATTTATAACTGAGAATATCATTTATTCTATTTTGAATATATAATTAAAATGGAGAATCCTGTTCCCTGGAAAGTCTTCTATAAGCTACCTGGTCGCATACGGTAGGAATAATTCGCTGAAAAAGAGCCAGCAGCTGTCCCTCCAAAGTCATTATTTTATTTCTTTTTTTCTTTTTCAGTGCCTTGATTACGGCTTTTGCCACCTGTTCAGGCATCATGTGCTTTTCTTCGTCACGCGGTGTATAACCCTGTGGTTTCCCTTCTTTGTTCAATGCTCTTTTCCTGATATCGGATTTTGTAAATCCTGCGATAAGTGTCATCACATGAAGTCCTTTCTTCAGGTTTTCTATTCGAATTGATTCAAGGAGTCCGTGCAATGCAAATTTTGAGGCAGAGTAACCTGTTCTCCCGGGCAAACCCTGAAAACCTGCTATTGATGAAACACCAACAAGAGATCCCCTGGATTTTACAAGATAGGGCAAAGCATATTTTGAACAATATACTGTGCCCCAGAAGTTAACTTCCATAAGCTGCTTTAAGACATCAACCTCAACGTAATCAAACAGGGCCCTCATGGAAATACCTGCATTATTTATCAGTATATCAATCCTCTCGTATTTTTCTACCGTCTTTTCTATTAGGTTCCTGCAATCATCCATCTTGCTAACATCCGTTCTCACCGCATATGCCTCCAGTCCTTTACCCTTTAGCTCGCTTTCAATTTTCTTCAGTTTATCTTCACTCCTTGCAGCCATAACCACCTTTGAATTCCTTATGGCAAACTCCTTTGCCATCGCCAGTCCGATCCCTGAAGAGGCCCCTGTGATAATGACAACTTTATCCTTCATAAACAGTAGAATTTGCTCACTAAATTAATAAATATGACTTATCATTAAAAGAATAAAATGTTTAAAGTTTTTGACAGGACTTTTCAATTGCCTTTTTTTTGTTAACTTCATAACATTATTCTAATCAAGATATTAATACTATGAAAAAATCCGTTTTCTTTTTTGCTATTATTATGGTAATTATTGGTAATAGCGTTTACAGCCAGTACATACCCAATGGAGGTTTTGAAAGCTGGACTAATGTAGACCTTTTTGAAAATCCTGATTACTGGACTACCGGCAATGTTGCTCAGCTTTATGAGGGTGGAGAAATTGATGTCCTTACGGCAGTGAAAACAGAGGATTGCTATGCAGGAAACTATGCATTGCAACTTATTTCTGTCATGACTGAACCGCCTGATGAAGAAATAATTTTCGGCTATGCTGTATGTTCAGGTTCAGTAACGGGTAGTGACGAGAGTGACAGTTTATTCTATATTGGGGGTTTTCCTATCAGCGGTAATCCTGACTCGCTTTACGGATATTTTAAATATTCGCTTGCCGAAGATGATACCGCTTTCATGATATGCGCCTTTAAAAACAACGGCACTGTTGTACTTGAAGAGTTCTTTCCAATAACCGGGAACCAGGGCACCTTTGCCAAATCCGGTTTTGAGCTGCATGCGGACACACTTCCGGTAACAGCAGATACCATGATCATTGCTTTTGCATGTTCAAATTTTATGAATCCTGCAGAGTCCAGCCTTTTAATAGTTGACTCTCTCTGGCTTACAGGTATTGATGATACAATACCCAATTACGATTTTGAAGACTGGACCTTATTATCCTTTGAAGAGCCCGATGAATGGACAACAACCAATGTCTTTTACGTGGCGTCAGGAGAAGATAATCCCGCTGCAACAAAATCTGAAGACAGTCATTCGGGAGAGTATGCATTAAGAATCGAGAACAGCTTTATAGAAAACATGGGCATTATACTGGCAATAGTATCATCAGGCGATAATACTTTTAACATGGCCCCGACTATTCCCATGGACTTTAATCCGTCCTGTCTCGAAGGTTACTATAAATATACATCACCCGAATCAGATTCGGCAATTATACTGGTACTTTTACACGGCAGTTTTGATATGGGAGGTGATTTCAGTAATACGTACGGCATGCAACTCCCGGCAGCAGGTGAATATACCTTTTTTGAGATACCATTATATGTTCCTGAGGATGTAACTATTTCAGAATCAGGGGTTGTAATCATACCGGGCAGAAACATTATGATTGCAGATACAAATATTCCCGGAAGTGTCCTGCTAATCGATGATCTTAACTTTATCGATCCCTGTGAATATATGAAAGGAGTTGATATCATTGAGTTTGAAGATACAACAATATGTGCAGGCGATGAACTGACGCTTGATGCCGGAATGGATTACGATGAATACACATGGTCAACCCAGGAGACCACACAAACAATACTGGTTAATGCAGCGGGTACATACAGGGTCACTGTTTCTGACGGCTCATGTGAAGCTACGGATAGTGTGACTGTATATGTTGATCCGTGTACTTCAATTAAAGACAGGATTAATGAAGGTAATGCTGTTGTATATCCCAATCCCTGTGACGGACTTCTGAATGTTCACCTGCCTGATGGAGATGACGCCATTGTGTCTGTCCGTGTTATGGACATATTGGGACATGAAGTTCATTACGGTAACTATACAAAGAGTAAGTCCGGTTACATTTATCTCAACCTTTCGAATCTGCAGTCCGGAATTTACTATCTGAAGATTAAAACAGGCAAATTGCATTATATCAGCAAGTTATTTATTAATTGAAATAATAAAAAGTCCTTTCACAGTGATTAGAATATGAGCATTAATCAGCCTCTTGCTGACAGGATGAGGCCCGGGACCCTGGATGAGTTTGTCGGACAGAACCACCTGGTTGGCAAAAACTCAATACTAAGGCAGAGTATTGAATCAGGTAATATACCATCATTTATTTTATGGGGGCCACCCGGTGTCGGAAAAACAACGCTTGCAAAAATAATAGCCAATATTCTGGAAAGGCCTTTTCATAGTTTAAGTGCCATAAATGCAGGGGTCAAAGATGTCAGGGATACTATTGAAAAAGCAAAAAAGCAGCAATTCTTCAATCGTCCCAACCTCATATTATTTATTGACGAGATTCACAGGTTTAATAAGTCACAGCAGG
>CAZHQW010000040.1:0-3051 GCA_964534745.1 uncultured Bacteroidales bacterium
AATGAACGCTAATCTTAAAATCGGATTTATTGTCCAGGCCAGAACAGGTTCGGTGAGATTTTCTGACAAGGTGATCAGGAAGTTTTACAGGGAAGAATCTATACTCGAAATAATAATTAAAAAGCTTAAGAGATTTGAAGGTATACCGGTAATAATAGCTACCACCCCTAAATCAGGTGACGACATTATCGTGGAAATTGCAACCAACCAGGGGGTGAGTTATTTCAGGGGAAGCGAGGATAATGTGCTGGATCGTTTTATTAAGGCTGCCGGCAGGTTTAATATTGATCATGTCATAAGGGTCTGTTCTGACAATGCTTTTATTGATGGGGACGGACTGGAGGAGATAATTCTGAAGTACCGCGGCAAGCCCGTTGATTATTTAAGTTATATTCTTTCTGACAACCGGCCCTCAATAAAAACCCATTTTGGGTTCTGGGTCGAGATAGCCAGCCTTAAGGCATTGAAGAAAATTGCAGCAGTGACAAATGAGAAAAAATATCTCGAGCATGTAACGAGTTATATATATGAACATCCCGGTGAGTTTGATATTGCGTTTATTAAAGCCCCTGAAATTGTATTTAACAGATATGATATAAGGCTGACTATAGACACCGAAGAGGATTTTTATTTGCAGCAGTCAGTTTATAAGGCACTTGTTTCTGAAGGCAGAACAAGTATAGAGGAGATAGTGGAATACCTGGGTAATAATAAACCAATACTTGAGAAAATGGCTCATCAAATTTATTTAAACAGTAAATCATGAAAATGACATATATTATCGGAGAAATAGGGCAGAATCATAACGGTTCAGTTGATATAGCAAAAAAGATTATAGATATCATTACGGGACCTGTTGTTGATAAGTTGTTCGGGGAGGCCCTGCAGCCAGTAAATGCAGTCAAACTCACCAAGAGGGACCTGGGTGAAGAGCTTTCGGCTTCCCAGATGTTGAAGCCTTATGATAGTCCGAATTCATTTGGAAAGACTTACGGCGAGCATCGTGCATATCTTGAATTATCCGATGAACAGCACTACGAAATATATAAATATGCTAAAGGTAAGGGACTGGATTTTATTGAGACTCTTTGTGCCAGGAAATGTTTGTCTATATTCAGTCTTTTTAAACCTGACAGGCTGAAGGTAGCATCGCGTGACCTTACTAACATCCCCTTAATTGAAGCACTGGCAGAAACAAAAATACCCATGATTTTATCCACAGGCATGGGAGGGAAAAAAGAGCTGGATGATGCCCTTAGCGTGATTACAAGGTATCATAATAATGCTTCTATATTACACTGTCTTTCACAATATCCTTCTGAATATAAGAATATAAATCTCAATACTATTGTATATTTGAAAAAGAACTATCCCGGGTACACAATAGGGTACTCAGATCATTCAATTGGCATTGTTATACCGGTGGTGGCAGTGGCCATGGGAGCAGAGATTATTGAAAAGCATATTACCCTTGACAGGACAATGAAGGGAACAGATCACCAGTTGTCACTGGGTCCCGACGGATTATACAGGATGGTAAGAGATATAAGGAACGTAGAGAAAGCATTTGGGGGCGAGGATATGTTCATCAGTGATGCGGTTAAAAACGTGCAAATAAAGCTTGAGAGATCAATTGCCAGTTTACACAAAATAAAGTCAGGGACAATAATTGGTATTGATGATATACATATGCTTAGTCCGGGTGACGGCTATAAATGGAATGAAAGAGACAAGGTAATAGGCAAAAAAGCTGTTATTGATATTCCTGAGAATGAAATAATCTATCCTAATATGATAAAATAATGAATATAAAACTTATTATAACAGATATTGACGGGGTATGGACTGACGGCGGGATGTATTACGATAAGCAGGGCAATGAACTGAAAAAGTTCAATACATCAGATAGCGCAGGAGTAGCCTTTTTGAGAGCCATTAAATTGCCTGTCGCAATTATTACCGGTGAAGATACGGAGATAGTAAGACACAGGGCTGAGAAACTCAAGATTGACCACCTTTTTATAGCAAAGCGGAATAAGCTGAAAACTGCCTCCGAACTTGCCAGGAAAATGGGCATTTCGTTAAAGGAGGTAGCTTTCCTGGGCGATGATATTAATGATATACCCTTGCTTAAGGAAGCGGGACTAAGTGCTGTTCCCGCTAACGCAAAGCCTTATGTCAGGAAACATGCCGGATGGGTACTGAAATCAAAAGGAGGAGAAGGGGCTTTTCGTGAATTTGTTGAACGCATATTACGTAAAAACAAACTCTTTCAAAAAGCACTGGATACCTATCTTGATGAAATAAAAGAGGAGAAGGGTTAGGCCAGTGATTTTAAAAAAGTCACACAGCGCTCGCTTACCTGCCCGTCTATTTTATATGCATACTTGCTTATAAATCTGCCATAAGCCTTTCTGTCAATTTGCAGACTCCCATCCAGTATTCCTTTAAGGTATTGATAGAGCTCTACCGGACCGGCAGCCTGGAAAGCAATACCTTCCTTCTTATATCCCTGAATATCCTGCCTGAGGTGGTCGAGAATTATCAGGGGCTTGTAGAAATATGCGGTTTCAGTGCCCACTGTAGAGAAGCAGGTTATCAAAGCTTCACATGAGGAGATTAATGTATATAAATCTTCGTCATAAATTATTTTATAGTTTTCGAGGCCATACTCATCAGCAACAGACTCATAAAAGCGGCTGTCGTTTTTTTCTGCAGGGTGCAGTTTTACAATAAGCATCATATTGTTAAGTCTTTTTACTGCGTTGAAGACATCCCTGGCTGTACGTATGCGTAAGGATGCGTCACGCTGCGGCTGTGATGCAAAAATGACTATCGGCATATTATCTGGAATTCCTTTAATCCCCTGCCTGCCTTTTTCTAAAAGGGGTATGACATCAGTTCTGATATGTCCGGTAACTATCAGTGAATCGGGATTGTAATTACCTTTGTTAGAGAGCAGGGACTTATAATATTCACCCCATACCAGGGTATAATCCGCCATTATTCCTTTTTCGCTGTCGGATTTGGTGTAAATATAGGCCGGATGCA
>CAZHQW010000040.1:3151-21969 GCA_964534745.1 uncultured Bacteroidales bacterium
AGGCTTTGTCTTCCTGTACCTGAAATCAACTTTGGATGTATTCCCGCGGCTGATAATCTTTTCCATGCGTGCATCATCCGAGAATATGATGATGTTGTCATGTTCCTTTAAAATTTCATTTATCTCCCTGGCTTCAATATATAAATTTCTTACAGAAAAATAAATTCTGAATTTATGATAGTGCCATATGCTTGCCCTGTCTAAGGTGAGCCACTCTGCCACCGATCTGCCGTCATATTTTTTTTCACCGAAATCAATAGTTTTCTTTAAAATATCATAGTTTATTTCCCTTTTAATGGATTCTTTTAACTCAGGGTAGGCCGTTATGTGCTTTTTTAGTTCATCAGGCAGCGCTACAGAAGCATATAGTCTGATATGCCTTTCACTGCCGGCTAGCTCAACAATCTCATTTATTTCATCCCCGGATAACTGCCTTTTAATAATAATAGCTTTCATAGCAGCTTGACAATTTTTTCACTTGCTTTGCCATTTCCGTACAGGCTGGTTACTTTTACAGGTTCCCCTTCCGACAGCCGAATAAATGAGTTTAGTATTTTTTCCTCGTTGGTGCCGGCAAGCAGGTTAACTTTATTGCTAACCAGCTCCACCCATTCTGTTTCTTCCCTTAATGTAATGCAGTATTTGCCAAAGAAGTATGCTTCTTTCTGCATTCCTCCGCTATCGGTTATTACAAGCCTGCAATGCTTAAGCAGTTCGATGATATCGAAATATCCAACAGGCTCGAGGGGACTAAAGGCCAGTTTGAGGTTGTTTTTCTTAATTACTTTTCTGGTTCTCGGATGCAGGGGCAATACAACCCGGGTTTGCATGTTTATTTTATTAAGTGCTGCAATTATAGATTTGAGGTTTTCCAGGTTATCGGTATTTTCTCCCCTGTGAACGGTGCACAGGACAAATTTTTTGTCTTCAAGTCCGTTCTCTGACATAACTGAAGACCTGTCCTTTGAAAATTTGCTGTAGTATAATGCAGCATCATACATAACATCACCGACCTTATATATTTTTGAATTGTAGTTTTTAAATCCTTCGGCAATAAGGTTACTTACCGCTGCATCGGTGGGACAAAACAGATAATCAGATATCCTGTCAGTAAGTATGCGGTTAATTTCCTCGGGCATCTTCATGTTGAAGGAACGCAGTCCGGCCTCAACATGAGCAAGCTTAATACAGAGCTTTTTTGCAGACAGGGCACCTGCGAGGGTAGAATTGGTATCACCATAGACAATAACCAGGTCAGGTTTCTCCAGCAGCAGCAAGCCCTCTATTTTTTCCATCATCCTGCCGGTCATTGCCCCGTGATTAAGGCTGTTAATTTCCAGATTATAATCAGGGGCCGGAATACCCATCTCATCGAAAAAGATGGCGGACATATTTTTATCAAAGTGCTGTCCGGTATGGACAATTATTTCTTTTATCCCGGATTTCCCGAGTGCCCTGCTTACGGCTGCAGCTTTAATTAGCTGTGGCCTTGCGCCTACTATGGTCATTATTTTTTTCAATCAATAACCTCCTGAAATGTTGTAACAAGCTCTTTTGTAAGGTTAAACCTTGAAAACCTGTCAATATTATCGGAATTTATCTCGAGTTTATTTTTTAAATATAAGTTATATAAGGATAAAATATTCTGTTTCACGCCTTCAAAATCGCCAAAATCATAAATACTGCCTGCCTTTGTGATATTAAGTATGGCTGCAGCATCTCCGTCCGGGGGCCCGATTCCCAGAATAGGACGTCTCACTGAGAGATATTCAAAAAACTTGTTTGTCAGTATGCCGGCTGCATTAGGAGTATTATTAATTAATAAAAGCAGTACCTGCGCCATGGCCATCCTCTCAAGAGCTTTAATATAGGGCATATATTTTTCCCTCGCAGTGAATTTCATTAAATTGTGCTTTCTTAATGATTCGATGACCGTATAATCCACTTTCCCAATCAGGGTTATCTGAAGGTTATCTGCAAAATCCTTTTCTGAAGCTGCAAGCTCTGCCAGAACTTTCCACAGTGTTTCGGCATTCCTTGTTCCGGGGATTGCCCCAACGTGCAGGATTGAGAATTTTTTATCCCTTTTGTTTTCATCAATGGTTATCGTATAATCGTCGTATCCGTTGGTGATTGTTTTGACTTTTTTTGCCCCTGTCCTTATAAACTCTTCTTTCATTGTGGGACTGACAGCTATGACATAGTCGGCATTTGTGAGCACTTCTTTTTCAAGCCTGTGATGTTTTTTATCAGCCCGCGAGGTAAGCAGCAGGTGCCTGTAGTAGTCAATGTTTGTCCATGGATCCCTGAAATCGGCTATCCATGGTATATTCAGAGTCTTTTTCAAAAGAAGCGCAATCATATGCATGCTATGCGGGGGACCTGACGATACCATAAGGTCTACATGATTTTCATCCAGGTATTTCCGCAAATACCTGGATGAAGGTTTTATCCAGAACCTGCGTGCATCAGGAATAAAAAAGTTGCTCCTGATAAAATTGGATGTCTTATCAATTAATGAGTTGCTTTTTTTTTCAGAAATAAAGGCAGTGGAAATTTTTTCATCTTTTCCTTTTCTGCTGAACATTTTATATAACCTGTATGGCTCCCATATAGGACGCTTAATTACAGTGATTTTATCGGGTATTTCTTTTATCAGGGAGGGGTCCGTTTCCTGGGGTTCCGGATTTTCAGGTGTATATATTACCGGTATCCAGCCAAATTCAGGTAAGTATTTTGAAAACTTAAGCCACCGTAATACCTGTGAACCTCCACTGGGGGGCCAATAGTATGTTATTACCAGTACTTTGTTCATTTTAGCTTTTCAAGAAGCTTTTTCATGCTTACCTTTTCCCCCATAATCTTCTGAAGTTGTGTAACATTTACCCTTTCCTGCTTCATTGTATCCCTGTACCTTATTGTGACGGTATTGTCAGCCAGGGTCTGATGGTCCACGGTGATACAGAATGGGGTTCCTATAGCATCCTGTCTCCTGTAGCGCCTGCCTATAGAGTCTTTTTCCTCATACTGGCAGTTGAAATCCAGCTTCAGGCTGTCAATAATCTCCCTTGCCTTATCAGGAAGTCCGTCCTTTTTTGTTAGCGGGAGGACGGCAAGCTTTACAGGTGTCAGGGCAGGATGGATTTTCATTACAACCCTTTCTTCTTTTGCACTTCCTTCCCATTCCACTTTTTCTTCGGTATATGCATTTGAGACAATGCTGAAAAACGTACGGTCAAGGCCTATTGATGTTTCTACCACATAGGGCACATAGCTTTTATTTGTTTCGTTGTCAAAATACTGTAATTTCTTACCTGAATATTTTTCATGGTTGGA
This sequence comes from uncultured Bacteroidales bacterium, assembly GCA_964534745.1. GTDB lineage: Bacteria > Bacteroidota > Bacteroidia > Bacteroidales > UBA10428. Next base: position 6,488 of record CAZHQW010000040.1, read on the forward strand.
AAGGTCAAAGTCTGTTCTTGAATGGATCCCTTCAACTTCTTTAAATCCGGAAGGGAACCTGAACTCGATATCGGTGGCGGCATTGGCGTAATGTGCCAGCTTATCGTGATCATGGAAGCGGTACTTATCGTCACCCATGCCAATTGCCTTATGCCAGTTCATCCTTTTATCTTTCCAGTACTCATACCACTTCATTTCGGTTCCCGGACTAATGAAATATTGCATTTCCATCTGTTCAAATTCCCTCATTCGCAACAGGAACTGGCGGGCCACAATCTCGTTCCTGAACGCTTTGCCTGTCTGCGCTATTCCAAAAGGGATCTTCATGCGTGCCGTTTTTTGCACATTCAGAAAATTGACAAATATCCCCTGTGCTGTTTCAGGTCTCAGATATATAGTATTTGTATCTTCATTTACCGATCCAAGCTGGGTGCTGAACATCAGGTTAAACTGCCTTACATCGGTCCAGTTTTTGCTGCCTGATTCCGGACAGGCGATGCCTGCATCAATGATAATCTGTTTAAGCTCACGCAGGTCATCGTTTTCTCCGGCTTTTATATATCTTGATTTTATATCATTCAGAGTTTTTTGCACTTCAAGGACCCTCTGGTTTGTTGACCTGAATTTGGCTTCGTCAAACGACTCACCATATTTTTCACGTGCCCTGGATATTTCCTTCTGAATTTTTTCCTGCTGTTTTTCCAGAAATTCTTCAATAAGTGTATCGGCGCGGTATCTTTTCTTTGAGTCTTTGTTGTCAATGAGGGGGTCGCTAAATGCGCTGACATGCCCTGAAGCTTCCCATATTTTTGGATGCATGAATATAGCCGAATCAATACCCACGATATTCTCATTTAAAAGAATCATTGCATCCCACCAGTATTTTCTGATATTGTTTTTAAGTTCCACTCCATTCTGGCCATAGTCATACACTGCCCCCAGTCCGTCATAAATTTCACTTGACGGGAATATAAATCCATACTCCTTGCAATGCGCAACAATTTTTTTAAAAATATCATCATTTGCCATAAAAAAAGTGTTTTATCCGGACCTAAACTTTAAACAAGATTGCCGCAAATGTAATTTAAAATGTACATACTAAAAATAATTGGTTCATTTTTTATCTTTGTAATAATATTTGTTCATTATGCAAAGTAAATATGATTATCTGGTTATTGGTTCAGGTCTGGCGGGATTAAGCTTTACACTGAAGGTCGCCGAACATGGTAAAGTTGCTGTTTTAACCAAAACAAATCTGCTTGAAACCAATACCAGTTATGCGCAGGGAGGAATAGCGGCAGTAACATATAAGCCCGATACATATAATAAACATGTTGAAGATACATTAATTGCAGGCAGCAATTTATGCAACAGGGAAGTGGTAGAAATGGTAGTCAGGGAAGCACCGGGGCAGGTTCAACAGCTTATTGAGTGGGGTGCGAGATTTGACAGGGAATCGGATGGGAAATTCGATCTGGTTAAGGAAGGAGGACACTCTGAACACAGAATTTTACATTATAAGGATAATACAGGATATGAAATACAGAGAGCCTTAAGCGAGAGAATTAAAAAGCATCCTAATGTTGATATATATGAACATCACTTTGCTGTAGACCTTATTACCCAGCATCATCACGGGAAGCTTGTAAAGCGTATACACCGTGATATTGAATGTTTCGGGGCGTATGCGATGAACCTTAAGACTCATGAGATTAAGACATTCCTGTCCAGGGTTACTCTTATTGCGACAGGCGGGATAGGGAACCTTTATTCTACTACTACCAATCCTTTGATCGCAACAGGAGATGGCATTGCTATGGTTTATCGCGCAAAGGGCACTGTTGAGAACATGGAGTTTATTCAGTTTCATCCGACGTCACTGTTAAATCCGGGAGAAAGACCTTCTTTTCTTATAACTGAGGCACTGCGGGGTTTCGGCGCCATATTGAAGACAATTGACGGTGAGGAGTTTATGCATAAATATGATAAAAGAAAATCACTGGCACCCCGTGATATTGTTGCCAGGGCAATTGATAACGAAATGAAAATAAAGGGGGACGATTATGTATATCTTGATTGCACTGAGCTTAATAAGGATAGATTAAGGAAGAACTTTCCCAATATATACCAGAAATGCCTTAACCTGGGCATTGACATAACAAAAGACATGATACCGGTGGTCCCTGCAGCACATTATTTGTGTGGAGGGATAAAGGTTGACAGCAACGGCAGGACATGGATAAACAGATTATACGCAGCAGGAGAAACTGCCTCAACAGGCATGCACGGAGCAAACAGGCTGGCTTCAAATTCACTTATCGAGGCTATAGTTTATGCAGATCGTGCAGCGCGGGATGCTATCGGGCAGGTAAAACAGGTCAGATTGCAGAAGAATATACCGGACTGGTATGATAAGGGAACGACCCATCCCGAAGAGATGGTTCTTATAACCCAGAACTACAAGGAGGTGCAGCAGATTTTCAGTGCATATGTAGGGATAGTGCGTTCCAATATCCGTCTCAAGAGGGCGCTTGACAGGCTTGAAATAATCTATAAGGAAACAGAACAGCTGTATAGGAAATCAAAGTTGTCAAAACAACTTTGTGAACTGAGGAATCTGATCAATGTCGGCTACCTGGTTATAAAGATGGCCATGCACAGGGAAGAAAGCATTGGATTGCATTATAATATCGATTATCCGCCCAGGGAACAGGAGAATAATTAATGGTCGCCATATTTTTCAGCTATCAGGTTTAGCAAGGAATATATCTCGTTAATATCCAGGGTTGTTAACAGTTTAATTCTTATATCCCTGAAGTCAGGCAGTCCTTTGAAATACCACGAAAAATGACGGCGCATCTCATATATGCCTCTTGGCTCGCCTTTAAAATAAAGTGATTTCTGAAGATGCAGCTCAGCCAGCTTGACCTTATCCGATATTGTTAGTGGGGCCATATGGCTTCCGGTATTTAAAAACTCCTTTATTTCCCTGAATATCCATGGTCTGCCTATTGCTGCCCTTCCAATCATGATACCGTCAACACCATATTTGTCAATTGCTTCTTTCGCATTTTCCGGACTTTTAATATCACCATTTCCAAACACCGGGATTTTCATTCTCGGGTTATTTTTAACTTTACCTATCAGGGTCCAGTCAGCAGTACTTTTAAATAACTGTGATTTGGTACGGCCATGAATGGTTATTGCTTTAATTCCCACATCCTGCAGCATTTCTGCAACCTCAACAACATTTTTGTTCTCTTCATCCCATCCGAGGCGAGTTTTGACAGTTACAGGAATATTTGTATTCTTCACAACAGTTTCAGTAATTTCTTTCATCAGAGACAGGTTAGTGAGCATACCGGCACCGGCGCCGCGTGCTGCTATCTTTTTTACAGGGCATCCGAAATTTATATCTATCAAATCGGGCACGGAGTGATCCGCCAGTATTGTAGCTTCAGCCATGGATTCGGGGATATGACCGTAGAGCTGGATCCCTATAGGCCTTTCATAATCGTAAATATTCAGTTTTTTTATGCTTTTTTTCCCTTTTCTTACCAGTCCGTCTGCAGATATGAACTCTGAATACATCAGGTCAGCACCGAAATGTTTACACATATACCTGAATGAAGGGTCGGTCACGTCCTCCATTGGTGCAAGCAGTAAAGGTTTTGCTCCCAAATCGATATCGCCTATTTTTACCAATGCCAAAATATTTTTTTAAATTCGAAGCAAAATTAAATAAAAACACAAGAATACTAACTATATAATATACCTGCCAGTGATGATTAAGAAGTATGGGTTATTCTACAATATACCGGCATGGAACAAGATTTTTGTCGCACTTTTTATTACAGTGTCATGTTTTTTTATTTTTTTCATGATGGCTCTGCTTTTTGCTATCCCGATATTTAATCTTAGTTTTTCAGATGTAAAGCAGTATTTAATTTCAGGACCTGATCTAAGTAATGTCGGGGCAATAAAATTTTTTCAGATTTTTCAGTCTATAGGAGTGTTTATCATACCTTCTTTTTTGCTGGCTTATATTTTTCACGAAAATTACCTTGAGTACCTGAAATTGAAAAAAAGGCCCCTTCTTATTAGCATCGTATTGTCCATAATTACAATAATAATATCAATACCGTTAATAAATTATCTTTCTTACCTGAATTCGGGCATTGACCTGCCTGATTCTATGGCCATTCTGGAAGATAAGATAATAGAAATGGAGAATGAGGCGAACCTTGTCATGGAATCATTCCTGGATACCCAGACAATAAAGGGACTGGTTGTTAACCTTGTAATGATATGCATTCTGCCTGCTATAGGAGAGGAACTGCTGTTCAGGGGTATATTCCAGAGGCTGTTTGCGGAATGGACTAAAAATGTTCATTTGGGAGTTATTCTCGCAGCAATACTTTTTAGCTTCATTCATTTCCAGTTCTTTGGCTTTTTGCCCCGCTTTTTACTGGGTATTTATTTCGGGTATTTGCTGGTGTGGAGCAGGACCGTCTGGCTGCCTGTCATAGCGCATTTTACCAACAATACGATTGCCGTTGTATATTATCATTTTTCAGGGAGCAATATAGGAAGTTCAAAAATTGACAACCTTGGAACATCCGCAGGTGATTTGATTTTTCTCGTAATGAGTTGTACACTGCTGGCACTGCTAGTTTTTATGATTTATGCAAGCACCAGGTCAGGATTTGCCAGAAGGAGGTCCCTGCGGGGATTTTAGCTTTGACAGTTCACTCTTTCTGAAAACATATATAAGTCCGTAATATTTTGCTTTTTCCCTTTTAATATGGTCAGGCTCTTTTTTATAGTAATCTTCAACTTCATTCCATATATCAACTATTATTTCATTTGCTTTTTTTCTAAGGTTGTTCAGCTTTTCCTGTGCGCGCAAATGATTTTTCTGCAGCATCTTCTGGAACTTATAACCGTCAAGAAAATTCTCGTACCTTACTTTTACCACGGCTATTGTCGGATTGGTAATAAGGGAACGCCCCTGCCTGGTTCGCAGTGTTTCTCCGAAAATAAGCTTTTCTCCCCACTTGATTATGTCTGCCTCTGAATTAAATGAAGGCAGTTTTTTTATATTCTCATCCAAACCATAAAATTTTCTTTCTGAAACCGGGAGGTCCCCCCTGTAAATAGCCATATTAATAACCTGGATGAAGTGCGACATATATAATTTGGCCTTTTTCATAACAGATATATAGTCTTTGTTTTTTTCAATCTGTTTTTTATATGTCTGATTATATTCATAAATAGCTTTTTCAAATGACGAGAGAAAAGATTGGATTTTCTGCAGAGTACTCTGAGAATATGCCAGTCTGAAAGGAGGGATCTCTTTACCTTTCTCAAAAGCTATTTTTAATGCTCTTAATCTTGCAGCATCAGTATTGGGGAGCCTCCTGTATGGCATAAATCAGCGATTATTAAATGTATGTTTGAGAAGCACCTCTATTGCGAAGATATTAAATTTATGATAAAATACAACTCATTCGTATGTAAAAAGCAAATTATTGAATAATATAACTGTTATTATATAGACAATTATTAATAATGATATAATTTAGGCTCAAATATTCTATTAATAATGAAGATATGTTTGAAAAAGAAGTATATATAAGAAGAAGACAGAACCTGATTAATAAGATTGATAAAGGAGTAATAGTTATTTTTGGCAATAAGGAGTGCTCACGGAACTACAAATCAAATTTTTATCCATTCAGGCAGGACAGTAATTTTATCTATTTATTCGGAATTGATTATCCTGACCTGATCGGACTGATAGATGTTGAATCAGGCAAAGAGATTATTTATGGAGATGATCCCGGACTGGATGATATTATATGGATGGGCCCACAGATCAGCCTGTCTGAAAAATGCAAAGCTGCAGGTATAAATGAGGCCAGATCACTTAAGGCATTTTATTCAGATGTCAGGAAAATTACAGGGGAAAAGAGAAGAATACATTATCTGCCTCCCTATCGTGAACAAAGAAGGAGGCAAATAGAGTACTACCTGAACATTAAAGGAGATGAAGCAGACAGTAGCTTTTCTCAGGAACTGGTTAAATGTCTGGTTGATTTAAGATCTGTTAAAACTCCGGTTGAAATAAAGGAGATCGAGTCGACAATTACAGAAATAACATATAAGATGTATTTGAAAGCTATGGAGATGGCTGTGCCGGGGAATTACGAATATACTGTTTCAGGCGCACTTGAGAGTATAGGACTGGAAAATAATTGCAAAATGGCTTTCCCTGTAATATGCACCATACATGGTGAAATATTACATAATACCTGCCAGAATAATGAATTAAGGAAGGGTGATTTATTACTTATTGATTCAGGTGCTGAAAGCAGAAAGCATTATGCAACAGATATTACCAGGACCATACCTGTGGACAGGAAGTTTTCACGAATGCAGAAAGAAATATATAGTATAGTGCTTAAGTCACAGGAGGAATCAATTAAAGAAATTAAGCCAGGTATTACCTATAAAAGTATACACCTGAATGCTGCGAAAATCATAGCGACCGGATTAAAGGAGCTGGGTTTGATGACAGGGGATATAGATGATGCGGTTAACCAGGGAGCGCACAGCCTGTTCATTCCCCATGGATTGGGCCATATGATGGGATTGGATGTTCATGATATGGAAGATCTGGGAGAAGACAATGTTGGCTATGATGAGGAAACCAAACGAAGCACTCTGTTCGGGATATCAAACCTCAGGCTTGGCAGAAGGCTGCATGAAGGATTTGTCCTTACTGTTGAACCCGGGATTTATTTCATACCGGAGCTAATAAAAAGATGGGAGTCAGAAAAGAAATTCAGCGATTTTATTAGTTATGCCAAACTAAAAACATATATAGACTTCGGAGGTATAAGGATAGAGGATGACATAGTGGTAACCGGCGATGGATGCAGGGTATTGGGACATCCTATTCCCAAACAAATAAGTGAGCTTGAGAAAAGCTGATGATATATCTCACCGGGTATATTATAGCAAGTTATGTTTTTTTATTTATATTAATCGCACATACGATATAATATATGGCAAATTCGGGAGATGGAAAATCCAGGGTTCTGGTTGCAGACGATTCAAAAACATATCAGAAAATCATAGAAGAGACATTTAGTCTATTAGGAGATAATTATATATTGATTTTTGCCAATGATGGTAATCAGGCAATAAACCTCGCTAATGAACATTTGCCCGATTTGATACTTATGGATGTTCTGATGCCTAAGGTTAATGGGATACAGGCGATAAAACTGCTGAGAAAGAACCTCCGCACATCTGATATTCCGATATTTGTCCTGTCAACATCGGAGGGATTGCAATCAGCTTTTGAAGCCGGAGCCGATGATTTTATATTGAAACCTTTCAAACATTACGAGCTCTTGCTGAAAGTCAAAGCTGCCAGTAGTTTAATGCAAAAAATAAACAGGATTAAAAAACAGAATAAAGAACTGGAGGAGAGGCACAGGGAGGTTATAAGGCAGCGGGATCTTATTGTTCAGCAACAGAAGGAGATTATAGATGATATAAGATATTCCAAAAGGATACAGGATGCAATTTTGCCTCACAATGATTATATCGAAAAGCTATTTCCGGATTATTTTGTTCTGAATATACCAAAGAATATTGTCAGTGGTGATTTTTACTGGGTTGGAGAAAAGAGCGGCAAAAAAATAGTATCCGTTGCCGATTGCACGGGACATGGTATTTCTGGTTCATTCATGACAATGGCAGGGATAGCTTTTTTAAATGAGATAATAAATAAGTATGATTTTGAAAATACTAATGAGGTTTTATTCCTGCTTCGAGAAAAAGTAATGACTCTTCTGAAGCAGAAGGGATTAGAAGGTGAAGCAGCAGACGGCATGGATATTTCTTTGTGTATTTTTGAACCGGACAATACTTTTATGCAATATGCAGGGGCAAATAATCCCATATATGTAATCAATAATGATAAGATTGATATATATAATGCAGACAGGATGCCAATAGGGATTCATGTCAACTATAATTGCCCTTTTACGAATATTGGAATCAAGCTGGGTAAAGGTGATATGATTTATTTGTTTTCTGACGGCTATGCCGATCAATTCGGGGGGCCTAAGGGCAAAAAGTTCAGGTACGGGCAATTCCAGAAGTTATTGATGACGATTTACAGGGAACCAATGAATATTCAAAAGGATTTTCTTTATAAGACTATAATTGATTGGAAGGGAAAGGAAGAACAGGTGGATGATATATTAATTATGGGAATTAGAGTAAATTTTGATTAACTTTATTTAAAAATAGTGTATCAAGCTATATATTTGTTATACCATCACTATAATGTATGGATAAAATTAGATTGATTTTAATATATATCATTCCTGCCCTATTTAGTTTGCATGTGGCAGCCCAGACTAATCCGGATGAAATAAAATTAAAAATCAGGGAATATGATCAGAAGGCTGAAGAATGCCTGAAAAATGACAGACTAACTGATGCGGCACATTATTTGAATGAAGCAGCTACTCTATTGCAGAGGAATTACCGTTACGAGGAAGCGATTGGATATTACAAGCAGATAGTGGGTATTAACAAGAGGTTAAATAACCAGAAGGGAGTAATGTCAGGCTACAATATCATAGGTATGATATATTCGGATCTGGAACAATATGATGATGCCTTGCCTTATCTTGAAAACGTTGTGAGGCTTGGCAGGGAATTATCTGACAAAGAGGGCATAATTGGAAGCCTGACAAATCTGGCACTTGTGTTATATGGATTGGAGAGGTATGAAGAATCAAATAAAAGACTGGAGGAAGCCGTTAAGCTAGCCAAGGAAATTAATAATCTGAAGTTATTGCGAAGTTGTTACGGGATGATATATGATAATTATACAAAGCTTGGAAATTCAGAAAAGGCACGTGAATATTCTGAGCTTTATTTATCCTTTGATAAAGAGCTTAAGAAGCAGGAAATGAGCCAGGTAAAGAGCCAGGCGAAGTCAGAAGTAAGTAAGGCATATGCTGAAAAGCAGCTTACTGAGAATGAGTTGACAGTTAAGAAGGAGGAGCTGAAGGTTACGTCTGATTCCCTTCAGAAAGCTGAAGAAGAAACAAGAGAACAGAGGCTGAAAAACGAGCTAACCTTGGCCCAGTTGAGGGAAGAAAAATTGAAGAGCATGTATAAATCATACGGGCTCATTGGGATCTCGGTATTTTCGGTATTATTAACCTTACTGCTGATATTGATTATAAGGGCCAATAAAGAGATTAAAAAGCAGAAAAACACTGTTGACAGGCAGAATAAAAATATCAAGGCAAGCATTAGATATGCAGAGACAATTCAACAGGCAATACTGCCGGATGTATCTTTAATTGATCAATGTTTTGAATCTTTTTTGATATTCAGGCCAAAAGATATAGTGTCAGGGGATTTTTACTGGCTTTCAAAATCAGGAAGTTATAAGTCAGACAAGGGTTCATTTTTTATCGCTGTTATCGATTGTACGGGTCATGGTGTACCCGGTGCTTTCATGTCAATGATAGGTAACAGCTTGTTAAATGAGATGGTTAATGAACGAAAAATTCAAAATCCGGATGAAATACTTGAATTATTAAACAAGGACATAAGAAAATCGCTGAGGCAGGATCAGACTGATAACAACGATGGTATGGATTTGATACTATGCCGTTTCGATAAACTTAACAGTGATGGCATGAAGCTGACTTTTGCGGGTGCAAAAAGGCCATTATATATTATTCATAAAGATAATCCCGAGTTAATAAAATTAAAAGGTGACAGGAAGTCTATCGGGGGGATTGAAGACGCAAAGGACAAGGTCAGGTTTAAAAATCACGAGGTTCATTTAAAAAAAGGTGATTGCCTGTATCTTTCAACCGATGGCATTATTGACCAGAACGGTCCTGACAGAAGGAGATTCGGAAGTAGCAGGCTTGAATCCCTGTTATCCGATTGCTATAAACTTTCTATTAAAGAACAGGAAGAGGTTATTAATAAAGAATTAAGTAACTTTATGCAAAGTGAAGAGCAAAGGGACGATATTACATTATTGGGACTTAGAATATTATAAACATTTGAATAGCTTGTAATGAATATCAGTAGTTATCAAAAAGAAAAAGTACTATCCTTTCACGGGCCATTGACAATAAACCTGCTTTCATTTATAGGAAATTATTTAAAATCAGTTGTTAACACCGACCAGGTTTTATCATCCCGCCTTTATAAAATATTTATTGAACTCACACAAAATGTATCTTATTATTCGGCAGAGGTTAAAGAGGTTGAGCGGGGGATAAAATCAGGAGTAGGATGGTTTCTGTTAAATGAATATGATGAATATTTTATCTTTACTACAGGTAATCTTATTAAAAAAGAAGATGGATTCAAGTTAACAAGGAATTGTACCGAAATAAATTCATTGGATGAAGAGGATTTGAGAAGATTAAAGCGCAAAACAAGAGGAGAAGCCAAGATTAGAGACATCGGCGCTCATATCGGACTTATCCAGACAGGTTTATTAAGCGGGAATTTGCTGGATTTCAGAATATCCGAGATCAATAATAAACATTCTTATTTTACAATATCAGTCAGACTGAACAAATAACCTACTATAAAACAACAAATGAACCTGAAAAATAAAAAAAATGGAGAATATAGTAATTAAAGAAGTACAGGATTCACCCTATTATCCGTCTATTGATTTTAATGCTGAAAATGGCGTATGTGAAATAGCCGGTGAATCATATATGGAAGAAACATTTAAATTCTATTCACCGCTTCTTGACTGGATCAATAAGTATATTAAAGAAGTCGGGAGACCTTTAACGTTTAATTTTAAACTTACTTATTTTAACACTAATTCTTCGAGACTGATACTTGATATGCTGGACATTATAAAAAAATATCAGGATGAAGGGGGGAGAGTAAGTGTAAACTGGTATTATGATCCTGAAGATCCGGATATGGTAGATGAGATTCAGGACTTTGAATTGGAGACAAATGTCAAGATCAATCTTATTAAGTTTAAATAGGGTTACCTCTGAAAAGGCTCTTTTACTCTGTCTGGTCCGCCATTTTTATAGCTAATCGTGGAATGAAATCAGCATGCGATATTCGAAAATAAAATCAGATTTGTTTGCCAGAAACAGGAAGAAGCTTATAAAAAGGCTGGCAGCAAATTCAGTAGTTATAATTAATTCGAATGATGAAATGCCCAGAAACGGAGATCAATATTTTCCTTTCAGGCAAAATTCTAATCTTTTTTATTTATCAGGGATAGTGCAGGAGAAGACATCACTGCTATTATATCCGGATAATAAAAATAAAGAATTAAGAGAGGTGCTTTTTATAAGAAAAAGCAGCAGCAAGCTTGAAATATGGGAAGGCAGAAAACTTACTCCCGATGAGGCAAAGGAAATATCAGGGATAGAGACGATAAGATGGGAGGATGAATTTAATTCCATCTTTGCCGAGCTTATGACTGCTGCCGATAATATATACCTTAATATACCAGAGAATCCCAAGTTTAATCCCGAGATAGTTGTAAAGGAATACAGATTTGAAAGTGAGCTGAAAAAAAAATATCCTCTTCACACATATAAGAGGCTGGCGCCCCTGATAAATGAGCTGAGACTCATTAAAGAACCGGAGGAAATAGAATTGATCAGGAAGTCATGTGAGATTACAAGAGATACGTTTATGAAAGTGCCGGGTCATATCAGGGCCGGTGTCGCTGAGTATGAGATTGAGGCTGCAATTACTTATGAATATCTGAAGAGGGGTGCCAACGGTCATGCTTTCCATCCAATAGTTGCTTCAGGTGCTAATGCCTGTGTATTACATTATATTAAAAATAATAGCAAATTAAAGAAAGGTGAACTGGTGTTACTGGATTTTGGCAGTGAATATGCAAATTATGCAGCTGACTGCTCAAGAACATTGCCAGTGGACGGTAAGTTCAGCCGTCGACAAAAGGAATTATATAATTCTACACTGAGAGTTTTCAGATATGCAAGAAGCATCATGAAGAAAGGGACAACTATAAATAAACTTCATAAAAAGGTGACATCCTGCTGGGAAGAAGAACATATAAAGCTTGGGTTATACACCAGAAAGGATTTAAGAAACCAGGATAAGGATGAACCTTTATGGGGGAAATATTATTTGCATGGCACATCACATTTTATGGGGCTTGATGTACATGATGTAGGCAACAAGGATGTGGAATTGAAACCCGGTATGGTATTGACCTGTGAGCCCGGGATATATATTCCTGCAGAAAAAACCGGGATAAGGCTTGAAAATGATATTCTTATAACCGAGGATGGTAATGTTGATTTAATGGACAACATACCGGTTGAACCGGAAGAGATTGAGATGCTGATGAATGCCGAAAAACATTAGTATGGACAATCTGCTTAATTTCAAAGGTGCGAAAATACGATACAGGGTTGAAGGCTCGGGAACGGCTGTTGTACTTCTTCACGGATACCTCGAGTCACTGGATATATGGAATGGTTTTTCGGCAGGACTGGCAAAAAAGTACAGAATTGTAAGTATAGATCTTCCGGGGCATGGCAAATCAGGAATTGTATCCGATGTACATACTATGGAAATTATGGCTGAAGCAGTTAATGTGGTACTTATTGAAATTCATGCAGATAAATGTACTTTAATCGGCCATTCAATGGGCGGATATGTAACGATGGCTTTTACTGATCTGTTTTATGACCGGTTATACGGATATTCGTTATTTCATTCGACACCTTTTGCCGACACGGAAGAAAAAAGGCAGGCCAGGGACAGGGAAATTGAAATGGTGGATCAGGGCAGGAAGGACTTAATATGTAAAACAAATATCCCGCGTGCTTTTGCAGGAGTAAATATTAAGAAACTTAAAAATGAGGTAGGGAGGGCAATACAAATAGCAGTAGATACACCGGATGAGGGTATCAAAGCTGTCCTCCAGGGGATGAAAATGCGTCCTGACCGATCACATATATTACTAAATAGCGATATACCTGTGCTGGTAATTTTAGGCAGGCAGGACAATTATATCCTTTTTAATGAAGTTAAAGACAAAATAAAGTTAAATTCCAGAGGGGAGATTTATGCGTTGGAGGATTCCGGACATATGGGATTTATAGAAGAGCCCCTTAAATCCCTTGAACTGGTAACATCATTTATTGAAAAATCTGCGGGCTAAAGATTATTTTATATCTTTATCCAAAAATAGGGACAGCGCGCAGGGGACTGTACCCGAATGGGGGCTGTCCCTATAAATATGGGCGCTGTCCCTAAATAAATTATTTTATTATGGAAGCACTACTTGAAAAAATAGCTTATTGCGTTGAATTTGGAAAAATAAATAAAAATGCGCCGTATCCTCCAGACATGAAAGGGCAGGAAGGGGCTGACGAATTGACAAAGCAGGCAATTGAACAGGGTATTGGGGCCAATGATATATTGGGAAAAGGATTAATAAAAGGGATGGAAAAGGTTGGGATTAAATTTCGTGAGAACAAGGTTTTTGTTCCCCAGGTCCTTATGTCAGCCAAAGCGATGAGCACTGCCATGGAGCATCTGAAACCTTTCTTTCAGTCAGGTGATGTAAAGCGCAAAGGCATTTTTATAATTGGCACTGTAGCAGGAGACTTGCATGACATTGGCAAAAATCTGGTTTCAATGATGATTGAAGGGAATGGCTGGGAAGTTGTTGATCTTGGCACAGATGTGAAGACTGATAAATTTATTGAGATGATTAAAGAGCGATCGGCAAGCTTTGTCGGACTCTCAGCATTACTTACCACTACCATGGTTAATATGGAAAAAACTGTCAGGGAAATAAAAGCTCAGATTCCTGGAATTAACGTACTAATCGGAGGTGCCCCGGTTAATGATGAATTCAGGACCCAGATCGGAGCTGATTTTTATTCTCCCGATCCCCAGGGAGCGGTTGAATATCTTAATAAATATGTTACTTAGATTTTTAATATGGAGTTAAGGAAAGCAGGTTTAAAAATTAAGAATTTTGATAATATAAAAAACTGGATAGCTAGTGTTATTGGGGCCGGACTAAGAAGTGCAATGCCTGTATTAACATATCCGGGATTAAGTTTTACGGGTGGAAAGGTCAGGGATATCGTCACCAGAAGTGAGGTTCAGTATAAGTGTATTAAAGTCCTGGCAGAAAAGTACCCTGCTGTAGCAAGGGTTATGGCAATGGATTTGTCTGTTGAAGCTGAAGCTTTTGGCGCACACATTGATTTTAATGATGATGAAATACCATCAATAAAAGAAAGGTTAATCCATGATTCACTGATGATTAAGAAGCTGGAAGTACCCGGCATAGGAGAGGCCAGGACTTCTGAGTTTCTGAAGGCTGCGAAGCTGGCAGCAGAAAACATAAGTGATAAACCTGTCTTCGGATGCATGATTGGACCATTTTCACTTGCAGGGAGACTGTTTGATATTTCGGAAATGATGATTCTTACTCTGATGGACCCCGAAAATTCACATATTTTAATAGAGAAGTGCACACGTTTTCTGAAGGAATATGCCCTGGCATTTAAAAAGTGCGGACTGGAAGGGATATTTATTGCTGAACCTGCAGCGGGACTACTGTCAGCCGGCATGTGCGGAGAATTCTCTTCAGCCTTTGTTAGGGAAATAGTCGATTATGTTCAGGATGACGGTTTTATGGTTGTTTTGCATAATTGCGGGAATACGGGCGAGCTGGTTGAGTCTATGGCTTCAACAGGAGCAAAAGGGCTTCATTTCGGTAATGCTGTTGATATGATGGAAATACTTTCTAAAGCTCCGTCTGACAGGCTTGTGTTTGGAAATATAGATCCTGTCGGGATCATAAAAAACAGCCGGCCAGACAGGATAAAGTCAGAAGTTAAGAATCTTCTTAAGAAAACTGCAGGATACAGTAACTTTGTTTTATCAAGCGGATGTGATATTCCTTATGGTACACCTGAAGAAAATATTGATGCATTTTTTGAAGCCCTGGAAGAATACAATATGAAATAAATAATATAATTAATATTATTTGCCATGGAACTTATTAAAGAAAAATTAAAATTAGGCAGAGTACTTGTATCTGACGGGGCATGGGGGACTTTTCTTCAGCAGAAAGGACTGGTTCCAGGTGAATGTCCGGAACAATGGAATATTGACCATTATGATGAAGTGTTTGATGTAGCAAAAAGCTATATTGATGCCGGTTCTGATATGATTGAAACTAACAGCTTTGGCGGCAGCCGGCTTAAGTTGGCACAATACGGACTGGAAGACAGGGTTGTGGAGATAAATAAAATAGCAGCTGAAATATCAAGAAGTGCAGCAGGCAGGGAAAAGCATGTATTAGGCTCAATCGGACCTACAGGCAAGATCATTATGATGGGAGATGTGACTCCCGAAGAGTTATACGAAGT
>CAZHQW010000040.1:22069-25757 GCA_964534745.1 uncultured Bacteroidales bacterium
GGATTACCGATATATAAAGACGGGAAGACCGTATTCCCTGAAACACCCGAACAAATGTCAGGCTTCGTAAAAGAGCTGATAGATGCAGGGGCGAATATAATCGGCGGATGCTGCGGCACAACGCCTGCCCATATCAGGAAAATTGTTGAAGTCGTCAGGAGTATATAAGATGATGAGGACATATAAGTTTGATCTGGGCAGTCTTAATATTGCCAAGTCGCAAATTGAAAAGGCAATGAATTATATGCCAGGGAATTCACCTGATCCTTATTCCGGACTTATAGATGAAGTTTTAAATGATGCCCATGCCTATTGCTCGATAGAAGGAGGATATATTCTTAAGGATAATATTGGCTTTGATAATCAGAATTATAATCTGATTATAGATACAACATTCTTTTCGGTTAAAAAGATTGTCTTCAGCCAGATAAAGAAGGCGGGGAAAGCGGCTCTTTTCTTATGTACTGCGGGTCCGGATATAGGGGAATGGTCGAAGAAGCTTATGTCCGAAGGTGAAACATTCAAGGGATATGTGGTTGACGTTGTAGGCTCTGAAGTCGTTGAGACAGCTATGGACAGAATACAGGATTCCCTGGAAAAAGAAATGAAACAGAAGGATTTATTTATTACAAACAGGTATAGTCCGGGCTACTGCGGGTGGGAAGTATCGGAGCAGCAGAAATTGTTCAGCTTTTTCCCGCAAGATTTTTGCAGTGTTAAGCTGTCTGACACCTCACTTATGTATCCTGTAAAATCGGTAAGTGGAGTAATAGGTATAGGAAAAGAAGTGAGCAAAAAAAATTATCCCTGCAGGTTCTGCGACGACAGGAATTGTATTTACAGGGATAAAAGATTTTCGCGATAATATCAAATGTTAAAAAAAATAAGTAAGATATAATTATGTTGTTCTTTTTAATAACTTTAAGACAGCGTATTAATTATTTTATAAACAATTAAAATTTAGAAATATGAAAAAAGTACTTATGATGGCACCGGGATTTTTTCTTGTGCTGGGATTGTTTTTTTTAGCAGGTTGCAAAAAAGATAAGGACGGTGGAGATGAACATGTTACAGATAATGAACCGCCAGCAATTTCGATTTTAAGTCCGACCACCAATATTTCCTATCTTTCAACAGAGGAAACAATAACGATATCTGGCATCGCAACTGATAATTCATCTATAAGTAAGGTTGAATGGAAAATGAACCAGGGGTCCTTTGCTGCTACGACAGGCACATCAGACTGGGAAGTAACGGACGTGCAGCTTGAAAATGGTGATAACGTATTCACTTTCGTGGCATATGACGGGGCCAATAATACAGATTCTACAAGTCTGGTTGTAACATACAACGAGTATATCTCATTCCTGGGATCTCCTGTTATAGATCCGAGCGGATTTTTTATTAACACCAGTACCCAGGTAAATATCAGAATATCTATTCTGAAAAATGACAATATCGTTGCCAACGGCATCAAGCTGATTGAAGTAGACAAGAAAGGCAATGAGATTCAGGAGCTATGTGAGTTATTTGACGACGGAGACCTTGCGCATGGCGATGATATCCAATCCGACGGAGTGTACAGTAATATCCAGACTTTCATGGAGGCCACATCTTCAAATATCTATTTAAGGGTCAAGGCAACCTCGATGGAAACGGGAGGAAATGTTGATGCCTTTTCTGAGATATGTACCATATATATTGTTGATGAGATTCCCCAGGCTGTAGTCGATGATATTGTGGCAATACAGGAGGAGGCGGACGATAAATTCCAGGAATACAGTGCCACCATGTCAAATACAGAAGCAGCAAACCAGACAGTTGAATACCTTAAGGAACAGGATTATGTGGTAGATGCTACGATTACTGAATCCGGGGATATATGGATTGTATTCGAATACGGGTTAACAGGTATGATAATAACAAGTGAGGAAGGAACAGAAGGAGGATTTTTTGATGTCCCGGTAAGGGGCACAAAGGCACGCATACCTGTAAGTAAACAAACAAGGGGAAAAACTGCCGGCAGCGGACTGAAATCAGCATCGGCAACTGATCCTAACCAGGTAATGGACAATGATGTTCTGTTATATGCACCCAACTATACACAGTTCCATGGCTGGGGTACCGAGTTTCTGGATAATGTTAATGATATCCTGGAAGATTCGGACTGCCCGAACTTTGACATTACCTATGCGAAGAACGAAGCAGCAAACCTGGAAGTGTTAAGAAATCTTACCCAGTATGGATTAATAGTTATACATACTCATGGAGGGGTGGATAAAAACAAGAATGTTATATTCCTGTCCGGACAGGAAGTTGATTACACGAGCCTGGATATTATTGACTGGCTTGTAGGCCGCATTTTTCCCGCGACTCACCTGGGAAAATCAATATGGGCCATAAGGCCGTCCTATATTGATGCCTATAATAACGGCTATCCTCACACAATAGTTTACAACGGATCATGTGAAAGCGGTCATAATAGGACTCTTGCCAATGTATTTTTAAACAAGGGAGCAAATACCTATTTCGGATTTTCTGAAACAGTGAAATCTGTGTTTGACCGGGATATGGCCAACCAGCTGTTCCCCGAACTTATTACCAATAATAAAACAACCGGAGAGGCATTTGTTCCGAACCAGCATGACAGCAATATTCCGCCGGCATATTTTGTTATGTTTGGTAACAGTGAAACTTATTTTAGCGGGCAGCTTACTAACGGTGATTTTGAGGAAGGCAACCTCACAGGATGGACAACCGAGGGAGACGGAAGAGTAATTACCCAGCTAGGATTTATTATTCCCAATGCAGGCAGCTATATGGGAATTATATCAACCGGACTGGGCTATACCACACAGACGGGCTCTCTGAGCCAGAATATCTGTGTGCCTGAAGACGCATCAAATTTAATAGTAAGCTGGAACTTCCTTTCCGAGGAGTTTCTTGAATGGGTTGGCAGCTCATTCCAGGATTATTTTGAGATTGCCATAGTCGATTCAAGCGGTACGGAGAATGTTATTTTCCGTAAAGCTATAGATGATATATATAATGAATACTCACTTACCGAAGTATCTCCTGAAATTGTATTTGACCAGGGCGGAGTATATTATACGGGATGGCTGTTCTTTTCATACAATATGTGGGAATATGCAGGTACCAGCATAACATTGATCTTCAGGGCAGGTGATGTTGGTGACAGTATCTATGATACGGCAATATTGCTTGATGAAATAGAAATTAATTAAGGAGGAAGGTATATGATAAAGGTATTGGCAGCTATAATAGCAGTAAATCTGTTTTTATTAAACAAATGTAATACGATGAGAAATACTGACGATAAAACATACCTTGATGCTGATATCTTTTATAACAATACAAGATTATCAATGAGTTATAATGATTCTGAAGATCTGATACTAACTGCCGAGAAGCTTTTAAGCGAATGTGATGACATTTATGAACTGCTGGTTACAGATGAGCTCATTAAAGGCATTAAGAAGGATGGGGATTACCTTGAGATAGTCTATCCGGAAAAACGTGAGATAAAGATTGGCCTTATTGAGACAATAGCAGTTTACAGGTTACTTATACCGCTGAGCGGAAAATTTGCGGCTTCAGATCAATTATCGTTTTTTTGCGGTTATCCCGAATATTCTTCCGGTCCCTATATTAAGAGCGGCGGATTAAA
>CAZHQW010000040.1:25857-33681 GCA_964534745.1 uncultured Bacteroidales bacterium
GCGGCTCAGGGTTTCACCTGACTTTTTATATCTGAAATCCACCTTGCATATCTCTGATCCTGTATCAGTAGACTGTGCGGGCACTATTTCATAGATAGCCGTAACCGTTTGTCCCAGTCCTATTTCTCCGGCATCTTCTTCGTCGTTTTCAAAGTCTTCATTTTCCATTACCCTGTTCTCATATCCAATAAGCCTGTATTGTTCTACATGGTTGCTGTTAAAGGCGACTTGAACTTTGACATCTTTGGCGATATTAAAGAATTTACCGTATTCATCTACAAGTATTTTCTTTGCATCAGTATAGTCACCCAGGTATTCGTATGTGCCGTTGCCATTGTTTGCCACTTGTTCCATCATTGCGTCATTAAGGTTGCCTCGTCCGACCCCAATTACCGTAAGGAATATGCCGTTATCCCTTTTCTGTTCAATAAGGTCTACCAATGCATCCTGATCAGATATGCCAACATTAAAATCACCGTCAGTAGCGAGGATAACCCTGTTATTTCCGCCTTCAATGTAATTCTGCTGTGCTATTTCGTAGGCAGTAGATATCCCTGCAGCACCTGCTGTGCTCCCTCCTGCACTCAGTGAATTAATAACGCCAACTATAGTATTTATATCGGAACCGCTTGTTGATTCCAGGGCTACACCTGCAGTACCTGCATATGTCACTATGCCTATCCGGTCCTGTGGCCTGAACTGTTCGACCAGCATAAGGAAAGATTCTTTGAGCAGAGGCAGCTTATTTTCAGGAGACATTGACCCTGAAACATCAATTAGCAGGACTAGGTTGGAAGGAGGTAAAAGCTCACTGGCAACAGAGGCACCCCTTATACCTATTCTAAGAAGTTTGTTCGATTCATTCCAGGGGCATGAGCATATCTCGCTGTTAACCGATATATTATTTTCGCCTTCGGGAAGAGGGTAATTGTAGTTAAAGTAATTTATAAACTCCTCGGTTCGTATTGCATCTGCCGGGGGAAGGCTTTCATTCTGAATATAGTCCTTTACATTGCTGTATGATCCCCCGTCAGCATCAATGGAGAAGGTAGATACTGCCTGCTCTGATGCGAAGATAAAAGGATTTTCGGAGTATTCATTGTAACGGTCACCACTTGTATATTCACCAAAACCGCTTTCAGCTGAATAATAACCTAAATAGCTGTTTCTCGAATCATAGCCTGAATCCTTGGTTGAAAAAATGCCATCCTCATCACATGAGATGAAAGAGAATAGCACTACAGTTAAAGCACATATAACATTTTTCATAACTATTAGTATTAGTGATTTTTTATCTGATGAAATATAAACAGGGAAGGTTGCGCGATGATATTTTTATATCCAATATTCAGATTTTCAATGCCAGCACGCATGTATTTTTAAATCTATAAACTTTGCCATTCAGATCAAATATTTCAGTGTAAATAAGGTATATTCCAATCGAGGCTCTCATATTATTTTCACTTGTACCGTCCCATATAAATGCTCCTTGTGTGCCAAGCATTGTATTCCTGGCAAGATATCTTACCGGCCGGCCCCTGGAATCGAAAACAACAATACTGGCAATACTGCCGGGTTCATCAAGGCTGTAATAAACATTCACATAATCATTATAGCCATCATTATCAGGGGAAAACACTTCGGGATAAACAGTAATTATTTTTTCTGCAGGTTCAAAGTCACTGTGCTGCGAGTTTCTGTCACCGGGAGTCGCAAATCCGCAGTCTTCGGAAGCAGAATGCCAGTTATTGGGGTCATTTGTCGGTCTGTCGGTGCTTATTCTCTCCAGTGATACTCCTTCTGATGAACTCAGCAGTTTAAAATGGATATCTTCACAGTAATGGAGCTCATCAAGAATATTGAGCCTGTCATCTGTTATAACTATTATACCTTCGTTATCAGGTAATGATGTTAATGTGCCGGCCTGGATCATGCAAGAGGCATCAATATGGGGATATTGGTGTCTTAGTATGGCGGTATCTGCAGATATTACTGCATATTCACCGGGGAAAAGAGGGAAGTGCTCACCGGTAACCGGAATGTAATCAATGGCCTTTTCTGAAAAGAGCTTACCTGAAGCAATACAAAAATTTTGAAGATCAATTAATTTTTTGCTGCGGTTACAGAGCTCCACGAAATCTGTACCTTTGTCACTGGCGTTAAACAGCACTTCATTTATTACCAGGTCAAGGCTGTCTGCTGCCTCGGGTATTGCAAATACTGACCTGGTATTATCTTTTAAAGCGTTGCCTGCACAGTCTTTTATCGTACTGTCCAGCTTTATCGTATACAATACTTCTTTGCTGAATGATTTATCAAATCCCAGTCTTATTGATGAGAAGTCAGGTTGGACCGGATTGACATAAGCAGGGTAACCTATGCCATTTTCAACAAAGTAACTTTTAAGGTTTGCCAGGGACAGTCTGCGCATGGATTCATTAAAGTATATCTGAATAAGGGAGTCGGATATTGCTGCTGTTCTTCTGACATAGGGACCGGTATTGTCGGGGTTATAACCGGCGGCTGAATTGACTTTTCCCGGGGTGCCGCCTTTAGTGTCAGTAGATGCTGTCCAGTTTCCCCCTTTCCCGCAGGGATTGGTTACATCAATAATTTCGAGTGACCAGCCGCCTTCTGACTTATATTCGGGTTTATACCATTTGTCAGAGTAAGTTACCGAATGTATGACCGAGTTATTTTTATCCCTTAAGGTAATGGTCTGTCCGGTATTATTGAGGACAGGAAAACCTTCAACATAGATTATGCCTGAAGGATTGCCGATCTCAAAACTACTGCCGTAACCGGTAGCCACTGCATATCCTTTTGATTTGACAATAAAACATGGAAGTGCTGCCTGTGAATTGCCG
Source organism: uncultured Bacteroidales bacterium (assembly GCA_964534745.1). GTDB lineage: Bacteria > Bacteroidota > Bacteroidia > Bacteroidales > UBA10428. Next base: position 28,725 of record CAZHQW010000040.1, read on the forward strand.
GCACTGATTTTCCATCCTGAAAGGTATATATCATAATCACTTCTATTGAAAAGTTCGATGTATTCACATGCGGGAAGCATAACAGGGGGAAGGGGATCAGCCATTATTTCGGTTATGAGGATATCGAAGGGAAGGGGATCATGATATAACAGGCTTATGGAATCATTATAAAAATACCCGTTAATATGCAGGTCGTCAAACCAGAGTTGCCGGTCCTGGGTAGCAGAGTATTTATAGTATATGCCGGAAAACATTGAATATCTATGTTCAGAATCCATAACCTTACCAATAGTCATGTAATAATCAGAAATGCCCGATGTGTCAATACGTATTGTCCACCAGCCCATGATATCTCTTGATACCTCAAATTCCACATTCTTTTCAGTACCTGCATTTTCCTGCCAGTTGAAGTTTGTGTTTGCCAGTTCATAAACCTTTCCGGATGTTGTTTTCCATAGTTTAATGAAGTCGTCGCTACCGGTATAATTGACACCCAGAACATAGCCGGTTACGTCAGCCCCGGGAAACATAAATGAGCAGTTCTTATCCGATACAAGAAAAAAACTCCAGTTATTGTTCGAAGAAGGGTTATATCCATGCCTGATTTTAAATCTCCAAATAGCAGTTGATGAATCGAGGAGCAGGGCATCATAGCCTATTGATACCTGGTCATGGCCTGCAGTAAGATTGTCATATATATGATGCAGGGAGTATTTGCCATTTAGCGGCTTGAATGCAGAGGCTTCCCATCTCTCGTAATCGCTCTGAATCCACAGCACAGCAGACGAATCTTCAAAGTCCTGCTCAACCTGGCCTGTTAAGGAAAGAGGTATTATTATGAAAAAGACCATAATAACTTTCATGAATTGGATTAAATTTTGAAATTTATATTTGTTAATAAATACTTAAAGTATATATTTGCAACTGTTATTACAAGAGGATATTTAATGAGCGGTAAATGTTTGTGTTAAACACAATAGAGACAAAAGATTTTTTTAAGCGCACAGATTCTAAACATCTGAAATAGAATCCTTTGTGCATATTTATTTTATTGTGGTTAATGCTCAAAGTTTTAAATACTGCCCGGGAAGTATCCTTTTTTTTATAGTTTTTTTAAGATATTTATTAAACTTTAAATCTTGTAATCATGAAAGTAGCAATAGTTGGTGTAAGCGGTGCTGTCGGACAGGAATTCCTGCGTGTGCTGGATGAGCGGAATTTCCCTGTTGATGAATTAGTATTATTTGGCTCCTCGCGAAGTGCCGGCAAAGAGTATAAATTCAGGGACAGGACATATAAGGTAAAAGAGCTGAAGCATAATGATGATTTTAAAGGAGTGGATATTGCGCTGGCTTCGGCAGGGGCAGCCACTGCAAAAGAATTTGCAGCGACAATAACCAGGTATGGTGCTGTATTGATTGACAATTCAAGTGCTTTTCGCATGGATGATGATGTCCCTCTTGTGGTACCTGAGGTAAATGCTACTGATTGCAAGGTCAGGCCGAGGAACATTATTGCCAATCCGAATTGCTCTACTATTCAGATGGTTGTTGCATTAAAGCCGATTGAAGAACTTTCGCATATTAAAAGGGTACATCTCGCTACTTACCAGTCAGCCAGTGGTGCAGGTGCAGCAGCTATGCAGGAGCTTGAAGAACAGATAAGGCAGTTAGCAAAAGGTGAAGAACCTGTTGTCAGCAAATTTCAATACCAGCTGGCATTTAATGTTATTCCGCAGGTTGATGTCTTTCTTGACAATGATTATACAAAGGAAGAGATGAAAGCCCATTTTGAAACAAGAAAAATGATGCATTCCGATGTTCAGGTCAGTTCCACATGTGTGAGGGTTCCTGTTTTAAGAGCCCATTCCGAGGCGGTATGGTGTGAAACAGAGAGAGAATTGTCAGTTGAAGAGGTAAAGGAGGCATTCAGAAATGCGGAGGGAATAGTGCTGGAAGATGAACCTTCAGCAAAGAAGTACCCTATGCCTTTGTTTGTTGCAGGCAAGGATGAGGTTTATGTTGGTCGCATAAGAAAGGACATTACCAGTCCATTTGGAATAACCTTCTGGGTGGTGGCCGATCAGATAAGAAAAGGTGCCGCATTGAATGCCGTGCAGATTGCCGAATATATTATAAAGGATAATTAGGCACGGATTATAGAACCTTACAGGTCGAAGCCAATATCACTCCTGTAATATTTATTTTCAAACTCAATTATGCGGGCAGCTTTATAGGATGTATTGAGTGCATCCTTAAATGTTTTGCCATAGGAGCTTATTGAAAGCACCCTGCCCCCGTTGGTAAGTATTTTGTTAGCTAACAGGCGTGTTCCTGCATGGAATACGATACTGCCCTTTATTTTATCAATGTTGTAGATCTCTTTGCCTTTTTCGTATGAGCCCGGGTAACCACCGGAAACAAGCATCACCGTTGCTACTGCACGCTGATCTATAGCAAAAGGTTTTTCAGAAAGGTTATTGTTTGCCACACCCTCAAAAAGATCAAGAAGGTCGCAGTTGAGTCTGGGGATAACGACTTCGGCTTCGGGATCACCCATTCTAACGTTATATTCGATTACATATGGTTCTCCGCCACAGTTGATAAGTCCGAAATACAGAAATCCTTTATATAATATATCCTCTTCTGTCAGGCCTTTAATTGTCTGTATTATTATTCTTTGCTCAACTTTATTGAGGAATGCCTTGTCAGCAAAAGGCACAGGAGATACGGCACCCATACCTCCGGTATTAAGTCCGGTGTCACCTTCACCTATCCTTTTATAATCTTTTGCTTCAGGTAGTATTTTGTAAGATGTTCCGTCCGTCAGCACAAAAACAGATATTTCTATTCCTTTAAGGAACTCTTCAATAACTACTGTTTTACTTGATTCTCCGAATTTACCTTCCAGCATTAGTTTAAGCTCTTCCTTAGCTTTTACCGGGTCATCAAGAATCACCACTCCCTTGCCCGCCGCCAGTCCGTCCGCTTTCAGCACATAAGGGGCGGAAGAGTCTTCAATATATTTAAACCCTTCCCCTATGTTGTCAATTGTAATACTCCTGAATTTTGCCGTTGGTATATTATGTCGTCCCATAAACTCGTTGGCAAATTTCTTGCTTCCTTCAAGCATTGCTCCTCTTTTGGAGGGACCTATGACCGGAACACGGGACAGCTCACTGTTATCCAGGAAATAGTCGTGTATGCCTTTTACAAGAGGATCTTCAGGTCCCACAACAACCATATCAATCTTATGTTCCAGGGTAAACTTTGCCAGCAGATCAAAATTATCAACCTTAAGTTCCACATTTTCTCCAAGCAACGATGTGCCCGCATTTCCGGGAGCAATAAATAATTTGCCAAGCTTTTTACTTTGTGCTATTTTCCATGCCAGCGTATGTTCTCTGCCACCTGAGCCTATCAATAAGATATTCATAATAGAAGGGTATTATTATAAATGTATTGAAGGGTTGAATTTAAAAGTTTTATTTTAAATTCAATAAAAAAAATCAATACAGGGAGGAATAAATTCTATTTAAGAAAATTATCAAATGAATATGAAATAAATACTTCATGTGACCCGTTACTCTGTGTCCTGATATCAGATAATGTCAGATCAAAAGCATAGCCTATTCTGAACCTGTCATACTGGTAACCGATCATAAATACCACAGCATCGGAAGTCCGGTAAGATAAACCAAAAGATATCATATTCTGATATGTAAGCAGTGCATTTATATCTGCCTGGAATATTCCGGCTTCAATTAATTTCATCAGTACTGACGGTTCAATTTTAAAATTACTGTTTATCTGGTATTTATAACCGCCATGGAGGAAATAGTGCCTAACCTGTCTTTGTTCAAGTATGTCTGATTTCAGGTTTATCGTTCTTTGAATAAGCTGTGGTATTGCGAGCCCTACGTAATATGTTTTACCGTACAGATATATTCCGAACGAACCGTCGGGGACAATCATTTTTTCTGTTCCCATGAACAGTTCATCTGTCTCGTCTTCAACTGTCATATTTGCTTTATCCAAGAAGTACTGGTAAACCCTGAATGATATTCCGAATGACAGTTTAGAATCAATATTATCCAATGCCAGGTGATAGGAATATGCCCCTTCGAGTCCGGTTTTCCTTTCGGGTCCGGCAGTATAGTTAAATATTTTTATCCCGGTACCCATATTATTATTAAGTGCCATGTGTGCTGAGAGAGATTGCAGTGAAGGGGAACCCTCTATCCCTGCCCATAATTTCCTGAATGAGAATGATACGGGCAGGTCCTCAGTGTTACCTGTAGCGGCGGCATTTATTTCAAAGTGGTTGAGCATGTACTGGCTCTGGTGTGTAAGCTGTTGTCCTGCCACCTGCATTATAACAAATATCAGGACTATATTAATTATAAATATTTTCATGCCTGGTTTTATTATGTTGAATAGTCTATTCATTATTTAACAATATTAACTGTTCCTGTGTATATTCCATTATCGTCGCCAAGGTCAATATAATAGTAATATGTGCCTGACGGCAGCTCTTTTCCGTTGTGCGTGCCGTCCCATGGTTCTTCATATCCGTCCGAACTAAATACGGCCGTCCCCCATGTATTAAAAATCTTAACCATACAGTCAGGATATTCCTCGATATTGCCTATGTTCCATACATCATTTTTACCATCTGCATTCGGAGAAAATGCATCGTAGATGGTTATCAATGAATCTGGCGGAGGCGGCGGAGGCGGCTCGATCTCTCCGACTGTTACAGTCGTGTCGGTGGAGCAGTTATGCCCGTCAATTACCATTACCAAGTAATCTCCCTCTGACAGTCCGCTAAAGAGGCCTGTGATTTGCAATGATCCGCTGTTAAGTGAATAGAATAAGGGTGCAGTGCCGCCCGTGGCAATAGCACTTATAGTATCACCGCTCACTGTAGCTTCTATTACCAGTTGTTCGGGCTCTGT
>CAZHQW010000041.1:0-33414 GCA_964534745.1 uncultured Bacteroidales bacterium
CCGAAGAAAAAGAAAGAGGTATAACAATTAATACAGCACACGTTGAATATCAGACCGCTAAACGTCATTATGCACACGTAGATTGTCCGGGACATGCAGATTATGTTAAGAATATGGTAACAGGTGCAGCACAGATGGATGGTGCTATTCTTGTTGTTGCAGGAACAGACGGACCAATGCCACAGACCCGTGAGCATATCCTCCTTGCAAGACAGGTTAATGTACCTAAGATTGTTGTATTCCTTAATAAAGTGGATATGGTGGATGATCCCGAGTTGCTCGAACTGGTTGAGATGGAAGTCCGTGAATTACTGGATTTTTATGAATTTGACGGAGCAAATGCCCCTGTTATCCAGGGTTCGGCACTTGGAGCCATGAATGGGGAACCAAAATGGGAAGAAAAAATCGTTGAATTAATGGATATTGTTGATTCATATATTCCAATACCTCCCCGTGATATTGACAAGCCGTTTCTTATGCCTGTTGAGGATATATTTTCAATTACAGGAAGAGGAACAGTCGCTACCGGAAGGATTGAAACCGGCGTTGTTGTTACGGGCGATGAGCTTGAAATGATAGGGCTGGGAGCACAGGGAAGGAAAACTGTATGCACAGGAGTTGAAATGTTCAGGAAGATACTTGATCGTGGTGAGGCTGGTGATAACGTTGGATTATTGTTGAGAGGTGTGGATAAAAGAGAAGTAAAGAGAGGCATGGTACTTGCAAAACCGGGTTCCATCACACCCCATACTAATTTTAAAGCTGAAGTATATATACTGAAAAAAGAAGAAGGTGGCCGACATACGCCATTCCATAATAAATATCGTCCTCAATTCTATCTGAGAACACTCGATGTAACAGGGGAAATACATTTGCCCGAAGGAACAGAGATGGTTATGCCAGGTGATAATGTGACTATTACAGTCGAGTTAATTACTCCGGTTGCAATGGATAAAGGTCTCCGTTTTGCAATCAGGGAAGGGGGAAGAACAGTAGGGGCCGGACAGGTAATTGAAATTATTAAATAGATTACAAAGAATATACTTGGTTGCGGGAGATAAAATTTGCTTTCACAGAGCAATGATTTTATCTTTTAAAACATACGGGTGTAGCTCAGTTGGTAGAGCACTGGTCTCCAAAACCAGGTGTCGGGCGTTCGAGTCGCTCCTCCCGTGCTAAATACAAGATAAGCATGAGAATATTCGGGTATTTTAAGGAATCGTACAGTGAACTTATACATAAAGTAACATGGCCATCCTGGGAAGAACTGCAAAGCAGCGCTATCCTTGTCATGATAGCTACTATTATAATTGCTTTGATAATAGCTACAATGGATTTGGGATTTAAAAATCTCATGGAAACCATATATGGATGGTTCTATTAATAAGGGAGGATGTAAGCATGGAAGGACAAGAAAAAAAGTGGTATGTATTAAGAGCCATTGGCGGCAAAGAGAAAAAGGTAAAGGAGTATATTGAAAACGAAGTGGCCCGTCTGAATTTAAAGGATTATATCTCCCAGGTTTTAATACCAACTGAAAAGGTATACCAGATACGTAATGGTAAAAAGATAAGTAAAGAACGTAATTATTTTCCCGGATATGTATTGATTGAAGCTACCCTTGTGGGGGAGATACCTCATATCCTGAAGAATATAACAAATGTTATTGGTTTCCTTGGATCCAAGGGTGATGAGCTTCCAACGCCCCTGCGCATGTCAGAAGTAAACAGGATACTGGGAAAGGTTGATGAACTGGCTGAAGGAAATGAGGAACTAAACGTGCCATTTTTTATAGGTGAAACAGTTAAGGTGATAGATGGTCCGTTTAACAGCTTTACCGGTGTTATTGAAGAAGTCAACGAAGAAAAGAAAAAGCTTAAGGTAATGGTAAAGATTTTTGGAAGAAAGACACCTTTGGAATTAAGCTTTATGCAGGTTGAAAAGTAAGATTTTAAATGTTACACTATATTGGTTTTTTGATGATTGTAATATCTTTTAATGCTTCCTGAATAATCATCATTTTAATGTTTAATTCAGTTTAATTAATAAAATCAGAAATAATTTAAATATGGCTAAAGAAGTCGTAGGGTTAATTAAATTACAGATCAGAGGCGGTGCAGCAAACCCTTCACCTCCTGTCGGACCTGCGCTGGGTGCCAAGGGAGTAAATATAATGGAGTTTTGCAAGCAGTTTAATGCACGCACGCAGGATAAACCTGGGAAGCTGCTGCCAGTGGTTATTACGGTTTTTAATGATAAGTCGTTTGATTTTGTTGTAAAAACCCCACCTGTGGCAGTACAGATTTTAGAGGCTGTGAAAACTAAATCCGGTTCACCGGAACCAAACAGAAATAAGGTAGCAACGATAACGTGGGAACAGATAAGGACAATAGCCGAAGATAAGATGCCGGATTTAAATGCCTTTACTGTAGAATCAGCAATGAAGATGGTTGCAGGCACTGCCAGAAGTATGGGGATTACTGTTAAAGGTAATTTCCCGTCAGCAAATAAATAAATATATCTCGAAATTATTATGGTAAAACTAACAAAGAACAGAAAATTAGCTTATGAAAAGGTCGAACCCGGCAAACAGTATAAGCTATCCGAGGCAGTAACTCTGGTTAAAGAAGTTACCAAAACAAAATTTGATGCTTCGGTAGATATTGATGTCAGGCTGGGCGTCGATCCAAGGAAAGCTAATCAGATGATTAGGGGGACAGTTTCATTACCCCATGGTACAGGAAAAGATGTTAAAGTACTTGTTTTATGTACTCCTGATAAAGAAAACGAAGCTAAGGAAGCAGGTGCCGACCACGTGGGACTGGATGATTATATTGACAGGTTACAGAAAGGGTGGACCGATATCGATGTGATTATAACCATGCCTCCTGTTATGTCAAAGATAGGAAAGCTGGGACGTATTCTGGGTCCCCGCGGACTAATGCCTAATCCTAAGAGCGGTACGGTAACAATGGATATTGGCAAAGCTGTTAGCGAAGTGAAGCAGGGTAAAATAGATTTTAAGGTTGACAAGTTTGGAATAATACATACTTCTGTAGGAAAGATTTCTCTTGACGTTAAAAAGATTACAGATAATGTGAGGGAATTTCTGCAGACTGTCATAAGGCTTAAACCAAGCGATGCCAAGGGTACATATTTGAAAAGTATTTATCTGTCCAGTACAATGAGCCCCAGTATTAGAATAGATGCTAAATCGCTGGATGAATAATCTAACTAAAAGAGCTTTAATAGTATTATGAAAAGGGAAGATAAAAACAAAATAATTGACAATCTTACTGATACACTTAATAGTAGCAAGCACTTTTATATTACCGATATATCTGAGCTAAATGCTGAAGATACAAATATGTTAAGAAGAAAGTGCTTTGAAAAGGATATCAGGTTGATTGTTGTAAAGAATACCTTGCTTAAAAAGGCTATGGATAACTGCACAAAAGATTACAAGGACCTTTACGGGATATTAAAGAACTCAACTTCTTTAATGTTATCTGAATCAGGCAGTCTTCCGGCCAAGTTAATCAAGGAGTTTCGCAAAGATCATGAAAGACCTGTTCTTAAAGCTGCTTTTGTTGAAGAAGCATTATATATTGGGGATGAACAATTGGACTTTCTGGCAAGTCTTAAGTCTAGGGAAGAGCTTGTTGCTGATATTATAGTATTATTAAAATCACCAATGAACAATGTTCTTTCTGCATTACAGTCAGGCAGAAATAAACTGGCTGGTATTATGAAAACTTTATCAGAGAAAAAATAAAATAATAATAACTAAATAAAATTATCAGAAAATGGCAGATTTAAAATCATTTGCAGAACAATTAGTTAATTTATCGGTTAAGGAAGTAAACGAATTAGCTGAAATATTGAAAACCGAATACGGTATTGAACCGGCTGCGGCAGCTACTGTTGTGGCAGCCACTGCTGGAGGCGAAGCCGGTGGCGCTGAAGAAAAAAGCACTTTCAATGTTATGCTTAAGTCACCGGGAGGAGCTAAACTTCAAATTGTGAGACTGGTAAAAGATTTAACCGGACTGGGACTGAAGGAAGCGAAGGCTGTAGTTGATGCAGCACCCGCTCCGATTAAAGAAAATGTGTCAAAAGACGAGGCCGAAGCACTTAAGAAACAGTTGGAAGAAGCAGGAGCCGAAGTTGAACTCACATAGATTCTTTTACCGATCTTGGTATAATATCAGGTTTAATCCCTGTAGCAGGGATTAGACCTTTTTGGCATTGAACCTTTTATTGTTCGCCTAATAAAAATTAAAAATGTCGTCAAATAATAATACAGAAAGAATAACATTTGCTACCACGCAAAATCAGCTTGAGTATCCCGATTTTCTGGAGGTACAGTTAAAATCATTCAGGGATTTTTTTCAGCTTGATACTACTCCTGAGGATAGGAAGAAAGAAGGGCTTTTTAAAGTATTCAGTGAGAATTTCCCCATTTCCGATACAAGAAATAATTTTATCCTCGAATTCCTCGATTACTATATTGATCCTCCCCGCTATTCCATAGAGGAATGTATAGAGCGCGGATTAACTTACAGCGTACCGCTGAAAGCCAAGCTGAAATTATATTGTACTGATCCCGAGCATGAAGACTTCGATACCGTTATCCAGGATGTTTATCTGGGGACCATACCCTACATGACTGAGAGGGGACTTTTTGTAATTAATGGTGCTGAAAGGGTGGTTGTATCGCAGCTGCACCGTTCACCAGGTGTGTTTTTTGCGCAAAGCCTGCATGCTAACGGGACCAAATTATACTCTGCGAGAATAATACCTTTCAGGGGCTCATGGATAGAGTTTGCCACCGACATAAACAACGTAATGTATGCCTATATAGACCGCAAGAAGAAACTGCCGGTAACAACCCTGCTCAGGGCTATAGGTTATGAAAGTGATAAAGACATACTCGAAATTTTTGACCTTGCTGATGAAGTTAAGGTTTCCAGGACATCCCTGAAGAAACTTGTGGGCAGGAAGCTTGCTGCCCGTATTCTTAAATCGTGGGTTGAGGATTTTGTTGATGAAGATACGGGTGAGGTGGTTTCCATCGAACGAAACGAAGTTATAATCGACAGGGAGACAATTCTCGAAAATGAGCATATAGATGATATTATTGACTCTGAAACAAAGTCGATCCTGCTTCATAAGGAGGGGCAGACATTATCGGACTATGAAATAATCTATAATACCCTTCAGAAAGATCCGTGTAACTCCGAAAAAGAAGCTGTGCTGCATATATACAGGCAGCTTAGAAACTCAGAACCGCCTGATGAAGCAACAGCACGCGATGTTATTGAAAAACTGTTCTTTTCCGATAAGAGATACGACCTTGGTGAAGTGGGCAGGTACAGGATAAACAAGAAGCTCAGCCTTAATACCGATATGGATGTTAAGGTCCTTACAAAAGAGGATATAATAAAAATAATCAAGCACCTGATAGAACTTATTAATTCAAAGACCGATGTGGATGATATCGATCATCTGAGCAACAGGAGGGTACGTACAGTAGGTGAGCAGCTGGCTAACCAGTTTGGGGTCGGACTTGCAAGGATGGCACGTACTATCAGAGAGCGTATGAACGTAAGAGATAACGAGGTGTTTACACCAACTGACCTCATTAATGCCAAGACATTATCATCTGTCATAAATTCATTCTTTGGGACCAACCAGTTGTCACAGTTTATGGATCAGACAAATCCGCTCGCAGAGATGACACATAAGCGAAGGATGTCTGCACTGGGTCCGGGCGGACTTTCAAGGGAAAGAGCAGGCTTTGAGGTACGTGACGTGCACTATACCCATTATGGAAGGCTTTGTCCTGTTGAAACACCTGAAGGGCCTAATATCGGGTTAATTTCATCGCTCTGTGTCTATGCAAAAATCAATGACCTGGGTTTTATTGAAACACCTTACAGAAAGACAGAGAATGGTAAAGTAAATATGGCGTCAGATGGTGTAATATTTTTAAGTGCCGAGGAAGAGGAGGCTAAAGTTATAGCACAGGCTAACGCTCCTATAAGTAATGAAGGTCTGTTTGTAAATCCCAGGGTTAAAGCAAGATACAACGGTGATTTTCCGCTTGCTGATGCTGACAAGATCGATCTGATGGACGTTGCTCCCAACCAGATAGCTTCTATTGCAGCTTCATTGATACCGTTCCTGGAGCATGATGATGCTAACCGTGCGTTGATGGGCTCCAATATGATGCGCCAGGCCATACCTTTAATTCAGCCCGAGTCTCCTATTGTGGGAACAGGAATAGAGGGACATGTAGTAAGGGACTCGAGACTTCTTGTTATTGCTCAAGGAGATGGCATAGTAGATTATGTTGATTCCAACGAGATAGTTATTAAGTATAAGCTGAGTGAAGAAGATAAATTTGCCAGTTTTGAAGGAGAAATAAAAAGGTACAGACTGCCGAAATACAAGAAAACAAACCAGAACACATGCATTAACCTCAAACCTATAGTAAGAAAGGGAGATAAGGTTGCAAAAGGACAGATCCTTACCGAAGGATATGCTACAAAAGATGGAGAGCTTGCACTGGGAAGAAACCTGAAAGTTGCTTTTATGCCATGGAAGGGCTATAATTTTGAAGATGCTATAGTGGTGTCTGAAAGCGTTGTCCGCGAAGATCTGTTTACTTCAATACACATAGATGAATACCTGCTGGAAGTGCGTGACACAAAAAGAGGACTCGAAGAGCTCACTTCGGATATACCCAACGTGAGTGAGGAAGCAACGAAGAACCTGGATGAGAGCGGATTAATAAGAATTGGAGCTGAAGTGAAACCCGGAGATATTCTTATAGGTAAAATAACTCCCAAGGGAGAGTCAGATCCTTCTCCTGAAGAAAAACTGCTCAGGGCTATATTTGGTGATAAGGCAGGGGACGTTAAGGATGCATCCCTGAAAGCTCCGCCTTCCCTGGAAGGAATTGTGATTGACAAGAAACTGTTTTCACGTTCCATCAAGGATAAGAAGCTGAAGACCTCGACAAAGCCTATACTTGATAAGATTGAGGAGGAGTTTCAGCGTAATACAGCAGAGCTTAAGGGCAAGCTGATAGATAAACTCTTTATACTGGTAAATGGCAAAACATCACAGGGCGTGAAAGACTACTTTAATGCAGAGGTTATTGCCAAGGGAACAAAGTTTACGCAAAAAATTCTTCAGGATATAGATTACCAGAATGTCAATCCGGCCAAATGGACAACTGACAAATCCAAGAACGATATTATCAAGACACTGATAAATAATTACCTGATAAGATACAAGGAGTACGATGCTATTTATAAGAGAAAAAAATACAATGCCACTATTGGTGATGAGCTGCCGGCAGGCATAATTCAGCTTGCCAAAGTTTACGTGGCTCAGAAGAGAAAGATTAAGGTTGGCGACAAGATGGCGGGCCGCCACGGTAACAAGGGAATAATTTCTAAGATAGTACGGCAGGAAGACATGCCTTTTCTTGAAGACGGGACATCTGTAGATATTATACTTAATCCGCTTGGTGTGCCTTCAAGGATGAACCTGGGGCAGATTTACGAAACTGTCCTCGGATGGGCAGGCAAGGAACTGGGAGTTAAATTCTCAACCCCCATATTTGACGGGGCAAAAATAGACCAGATAAATGATTATACTGGAAAGGCAGGATTGCCCATATACGGTAAAACATATTTATACGACGGTAATACCGGTGAAAGGTTTGATCAGCCGGCTACTGTCGGTATAATTTATATGATGAAACTCGGACATATGGTTGACGATAAGATGCATGCACGCTCTATAGGGCCCTATTCGCTAATTACACAGCAACCTCTTGGTGGTAAGGCTCAGTTTGGAGGCCAGCGTTTCGGTGAAATGGAAGTATGGGCACTTGAGGCTTTCGGTGCATCCCATATATTGCAGGAAATACTGACAGTAAAATCAGATGATGTTGTCGGAAGGGCAAAGGCATACGAAGCTATTGTTAAAGGAGAACCTATGCCAACACCCGGTATCCCCGAGTCACTTAACGTATTATTGCACGAGCTAAGGGGACTGGGATTAAGTATAAACTTAATTTAATAATAGAAAAATAATCAGCATATGTTGTATAAAAAAGATACTAAAATAAAAAGCAATTTTACGAAAATATCTATCGGACTTGCTTCACCCGAAGAAATACTTGAGAGATCAAGCGGCGAGGTGCTGAAGCCTGAGACAATAAACTACCGCACGTATAAACCGGAGCGTGACGGATTGTTTTGTGAGCGTATCTTCGGACCGGTAAAGGATTATGAGTGCCACTGCGGAAAATACAAGAGGATTAGATATAAGGGCATAGTATGTGACAGATGTGGCGTGGAGGTGACCGATAAGAAGGTTAGACGTGAGAGAATGGGGCATATTTCACTGGTAGTGCCTGTGGCACATATCTGGTATTTCAAGTCTATGCCCAACAAGATAGGTTACCTGCTTGGGTTGCCTTCAAAAAAGCTTGAAAGCATAATTTACTATGAAAAGTTTGTTGTTATCAATCCTGGAATTAAGTCCGCTGACGAAGTAAAATATCTTGATTTCCTAAGCGAGGAAGAGTATATTGAAATCCTCGAGTCTCTGCCAAAAGAAAATCAGCTTCTTGATGACAAAGACCCTGATAAATTTATCGCCGATATGGGCGCCGAAGCTTTATACAAGCTCCTTGAAAGACTTGACCTCGACGATTTATCGTACTCGTTAAGGCATAAGGCCGGCATTGAAACTTCGCAGCAGCGAAAGAATGAAGCATTAAAGAGGCTGCAGGTTGTTGAGGCCTTCAGGGCTTCAAAAGGAGTGAACCGTCCTGAATGGATGATCGTCAAGGTTGTTCCCGTGATACCTCCTGAATTGAGGCCACTGGTCCCCCTTGACGGAGGCAGATTTGCCACTTCAGATCTTAATGACCTTTACAGAAGGGTTATAATAAGAAATAACAGGCTCAAGAGACTTATAGAAATTAAAGCACCTGAAGTTATTCTTCGTAATGAGAAACGTATGCTTCAGGAAGCTGTTGATTCGCTTTTCGATAATTCACGTAAGTCAAATGCTGTAAAGACCGATGCAAACAGGCCTCTGAAATCACTGAGCGACAGCCTTAAGGGAAAGCAGGGCCGCTTTCGCCAGAACCTTTTGGGGAAGAGAGTGGACTACTCTGCCCGTTCAGTAATTGTTGTGGGACCCGAACTCCAGTTGCATGAATGCGGACTGCCTAAAGAAATGGCAGCAGAGCTTTTTAAACCATTTATCATAAGGAAGCTTATTGAAAGAGGAATTGTAAAAACGGTAAAATCAGCAAAGAAGATAGTTGATAGAAAAGATCCCGTTGTATGGGATATCCTTGAGAATGTTTTAAAGGGCCATCCCGTATTGCTTAACAGGGCACCGACATTGCACCGCCTGGGTATACAGGCCTTTCAGCCCAAGCTTATCGAAGGTAAGGCAATCCAGCTGCATCCTCTTGTCTGTACGGCATTTAATGCTGACTTTGACGGTGACCAGATGGCCGTCCATTTGCCACTCGGAAATACTGCAATTCTTGAAGCCCAGATATTAATGCTGGCTTCCCATAATATCCTTAATCCCGCAAATGGTGCCCCTATTTGTGTCCCTTCACAGGATATGGTACTCGGACTTTATTATATGACCAAGGCTCACAGAAGCTCGCCCGATGACATTGTTATAGGTGAGGGACGCACATTTTATTCGCCCGAAGAGGTTATCATTGCCTTTAACGAGAATAAGATTGACCTGCATACAATAATAAAAGTAAAAGTTGATGATATTGAAGGGAGTAAAGCTACGAAGAAGATAGTTGAAACAACAGTGGGCAGGGTATTGTTTAACGAGGTCGTCCCTAAACAGGTCGGATTTATAAATGAACTGCTGACAAAAAAATCATTAAGGGATATTATAGGTACGGTACTGAAGAAAACAGGTACTGCAGCCACTGCAAAGTTCCTTGACGATATTAAGGACCTGGGCTATCAGATGGCTTTCAAGGGAGGACTTTCGTTTAACCTTGACGATGTAATCGTTCCTACGCAGAAGCAGGAACTGGTTGATGAAGGGTATGAGCAGGTAGATGAGGTTCTCAATAACTACAGTATGGGCTTTATCACGAACAATGAAAGATATAACCAGATAATTGACATTTGGACCCATATAAATGCAAAGCTCACCCAGTCGCTGATGAAAGACCTGTCATCAAGCAAATACGGATTTAATCCGGTTTACATGATGCTTGACTCGGGGGCCAGGGGCTCGAAGGAGCAGATCAGACAGCTATCGGGCATGAGGGGCTTAATGGCCAAACCCCAGAAATCAGGGGCCACAGGTTCCGAGATTATAGAGAACCCTATTCTATCAAACTTTAAGGAGGGATTATCAGTACTCGAGTATTTTATTTCAACACATGGCGCCAGAAAGGGACTTGCAGATACGGCACTGAAGACAGCAGATGCCGGATACCTTACGAGAAGGCTTGTTGATGTTTCACAGGATGTTATCATTAGCGAGGATGACTGCGGTACGCTGAGGGGACTGGTAGCAACGGCAATAAAGAACCAGGAAGAACTGGTGGAATCTCTTTATGAAAGAATTCTGGGTCGTACGGCCGTTCATGATGTCTATCATCCGCTGACCGGTGAATTAATTGTATCTTCAGGTGAGGAGATTACGGAAGATATATGCAGGATTATTGAGGATTCTCCAATTGAACAGATAGAAATAAGATCAGTGCTGACCTGTGAATCAAAGAAAGGGGTATGTGCCAAGTGTTACGGCAGGAACCTGGCTACAGGGAGAATGGTTCAGATTGGAGAAGCAGTAGGTGTTATTGCTGCACAGTCGATTGGTGAACCGGGAACACAGCTTACATTAAGAACTTTCCATGTCGGTGGTACAGCGTCAAACATAACCGCTGAATCCAGTGTTATAGCCAAATATAACGGTCTGGTTGAGATCGATGAGCTGCGGACCGTACAAAGCAAAAACGGGAATGGTGAAAAGACAGACATTGTTATCGGAAGGCTGGCAGAGCTCAGAATTATAGATAAAAAGACCAATATTGCCCTTGCCACGCATAACATACCCTATGGAGCCAAGCTTTATATCAAGAACGGGAAGGAAGTTAAGAAAGGGGATATAATCTGCGAATGGGATCCATATAATGCTGTTATCATCTCTGAAACAGACGGAAAGATTTCATTTGAGAACGTTATTGACGGCATTACATTTAAAGAGGAATCTGACGAGCAGACAGGTTACAAAGAAAAAGTAATAATTGAGACACGCGACAAATCAAAAAATCCGGGTATCAGGATATTGAACGAAAAGAACGAGGTTCTTAAAATGTACAATCTGCCGGTAAGTGCCCATATTTCAGTGAATGAGAATGATCATGTAAATGCCGGAGATATACTTGTAAAGATTCCAAGAGCAGTTGGAAAATCAGGAGATATTACCGGCGGTCTGCCGAGGGTGACTGAATTATTTGAAGCACGTAATCCGTCAAACCCGGCAGTTGTTTCTGAAATTGACGGTGAGGTCACTTTTGGCAAGGTTAAGAGGGGAAACAGGGAAATAATAATTACTTCAAAAACGGACCAGGTTAAAAAATATCTTGTTCCCTTATCAAAGCAGATACTGGTGCAGGAAAATGATTACGTGAGGGCCGGAATACCCTTATCTGATGGGGCTACTACACCTGCAGATATTCTGGCTATCAAGGGACCGACAAAGGTTCAGGAATATATAGTAAATGAAGTGCAGGAAGTATACAGGCTTCAGGGAGTGAAGATCAATGATAAGCATTTTGAAGTTATAGTACGCCAGATGATGCGTAAGGTTGAGATTATTGATCCGGGAGATACTAAATTCCTTGAAAGGCAAGTAGTTGACAAATGGGAATTTATGGATGAAAATGACTGGATATATGGTAAAAA
Organism: uncultured Bacteroidales bacterium; assembly: GCA_964534745.1. Classification (GTDB taxonomy): domain Bacteria; phylum Bacteroidota; class Bacteroidia; order Bacteroidales; family UBA10428. The sequence continues at coordinate 11,994 of CAZHQW010000041.1, forward strand.
GGTTGTTGAGGATGTAGGTGATTCACAAGCCCATAAGCCCGGTCAGATTATTACGGCAAGGAAGTTACGCGACGAGAACTCTCTGCTAAAGCGTAAAGACCTGAAACCCGTGCAGGCAAGGGATGCTATACCCGCAACATCCAGCCAGATCCTGCAGGGTATTACCAAAGCTGCATTGCAGACGCAAAGTTTCATGTCGGCAGCTTCATTCCAGGAGACAACAAAGGTTCTTAATGAGGCGGCAATATTTGGAAAGGTAGATAACCTTGAGGGACTTAAGGAAAATGTAATTGTCGGACATCTGATACCGGCTGGCACAGGAAACAGGAGATTTGATGATTTGATAGTAGGATCCAATGAAGAGTATGAACAGCTGACAAAGGAAACAAAGCTTGATGAAAAAGCATATACTGAATCAAAATAAAACCAGCAATGGAAGAAAAACAGAAGAAAACCCAAATCAATATTGAGCTTAAGGAAGATGTAGCTCAGGGTATTTATTCTAATCTTGCAATTATCACACATTCTACATCGGAGTTTGTTCTTGATTTTGTTAGAGTTATGCCCGGTGTACCCAAGGCAGAGGTTAAATCCAGAATAATACTTACACCTGAGCATGCCAAGAGGCTTTTATTGGCTTTAAAAGACAATATAGCAAAATATGAATCTGTAAACGGACAGATAAAAAATGTTGATATTCATAGTGCCCCCATAATACCGATGAATTTTGGGGGCCCCACTGCTCAGGCTTAATTCAAATTCATATCCTGATACTACTTTTTTATAATCTTTCTAAAATATTCCATTCTTCTTGATGTTTCTTCAATTTATTTTATATTTGTCCCTTTGATTTTTAATGAGATAGCAATTATATTATTGTTATATAGCAATTTAATTAAATATTTAATAAATGAGAATATTAGTATGTTTGAGCAATGTCCCTGACACCACTACCAAAGTGAAGTTTAAGGATAATAATACCGCTTTGGATAAAGCAGGGATACAATGGATTATAAATCCGTGGGACGAACTGGCATTGACAAGGGCCCTGGAGCTCAAGGAGAGTCCGAACTCAGCCGTTGACAAGGTTACGGTGATGACGGTGGGACTGCAGGATACGGAAGCGACGATAAGAAAAGCCCTGGCAATAGGTGCAGATGACGCGATAAGAATAAATGCCGAGCCGTCAGATGCTTATTTTGTGGCACACCAGATAGCAGAGGTCATAAAAATAGATATATATGATATTATTTTGTGCGGGATAGAATCAAGTGATTATAACGGGTCTACGGTAGGCGGCATGATCTCAGAGTTTTTAAGTATACCTTCTGTCTCAGCAGTATCAGCTTTAAATATCGAAGGTGAGGATATTACTTTGAACAGGGAGATAGACGGGGGGAAAGAGATCATATCAATAGCACCTCCTTTTGTTGCTATTGTCCAGAAAGGTATTTCCATAGAACCCCGTATTGCATCAATGAGAGGTATAATTATGGCCAAGAAGAAGCCTCTGACAGTAGTGCAGCCAGCAGCAGGTGATGCTCTGACAGAAGTTACGGAATACGAACTGCCAAAACCAAAGGCTGCATGCAGGATGATTGAAGCGGACAATGTCAGGGAGCTTATTGATTTGCTTAAGAACGAGGCAAAAGTATTACAGTAAACAGAATTAGAAATATAGACAAAAAAACGTAATTATAATATCATGGCAGTATTAGTATACACCGAAAACTGGGATGGCAAGTTCAAAAAACTGGCTTTCGAACTGGTATCATACGCTAAAAAGTTAGCCGGGATGCTTAATACATCTACCACAGCAGTTTCAATTGGCAATGTTGACAAAAGTGAACTGGAAAAGCTTGGAAAGTATGGGGCTAATAAGATACTGACAATTCAGGGAGATAATTTTAATGTTCTTGATAACAGGCTCTATGCAACAGCTATTAGTCAGGTTGCCGAAAAAGAAAGCTCTGATTTTATAGTTCTTTCAAATAATAATACGGGCAAAGCCATTGCTCCCCGCTTATCAGTGAGGCTAAAAGGTGGTCTTGTAACGGGAGTGATAAGTGTTCCTGATTCTCTTGATCCTTTTACTGTTATAAAAAAGGTATATTCCGGTAAGGCAATGGCAAAAGTAGTTATCAAATCCAAAATCAGAATATTAACCCTTGCACAGAATTCTTTCGGACTTGTGGAAGCTGCAGGTAAAGCAAATATAGAAAGCTTTACACCTGAGGTAAGTGCCGAGGCCATCACAATAAATGTGATAAATGCTGAGAAGCAGACAGGAAAGATTATACTGACTGATGCCGAGATTGTAGTTTCAGGCGGGAGGGGCATGAAATCACCCGATAACTGGGGGCCGCTAGAGGAGCTGGCAACACTGCTCGGAGCTGCCACGGCATGTTCAAGGCCCGTGTCTGATGAAGGATGGAGGCCCCATGAGGAGCATACCGGACAAACAGGTAAAATAATAGCTCCCAACCTTTATATAGCTGTTGGAATATCAGGAGCTATCCAGCATCTGGCAGGCATAAGCTCATCGAAGTATATCGTAGCAATAAATACCGATAAGGATGCTCCAATCTTTGAAGCCGCCGATTATGGTATTGTTGGTGATGCCTTCAAGGTTCTTCCCGAGCTCATAAAAGCAGTAAGGGAGGCTAAATAGTAACATGCTGGTCAGTTAAAATCCTTTAGAGATGGTTAAGCAAATAATCTTCGTGCTTATATTGGCCTGCGCTATATATTTCTTTTATAATAATGTAAGAATTATTGCCCGGAATATAAGGCTCGGCAGGGATATCAGCATAAATGACAACCGCTGGAAAAGATGGATGATCATGCTCAGGGTGGCCATTGGCCAGTCCAAGATGGTTGTCCGTCCCGTTTCTGCCATCATGCATATTCTGGTATATGTGGGATTTATCATTATAAATATAGAAATGCTGGAAATACTCATTGATGGTATTTTCGGCACACACAGGCTTTTTTCCTTCATCGGGAACTCCTATAACATACTTATAACTGTTTTCGAATTCTTTGCCATAGGTGTTATTTTTGGCTGTATAATATTTCTTGTTCGCAGAAATATCCTGAGGCTGAAGAGGTTCTGGAATAAAGAAATGACAAAGTGGCCCCGGACAGACGCCAATATCATTCTTATTACCGAGATTTTTCTTATGAGTGCCATTCTGCTGATGAATGCCTCGGACACCCTATTACAGTCATTTCCGGGAAGTCATTATGCTAATATTGGAGGTTTTACTGTAAGTTCATTTATTGCTCCCCTGCTTTCGGGTATGTCCGAAGGAAGCCTGGTGTTTGTTGAAAGGTTCTGCTGGTGGTTTCATATAGTCGGCGTACTTGCCTTTCTTAATTATATTCCCTATTCCAAGCATTTTCATGTATTTCTTGCTTTTCCCAATGTTTATTATTCCAAGCTAAAGCCAAAAGGAGAATTAGAAAATATGCCATCAATAACCGGGGAGGTGATGCTTATGCTTAATGAAGAAGTTGGAGCTGCGGCTGAGGAAGAGGCGGCTGAAGAGATTTCTTTCGGAGCAAAAGATGTGAATGACCTTACCTGGAAAAGCCTTATGGATGCCTATACATGCACTGAGTGCGGAAGATGCACATCCGGCTGTCCGGCCAGCATAACCGGCAAGAAACTGTCGCCCAGAAAGATAATAATGGACACCCGTGACAGGCTTGAGATTGTAGGCAGGAACATCAATAAAAAAGGAAAAGATTTTGATGACGGCAAATCTTTATTTGATTTCATATCTCATGAGGAATTGTGGGCATGCACCACATGCAATGCCTGTACTATTGAATGTCCGGTTAATATTGATCATGTCTCCATAATAGTTGAGCTTCGCAGGTACCTGGTTATGGAAATGGCTTCGGCACCAGGTGAGCTTAATTCTATATTTACAAATATAGAAAACAACGGTGCACCATGGCAGTTCTCTCCTGAGGACAGGCTTGTATGGGCTGAAAAAATTGAAGTTCCTGTTATGGCCGATTTACATGCAAGAGGAGTTAAACCTGATTACCTTTTCTGGGTTGGTTGTGCAGGTGCTTTTGATGACAGGTATAAAAAAGTTGCAAGGGCATTTACAAAAATTCTTAACCATCTGAAAATCAACTATGCAGTATTAGGTACTGAAGAATCCTGTACCGGTGATCCGGCGAGAAGGGCAGGGAACGAGATGGTTTTTCAGATGCAGGCACTTACCAATATTGAAGTGTTGAATGGCTATGATATAAAGAATATTATAACCATCTGTCCTCACTGTTACAATGTTTTTAAAAATGAATACCCCGAGCTGGGGGGTAAATATAACGTTATAAATTATACCTTATTTCTGAGGGATCAGCTGGAATCAGGAAAGCTTATGATAAGCTCAGACATCTTTGCCGACAAATCAATAACCTATCATGATCCCTGTTACCTGGGCAGGTGCAATGATATTTTTGATCCTCCGCGTGAAGTCCTCGATACTATTTCTTCCAGAAAGGTGGAAATGAAAAGAAACAAGAGCTTTGCCTTATGCTGCGGAGCAGGGGGCGGACAAATGTTTAAGGAAGCTGAGAAAGGCGATAAGGAAGTCTTTATTGAACGCATTGAAGATGCCCTGGAAACAGGAGCAGATATTATCGCGACAGCCTGTCCGTTCTGTATGACGATGCTTACTGACGGCATAAAATATAAAAATAAGGAAGAGGAGTTAAAAAATTACGATATCGCCGAACTTATAGCTTTATCATTGAACCTGTAAATAATATTAATATCTGAAATAATAAAACCTGTTAATATAATATGATATGGAAAATACAGCAAAATTAAAAAGTGGTGAATTCCTGGTAAAAGAAACAAATGCTGAAAGTGTATTCATTCCTGAAGAATTTAGCGAGGAACAGAATATGATAGAAGAAACATGTTATGATTTTTTAAATACGGAAGTTTTGCCCAACCTTGATAGAATTGACAATCAGGAAGAAGGACTTATGCCGGGACTGCTGAAAAAGGCCGGTGAACTGGGATTGCTGGGTATTGCTGTTCCCGAGGAATACGGGGGTTTCGGACAGAATTTTGTTACGCAGATGCTGGCATGCGAGGCATTCGGAGCCGGGTATTCCTTTGCAGTGGCCTATTCCGCACACACAGGGATTGGCACATTACCCATAATGTATTATGGTAATGAGGAACAGAGAAAAAAATACATACCCAGTCTGGCTTCAGGTGAATATCTTGGATCATACTGCCTGACAGAGCCCGGAGCAGGTTCGGATGCCAATTCAGGGACTACAGGTGCTGTATTGTCTGAAGATGGGAAGTATTATGTATTAAACGGACAGAAGATGTGGATAACCAACGCGGGATTTTCCGATATACTTACTGTTTTTGCGAAAATAGATAACGACCGGGTACTGAGTGCATTTATAGTAGAGAGGAATTATCCGGGCATTACTTTTAATCCAGAAGAAAAGAAGATGGGAATCAAGGGCTCATCAACAAGACAGATATTTTTTAATGATTGCAAGGTGCCTGTGGAGAATCTGATAGGGAAAAGGGGAGAAGGATTCAGGATAGCGCTGAGCATTCTGCATATGGGCAGGATTAAGCTGGGGGCAAATGTGCTGGGTGCTGCAAAAAAGGCAATAAGTGAATCAGTGGCCTATGCTAATGAGAGGAAGCAATTCGGACAATTTATTTCCAATTTCGGTGCTATAAAATACAAGCTTGCAGAGCAGGTTATAAGGACATTCACCACCGAATCGGCAGTGTACAGGGTTAGTCATGACATAGACAAAGCCATCAATGATTGTACAAAAGCCGGAATGGACTATGGAAGGGCAACAATTGAAGGAATAAGCCATTACGCTGTTGAGGCGGCAATATTAAAAGTTTACGGTTCAGAGGCCCTTGACTATGTTGTGGACGAGTCTGTACAGATATTCGGAGGTATGGGTTATTCTTCGGAAACCCTGGTAGAAAAAGGGTATCGCGATTCAAGGATAAACAGGATATTTGAAGGTACCAATGAAATAAACAGGATGCTTGTTGTCGATACGGCAATGAAAAGAGCTATGAAAGGAGATTTTGACCTTTTCGGTGAAGCAAAAAAAATATCGGCAGGCTTAAACGGACTAAAAAGTGAGGATATTAAGAAGGGAGAATATTTTGAAGAGAAGAAAGGATATATCAGGAACTTTAAAAAAGCGATATTGCTGGCGATTGACAAGGCTTCGGAAAAATTTCAGAAACAGCTCGTCCATGAACAGGAGATATTATTTAATATTTCTGATATGATTATGGCTTTGTATATATCTGAGTCAACATTGCTGAGGGTTGAAAAACTGACAGGCATGCTGGATGCCGAGACCGTTAAAATATATAAGGATATACTGGATATTAATATTTATGATGCTGCGGCAGGAATCAAAAAGTCAGGTTCGGATGCCGTTAATTCATTTGCCGAAGGTGAGGACCTTAAATCCCTGGCAAGGGCCATTAATATGTTTACGGAAGTTGCAGGTGTCAATATTAAGGAAGCAAGAAGAAGAATAGCCAATAAGCTTATTGATGATAACAAATACTCGTTTTAGCTTCCAACAGAAATCCTGGCTTCAAATTATATTGTCTTAAATTGTATTAATTCTCATTTATTTTCTGATATCAGCAGTTGGTAACAGAATAATGCATGTTCGTCAAAATTAGGGAAGATGAAACTCTAATAATGCTTATTTTTGTATGGTTTTCAACCTAATTTTTTTCCCCATGAGAGAATTGATTCAGAAGACAATTTCATTACTAAAACTAAGAGTAAAAAACAACCTTGAATTAATTAATCAGAACCAGGTAAAGATTAAGGAAATTTTGCAGGAGCCCAACTCTTCCAACCGTTCTGTAAGGTTTGAACAACATTATGAAATAAATAAGAGCCTTCTGGCGGAGAATAATGATTTTATAAATATTCAGCTTACGCTGATAAACTTCCTGGAAAAATACAAAGACTCACTGGTACTGAATGACAATCTCCCGGTTATAGAAATTAAGAAAATAAAGGATGAGGGCGAACTGTTTAATCTCACGGTAAAGGGTACCGTACCTTATAATGAGGACCATCCCCTATATAAGAACAAGGCTTTTTTCATGAAGCTGATGAAGCATTACCAGGATATTGAAGCTTATGAAAAATGCCAGGAGCTCATTAACCTCAGGAATTCTTTTAAAGACTCCCATACGCGCTGAATAGCATTTTCAAATCCTAATTTTATTTTTTTCTCAGCCTAAGGGCATTCGAAATTACCGACACAGAGCTGAAGCTCATTGCAGCAGCGGCAATCATGGGACTTAGGAGCAGTCCGGACAAAGGATAAAGTATTCCTGCAGCTATTGGCACCCCCAGCGAATTATATACAAAGGCAAAGAACAGGTTCTGTTTAATATTGCGCATTACGCTGGCACTCAGCTCACGGGCGCGGACAATACCATTAAGGTCTCCCTTTACGAGTGTTATTTCTGCACTCTGCATGGCAATATCGGTTCCCGTGCCCATGGCAATACCTATATCTGCCTGTGCCAGTGCCGGGGCATCATTAATGCCATCCCCGGCCATCGCCACTATGTGCCCCTCCTGCTGCAGCTCTTTTATTCTCCTGTGCTTGTCACCGGGCAGGCAGTCGTAATCATACCCGTCAAGGTTAAGCTCGCCGGCGACGGACCTGGCCGTAAATTCGTTATCACCTGTAAGCATATGCACTTTAATGCCCGTCTTTTGCAGTGCTTTAATGGCCACGGCCGAGGTTTCCTTTATCGTATCAGCCACACTGACAATACCTTCCACCCTGCTGTCATAAATAAGGTACATTACTGTCTGTCCCTTCAGCTGCCATTCCCTTGCAGTCTTTTTTACATCTTCATCAGGGGCAATGCCGAAGTCTTTCACGAGCCTGTTGTTTCCAAGGCCTATTTTTTTATTTTTATAGACAGCCTGCACTCCCTTTCCCGGAACAGATTCGAAGTTATCAAGATTTACCGGCTTAATATTTTTTTCTTTGGCTCCCTTAACTATAGCCTCGGCTATAGGATGCTCGCTGTTTATATTAACAGAAGCTGCCAGTCGCAGTATTTCCTTGTCACCAAGCCTGCCAAAAGACCTGAATTCCTTGAGGGCAGGCTTGCCCTCGGTAATAGTTCCCGTTTTATCAATAATGAGGATATCAACCTTACTCATTTCTTCCAAGGCACGTGCGTTTTTAACAAGTACACCGGACTGTGCGCCACGGCCCGTACCTACCATTACTGACATGGGTGTCGCCAGTCCGAGTGCACAGGGGCATGCAATAATAAGGACTGATACAGCATTTACAAAGGCATATACGTATGCAGGCTGTGGTCCCCAGATGGCCCAGATGAAGAATGTTATTATAGATATGGCAATGACAATCTGCACAAAATATTTTGCCACTATATCGGCAAGCCTCTGTATGGGTGCTTTTGAGAGACTGGCCTCGTTAACCATTTCTATTATCCGGGAAAGGAGAGTATCTGACCCTACCTTTTCGGCTTTCATTTCGAAGCTTGTTTTACCGTTGAAGGTCCCTCCCGTAACTTTGTCATTTTCCGCCTTTTCGGCAGGAACGGACTCACCCGTAATCATGCTTTCATCAATAACCGCATTTCCAGCAGATATAATACCGTCAACAGGTATTCTTTCACCCGGTCTGACCCTAAGTATATCTCCCACCTGAACCTCTTCAAGCGGTATTTCTTTTTCATGTCCGTTTCTTATAATGCGTGCCACAGGGGGCACGAGATTCAGCAGCTCTTTGATGGCCGAGCTGGTCTTGCTGTGAGCCCTGAGCTCAAGTACCTGTCCGAGTAACACAAGGGTAAGTATTACGGCGGCAGCTTCGAAATAAAGATGTACATTTCCCTGCGCATCCCTAAACTGTTCGGGGAATATTCCCGGAAAAATGAGTCCTGCAACACTGAACAGGTAAGCTGCTCCCGTTCCTATTGATATCAGTGTCCACATGTTGGGAGACCACCGGCGAATGGAGCTATATCCGCGCTTAAAGAAGTCCCACCCCGAATAGAATACAACGGGTGCCGACAACGCAAACTGAATCCAATCCCACACTTTCCCGGGTGCAACCGATTCAAGGTCAAGAAAACTTAATACACCTGACATTGCAATAATAAATATGGGGATGCTAAATGCCAGGGCTACCCGGAATTTGCGGACCATTTTCCTGTATGCTTTTTCTTCATCGCTAACATCCTTTGTCTGCTGGGATACAAAGCTCATACCGCAGACCGGACAGTGACCGGGATTATTATACATCTTATCCCCTTCGCAGCGCATAGGACAATAGTATTTCCCTGATCCCCGCGTATGAGCATCCTGATCATGGTCATGATTTGCGGGCATCAGTTTCATGTTGCATACAGGGCAGTTGCCCTGGTGGTCATACGTTTTTTCACCCTCGCATCTCATGGGGCATAGGTAATTCGTGCTTTGTTCGTGCTCAGCATGTAATGAGGTTGTCCTTTTCATGACAATAACATTTTATAGTTACATTTCTTATTATAATAACAATTTGCTCAATAGTAATGTTTTCAGTTAATATTCAAGTATTTCCCTTGTTTCTCCGCATTTAAGCATTGCTTCACCAAAATAAGGATTCTTTATATCCTTCAGACTGCTAAACCAGTAGGCCCCCTTATTGCATACAGCCATGGGACAATACTGGTAATATACTGTACCTTCGGATAATCCGAAATCTTTCACAACTCTGTAAAAGGCCTGGTTATATTCTGCGAATGCCTCGCGTTGAATCTCAATATCAGGGGTGCCGGTTATTTTTGCCAGGGCACTGTTCAACTGATCCAGATACTGCATCCATTTTATGTGTGCATCGCCTTCAAGCAATCCCATGTTCATTGCTTTTAACCTGTTTTTTGTTAAACCTGCCATCAGAACTGCCTGCTTTGCATCGGAATCCACAAAAGCATCTTTCATTTCGATATAAGCATTGTACACCTCGTTAAGCTGCTTTTTAAAATTAATGTTAATTTCAGATTCTTTTTTATTCTTTTCCGGTACTTTATATGCTGAATTACCGGTCATTTCTTCGCTATCTATATCCATGCCGGCATGATTATGTGCTGTGGATGTTTTGCCTCCTTCGGGGTTCATCATGCTCGGTTTACCGGCCAATTGAGACGCTGCATCAATCTTAAACACACCGTTGACAGCAATTTCTTCCCCATCCTGCAGACCTTCAGTGACTATATAAAATGCACCGGCAGACGGACCCAGAACGATCTCACGGTATTTGAATGCAGGTTGCTGCCGGTCCGGAATCTTTACATATACAACAGCGCGCTTGCCTGTCCAGAGCACAGCAGTTTTGGGTATCACCAGGTCCTTTTTATTTCCTGCCAGGGCAGAAGTAATTAGTCCGTTAGCAAACATCTCCGGTTTTAATAAAAGTCCAGGATTTTGCATTTCAACCCTTACCCGTGCTATGCGTGTTTTAGGATCAATAAAGGGATCAATGAAACTGACTTGTCCGTTGAAGTTTCTGCCCGGAATGGATTGTATTGTAAAATTGATTTTGTCGCCTGGTCTTATCCATGGGAGGTCGCTTTCATAAGCTTCGAACATGATCCATATTTTTGTAAGATCAATTACCTGGAACAGGACGGTCCCTTCTTTTACATAGTCACCTGATGCCACGTTACGCTGTGTAACCGTACCTGCTATTGGTGAAAGTACATCAAAATAACTCAGGGCTTCTCCTTTCTTTTCAATATCATCTATTTGTCCGTCAGTTAAATCCCATAGTCTAAGTTTATTCCGGGCTGCTTTATAAAGGTCGGGGTTACTTTGTTTGTATTCCTGTGCTTCCAGCAGCTCTTTCTGTGCTATGACCATTGCAGGGGAATAAATTGTAGCGAGTTTCTCACCTTTACTTACATTTTGGCCCGTAAAGTTCACATATAGCTTTTCAATACGCCCGCCAAAACGTGCTGTAAGCCCGGTAATGTTTCTTTCATCCGGTTTTACTTTTCCCAGTAGGTACACTTCCCTGTAAGGATATGCTTTGTGAACAATCATTGTTTGTATACCGGCTATTTTTATTGCTTCTGCAGTCATCTGTATTTCATCAGGAGAAATGGCCGGTTCACTGCCTGCATTTTCATGCAATGGAATTAAATCCATGCCACAGATAGGGCATTTCCCGGGATGCTCCATTCTAATCTGCGGATGCATAGAGCAAGTCCATATTGTCTCCTTCTCACCGGCATATTCTTCGGTTTTCTGTTCAGATTCCGGTTCACTTCCTGAACCGTGAAAAATCAGCCAGCCAAAGAAAAGACCTGCGAATAAAGTTATAGCGATAACTTTATAATCGCGTTTGCCAAGATTTATTTTTGTTTTCATTTTTGTTCGTTTAAATGGTTTACTTTCCCATGAGGTAATTGATAAATGCAATTGCCGCGTTTTTATCAGCACGAGCTTTTTCAAGTTCCAGTTTATATTCCAAAAGCTGGCGTTCCATGCGAAGAACTTCTTCAAAATTCTTCCCGCTGGTCTCATACTCTGTTTGCAGGATATTCAGTGCGTTTTTTGATTTACCTGACTGTCCCTGATACAAAGGGATACGCCTGTCGGCATCTCTGTAATCCTTATTGGCTTTCTCAAATGTTGTTTCCAGTATATTTATCCTGTCCAGCCTGCCATTTTCGGTCGATTCCTGCATTAACACGGCTTCTTTTGCCATCGAGGTATATTTTTGCCGGTAGAGCGGAATAGAAATACCCACCATGGGAAACACGAAAGCGTCCCTGCCTGATTCAGAAGGATCTGTCATTGGATTTGCACTTTTGCCGACCACCACGTAATCGAATCCCAGCATAAGATTTGGCTTACCTGTCTTCCTGGCCACGATTTCCTGTTTTTCGTAGGAGGCTTCCATAAACTTCATTTGCAACACCTGGTGATTACCGTTGCGCACACTGTCCAGTGCAGCTTCGCGGGTCAGATCAAAGTCAGTATTGGCAAGAGAATCAGGGATATTTACAGTTCTTTGTCCGTCAACATTTAACAGGCTGTTAAATCCTGTCTGTATAACAAAGTAGTTGTCTCTTAATAAAGCAAGCTGGTTCTCCAGGTCGGCAATTTCAATTTCAACCCTCAGGACATCCACAGAGGAGGCCAGTCCCGATTCTACCCTGATAAGTGCCAGTCTGCGGAATGTATTCAGGATATAAATGTTCTCTGCTGTTATATCAATAGCTTTCTGTATAAAATACAGGTTATAATATGTCGATTTGACATCGTAAAACAAGCGTGATTTAGCTTCTTCGAACAACTCGTATTTTGACTTTGCCATTTCCATTGCAGCATCTTCTTTCGCTCCGGGAGTACCGAACCAGGGAAACATCTGCGAAGCAGAAATACGTGCTTTTTGCGGCCCCACCCTTGTCTCGACAGGTTGAATTAAATACCCGAAAGTTACCTGGGGATCAGGCAAGGCGCCTGTCTGGGATACTTTTTCCAGTGCTGCCATGTATTCACTGAACTTGCTCTTTAGTCCCGGATTATTATTGGCTGCTTCAGCAAGGTAACTTTCCAGGAAATCCTGTGACCGGGCGGTGATCCCTGCCATCAGGATTAAAGCGGTAAGAATATTTTTTATATTTTTTATACTATTCATAGCAAATTATTTTACAGGATTTAATTTTTTCACTTTTTTTTCCTGCCACATAGAGTAAAGCACCGGTACCACGAACATTGTCATTACCTGGAGGATCATCCCTCCGAAAGCTGGTATAGCCATAGGCACCATAATGTCTGATCCTTTCCCTGTGGAGGTAAGTACAGGGATCAATGCTATAATGGCACAGGATGCGGTCATCATTGCGGGTCTTACCCTCTTTATTCCTGCATGGAGTACAGATTCCCTGACGGCTGCCACAGTGGAAGGTTTTTCCCTGTCGAATACCTGCATAAGGTACGTTCCCATGATTACGCCATCATCGGTAGCTATGCCGAACAGGGCAATGAAGCCTACCCATACTGCCACACTCAGGTTAATGGTGTGCATCTGGAAAAGGTCACGTATGTTCATTCCGGCGACCGAAAAATTCAAAAACCAGTCCTGGCCGTATAGCCATAACATCAGGAATCCACCTGAAAACGCCACAAATATACCGGTAAATACCATGCCGGATGTAGTTACTGATCTGAATTGGAAATAGAGGATGAGGAATATGATAATTAACGAGAGGGGTACCACAAACATGAGCCTTTTGGCAGCTCTTATCTGGTTCTCGTAGTTCCCGGTAAACCTGTAATTTACTCCTGCAGGCAATACAAATTCCCCATCATCCATTTTTTTATTCAAATACGACTGTGCATTTTCAACTACATCACCTTCCGCATATTGTGGCTTTTTATCGAAGATCACATATCCGGTCAGGAAAGTATTTTCACTTTTAATCAATTGCGGTCCGCGGGTATATGTTATTTCTGCCAGTTCACCCAGGGGTACCTGGATCCCGGCAGGAGAAGGTATCAAAACCCTCTTCAGCTCTTCCGGATTATCCCTGAATTCCCTGGCATAGCGCATTCTTACCGGGAAGCGTTCCCTTCCCTCGATTGCAGTTGTGAGTTTCATACCTCCTATGGCACTGCTGATATACATCTGTATATCATCAATAGTAAGGCCGTATCTCGATATGGCTTTACGGTCAATTTTTATTTCAAGGTACGGTTTGCCCACCACCCTGTCAGCGAATACCGATGCAGGTTCGACTCCCTGAACATTTTTAAGAAGTCTCTCTATCTCGTATCCCGTTTTTTCAATAGTCTTTAAATCGGGGCCGTATACTTTAACTCCCATAGGTGCACGCATTCCGGTTTGCAGCATGATCAACCTTGTCTGGATAGGCTGAAGTTTAGGGGCTGAAGTCATTCCTGGCAGGTTAGACTGCTTCACAATTTCCTGCCAGATGTCATCGGGTGATTTGATATTGTCACGCCACTGGCGAAAGTACTCGCCTCTTTTATCGGGTATTAGTTCTTCTTTTCCAATCTCCCTGAGAGTGTCTTTATAAGGATTGTACCGGCTTCCGTCCTTTAAAATGAAAGCTTCACCTTTGTCCACTTTAAATCTCATGCGGTGGCCGTCCTCGTCGAGTATATATTCCGGTTTATAGTTAACCAGGTTTTCATACATAGATATGGGTGCCGGGTCCAGTGCGGAGCTAACTCGTCCCCATTTACCCACGGTGGATTCCACTTCGGGAATTGAGTTCACTTTCATATCCAGCAACCGTATATCCTCGACGTTCTCTTCTATGCCCGAATGAGGCATGGTTGTCGGCATGAGCAGGAAAGAACCCTCATCCAGTGCCGGCATAAATTCTTGTCCCGCCCCGGGAAAGGTATGCGCTATTGCTTGCCATGCGGTCGTTTCTTTAAATCTGGCAGGAAGAAAGCTAAATATTTTATCAGCGCCAAGCCAGATTAATATTCCGAATAAAACAGCTACAATGGGAATGGAAAGGAATTTCCACTTATTAGCCAGGCACCATCTGAGAATAACCTGATAATAGTGTATCACTGTCATTAATGTTCCCAGCACAACAGCGAGTATGGCAAGTACAAACAGGAAGTTGGTAAATGTGCTGTTCCGGGCACCCAGGGGCATCCATGCTGAGGTCAGGAAATAGACCACTATAACTAAGGCAATGCCTATGTTGATAAGGTTTACAAATTTGCGTTTCTGCTCAGGCCACTTATATTCTAACAGGTTATTTATACCAAAGGCAATGAGCGCCAATGCGATCCACGAATGGAAAAATAAGATGAAAATGAAGCCTGCTACAATAAGTGAGTAATTCCATATGCGTGAAATGTGCTTTTTATCAAAACGGATTGAAAAGATTGTATGCGCTAATGCGGGAATAATAATTATACCTATTGACAGCGAAGACAATAATGCAAAAGTCTTGGTAAATGCAAGGGGCTTAAACAACTTACCTTCGGCAGCCTGCATGGCAAATACGGGAAGAAAGCTTACAATGGTGGTAGCCAGGGCAGTCATTATTGCCGATGCCACTTCAACAGTTGCATTATAAATCACGTTAAGCAATTTCGCCCCTCTTGCCCCTTTGTTCTCAGGCATATCCAGGTGCCGTATGATATTTTCGGTGAAGACGATGCCTATATCTACCATCACACCGATTGCAATGGCAATACCTGACAGTGCAACGATGTTGGCATCGACATGAAACCTGCGCATAATAATAAATGTGATAAGCACTCCAATGGGCAGTAAACTTGATATAAGGACAGATGCCCTTAAATTCAGTACAAGAATGATAACTACAATAATGCTTATCAGGATTTCTTCTGTAAGGGCAGACTCAAGGGTGCCCAGCGTTTCCTTAATCAGTCCGGTACGATCGTAAAAGGGAACAATGGTAACTTTCGAAACAGTACCGTCACTAAGTGTTTTGCCGGGTAAGCCAGGCGAGATCTCTTCAATCTTTTTCTTTACGTTATTGATTACCTCCATCGGGTTTGCCCCGTAGCGTGCTACGACGACACCACCAACAGCCTCAGCACCACCTTTATCCAGTCCACCGCGACGGGTTGCGGGCCCAAAGTTTACTTTGGCGATATCTTTTATGCGTACCGGAACATTATCACGGACTGCTACTACACTTTCTTCCAGGTCATTCAGACTTTTAATATACCCTAAACCACGAATCAGGTATTCTACACGGTTAAATTCGAGGGTACGCGCCCCGATGTCGAGGTTGCTTTTACTAACTGCCTGCATGACCTGTGCGACGGTTACCCCGTATGCTTTCATTGCGTTGGGATCTATATCTACCTGGTATTCTTTTACAAATCCCCCTATAGATGCTACTTCAGATACTCCTTTGGCAGAGGTAAGGGAATACCTGACGTAAAAATCCTGGATGGTCCTTAATTCCTGTGGATCCCATCCACCGGCAGGATTTCCGTTTTTATCCCGGCCTTCAAGTGTATACCAGTAAATTTGGCCCAGTGCTGTTGCATCGGGTCCCAGCGCAGGTGTTACCCCGTCAGGCAAAGTACCGGCGGGAAGGGAATTCAGCTTTTCGAGTATCCTCGTCCGGCTCCAGTAGAATTCCACTTCATCATCAAAAATGATATAGATACTGGAAAGGCCAAAAATGGAGTTGCTGCGAATGCTTTTTACCCCGGGAATACCAAGCAGCGCCGTTGTAAGCGGATAAGATACCTGGTCTTCCATATCCTGGGGTGACCGTCCGACCCATTCGGTATATACTATCTGCTGGTTTTCACCTATATCAGGAATAGCATCCACAGGAACAGGATCACGCGGGAATATCCCTAAATCCCAGTTAAATGGAGCTGTCGCTATTCCCCAAATGATTAAGGTGATTAATACTATGAATGTAATAAGCTTATTCTCCAGGAAGAATTTTATAATTTTATTTAACATGTTTTGATTTTTATCAAATGAACATGACTGTAAATC
Source organism: uncultured Bacteroidales bacterium (assembly GCA_964534745.1). Classification (GTDB taxonomy): domain Bacteria; phylum Bacteroidota; class Bacteroidia; order Bacteroidales; family UBA10428. The sequence continues at coordinate 28,578 of CAZHQW010000041.1, forward strand.
AACAGATCGGCGAAATAATGTATCACAGCACAAATTGAACCTGACGCCTTTCAAATATAAAGGTATAGAGATTCATCTGTTAAAAAACATATTAAAGAAGGAAAACTCCCAGCCTGGAAAGAGAGATATTGAGTTTGGGTGGCGGAAGATCGAAAAACCCGGTAATGCCAGCAGCTAATTTATTATTTAAATATATATCAGAAAATAGAAAATTATCATTGAAAGTTAATTCCTGAACTAAGGGAGAGGATAAAGGAAAAATCCCAGACGAATAGTCCGGCAATAAATTTAAAATGTCTGTATCCAGCTTGATAGTAATAGTTTCACTATGGCAGCAATTACTATCATCGCAGCATTTTTCCGGTTCCGAAAGGATATTAACCGAGACCAGCCTGTTACCGCAATAATGCTCTGTAATAGTCATCCCTGCCGTTGTCATAAGAAGGATCAGCGCAAGGATAATATTAATCGTTTTTCTTATCAATTTTGAATATTTCTATGATGTCATAACAATTATGCCGGTTTTATGTTCAATTTTATCCTTTATAAGTAACGATAAACCGGCTCCACACCACCCGGTTTCCTCAATCGGGCTTTTTTATTGGATTTTAGGGCAAAGCACTTTAGAAATCAATCTCTTAAGCAAATTTCACAAACTAATATTCACGAAAATTTACTAATAAAAACTAATAAAAAATGATTATTTTTATTACTTATTTCATTACCTCTAAACGACAATTCATTTTAAATATCTTCAACATAAAAATATTCCCAAATTTTAATTGTACCATCAAAGCTTGATGTAACAAAGATATCTTCAACAGGAGAGAAACAAATACTATATATAGGAGCTTTGTGTTCACCTAAGCTGATAAAGGTTTCTGTTTTACTTTTCATATCCAGGAGAATAACTTGATTCCCAGATGTACATCCACCGAGGACATAATTATCTCTGGAAAAACTAAGTGAATTTATTCCTCCCTGAATCCAATCAATCTTTGATATTATGCTTTTCCCCGGAATATCCAATAAATAAACAAGGCCTCCTGAACCTGCGGCAAGATATTTATAGTCAGAAGATATAGCTATTTTACCAATTCCTTCAATATTCCAGTCATAAGAAGCGAGTTGTTGATTCTGAATTATATCTAGCAATGTTAATATTTTATTCTTTAAGCAAACCATAAATAACTTGTCAGGCCCATAAAATATATATTTCACCTGTGATTTGCCCATTTGTGGTACTTGAAAATTACCGATTTGATTTTTTAATACTAAATCGGTGACTATTGCGTTTGCTCCATTAATAATTGTAGCTGCATATTTCCCATCAGAAGTACAATAAATACTTCCATCGATGTTTGTTATTTCCCCCTTTTCTTTTCTCTCTATATAATCCCATATTCTTATTCCATTATTTTCAAAAAGGACTTCATTTTTATTTGAAAAACATAATATTGACATTTCCTCTAAATAAGCAATATTATTACCACTTTTAATATCCATTATAAAATTATTACGATCCATTGAGATTTGTATTTTACTTGTGCCAGGATCAAAAGAGCCATAATATGTTTTACAGAATAACAAGTTTCCATCCAAAGAAAATAATAAATCTGAAGGAAGAAGGCCTGATAGTATTATAGTTTTAATAACCTTAGCTTCTAATTTTTGTTTGGATTCTTCTGTTTGTCCTATTGATGAGGAAAACATCATCAAGAAAATTCCTGAAAAAATAATTATTAATATTCTTTTCATAACATAAGCATTTTTTAAATGAAAATTATCCGGAATATTTTATGGGGAAGCATATATTCAACTGCCAATTTTCGTATTAAATCAAATATATAACATATTATCTGTATATACAAAAAATTAGTTATAGCCTTTTACTTTTGTTAAAATATGCAATTAACCGGTTTACACTTAAAAGGAAAGACTAAAGAATAACAGTAAGAAGGGATTATAAAACAAAAGAAATGTGTAATTTTATATTAATAATTGAAACACATTTAATTTGAGGCCGGATTATACAGATCAAAATATATGCAGCAAATTGAAGGTGAAATTAAATATTTAAGAAAACGGGTAGGACAGTTGGAGGAAGAAAATGATTAGTTAAAGGAAATTCACGAAAAATTATTTGAAAAAAAAGGCTAGCAGTTAAAGTAAGAATAAATAATAAAATATGATTTAAATTCTGTGCATTCAGGATTTGTGTTTATCTGTTGATTGGGTGTAATTGAAGGATTTTAATAACGATAAAGTAAATTAAAAAAATCTGATTGTAAATAATTTATAGCGTAATTATTCTTTATGATAAGATTTTATAAAATAGTGCTTTATATTTCTATACTTTTCTTATTCAGTCAATTTTTATATTCACAGAAGATAGAGATTGGACCTGAGATTGGATTTGGTAAATCTGAAATAAGTGGATATGAAAGAATCATAATTAGTCCTGTTAGTCCTTTTAAAAAGGATTATTTAAATAGTCTAAAACTAGGATTTATGGGATATTGGTTTACAAAAAAAGAGTTGATTTCGCTTAATTCAGGTATTATTTATAATCAAAGGACTGAAAGTGATTATTATAATTTATACTTTTTACGTACACCAATAGGATTAGATTTTAATTTTGGTAAAAGATTTAAAATATTTTTTGGTGGGGGGATTTACCTACAATTATTAGTTAGCTATAATTGTTATGATCCTTCAGATTTAGACAATTCAAAGAGATTATTTCAATTAGGCAGGCTATTTAATATAGGCATTGGATATCAATTCTTTGATAATGCCACATTTTTTATTAAATATGATAATAACTATGAATTAACTATGATTTATAAAGAGAGTTCATTTTCACCTGCTGTTCAACAAGTATTTTATGATCCTTATAAAGGATATGATGCAAATATTTGTTTTGGTTTAAGATATAGAATAAAAAAATAGCTTTTGTGGTATGAAAAATAAATTAATTATTATCTATGCGCTTCAAATATTAATTATTGTTTCAGGCAAAGCACAAGAAAACAAAGTTTATGAATCAAATATCCGAACCGTATTTCTTTTTTCAAATGCTGAATGGCTGGGAGATTTTCAGAATTATGTTAACAGAAACGATGGAATAATTCAAAATGGTAGGATTTTGGTAGAAATAACATTTTTAGGTGATACTATTAAGATGAGAAATGCCTTCTTTAATCAGCAAGGTGTTCCTACTGATTACACAGGGTATTCAAACATGTTAGTACAAGGAGATTCCATCATAAGCCCCGACGATTATAGTATTGATGAAAACACTGGCAATGAACTAAAGAACTATAAGTTTTGGGGAAGAATTCTGGATAACCATATATACATTCACGAGTCCTACAATGAATTATTTCCAGATGGAAAGGTTGAAACAAGATCAAATTCAGTACATTATTATTTAAAAAGCAAACAAGAGATCATTCAGCTTGCTGACGTCTGGATTAATGATTCGCTATTTGTGTTTGCTGGGACACTATTAAGAAGAAAAGAGGAATGATAACTATTTAACAATAACCATTTTAATATAATTTATGGAATATTTAATTCTTAATTAAAAATGCCTCCATCTGCAGTTAAGTCAGTAAAGGATCTAATATTTTGGCAATATGCTAAAATAATAGCAGAATCAGCGCAATTCGGTAAAAGAAATTATGGATTTATAATGTCAAAATTCAAAGAACTACAATCAGGTAAGATTCATTGGTCAACATCAATTAGAGAATATTTAAATGAACATGAGAATCCAACTCAATGCATTTATTGTACAAATACTCTAAAATTAACAATTGAACATATATTACCTCGTTCCAGAGGCGGAGAAGATATTCCTGATAATGCCGTAATGGTATGCCAAGCTTGTAATTCAAGTAAGGGAAATAAAAGATTATATGAATGGAAAGGATTAGAAAATAAGGATACTCATCATAGAATTGCAGAAGGAAAATATTTAAAATATCTGTATGCATTACATGAAAAGCAAGGGACTCTTAATATTAATATTGTAAAAGAGTTATGTTCAAATTGCGATATGAAAGATATCTGTGAAAAAGAAAACACAGTTGAAAAGTTGTCTGTATATTGCCTGGAAGGTTGTTTTCAGAAAACAAAATAATAAAAAAATTAGCCAGCCAAAATCCTAAAATTATTTATCATGAAAAAATATTTATTATGCCTGCTAATTTTTTCATCTTGTTGCGAAATTCAAAATATTCCTGCTAGAAAAGAAGTAATAATATTTGATTTTAGTCAATATACTGAAAAAGGATTTTATTTCTATATTGATAAATATCCTGGCGAATATAAACCTTTAGGAGTTATAAATATTGATTATTATCCCGAGTATAAAGTAAAAGAGACGGTTTGGTATTCATCCGACGGAATTAAGCATACTTCAAAAAGTTTAATACATACTGGAATATCGCAAGAATTTTTGTTAAATCTTGTATACGAAGAAGCTCTCAGTTTAGGTGCTAATGCAGTATATAATTTTAGTTATAAATCAATAAGTAAAAGAATCAATGAATGTACTACAATTGATGGTATGAATATATACTGCGTGGCTATTAAGATTGATTAAAAAATAATTAAAGAATAAACTTCAGCACTATTTATTTTAATTTTAAAATAAACTGATAAAAATTGAGTATATATAAGAGTTTGTGCTTAATAAATTATGAAATTAGCATATATTATATTATGGCTTTATTTATCAAACATTTATAGTTATTGTGCAAGTGATACAATAACAATTGAAAAATATCCAACGAATATTTTTCAAGTTAATTCTATTTATGATGATTAT
>CAZHQW010000042.1:0-33380 GCA_964534745.1 uncultured Bacteroidales bacterium
CTGTCAGGACATCGATTTTTACAGCTTGGGTAGTAGCGGTAAACTTAAACCACACATTGTTTCCTGTACCGCCTGTCCAGCATGAGCCGGCAGCCATGTCCGCAGTGGCCGAACTATTTGAATATGCTGCATCAGATGAACACCAGTTGTCAATATCTGCCAACAAGAGGGCGCCGTCATGATCGTCATAATCACGTACACTGGTATAATTGGTGTCGTTATTTGTACATCCGTTACCGTCAGTATATGAATAGACTATTTCATGGGTTCCCAAACCTGCGGCAGCGGGATCGAATTGGTCTCCGGTGATACCATTACCCGAGAAAGTGCCTCCGGGCGGTATGCCTGTGAGAGTAACCGGACCGTCAAGATTAATATCATATACCGAATCAAGTCCCGTAAAGCTCACTGCAGGAAGTGACCATAGTGTGACATCCAGGGAAACGGTATCGCCCACTGTACATCCGTTATTTTCGGCAACCTGAACCCTGGCTGCACCCGGTAAAGAACCCCAGTCCACAGTTATACTGTTTGAAGCTCCGCCACCCGATTGTGTGCCTCCTGTTATAATCCAGTCATAGGTTGATCCGGGCGTATTAACAACAGAATATCCTATTCCTGTTGAGCCTACGCATTCAGTGTTTGAGCCTGTTATTGATGAAGTTGATGGTACCGGACAGCAGCTAATAGTTGCTTCCCAGCCCGAATTTGTCAATGAGCCGTCCGAAGTGAAGACAAAAGTCAGGCAGGTATCGGTGGACTGTACCAGAAAAGTAAATCCTTCACCGGTATAGGTTCCCAGCAGTGTGGTTGAACTGTCAAGTCCGTCATAAACTTTTAATGTGTCACCTCCTTCATTCCGCAATGCAAATGATGAAAAGTCGAAAGTTATCCTTTCCTTTCCGGTGGAATAGAATGTTACTGTATAATTTTCATTGTCGGAATAGTTGGCTGCATCGGCACCGCTGTCATAAAATGTTCCCGAACATGTTTGAATAGTTTGTCCGTCCAGCGTATCAATCCGGTAAGTCTGACAATAAATGTCAGGTATTAAAAATATACCTGACAGGCCAAGAGTAATAATAAATCCAGATTTATGCCTGAAAATATTTATAAATCTGTTAATCAAGCTGAGACTATTATAAATAGAAATACTATATTATTAATATTAATGCTGCTTTTCAAATAAAGTTTTTAACAATCAGGTAATTCCACATTCAATTTAATAAAAAAATATCTCTTTTAAAAATATAATACAGAATAAAATCGGCATTATAAATAAATACATCACTCTTCATAAAAGACTGGAAATCATCAACTCTGTATCAGACATTTTTGCCTTATATGTTGCCAGATAATAATCTGATGGCACAAGAGTAGAAATTATTTCGGCTAAGTATTTGTATTAAAGCAGGTTATAACCTAAGAGCCTGCAGAACGGATTATTTTATTCAGAAAAACCGGGAATAGAATTATGACAATGATGCAAAAGACTTATTTTTGCCTTTTTATTTAAAACCAGCAACAGAATTTTTACAGATGTACAGGATAGTCAACAAGGAAAGTTTTTCAGAGAATGTGGTTAAACTGGATATTGAGGCACCAAGGATAGCAAGGAGAAGGAGGGCCGGGCATTTTGTTATTGTGCGGACAGGGGAGAAGGGTGAAAGGATACCTCTGACCATTGCTGAGGCAGATCCTGAAAAGGGTACTATTTCACTGGTTATCCAAAAGGTCGGTGTTACCTCACACAAGGTTGCCAGTCTGGATAAAGGGGACTCTCTTACGGATGTGGCAGGTCCCCTGGGCCAGGCAACACATATTGAAAAGGTAGGTACGGTGTTATGTGCCGGGGGAGGAGTCGGCATTGCCCCCTTGCTTCCCATAGTTGAGGCCATGAAAAAGGCAGGGAACAGGGTAATAACGGTTCTTGCCGCCCGCACCAGGGAGCTTGTGATCCTTGAAGACCGCATAAGAAAGTATTCCGACGAGACAATAATAATGACCGATGACGGCTCATATGGAAGAAAGGGACTTGTCACACAGGGAATGGAAGAGGTGATTAAGAGAATGAAAGTTGACCAGGCAATTACCATAGGTCCTGCCATCATGATGAAATATGCCTCACAGCTGACAAAGAAATATAATATACCGACCATGGCCAGCCTGAATTCCATTATGGTTGACGGGACAGGCATGTGCGGGGCATGCAGGGTATCGGTAGGGGGGAAGACCAGGTTTGTCTGCGTGGACGGACCTGAATTTGATGCCCATGAGGTAGATTTTGATGAGCTTTTATCAAGGCTGGGTGCTTACAAGGAAGAGGAAACCGCAGCATACCAGAAATATCTTAAAGAACTGAAGTAGCTGATAATAATTGATAAACGGCACAATATAAATAAAAAACTGTTTTAAGTATGCCATTTGACGCGGAATATCTGAAAGAAGAGAGGAACAGCAAGTGGCGGGTGAATCTCAGGCAGGGTATGAAAAATAGGGACAGGGTAGCCCGTGAGAGGATAAAGATGCCCGAACAGGGGCCAGGTGCCAGGAACAGGAACAGCCTTGAGGTTAACCTGGGATTGTCTCCTGAACAGGCTATAGCTGAGGCCCAGCGCTGTATTGACTGTCCCGACCCTACATGTATATACGGCTGTCCCGTTGAAATCAACATCCCCAAATTCATAAAATATATTGAGGCAGGTGACTTCATGAGTTCAGCCAGGGTGCTGAAAGAAACGAACTCCCTGCCCGCCGCATGCGGAAGGGTTTGCCCCCAGGAAGTGCAATGCGAGGCGCAGTGCTTTTATGTGCTTAAACTTAGCAAGCCCGCTGTGGCGATAGGGCACCTCGAAAGGTTTGCCGCCGATTACGAAAGGGAGGGTGGTAAGATGTTCGTGCCCCGGACATCAGCTGCAAATAATATAAAGGTCGGCATAATAGGATCCGGACCGGGGGGGTTGACGGCAGCGGGGGACCTGGCAAAGTACGGCTATGATGTTACGGTATTTGAAGCACTGCATGATGTAGGAGGCGTATTGAAGTATGGCATACCTGAATTCAGGCTGCCCAACACGGTAGTTGATGTGGAAATTGATAACCTGCGCAAGATGGGGGTGAAGTTTATCACTAACTTCGTTGTTGGCGTTACGGCTTCAATAGATGATCTAAAGAATGAAGGGTTTGTTGCCTTCTTTGTAGGGAGCGGGGCCGGACTGCCAAGATTTATGAATATACCGGGAGAAAATTATGTAGGTATATTTTCGGCAAATGAATACCTGACAAGGGTTAATCTGATGAATGCGGCAAATCCTGATTTTGACACGCCTGTATTATACGGGAAGAGAGTGGCTGTAATTGGAGGGGGCAATACTGCCATGGATTCGGTGAGAACAGCCAAAAGGCTGGGTGCTGAGCGTGCAATGATAATATACCGCAGGACATTCGAAGAAATGCCTGCCAGGATCGAGGAGAGACTGCATGCGCAGGAGGAAGGCATAGAATTCCTCAACCTTAACAGTCCGGTTGAATACTATGCCGACAGTAACGGAAGGGTAAACCGGATGAGGGTTCAGAAGATGGAGCTGGGCGAACCTGACAGCTCCGGAAGGAGAAGGCCTGTGCCAATTGAGGGGTCGGAATATTATATAGATGCAGACCTTGTTGTTGTCAGCGTGGGCGTATCTCCTAATCCGTTGATACCTAAGAGCGTGCCCGGACTGAAGATCACAAAATGGGGAACCATTGAAGTGAATCCCGAAAATATGCAATCTTCTGTACCTGAAATTTTTGCCGGTGGTGACATTGTGAGGGGAGGAGCAACGGTAATTCTTGCCATGGGTGACGGACGGAAAGCTGCGGCCGGCATGCACGAGTATATTCAGGGCAAAGTTCAGACAATCATATAATATTTAATATATTGTATTATAAAACTTCTATAAAATGGTGGACCTATCTGTAAAATACCTCGGATTGACTGTTAAAAATCCGCTTATTGCAGGCAGTTCAGGATTGACAAACTCGGTTGAAGATATTAAAAAGCTGGAATCAAACGGCATAGCAGCAGTTGTGCTGAAGTCAATATTTGAGGAGGAAATTCTGCTTGAAGCAAAAATGAAGGCTGAGGAAGCAGCAAAAAACAGTATGATATATACTGACCTGTCAGAAACACTTGATTATGTTGATCTACATACCAAGGAAGATAAGCTTGGTAATTACCTTAAGCTTATCAGTGACACAAAAAAGGAGGTCCTTATACCTGTCATTGCCAGCATAAACTGCATAACTCCCTATGAGTGGACCGACTTCACAGCAAAAATACAGGATGCCGGTGCCGATGCCCTGGAATTGAATATATTCCTTAATCCCACAGATCTGTCCGGAAAGGACTTTGAACGGACTTACTTCGACATAGTAAAAAAGGTGCTGGACACGGTAACCATACCTGTGTCTGCAAAGATAAGCCCATATTTCATGAAACCCGGACTGATGATAAGGAAACTCTCGGAAACCGGACTGGCAGGAATAGTATTATTTAACCGGTTCTTCACACCCGATATTGATATTGACAGTTTTGAAATAAAACCTGCCAACAAGTTCAGTTCGGAGCACGACTACTGCAATGTTTTAAGGTGGATCGCCCTGATGTCAAAAAAGGTTGGATGCGGACTTATAGCAAGCACAGGTATTCATTCGGGCGAATCAGTAATAAAACAGGTTCTTGCCGGGGCCGATGCCGTGCAGATAGTATCGGTATTGTATAATAAGGGGTATGACTATATCAATACTATACTAAATGATATTGAGAAGTGGATGATTAAAAAGGGTTATAACTATATAAGCCAGTTTAAGGGGAAGGCCAGCCAGGAATCTGCCAGGGATGCCGCAGTATTTGAAAGGATGCAGTTCATGAAATATTTTAGCGGAATGGAGTAGGTCAGTAGTTTAAGAAATTAAATATCTGGCATATCGCGACACCTGCCGTCTCTGTCCGTAGCCTGTTATTTCCGAGTGAGACCGGATGAAAATTGTTCTTTAAGGCAGCATCTATTTCTTCCCCTGTAAAGTCACCTTCCGGTCCGATTAGCGCTAAAACTCCAGACCCGGGCACATAAATATCCTTTATCTTTTGCCGGTTAAGATCATTACAGTGAAAAATGTATTTGTTGCAGCCGCTCACATCCGGACCCCTGACAAACTCATTTAAGTCCTGAACCATGTTTATTTTTGGCATCCTGGCAACAAGAGCCTGCTTCATTGCTGAGATTACGATCTTGCCAAGCCTTTCCATTTTGACTGTCTTCCTTTCCGAGCGTGAGCATATAACCGGAGTGATTTCATCAATGCCTGTTTCTGTGGCTTTTTCAATGAACCATTCAAAGCGGTCTGCATTACGTGTAGGTGCTATCGCCACGTGCAGATAAAAGTTCCTGCTGTTAAAATCCCTGAACTGCTTAACTACCTTTACTTCACATTTATGGGGATTGTCCGATACAATCACGGCTTCATAAAAGCTGCCCTTGCCGTCAATGAGATTTATTATATCGTTTTTTTTAAGTCTCAGTACTTTAATGCAATGTTGTGATTCTGACCTGTCGAGAGTTGCTTTGTCGCTGTTTGTTTCACTGCAATAAAATAAATGCATTTTTATATTATTAAGATATTAGCCAAATTTACAAAATAATACTTCCTGCTTTTATATTAAGTGCTATAAATGGTAAAAATAGGATTATTGTCTGATACACATGGCTATCTTGATCCCCGCCTGCCGGAATACTTCAGGGACTGTGACGAGATCTGGCATGCCGGAGATATCGGGGATATAAAGGTTTCACAGGAACTCTCGAAGTTTAAACCTTTTAAGGCCGTCTGGGGCAATATAGACGGTCAGGATATAAGGAAGATTTACCCTGAAAACCTCAGGTTTAAATCCGAAGGTCTGGAAGTATGGATAAAGCATATAGGCGGCTACCCGGGTAAATATGACAGATCAGTGAGAAATGACATTATTGCCGGTCCGCCCGGACTGTTCATATCTGGACATTCACATATTCTAAAGGTAATGTTTGACAAAAAGCTTGACCTGCTTCATATTAATCCGGGTGCTGCGGGCAAAACAGGACTGCACAGGATGCGGACTGCCGTCAGGTTCACTATAGAAAATATGAAGGTTAAGGACCTGGAGGTAATCGAATTAGGAAGGGCCTGTCAGTAAACGCACTTATGTTTTATGGTTATCCCAGGTGGTGTATTACCAGTCCGCTTCGCAGCTTGGGTTCAAACCACGTTGATTTAGGGGGCATTATATTACCCGTATCTGCTATATCAATAAGCTGCTTCATAGTAACCGGATAAAGGGCAAAGGCAACCTTCATTTCCCCGCTGTCAACCCTTTTTTTCAGTTCCCCGAGACCGCGCACGCCGCCGATAAAGTCGATCCTCTTTGAATTTCTCAGATCAGTGATATTCAGAAGGGGATCAAGCACCTGCCCTGAAAGGATTGTAACATCCAGGCAGCCTATAGGATCGCTATCATCATATGTTCCTTCCCTGCTGGCCAGGGCATACCACTTTCCATCAATATACATTGAAAACTCATGCAGTCGTGACGGCTTATATTCATTACTGCCTTTTTCAGTAATATCAAAGCTGTCCCTGAGCTTCTCAATAAATCCGCTTACAGTATACCCGTTAAGGTCTTTCACGACACGGTTGTAGTCAATTATCCTGAGCTGGCTTGCAGGAAAATGGACAGCCATAAAATAGTTATACTCTTCTTTTCCGGTATGATGGGGATTCTTCTGTTTAAGCTCCATTGCCGTCTTTGTTGCGGCAGCTGTACGATGGTGCCCGTCAGCCACATATGTGCAGGGCACCTCTTCCCTGAAAATCTCTTCTATGCGGCCAATGGTTTTTTTATCGCTTATGACCCAAAGCAAATGTTCTATACCGTCGTCAGCAACAAATTTATACTCGGGTTCATCCTGTATTATGGCATTAACAATGCCGTTAATCTTCTCATTATCCTGATATGCAAAGAATACAGGTTCTGCATGAAAATTATGATATTTGATAATGTTCATCCTGTCAAGCTCCTTATCGGGCCTTGTAAGCTCATGCTTCCTGATTCTCTTATTAATATAATCATCAATATGAGCGCAGCCCAGGATACCGTACTGGGTTCTGCCGCGAAATTTTTGTGCATAAATGTAAAAGCAGTGTGACGGATCCTGCACCAGTATGCCGTCTTTAATCATCTTCTCAAGGTTTTCCCTTCCTTTCTCATATACCACGGTTGAATGCACATCGGTATCAGGAGGCAGGTCTATTTCAGGCTTAATAACATGGAGAAAGGAGAACGGATTATCTTTGGCTTCCTCCCTTGCTTCTTCTGACGAAATAACATCGTAGGGCCTTGACGCCACTTTTTGTGCCAGGTCCTTCCTGACCCTGTAACCTTTGAATGGAGCAACCAGTGCCATTATTTATTTAGTTTACCTGGAATGTTTTATCACCTTTTTTAATAAAGTTCACAATCTGCCTTGCTGCTGCCAGTCCGGCATTTATATTTGCCTCGGAAGTCTGGGCTCCCATTTTTTTGGGTGTGGCAAAGTACCGGCCTTCATATTTGCCGCTTATCTCATTCTGGCAGTCCGGTGCAACATCAGTAATATACCTGAAGTCATCCCTTTCGCTGAACACTTTCACCAGCGACTCTTCACAGATAATTTCTTTTCTCGCAGGGTTAACTAGGGTCGCTCCCTTGGGCATGAGCGACATAAAATCATGGTCAATGGATTCCTTTGTTTCGCTGTTTGCCGGCAGTGTAACAACAACGTACTGGCACTTTTTATAAAGTTCACCGGCATCTTTTTCGTATATAATACCGTCCTTTTCGATAACTGACTTATCAATGTAAGGATCAGTGGCATGTACTTTCATTCCGAGTCCCTTTGCTATGGCTGCCACCATTTTGGCGACATTGCCATAAGCGTGGAGACCCAGGGTTTTTTCCCTCAGCTCTTTTCCTGATGTTCCGTTAAAGCCGTTCCTGTTAATATAAATCATCATGCCTATTGTAAGCTCTGCAACGGCATTTGCATTTTGTCCGGGTGTGTTCATTACTACAATATTCTTTGCCGATGCAGCATTAAGGTCAACATTGTCATAACCGGCACCTGCCCGGACTACAATTTTTAAATTTTTTGCCGAATCAATTACTTCTTTATCGATGATATCACTTCTTATGATTATAGCATCTGCATCTTCGGCTGCACTGATAAGCTCTTTTTTATCAGCGTATTTTTCCAGCAGTTTCACTTCGAAACCTGCTTCATTGAATATATCATTTATACCTTTTACCGCTGCGGGTGCAAAAGGTTTTTCCGTAGCTATCAATACTTTTGTCATGGTTAGAATTTTAATAGATTTAAAATTATTTTTTTGACTCGAATTGCTTCATTACGTCTATTAATGCAGCAACGCTTTCCCTGGGCAGGGCATTATATAATGAAGCCCTGAATCCGCCTACTGATCTGTGCCCTTTGATACCTAGCATTCCCTGCGACTTGGCAAATTCCAGGAATTCTCCTTCAAGCTCCTTGTACTGCTCATTCATTACAAATGTGACATTCATAATGGAGCGATCCTCACTTTTTGTTACTGTTGATACGAACAGCTTGTTCCTGTCTATTTCATCATATAACATGTCGGCCTTTTCCCTGTTTATTTTATTCATAACTTCCAGACCCCCAAGATTTTTAAGCCATTTTAATGTCTGAAGACAGGTGTAAACAGCCAGGCATGGAGGAGTGTTGAACAATGAGCCATGCTCTATATGGGTGTGGTAGTTAAGCATGGTTGGTATTTGCCGGTCGACCTTGCCCAGTATATCTTCTTTTATTATTGTAAAGGCAACACCGGCCGGACCAAGGTTTTTCTGGGCGCCGCCATAAATAATAGCGTATTTGGAGACGTCCACGGGCCTGCTCAAAATATCAGATGAAGCATCAGCAACCAGGGGAACAGGGACATCGAGGTCTTCTTTAATTTCGGTGCCGTAAATGGTATTGTTTGTAGTAATATGAAAATAGTCGGCATCTTCCGGCACCTTATAGTTCCTGGGGATAAAGTTATAATTTGAATCTTTCGAGGATGCTACAATATCCACATCACCGAAAAATTTAGCTTCTTTAATAGCTTTTGAAGCCCACGACCCTGTATCAAGATATGCTGCTTTCTTTTTAAGCAAATTATAGGGTACCATACAGAATTGCAGGCTTGCACCACCATGAAGAAACAGGACTGAATAACCAACAGGAATATTCAATAATTCTTTAAACAATGATTGTGCAGATTCAATTATTTCCAGAAATTCTTTGCTTCTGTGTGATATCTCCATTACCGACAATCCCGATCCATCTAGGTTTAATATACTATTGGCAGTGTTCTTAACTGTGTATTCCGGTAATATAGCCGGTCCGGGGTTAAAATTATGTTTCTTCATTTAAATAAATTTTTATTTGTTAAACAATTAACAACTCAAGAAGAGGCGTAAATTTAATAAAATAAATACAGTATAGTTAAATATTGGAAAAAATATAATTTACATTTTTTCAACAAAAAAATATATACATGGATATATTATTCTCCAACCTGCGAATTAGCTTCTATTTCTGAAAGTTTAACAAGATAATTTTCCTTAAGTGCAGGGATAATATCTGTCTGATCCATGGTATGGCAATATTCTATTACATCGTCAAGTTTGTTTTTCTTCAGCCTGTGCCTCTGTGCGACCTTATTGATATATCCCATAAGATCTTTGCGGGCAGTGTCCCATAGATCTATTGAGGCAAGAGTAGAATCACATATTGTATAAAAGTTGCTGTTTTTTAACACCAGCCCGGACAGGGCTCCTGCAAAAAGAGTATCTTCAAGGTTAAACTTCGTTTTCCATCCGGCACACAGAACCAGTAAATCATGATTTTTATCAATAACATACCGGGCTATGGAATTCAGATTGAGATATGCACCTATTATTACCCTGAAGCTGCTGCTTGCCATCATTATCGAGTTAGTCCCGTTAGTGGTACTGTAAACGATTTCCTTCCCCCTTACCCTGTCTGCAGTAAAATTAAAAGGCGAATTGCCAAAATCGGCAAAATCCCTTACAATACCATCACGTTCAGCAGCAACCATATATCCCATTTCTTTGTATGCCCTGGCTTCTTCAAGCGTCGCTACAGGTATTATCTTATCCGCACCGTTCATAAATGCCGTGATAATGGCTGATGTGGCCCTTAGAATATCAACAATGACAACTACCGCATCATTATTTTGAAATGCAGAATAAATAGCAGGTGAAAAGCAAACCTCTACCTTATTTCTTTTTTCCATATTTATAAAAGGGCATATTTACAATTTTAGCTTTAAGGGACTTATTGCGGACAGTGATGTACACTTCGTTGCCCGGATTTGAATATGCGGTTTTAAGATAGCCCATGCCAATGCCTTTTTTCAGGGACGGCGACATTGTGCCTGATGTTACTTTACCTATTATATTTCTGTTGCCGTCGGTAATTTCGTAATCATGCCTGGGGATGCCCCGGTCTATCATTTCAAAGGCTGACAGTTTTCTCTCCACACCTTTAATCTTTTGTTCGAGCAGCCTTTCCTTGTCAATAAAATCCTTGTAATCTGTGAACTTTGTTATCCATCCCAGTCCGGCTTCAATAGGAGAGGTAGTATCATCAATATCATTTCCGTAAAGACAGTAACACATCTCCAGCCTTAGTGTATCCCTAGCTGCAAGTCCGATCGGTTTAATTCCGTATTCCTTCCCTGCATTAAATACAGCATTCCACAATTGTATTCCTTTTTCATTATCAAGATACAGTTCAAACCCTCCGGCACCTGTATAGCCTGTAGCTGATATAATAACATTGTCTATGCCGGCAATTTCAGCGGTAGCAAATGAAAAACCAGGTATACCTGCCAGATCTGTGCCGGTTAATTTTTGCAGCACATTTAACGCCTGCGGCCCCTGGACCGCCAGTTGCGAAATTCGTCCAGATGCGTTTTCAAGTTCAGCATTACAATAGTTGTTCTTATTTATCCATAGCCAGTCTTTTTCAATATTTGCAGCATTAACGACCAGCAGGAATTCATCTTCTTTTTGTTTATATACTATCAGATCATCGACGATACCTCCCGCACCATTGGGAAAACAAGTGTACTGGGCTTTACCCGGCTTAAGCACAGCGATATCGTTCGAAGTGATTTTTTGCAGCAAATTCACAGCTTCAGGTCCTCTTACCCATATTTCACCCATATGTGACACATCAAAGACCCCTGCTGAATTTCTTACGGCAAGATGCTCATCCACAATACCCGAATATTCAACGGGCATTTCGTAGCCGGCGAACTCAACCATCCTTGCACCTGCCTCTTTGTGAATTTTATTAAAAACCGTAGCTTTCATTGGCAGTTGCATTATTTGCTCAGCACTTTAAACTCAACCCTTCTGTTTTTAGCCCTTCCTTCATCAGTAGTATTGGGAGCAACAGGCTGATCGAAGGCGTATCCTTTATATGTCAGCCTGTCCGGTGTAATACCTTTCTTGATGAGGTAGTCTACAACTGCCTTTGCCCTGTCTTCGGAAAGCTTCTTATTATACTTGTAAGTTCCTATGTTGTCTGTATGGCCTGATATTTCTATCCGCAGTGTTTCATTGTTCTGAAGGAGCTTGATAACGTTATTCAGTTCGGCATAAGATTCCGGTTTAAGTGTTGATTTGCCAAATTCGAAGAAAATGTTCTTCAATATAACTTTTGCTCCCACTTCAACTCTTTCCAGCATAAAGTTCCTTATGATTATTTCATCCCCCGACTCTTTTGACAGATCTATTGCATCAAGGTAAAGAAGATAATTTTTGGCAATGATTTCAATTCCATACGCTTTCGGAGCCGGTATTTTTACTTTATAATTTCCTGATGCATCGGATATTGCAGTAGCAACGACTTTACTGGCATCAACATCAATTAATTCCATTTTGGCGATCACAGGCTTCTGGTTTTCCGAGTCTGTTATCATTCCTTTCATTACTAATGAAGTATCTACGGCAAGCCTGGCAGGTTCCCTGAAGAATATATTATCAGGTGGTTTCTGCAGACCTTTGACCAATTTGCCTTCGTCACTCATAATCATTTCCTTTTCGGCACCAAGGTAAATTACTTTAAATATGTCTTTACCCCCCAGTCCGTTTTCCCGTATTGTTGAGTAATATGCAGTTTTGTTATCAGGAGCCAGGACAAAGAATACATCATCGTCCGGGGTGTTTATGGGGTATCCGATATTTTCGGGCTTTGACCAGAGTCCGGTTTCACTTTTCCTGGTACTGAAAATATCATAACCTCCCATTGTCTTATGTCCGTTTGAACTGAAAAAGAGTGTACTGTCATTAGCAGAAATACTGACCGCAACTTCGTTAAAAGCGGTATTGATCATTGAACCCATATTTTCGGGGTTACCCCATTTTCCATTATAGTCTTTTTTGCATATATAGATATCCATTCCGCCAAGCGATGTTTTTTTATTTGAAGAGACAAAGTACATCGTTTTTTCGTCAGAAGAAAAGCACAGGGCTGTCTCACGATCCTTCGAATTTATCTTCCCTGAGAGGGAATGGGGTTTTGTCCATTTCCCGTTTTTATAAACGCTTTTAAATAAATCCCCGGAGTTAGATTTGCCCCTGTATATGTACAATACTTTATTATCTGCAGATACGCCTACAGCTGCATTATTTTGCTTGTTTTTATTCTTGTTAATTCTTTTGTCAAAGCGCTTTGCCGTTCCCCATTCATTTATTCTTTTCTGGGAAACATAGATATCTTCATAGAACTTGTTATCCATTGGATTCCTGCTGCTTTTTTCAGCTGCCATCCTGCGGGATGTAAAGTACATCAGAGACTCGTCTTTTGAAATAACCGAATTATAGTCATCGTATTCCGAGTTGATGCTTTTACCCGGATTGCTGATGACAACCCTGACAGGATGACTTACAAGGTCTTTCCCGTTTCTGCACTCGGTTATTAACCGGTCAATAAGTCCGCTCTTCAGTACAAGGACCTTGGGAGGGAGGTTATTCCTGTATTCAGTATATTCGAGTATTGCATTATCAAAATCAAGAACCATGTGATATGCTCTTCCGAGCATAAATCTGATATCGGGCGTTACATTAGGCTTAATCTTATATGATTTTTTGAGATATTTAATCGATTCAAATTTATCATCAGAATAAATAAAACATACGCCTATCATATAGTTCAGTTCAGCATTATTCGGATTATACCTGTATGCTTTTAAATACGCTTTTCTTGCATCACGATAAGTACCCGGACCCTCATCAAAATATTTATTCCCCAGCCTGACAGCTTTCCAGGCATCCTTAAATCCCGTATTGATTATTTTAAATTCACTCTTTTTTATTTTTGCTTTTTGTTGGGCTGTTATTGAGAGGTTGCCTAACAGAAAAATTGCTAAAAACAGAAATACGGATTTTACTTTCATGCTGTCAAATGTTTGTTAAGTTATTGACATTATATTAAAAATTACACTCTTTCAGATAGCTGGTTGCATCCTCAATACCAAGTTCGGCAGCTCTTATCCAGTCAGTGCAGGCACCTTCAAGATCACCAAGCAGTTCCCTGGCAAGTCCCCTGTTCATATATCCGATTCCATAACCGGCATTTAATTCAATTACCTTATCATAGTATTCAATTGCTTTTTCATAATCGCCCATCTTTGCAGCAACATTTCCAAGGTTACATATTGCGGGATAGTAATCTTCTTTCAGTGTAAGGGCAGTTTCAAAATCGTTAATCGCTCCCTGTGTATCGCCCAGTGTTAGTTTTGCTCCTCCCCGGTTATTATATGAAATATAAAATGTTGAATCAAGACTGATAGCTGCGGTATAATCATTTATTGCCCCCTGGAAATCCCCGACCTTTTTCTTGGCACTGCCCATATTATTATAGGCAATAATTAGATTCGGATTATAATTGGCTGCCAGCCTGAAATCATAAATAGCACCCTGGTAATCGCCAATGATAGCCTTGGCAGTGCCCCTGTCATGATATGCATTTGCATAGTTGGGCTTCTTTTCAATAGCAAGCGAAAAATCAAATATTGCTCCGTCAAAATCTTTCCTGATAAGCTTTACCAGTCCCCTGTAATAGTATACTTCTGCTTCCTGATAGCCATATTGGATTGCTTTGTCAAAATCCGAGATATCAACATTGGCACTGTCAAAAATAAACATAACAAATCCCCTGTTAAAATATGCCTCACCGTAACCTGAATTTATTTCAAGTATCTTATTGAAATCCGTCAGTGCTCCGTACTCATCATTCAGCTGGAATTTTGCTTTTCCACGATTCAGCAGAGCTTCAATAAATTTTGGGTTCAACTGGAGAGCTTTGTCAAAATCAGTTATGGCAGCATAGTAGTCACCTTTTTTAATTTTAGTTATTCCATCATTAAATGCTTTTTCAGAATCCTTCCTATTCCTGAAGTTTATAAATTCTTCATCTGTCTGTTGTGAAAATGAATAACTGCAGAAAGTTATTAAACAGAGAGATAAAATGACGGCATTTTTCATGTGTTTAGATTATGGTTGATATACATAAGTAATATTTTTATTAAAAATAAAAAAATTAATTTATATTTATCGGGAATTTAATAAATTGAATATATTATTTTTGTTAGCCGGGATAATATTAAGCTATGAAGGTAAATCTGTCATATCTCAAGGAATGGTCGGGAGGAGACCGTGAAAAGATACAGGAAATGATAGACATTTTTAAAAACCAGGTTGAAGAATTCGCCCGGGATATGGATGAGTTTTTAAATAAAAAAGATTACCTGGCACTGGGAACGTTGGCCCATAAGGCTAAATCATCAATTTCAATAATGGGACTGAATGATTTATCGAAAGACCTGAAAGTACTTGAAAATCTGGCTAAATCAGGAGAAGAAATTGAGAAGTACCCCATTCTGGTGGAAAGGTTTAAAAAAGAGACAAACAAAGCTGTGGAAGAGCTGGATGAAGCTATGCAAAATTTGGAATAACTTTTAATAATTGATAGGATATGTTAAGAACTGAAAAAATTAATAATATAATTGTCGTAAAGTTTAACAAAATAGACAGATTTAATGCATTGATAAGCGAACCGGTAAAGGAGGATCTGAAAAGCTTTTTTAATAAGCCCGATACCAAGCTTGTTCTAAATCTTGAGGGCATTAAATTTATCGACAGTTCAGGCTTCGGCGTGTTCTTATCAACATTAAAAACTGCAAATAACAATCATGGCCAGTTTAAAATCTGCAATATCTCTGAAGAAGTAATGGAACTGTTCAGACTTCTGCAGCTTCATAATGTATTCGAATTATATGGAAATCTTGAAGACTGCCTGAAGAGTTTTTCATAATTGGCTTCCCATATAATAATTAACGTATTTACTGCACCTCTGCTTCCTCATTTTTAAATATCAAATTGTTATCCTTTTCATCTATCATGATATTTTTACCTCTGTCCAGATGTCCCTCCAGAATCTGCTTTGACAGCTCATTGAGTATGGTTCGCTGAATAGTCCTTTTTATAGGCCTGGCTCCGTACTGAGGGTCGTAACCCTGCCTTGATATCAGTTCGACAGCCTTTCTGGAAATTGTCAGGTTGATATTTTTTTCAGCCATAGTTTTAGCTATATTGCTGAAGCTGAGTTCAACAATTTTTTTTATTTCATCTCTTGTCAGCGGCTTAAACATAACCACCTCGTCAATCCGGTTGAGGAACTCGGGGCGGATTGATTTTTTAAGCAGCTCAAATACCTGGCTTTTTGTTTTTTCAAAAACTTCATCCCTGTTCGCATCATTCATAATTTGTATATTATCCTGGATAATATGGGAACCTATGTTTGAGGTCATAATGATTACAGTATTCCTGAAATTCACAATTCTCCCTTTATTGTCTGTAAGTCTGCCGTCATCAAGAACCTGCAGCAGTATATTAAATACATCGGGATGGGCCTTTTCTATTTCATCAAGGAGTATAACTGAGTAAGGTTTGCGTCTCACCGCTTCTGTCAGCTGTCCCCCTTCATCATAGCCTATATATCCGGGAGGTGCTCCTATTAATCTTGAAACCGAATGTCTTTCCTGGTATTCAGACATGTCAATCCTTACTATCAGGTTTTCATCATTAAACAGTAATTCCGCAAGGGCCTTTGCAAGTTCCGTTTTTCCAACACCTGTTGTCCCCAGGAATAAGAAAGAGCCTGTTGGTTTTTTTGTATCCTGCAGTCCTGCCCTGCTTCTTCTTATGGCATCTGAAACGGCAGTTATCGCTTCATCCTGGCCAATGACCCTTTTATGAAGCTCGTTCTCAAGGTTTAACAGCTTGTCTTTTTCTTTTTGCAGCATCTTATTCACAGGAATGCCTGTCCATTTTGACACAATTTCTGCAATATCTTCTGTTGTAACTTCTTCTTTAATAAGAATGGTATCGGACTGCAATTCCTTTAATTTATCTTTCAGCTCTTCTATATTTTTTTCAGCTTCCTTGATTTTTCCGTACCTTATTTCTGCCACCTTCCCGTAGTCACCCTGTCTTTCAGCCTGCTCAGCTTCAAATTTGAGATTTTCAATATTTTGTTTATTCTGTTGGATGTTGTCAACAACAGCTTTCTCTGCCTGCCATTTAGCCCTTAGTTTATTGCGTTCATCTCCCATGTTTGCAATTTCTTTGCCAAGTTTCTGGTAATTCGTATTGTCACCTTCTCTTTTTATTGCCTCTCTCTCAATTTCCATCTGTTTTATTCTGCGTTCAATTTCATCTATCTCCTGCGGGAGTGAGTTCATCTCGAGTCTGAGTTTGGAAGCTGCTTCATCAATTAAATCAATAGCTTTATCCGGCAGAAACCTGTCCGTAATATACCTGTGAGATAATTCAACAGCAGATATAATAGCTTCATCTTTAATTCGCACTTTATGGTGCGTTTCATATCTTTCTTTAAGTCCTCTCAGTATTGATATTGCGCTTAACACATCAGGTTCGTCAACCATAACAATCTGGAACCTTCTTTCAAGAGCCTTGTCCTTTTCGAAATACTTCTGGTACTCATTCAGGGTTGTTGCACCAATGGCCCTGAGTTCTCCCCTGGCAAGAGCCGGCTTCAGAATATTGGCCGCGTCCATGGCACCCTCGGATTTACCTGCTCCAACAAGGGTGTGAATTTCATCTATAAACAACACAACCTCTCCGTTTGAGGCAATAACCTCCTTAACAACGGCCTTTAATCTCTCCTCAAATTCGCCCTTATATTTTGCTCCGGCAATTAATGCTCCCATATCCAGGGAATAGATCTGCTTGCTTTTGAGATTCTCGGGAACATCACCCGATATTATGCGATGGGCAAGACCTTCTGCTATAGCAGTTTTGCCAACCCCTGGCTCACCAATTAGTACCGGGTTATTTTTTGTCCGTCTTGACAGAATTTGCAATATTCTTCTTATTTCATCATCCCTGCCAATTACAGGATCAAGTTTTCCGTTCCTTGCCATCTCATTAAGGTTTATTGCAAACCGGTTCAATGAATTAAAAGTATCTTCAGCTGTCTGACTGTCCGCTTTGCTACCCTTTCTTAATTCATTGATAGCCAGCTTAAGTTCTTTTTCAGTTATTTCATGATCTTTCATCATCCGGGAAATATCATCGCCTGATGCCAGAATGCCCAGGAGAATATGTTCAACAGAGATAAACTGATCACCAAATTCCTTGGCATAGTTCATTGCTTTTTGCAGCGATTTATTTGCAGAGGATGAAAGATATTGCTCACCTCCCGATACTTTTGGATAAGATTCAATAATCTTATTTAATACCTGTTCAAAACGTGGAAGATTTACTCCAAGTTTGTTAAGCAGGAATGATGTAACATTTTCACTCTGGCTTATTATTCCCTTCATGATATGTCCGTTCTCTACAGCCTGGTTATTATATCCCTGTGCAATAACAAATGCCTGCTGTATAGCTTCCTGCGATTTTATAGTAAAATTGTCTAAGTTCATTTTCCTGTTCTCCCTTCCAAAAAAACATTTGTATTTAAAGATACACGGAGCTACAATCAAATTTTTAACCAAAGAATTTGATATGTGATTTTATGCCAATATGTCTTAATTGCAGGCATAATAAGACAAAATGACGCATTCAGGATTTTTATAAAAACCATATAAAATTTATAAGGGTGATAATTAAATATTTAATAAATTAATATTAAATTGAAGCTTAAATCAGGTCATTTTTTTTAAATTGCTTATTTACCGTAACCAAAACCACTGATTTACGTAATAAATTCATGTCTTTGAGACTAATGTAACTTTTAAAACCACTTAACCCATAAGTAATGAGTGAACAGATACTTAAGGCTTTAATGGAATTATTTGCAATAATTGCAGGGCCTGAAAGTAATGCAAGCGACAGGAGAACCGTGGTAAGCTCATTCCTTAAAAGACAGCTAAACCAGGAACTTGTAAAGGATTACCTTGAGGTATTTGATGAGTATTATTCAAAACATCAGACCCTTCATGTAGAAAGAGGAGCCAAGCGTATAGGCCCTGATTCTGTGAAAATCCTCAGGATCTGCGATCAGATAAATAAAGAGCTGGCGCAAAAGCAAAAGATAATTGTGCTGGTCAGGCTGTTTGAGTTTGTAAATTCCGATAATGATGCAATAAGCGAGCAGGAGTTTGAATTTATTAAAGCGGTTGCAGAAAGCTTTTATATAGAGGATGAAGAATATACCAGGATCAGGGAATTCACGATTAATCCCTTTGATGATATACCCAATAGCAGCAAGATACTAATCGTTGATAATAATCTTAAGCACGGGGGACAGAAGAACAAGCATATTTACTCCGAATTCCTTGAAGGCCAGCTCAGGGTTCTGCATATAAGCACTGCAAATATTTACCTGATGAGGTATATTGGTGTAAATGAAATGTATCTGAACGGACAATTGTTGCAGGAGGATAAAGTACATGTTTTATATACCGGCTCATCAATCAGGAACCATCACATTAAACCCATATATTTCAGTGACATTGTCAGTGCTTTTGATGATGATAGGCGGAAATCCAAAATAGTATTTGAAATTAAGGATATTAGCTATCAGTTTCGAAACGGCAAATACGGATTACATAATCTCAGCTTTACGGAAGAGTCGGGGAAACTGGTGGGTATAATGGGTGCAAGCGGGGCAGGAAAATCAACCCTTCTCAACGTTTTGAATGGTTCTGTAAAACCAACAACAGGCCGGATATTAATAAACGGCAAGGATATTCATAATGAAAAGAATAAGGTGGAGGGCATGATTGGGCATGTTTCGCAGGATGATTTGCTGATAGAGGAATTAACAGTATACCAGAACTTATATTACAACGCAAAATTATGTTTTGACAACTATAGCAAGAAAGAAATACGTAAAACTGTTAACAGGGTATTGCAAAATCTTGGCTTGTATGAAATAAAAGATGTTCTGGTTGGAACACCTCTTAATAAAAAGATAAGCGGGGGACAGAGGAAGAGATTGAATATTGCACTTGAGCTTATTCGTGAGCCTGCAGTACTTTTTCTTGATGAGCCTACTTCAGGTTTGTCATCCAGGGACTCGGAAAATATAATGGACTTGCTGAAAGATCTGACTTTAAAAGGCAAGCTTGTCTTTGTCGTCATTCACCAGCCATCCTCTGACATATTCAAGATGTTTGACCAGCTGCTGATTCTTGACACCGGCGGATATCTTATTTATAACGGGGATCCAATAGATTCAATAATTTATTTTAAATCACGCGTGCATCATGCAAACTGGTCTGAAAGTGAATGCCATGAGTGCGGTAATGTTAATCCGGAGCAGGTTTTTAATATTGTCGAATCACTGGTAATAGACGAATACGGAAAACAGACTGAAACAAGGAAGATATCGCCGAAAGAATGGAATAACTACTATGTAGAGTACTCGAAAGGGAAGGAGCGTGAAGTTACTATGCCTAAGGAACTTCCGTCCATATCCTTTAAGATTCCCAATAAGCTGAAGCAGTGCCTGATTTTTATTACGCGTGATATACTTTCAAAACTGGCAAATACCCAGTACCTGATTATCACGTTCCTTGAGGCTCCGGTGCTGGCATTCCTTCTTTCTTTTATTATTAAATACCGTGATGTAGATGAGACCAACGAACTGGGATACACTTTTATAGGAAACAGCAACCTGCCGGTCTATATCTTTATGTCTGTTATTGTTGCAATTTTTATGGGATTAACCCTTTCTGCAGAAGAGATTATCAAAGACAGAAAAATATTAAAGAGAGAAGCATTTCTTAATCTAAGCTGGTCCAGTTACCTGCAGTCCAAATTAGCAGTGATGTTCCTTATATCAGCTTTACAGGCAATGACTTTTATTGTTATAGGCAATAGCATAATGGAAATAAAGGGCATGTACTTTCATTACTGGCTGATTTTATTCAGTGCGTGGGCATCTTCAAATGTTATGGGACTGTTGATATCTGACAGTTTTAAGACTGTTGTCACTATTTATATTCTTATCCCGTTTCTTGTGATACCCCAGATTATTTTGAGCGGAATTATTGTTAAGTATGAAAAACTGAATCCTTCAATTTCCTCACCCAGCAGGATACCGATATATGGTGAGTTAATGACGGCCCGCTGGGGTTATGAAGCATTATCTGTATACCAGTTTATGGAAAATAAGTATGACAAACAGTTTTATGATTTCAATAAGATAATGAGTATTGCCGAGTTTAAGAAAAATTACTGGGTAAAGAACCTGATGAACAAGGTTGACTATCTTGAGAAACATTTCGATGAGCCTGCAAATTATGAAAAGACACAGAGCCATCTTCTGTTGTTGAGGAATGAAATATCAAGGGAACTGGAGAAGAACAGTTTAGTAAAGTACGGTGCCCTTGACAGCCTTTATAATGATAAGCTCTCAATGTCAGTAATAAACGAGACAAGAGAATATTTAAAGAACATAAACAGGCTTTACATAAGAGTATATAACAAGTATGACAAAATCAGCAACGATTCCAAGCGTGATTTGATAAAAACTCCTGAAATGAAGGAGAAATTTGACCAGCTTAAAAGGGATTACCATAATGACAGGCTTACCGAATTTGTTGAAAACAGCAGTGAGCTTGTAAGAATAATAGAATATAAGGGGCGGCTTTATCAGAAGATTGATCCTATATACCAGGATCCCGAACACAGGTTTGTTAAAGCTCATTTCTTTTCTCCCAGGAAGATGGTATTCGGCAGATATTACAGTACTTTCTGGGTCAACACATGCGTGATATGGGCAATGTCGCTGATCTTGTTTATAATATTATATTTCAGGGGATTAAAGGGATTTCTGGATGTTATGGAGCATTTGAGCAGCAGATGGAAAAGGAACTAATCTACAATTTCAATCATTTTAAACGGGACCCTAATAATTGATTCATAATCTTCGCCTGCCTCCAGCATGTCTTCATCGTCTTCTTCATAATACCAGTTTATTACCACATCATGCTTCGCCTTATGAATAGCCTCAAGTTTCTTAAACACGTCCAGTATGCACTTTGAAGAACTTGTATTAAAATATTCCAGCTGGACATTGACCTGTGTTTTTTCAAGGGGCTTCTTTGCATATTCTTCAAGCCAGTCAACCAGTGGTTTATAAAACTCTATCGAGTTCTCGGGAATAGATCTGCCTTTTATTTCAATAATTCCTGATTTGCCGTCGAATTTTACCGTTGGGGTCTTCAATGTTCCTTCTATAAAAATTGATTCCATATTTAATAGTTTACATCTGCTCTTAGGTTATACTTTAATTATCAAATTAAAGAAATAGTAATTATTATCGTAATTGTGAAATATGTATTCCAGCTTGCTCCCTGTCTTCCTTGCTATATCTACAAGTCCGAGTCCACCCCCTCCTTTTGCAGATAACTTCTGGTGGTTTAGTATGAATTTGTACATGTCTTTCAGTTCATCCTTTGTAAGCGAGTTTATCTTATCGATTTTTTCTTTCAGGAATTTTATTTTGGTGGAATTAATAAAATTACCTGTTGTAACTTTGTACATCCCGTCTTCTCTTTCAATTACTACAAGTCCGAATTTAGGGTCAAGTTCCTCTGCTATTCCTTCATGAGTCTCTTCAATATGATGGTAAAGGTTTTGGAGGCTTTCCACCAGAACATTATAAAGCTTCTTCCTGGTCTTGCCTACTTCATTGACTTCCTCGAGCTTTCTTTCAACCGCTTCGAGAACATCATTAATGAGTTCGGACGTTATACTTCCTTTGTATGCAAGAAGTATATCTCCTTTGCTTATATTCTCAAAATAGTCTTTTATATTAAAGCCCATAAAAGCCTTCTATATTAGCAAATCGTTCGATTTATAGTCGAAAAACAATTAAAGTTCAACAAATATATAAAAAATATTGTCTTTTAAAAATTAGCCAAATTAATATAATTCAAATAAATAATATGATTCAGGCCTAATTACAGTTTTAAATATAGCCAAATTTCAGTAAATATAAGTAAGTTCAACGGAATTTTTAAAACTCTGTTATTTTTTCATCAGCAAGTTCGAATAGTATTCCCAGTTATCCATTATTTCAATCGCTTTCTGGTATTTTACATCCATCTCATTCACTATCTCGAAGAACTCACTTGTCCCCCACAAGTCACGTGCTATATATGCTTTTAAAAGCAGTTTTAATCTTTCCCCCGAAAGTGTTATTTCCGATTTGTCGGCTTCCAGCTCTTCCTCTCTGGCAAAATCTGTAAATTCGTTAAATAATTTGTCAGATATAACAAAATTGTTCTTAAAGTCATTGACTTCAGGGTACTTGCTTTTAAGATAATCTCTGTTTTTGTCAGTATAATTAAGGGTAAACCTGTTTAATATTCCTTTTCTAAGAATATCCCTGTAGTAATCGGAATAGAATGATGTGTCAATAGGAACGAAAAAATCAGGCATGATTCCTCCTCCTCCATATACAATTCTGCCATACTTAAGTGTGTTATACTTGAGTGAGTCCGGGAAGTGTATACTGTCTTCATGTGACAGTTCCCCGTTGTTATACCTGTTGATTATATCATTATCATATTCTGTCTTGTCCATGTCATAAGGTTTCTGTATCAGCCTGCCTGTCGGGGTGTAGTATCTGGCAACGGTTAACCTTACTATGGATGAATCCGGCAGCCTCAAAGGCCTCTGAACCAAGCCCTTCCCAAATGATCTGCGTCCCACAATAATTCCCCTGTCCCAGTCCTGTATTGCTCCTGCCACTATTTCACTGGCTGAGGCCGAACCCTCATCTATGAGTATCACAATATTCCCGTTTTCAAAAACCCCTTTGAATGTCGTCATATAATCCCTTCTCGGGTTGTTTATCCCTTCCGTATATACAATAAGTTTATTTTCACCCAGAAACTGATCTGATATTTTAATGGCAACGTCAAGGTATCCTCCTCCGTTACCCGTAAGATCCAATATAAGGCTATTGACGTTCTGTTCCTTAAGCTTATCTATAGCATCCCTGAATTCATCTATCGTAGTGAGGGAAAACCTGTTGATTTTTATATAACCTATGTCATCTTTGGCCATATATGAAGCATCGATGCTATAAATCGGGATTTTATCCCTGATGATTGTAAAATCAAGTAATTTTTTAACATTTCTCCTAAGGATGGTTATTGTAACTTTTGTGTTTTTTTCTCCCCTCAGCAGCTTGTATACATCATTATTGGTAATGCCAATGCCTGCAACATTTTCACCTTCCACTTTGACAATTCTGTCTCCTGCCATGATGCCCACTCTTTCGGAGGGCCCTCCTGAAATCGGAGATATTACAAATATCGTGTCATATAAAATACTAAATGAAATTCCAATACCTTCAAAGTTACCCTGGAGAGGCTCGTCAGTTTCAATGGCTTCTTTTTTTGTAAGATATTGTGAATGCGGATCAAGGTCCTTAAGCATCCCGATAATGGCAGTTTCCACAAGCTTTTCCTGTTCAACGGAATCTACATAATACCTGTCAATCCATTCCAGGACTCTCCCGAATTTCAGAGTCTGTTCATATAATTCCTGTGAACTTGCTGTTCTATCAGCAGGTATTAAAAGAACGATAAAGAATATAAATACTACGCAATTTCGCATGAATCAATTTAATTTAGTATGGTTATTAAATAAATGCAAAGGTAAGAATTAAGTAAGATACTGCATTATTCTGAAAAAGAATATTATTCTATGAATCCGGGACTATGACACAATGAAATTAAACTCCAGTCCGACCAGTTCAGCCAGGTCCTGCCCCGCTTCTTTCAGCAATTCATCCTCTTTCTCATAGTGCCAGTTGACCACAGTCTTCATGCCTTTCTTGCTGATTTTGGATATTTTTCCAAAGATTTCAGCAATATATCTCATTGAACCGGAGTTGTAATAGGCAAACTTTACTATTACGGTGAAAGGTTTCTTTATAGATTCGATATTTTTTTCATATTCCTCCAGCCATGTTAGTATAGGCAAGTAGAAATCGTGCACATTTTCAGGTAAAGAGGAGCCGGAGATTGTAAAAGTGTTTTTTCCCGGTTCATAATGAATCATTGGTGTATGCTTACTAGCCTTGATCTCCAGTTTTTCCATAAAAGATTTATTTTTGCTGCAAAAGATACTAATTTTTAACAATTACTTCCAAATAAAATTATGATAAATATAAGTTTCTATTCCCATTCTATCGTAGCCGGCGGTTTGGAACTTATATCATATACCACCCTGTTTATACCTTTGATATTGTTTATTATTCTATTTGATATTTTACCCAGAAAGTCGAAGGGCAGATGTGCCCAGTCCGCTGTCATGCCATCAGTGGAGGATACGGCCCTGAGGGCTATTACATTCTCATACGTTCTTTCATCACCCATGACACCGACTGACTGGACAGGCAGGAGGACCGCGGCAGCCTGCCATACCTTATCATACAATCCGTATTCCTTTAATCCTTCAACAAATATATGATCCACTTCCTGCAATATTTTTATTTTTTCTGGAGTTACCTCACCTATGATCCTTATTGCCAGTCCGGGACCAGGATAGGGATGGCGGTTTATTATGTCTTTGTCAATATTAAGAGTGATACCTACCTTTCTCACTTCATCCTTAAAAAGCAGCTTAAGGGGTTCAATGACCTTCAGGTTCATTTTTGACGGCAGTCCCCCCACGTTATGATGAGATTTTATTGTTACCGAAGGGCCGTTAACTGAAACCGATTCTATGACATCGGGATATATTGTGCCCTGGGCCAGCCATTTGGCATTCCTTATCTTTCCCGCTTCTTTTTCAAAGATGTCAATAAACAATTTACCTATGATCTTTCTTTTTTTTTCGGGCTCAATAACTCCCTTCAGGCTGCCGATAAATCTTGAGCCTGCATCTATCCCTATAACATTCAGTCCCATATGCCTGTATGAGGTAAGCACCTGCTCATATTCATTTTTTCTCAGGAGTCCGTTATCAACAAAAATACAGGTCAGGTTTTTACCAACGGCCTTATTTAGTAATACTGCCGTAACAGTGGAATCGACACCTCCGGAAAGTCCAAGGACAACCTTGTCATCTCCTATATGCTGTCTTAATTCAGTAATTTTTGATTCGATAAATAATAAGGGTGTCCAGTTCTGCGCACAATTGCAAATGCTGACAACAAAGTTGTACAGTATTGTCTTCCCTTCAGTTGTATGGTATACTTCAGGGTGAAACTGGATACCGTAAATCTTTTCTGACAATGATTTGTATGCCGCCACTTTAACATCGCCGGTGCTTCCAATAATTTTAAAGTCCCCGGGTATTTTTGAAATAGTATCCCCATGTGACATCCACACCTGTGAATTATCTGAAAGGTCATTGAGAAGTCCTGAATCCCTGTCAATATACTGAAGATTTGCCCTGCCATATTCGCGGAACCTGGAAGGCAGCACTTCTCCCCCTAAAGAGTGGGCAATAACCTGTGCCCCGTAACATATTCCCAGCAGGGGCAGTTTACCTTTTATTTTTCCCATATCAGGCATAGGGGCCTTTTTATCCCTGACAGAAAAAGGACTTCCCGAAAGTATTATCCCTTTAACGGTATTATCTATATCAGGAACATTACTAAACGGGTGTATTTCACAGTATACGTTTAATTCCCTGATTTTTCTTGCTATCAGTTGAGTATACTGGGACCCGAAGTCCAATATAATTATGCGTTCGTTCAAATCCCTTTTTTTTAATAAAACAGTCTTTCAAATATATTAAATATTAAGGGATTTTAAATTATGAAATAATTCTTTCCCTTACTGACGGTATAGTGTAAGTTACGCCTTCCTGGACAATATCTGCATTCATGAAAATGCTTTTGGCCTCTTTCAGCAACAGGGATTCATCTTTATACCGCGCAGAAAAGTGGCCAATCAGCAGTCTTTCCGCGTTGGCTTTGACGGCCAGTGCCGCTGCCTGGGAAGCAGTCATGTGATAGGTTGATTTTGCCAGTTTCCGGTCTTTGCCAAGAAAGGTGGCTTCAAGATAGAGAAGGTCAACACCTGAAATTAAAGGAATGATTTTCTCGGTGTACAAAGTGTCTGAACAGTAGGCAAAGGAGCGTATTTTGTATGGGGGAAGGGTTAAATCCTTATTTTTAATAAGTTTTCCCGTACCGGTAATATAGTCATCACCCTTCTTTATTCTGACAATGTCCCTTATCGGGATATTATATTTCTCTATAGCTTCCTTTCTTATGTTTCTTGGTTTTTCCTTTTCCCTGAACAGGAACCCTACGGTAGGTATTCTATGTCTTAGAGGAATGGTTTCCACGGTTATGTGTTTGTTTTCGAAAATAAGACTTGAGATTTTTGCCCTGAAGGGATGAATAATGATATCAAAGCCCAGGTTCTTTCCGAAATTATCCTCGAAATATTTTATTGTGTGTTTTATTTCCGGGTGTGCATATATATGCAGGTCATTTTTCCTGTTTATAAGGTTATATGTGGAAAGTAATCCGAACAGTCCGAATAAATGGTCTCCGTGAAGGTGACTGATAAAGATATGGCTTATCTTACTGAGGTTAACATTATATTTAATCATCTGCATCTGTGTCCCTTCACCGCAGTCTATCAAAAAAAAATGCTCATGAATGTTCATTACATGAGCTGTAGGATTTCTTTTTGACGTCGGTACCGCTGAACTACTACCTAAAACAGTCAAAGAGAATGACATAATATAAGGTAAAGAGAATATTTCTAATTTTCAGCTTCTGAAATTAATTTTGCACCTTCATCAATTGAACTGGCTATATTCAATACAGTATCTAACTGTGATATTGTAATTAATCTTTCAACTGCATCATTAAGCCCTGTAAGCACAAATGTGCCATTGGCATTTTTGCATAACCTGTTGGCAACAAGAATTGCACTTAACCCGGATGAATCACAATAGCGACACTTGCTTAAATCAAGTATAATATTCTTTTCCCCGTTACCTGAAACCAAAACCAATTCAGATTTAAGGGTAGGGGCAATGTGTGTATCAAGCTTTTCCTCCAATACTTGAATTAAGGTATAATTGCCATGCTTTTGTATTTTGAATTCCATATAAAATAATTTTTAGATATATTTTATAAAGTTATTTGCTTTTTTCATTATTACCTGCATTTTTATCTTCTTTTTTCTTTTTATTTTCATTTTTTTCCATTTCTGTCTTCAGCGCTGCCAGTTCGGTTATGTCGCCAAATGTAGTTTTTTCAATACCTTGCTTTACTTTCTTGTGAACTTTGGGGCGGGCAGAAGGGGTTCTTTTTCTTTCAGTTTCAACACCGGCTTTCCTGGCACTTTCAAACACCCTGGTATGCGAAAGAATGATTTTATTGGCAGATTTTGAAAATTCTATTACTTTAAACTGAAGTTTTTCATCAAGCCTGGCCAGCGTTCCATCTTCCTTGACAAGATGTTTCTGTGAGACAAAGCCTTCCACGCCATAAGGCAGTAATACAACTGCACCCTTGTCATTTAAATCTACCACTGTGCCTTCATGAACTGAGTCAGGAATGAATATGGTTTCGAACACATCCCACGGATTCTCTTCCAGCTGCTTATGTCCCAGGCTCAGCCTCCTGTTGTCCTTGTCAATATCAAGGACTACTACTTCTATATCATCTCCTATGCTGGTAAATTCGGCAGGATGTCTTATTTTCTTTGTCCATGACAGGTCGGAGATATGGATTAATCCGTCTACCCCTTCTTCTATTTCGACAAAAACACCGAAATTTGTGAAATTTCTGACTTTTGCCTTATGCCGGGACTTGAGTCCGTATTTTTCTTCTATTTTCTCCCACGGATCAGGTTTAAGCTGCTTAATGCCCAGTGACATTTTTCTTTCTTCCCTGTCCAGGGTAAGAATCTGTGCTTCAACCTCGTCGCCTACTTTAAGAAATTCCTGGGCGCTCCTCAGGTGCTGTGACCATGACATCTCCGATACGTGTATCAGCCCTTCAACTCCGGGAGCAATTTCTATGAAGGCTCCGTAATCGGCCATTACTACAACCTTACCCTTGACTTTATCGCCAACCTTCAGATTCGGATCAAGTGAATCCCACGGATGAGGTGTAAGTTGTTTGAGTCCCAGGGCAATCCTCTTTTTATCATCGTCAAAATCAAGTATAACTACTTTTAATTTCTGATCCAGCTGGGCAATTTCCTCGGGGTGATTTACGCGTCCCCATGATAAGTCAGTGATATGGATTAATCCGTCAACACCCCCCAGATCTATAAATACCCCGTATGAGGTTATATTCTTTACTGTACCTTCCAGGATTTGTCCTTTTTCAAGCTTGGCAATAATCTCTTTCTTCTGCTGCTCAAGTTCAGCCTCAATAAGTGCTTTATGGGAAACAACCACATTCTTGAATTCATGGTTTATTTTCACAACTTTGAACTCCATGGTTTTGCCCACATATACATCATAATCCCGGATAGGTTTGACATCTATTTGTGAACCCGGCAGGAATGCTTCAATACCAAATACATCTATTATCATGCCTCCTTTTGTCCGGCACTTGACATATCCCTTTATTATTTCATCATTTTCCAGCGCTTCATTAACCCTGTCCCATGATTTTAATGCCCTTGCTTTCTTATGTGAAAGAACAAGCTGTCCCTTTTTGTCTTCCTGGCTTTCAACATAAACCTCAACTTTATCACCTACCTTAAGATCAGGATCATACCTGAACTCATTCAGACTCACAACTCCCTCTGACTTATAACCTATATTAATAACTACTTCCCTTTTATTCATTGAAATTACCGTACCCTCAATTACTTCGTTATCAGTTATGGTCGAAAGGGTATCGTCATACATCTTCTCATATTTATTTCTTTCTTCTTCAGAATATTTATCACTGCTATCCGTGTAGTCGATCCAGTTAAAATCCTTGTCAGATTCGGCAGTTACTTTACCCTCTTTTGGTTTTATATCTCTGGATACCTTCTTTGCGGTCTTTTTTTCAGCTGTCTTCACTGCTGCTTCCGGCTTGCCTGCTGATTCCGCCGTGGCTGCTGACTGCGGCTTGGCTGCTGCCTGCGGCTCAGTGGCGGATTCTTCTCTGGTTTTTTTGGCAGCCGGCTTGGCTGCTGCTTCCGGCTCAGTGGCGGATTCTTCTCTGGTTTTTTTGGCAGCTTCGGCCTTTGCAGCCTTATCCTCAGCTTTGGCCTTTGTCGTGGATTTCTTCTCTGCTGAGGCTTTCTTAACGGTCTTTTTTGCGGTTGCTTTTTTTGCGGTTGATTTCTTCGCTACAGTTTTTTTATCTGCGGTTTTATTATCCTTTATTTCTTCAGCAGTTTCCTTTTTTGCTTTATTTTTGGATTTGGTTTCTTTGCTATCAGTTTTTGATGCAGCTCCTTCAGAATTATCATCTACCTTGCTATCAATGATTTCATCTTTTGCCTTTTCCTCTTCAAGTTTACTATTGATATTTTCCGTCATTTAATAAAATAATAAAAAGTTAATATGTTAGACATTATATTTAAAAATCGAGCTGCAAAGCTATAATTTTCTTGCTGAAAAAACTAAAGATACAAAAAAAAAATGCAAATAATACAGTATTAATTTTTAACCGGAAGTTAAAGACAGATGGCTAGGCGATTTTCTTCAATCTCTCTGCCTCTCTTCGCTTTTTCCTCATCAGGAACAGCACTTTATTCTCTTCATTGCGGAGCAGCCTCTCGATGTTTCGCTGGTGGGTGAATAACAGTAATACTGAGACTATTAACGAAAATATTATTAGCGAGGGGGTTGTTGTCTTGAAAACAAAAATTACAAGGATAGGAAATGAAAAGCCGGCTATCATTGAGCTGAGTGAGACATACTTGGTAATTATCAGCACTACTACAAATACTCCGATACATATTGCCGTTGTTGCAGGATCAATTGCAAGCACAAAGCCCAGCATGGTTGCCACTCCCTTGCCTCCTCTGAAACCTACGTAAACCGGGAAGATATGTCCGATTATGGCTGCTATACCCAGCAGCAGCTGGAAGTTAATATAATCGCCTGTCTCTGGAATATAGTAGTCAGTCAGACGGATAAGATTCACTGCAAGCCAGCCTTTAAAAATGTCAAATAAAAGGACCAGCAGTCCGGTTTTCCATCCAAGCAATCTCATTGCATTTGTGGATCCTGCATTCTTGCTGCCGTGTTCTCTTATATCTAAATTGAAGAAATACTTTCCGATCCAGACTGAAGTAGGTATTGAACCCAGCAGATATGCCAGAAGCAGGATAGCAATATTATAAATTACCGACACTAAAGAACAAATTTTAACAAAGGGTGTAAAGTTATTAATAATTATTAAGCTAACAAACCTCATTTTGATTATTTATTCACCTGATGCAGTGAATAATGCTCTGTTGTTTATCAATAGCTGCTTTCATAAATTATTATATGATAATGTCAACTTATATCAATAATCCATATATTTAGATTGTGAAACAAACTGAAATAATGTATGGTCAGGCTTAATGTTTTTGATTTCATAGTCATTATAGGCTTTTTTGTTGTCATCATATCTATTGCTGCCTATTATTCACGTAAGGCAGGAAAAGATACAAAACAGTTTTTCCTGTCAGGCAGGAATTTGCCATGGTACCTGGCAGGTACCGCCATGGTGGCAACAA
Organism: uncultured Bacteroidales bacterium; assembly: GCA_964534745.1. Lineage (GTDB taxonomy): Bacteria > Bacteroidota > Bacteroidia > Bacteroidales > UBA10428. Next base: position 31,318 of record CAZHQW010000042.1, read on the forward strand.
CTTTTGCCGCAGACACCCCCCTTGCCGTAACCGAGCTTGTGGCAAAGAACGGTATAGCAGGCAACTGGCTGTGGTGGAACCTCGCCATTGGCGGTATGCTCACTGTTTTTTTCTTTTCAAGGTTGTGGCGCCGAAGCGGCATAATGACAGATCTTGAATTAATTGAGCATCGCTATTCAGGCGTTGAGGCGTCTGTTTTAAGAGGGTTCAGGGCAATATATCTCGGACTTTTTATGAATGCCATTGTACTGGGATGGGTTCATGAAGCCATGGAAAAAATCTTCAGGATCATACTGCCTCAATATGATCCTTTTATGCTTGTTACTATACTTGCATTGATAATCGCCATATATGCCCTTTCTTCCGGATTGCTGGGAACAATACGCACCGACAGCTTTCAGTTTGTCTTTGCCATGACGGGATGTATCATACTGGCGGTTATTGTGGTGAGGCTGCCACAGGTAAACGGACTAAAGAACCTGACTGCAAAGCTCTCACCCGGGCTGATTGATTTTTCCCCCAGGGTTAGTGCTATTTCAGCCGGTAAAATTACCGGAGGGGCCCTGTCGCTTACGTTGGGTGCATTTATTGCATATGTCGGCATCCAGTGGTGGTCAAGCTGGTACCCCGGTGCTGATCCCGGTGGAGGAGGGTATGTGGCACAGCGCATGCTTTCCGCAAAGAATGAAAGGCATAGCCTGCTGGCAACCCTCTGGTTCAATATAGCCCATTATACAATACGTCCCTGGCCATGGATAATTGTAGCCCTGGCAGCACTTGTTATTTTGCCCAGGGCTCAGAACACCTCCATACTGGAGAAAGAGAATCCGGAATTGTATAAGAAGGTTGAAGAGGTTTATAAAAATAATTCACTCTATAAAGGCAGGGAAAATCTACACGGCAACGAAGTCCTGACTGAAAATGAAGATCTGTCAAAAGATGCTTCTTTTATGAAGCTGTACGAAAAATATGAAAATACTGTTGATCCGGGAGTGATGTATCCCAAACTTATGGCCAGGTATCTGCCACCCGGACTGCTTGGACTTCTTATAGCAGTTTTTATGGCCGCTTACATGTCGACCATTGCTTCCCAGCTTAACTGGGGAACATCTTACGTGATTAATGATTTTTACAGGAGATTTTTAAAAAAGGAGCAGACAGAAAGGCATTATGTTATCATTTCAAGAATATGCATATTTATCCTGATACTTTTTTCATTATTGGTGTCGAAGTATTTTCTTAAAAGCATCTCGGGGGCATGGATATTTATTCTGAATGTGAGTGCCGGACTCGGAGCAGTGTTAATTCTCAGATGGTACTGGTGGAGGATTAATGCATGGTCAGAAATTGCAGCAATGATAGCGCCTTTTATTATTTATCCTCTTGCGCGCAATGGCATAATCCTGGATGCAGAAATTTTCTCGCATCCTTTATCTCTTTATATAGCAGGCCTTGAACCACCACTTACACTTTATCCTGTGGTGATAGGTACAACTTTGACATGGCTGCTGGTTACATTCCTGACAAAACCGGTTGACAGAAAGGTTCTTGTATCATTTTACAGGAAGGTTCATCCGGGTGGAGCAGGCTGGAAAGCAGTTAGCCGTGAAATCAAGGATGTCAGGACATCCACAAATTTCGGGCGGCAGCTTGTTAACTGGATCCTGAGTGTAATGGCTATTTACGCAACCATGTATGGTATAGGCAAAATTATTTTTTCAGAATACTTTAAGGGTATTGTTGCCCTGGTTATTGCATTTGCCGCATCATTTGTTATATACCTGAACATAAAAAAAGAAAAATAGTGACAACGCCCCGGGTCGCTGTCCCATAATATGGGCGCTGTCCCTGTTTTTATCTCAATGCAGCCTGGGCTGCTGCGAGTCTTGCTATAGGAACTCTGAAAGGCGAACAACTAACGTAATTCATTCCTACCCTGTGACAAAATTCGACTGAACTGGGCTCACCCCCGTGCTCACCGCAAATTCCTATTTTAAGGTTTTTTCTGGTGCTTCTTCCTTTTTTTACGCCAATTTCCACCAGTTGTCCGACCCCCGTCTGGT
>CAZHQW010000043.1:0-13432 GCA_964534745.1 uncultured Bacteroidales bacterium
TGGATAATAAAAAATTTACTTCACTTGGCAATGAACTATCAATGAGATTTAATCTCACTGTATTTACCGGAAACAAATTTTGCCTGTTTAATTATGCAACAAAATCAACCGGCGGGTATGTTGATTTTGACTGGTTCAGAATTATCCACTAATAAAAAAATAACCAGAATGAAAAAATTATTATTTATTTTACTGCTTGCTCTTCCTTACTGCCTATCTGCTCAAACGGCAAAAATTAAAATAGATATTGACAGAACAATAGGGGAAATTGATCCCAAGATCTATGGTGTATTCATGGAACCTATAAAGTTTAGCCCCAGGAGATTTGGATTAACTGATACAGGCTATTTAAATACAATGTATGGAATTTTGTATGATCCTTCCTCTCCCCTTGCGGACGAAAACGGCTTCAAGAAAAATTATATTGAAGCGATGAAGGAGCTTAAAATAACCAACATGCGGTGGCCGGGTGGTAACTATGTTTCCAGTTATAACTGGCAGGACGGCATTGGTCCGAAAGAACAGCGCCCTGTACGTAAAGAACTTATATGGGGCGCTATTGATAATAATCATGTGGGAACAGACGAATGGATACAATTAAACAGGTCTATTGGAAGTGAAAACGTTATTTGTATTAACCTTGGCCTTGGCAGCATAAACGATGCACGCTACTGGGTAGAATACTGCAACCTGGAAAAGGGAACCTATTATTCAGATTTACGTGCCAGGTACGGAAATCAGAAACCATTCAATGTAAAATACTGGTGTCTTGGTAACGAAGTTGACGGATCACCATGGATCATGGGATATAAAAACGCCGAAGATTATTGCAAGGTCGCTATTGAGGCTGCAAAAGCAATGAGAGCCACCGACAATTCAATTAAGTTTATCGCTAACGGTTCGTCATACTACGAGAGCACCGGCAAATGGATTGACTGGAACCGGAAAGTAATTACCGAACTTAGAGATATTGCCGACTATATTTCCATTCACCGTTACTGGAACATAACCGATAATTATTATGATTATGTTGGACAGAGTTCATTTGATATTGAAGAAAAAATAAAAGTCGTTCATGCACAGATTAACGTTGCCAAAGCCATGTATCCGGCAATGAAACCTATGTATCTCTCCGTTGACGAGTGGGCGCCACACGGTCGAAATCTGTTATCCACACTGGCGGTTGCCATGTATTTCAATTCTTTTATTCGTAATGCCGATATTGTAAAAATGGCAAACTACACACTGCTAACTTCGTTGTTACAAACCGATAAAACAAGGGGAACTTTTAAAACACCGTTGTATTACACGTTTAAATTGTTTTCAAACAACTGTCATGGCAACTCTGTCGATACTTACGTCGCGTGTGATACTTTCAATACCGATAAATACAAAGGCATCCCTTTTCTTGATGTTACAACAGTTTACTCCAAAGAAACCGGTACAGTTTACATAAACGTGGTCAACAGGCATAAAGACAATACGATCGTTGCGGACATAATTACCAGTTCAGCTGAATTTACAGGGAAAGCTGAAGCAAAAGCAGTTACCGGGGATTCGCTCAAAGACCTCTTTATATATGATAAGCAGGAACAGTATATCCCTGTACCGGAAGAGATCAAAACAGAAAAGAATAAAATATCATATTCATTCCCGGCACATTCATTTACACAGATTAAAGCAGGAGTAAAGAAGCATGATTAAATATAAACTAACAAAAGGCAGGATAAAACGGGATTTTATCAGAAAATCATTAATTGCTTTAATTGTTTTATCCAATCCGCAAATTCTATTCACGCAGGATAATATAGATCCTCCTCCCCCGGGATTCGACAGTTATAAGTCAAATATTGACCATGGTGAATCCGTAGTGGTATCCTATTACTCAAGTACAGTTGGCATTGACCGCCAGACAAGAATCTATCTCCCTCCGGGTTATACCGCAGATTCAACTTATAATGTGCTTTACCTCCTGCATGGAATAGGAGGCGACATAAACGAATGGTACAATTACGGTGTGCCTCATTATATACTGGACAACCTTTATGCCGGGGGTAAGACTGACCCGATGGTTGTAGTGTTGCCCAATGGCCGTGCAATGGAGGACGATTCACCCGGTTCAGATATTTTTGCCGAAGATAAAGCAGCCGGATTTGCCAATTTTGAATTTGAGCTTATTAAAGATCTTGTTCCTTTTATTGACACAGCCTATTCTGTAAAACGCGACAGGGAGGCCCGCGCAATAGCGGGACTTTCAATGGGGGGCGGACAGGCATTGAATTTTGGACTGGCACACCTCGATACATTCGCGTGGGTCGGGGCATTTTCACCAGCCCCAAACACCAAAGCCGCTGCATCCCTGATACCGGATTTAAGTGAGGACACTGCCAAAATATCGGCCCTTTGGATATCATGTGGCAGTGATGATGATCTTCTCTTTGTGAGCCAGAATACTCATAACTTTATGGCACAGAATAACATTGACCATTATTATTTGATTGAAGAGGGCAAAGGCCACGAATGGCCGGTCTGGAAATCAGGTTTGTACCATTTTGCACAAAGGATTTTCGGACGTGTTCCCGAAACAGATACTACAGATACCGGTATATTACAAAGCCAAAGCTGTATTGAGTTCAAAATTTCTTACAATCCATTATATCAGACCATTAATCTTTACGGCGTCAATTATATTGAAAAACTGAATATTTACGATATAAACGGCATGTTAGTATTATCTTATTCTAACAGTAGTAGCAATACCCTGAATATTGCTCAGTTGAGTAGTGGAGTTTATCTGGTTAATCTGTATAATGGCAAAAAAAATTTTCGTGGTAAAGTTGTAAAATTCTAATAAATTGAAAACCAGACAGTTATTAATCTCCACATTATTACTGTGCTTTTTCCTGTCTATACAATACACTAAAGCACAGCAAGACACCAAACTTATAATGTGGTATAACAAGCCGGCAAGTGTCTGGAACGAGGCTTTACCTATTGGTAACGGACGCATTGCAGCAATGATTTTCGGAGACCCTGCCAATGAGAAAATCCAGCTCAACGAAGGTACTTTCTGGTCCGGTGGTCCCTCACGCAATGATAATCCGGATGCCCTGGAGGCACTACCTGCAATTCGACAGCTTATTTTCGAAGGAAATTATAGCGAGGCTGAAGCAATGATTAATGAAAATATCACAGCACAGCAGTTACATGGTTCGAAGTATCAAACTATTGGAAACCTTCATTTGTCTTTTCCGGACCATGACAGTTATACTGATTATTACCGCGAACTGGATTTGGAAAAGGCAGTTTTTACAGCTACTTACATGGTTGACGATGTCACTTATCAACGTGAAGTTTTTGCTTCACAGCCCGATCAGGTTATAGTTGTCAGGTTAACCGCCGATCAGCCGGGAAAAATCACATTTTCAGCCGGTATAGACGGTCCCTTGCAGAATGCGATGAATGTTCCGGACGTGAATACAATGGAATTGAAGGGACTTTCAAGTACCCACGAAGGTGTGACCGGACAGGTAAAATTTGATGCCCGTGTAAAAATTATAAATTCAGGCGGCACAACGGCTATCGCCTCAAATAAGATAGAATTAAGCAGTGCCGACGAAGTGGTGATCTTGATTTCAATTGCAACCAATTTTGTGGATTATAATAGCTTAACCGCCGATGAAACTGCAAAATGTATAGACTATCTTTCGGCGGCTGAAGCAAAGTCATATACAGAGCTATTGGACGGTCATGTGGCTGCCTATCAGGAGTATTTCAACCGTGTCAGCTTCGACTTAGGCACTTCTTCTTTATCGGCTTTCCCAACAGATATACGCATCAAGAACTTTTCAAAGACAAGTGACAACGAACTTGTTGCAATGTATTATCAGTTTGGCCGTTATTTGCTCATATCGAGCTCGCAACCTGGCGGGCAACCCGCTACATTACAGGGATTATGGAATGAACAGGTCAGCCCGCCATGGGACAGCAAGTATACCATAAATATTAATACCGAAATGAACTACTGGCCCGCAGAAAAGTGTAATCTTACCGAAATGCACGAACCTCTTGTTCAGATGGTTAAAGAGCTATCAGAAACGGGCCGGCAAACCGCTCAAACCATGTATAGTTGTGATGGCTGGGTTACGCATCACAATACCGATATATGGCGCATTTGCGGTGTGGTGGACGGTGCATACTGGGGAATGTGGCCTATGGGCGGCGCATGGCTTTCGCAACATTTGTGGGAAAAGTATTTGTACAGCGGTGATTTGGAGTACCTCGACTCCGTTTACCCGGTATTAAAATCGGCATGCGAATTTTACCAGGATTTCCTGATTGAGGAACCTGAAAATAACTGGCTGGTAGTAAGTCCTTCCATTTCACCTGAGAATGCTCCCTCCGGCCATTCCACCTCTGTTTGTGCAGGAACAACTATGGATAATCAGATACTGTTCGATTTATTTTCAAAAACTATTAAAGCTGCATCATTGCTGAAACAGGACAGTACCTTAATGGTCGATTTCAAGGAAATACTAGACCATCTGGCTCCAATGCAAACCGGCCGTTTCGGACAGTTGCAGGAATGGATGGAAGACTGGGATAATCCTGATGACCAGCATCGTCATGTTTCGCATCTATACGGTTTATTCCCGGGCAACCAGATCTCACCCTGCACCTCACCGGAATTGTTCGATGCAGCACGTACTTCACTTATCCATAGGGGTGATGTTTCTACAGGCTGGTCAATGGGCTGGAAAGTCAATCTATGGGCACGTTTGCTTGATGGCAATCATGCACTAAAACTTATTACGGATCAACTTACACTGGTTGATCCTGTGAATTCAGGAAATAATGGTGGTACCTATCCAAACCTTTTTGACGCGCACCCACCGTTCCAGATTGATGGAAATTTTGGCTGTACATCAGGCATAACTGAAATGCTTCTGCAAAGTCATGACGGCGCTATTCATTTTCTGCCTGCCCTGCCGGACGACTGGCAAACCGGTGATATAAACGGATTACGGGCTTATGGCGGTTTTAATGTTAGTTTCAATTGGGAAAACGGAGAGGTTCAAAAAATAATTATTGAATCAAATCTTGGGGGAAATTGCCGCATTCGTGTACCTAACGAAGTAGCTCTGATTGATGGCACACTCCTGAATCCTGCTTCGGGAACTAATCCGAATCCTTTTTTTGCTGCTGCTGAAATAAAAGATCCTGTAATTTCCGATTCATCGATTTTAAATCCCGTAATCCTTGAGCCAACTCTGATGTACGACCTGCCTACTCAGGCCGGCGAAATATATACCATTGTATGTATCAAAAAACCGGAATTTCAATATGCTTCTGTAACTAATAAAAATCCGAAACAAATTATTGTTGATTTAAGCGAACAGGTTAAGGAACGGGCAACATTCAATGGATTCACAGTGAAAATAGACAGCCTGGTTGCAGAGATTGATAGTGTAGTTCCGGGTGATACTGCGAATCAACTGGTAGTTAATCTGAAAGACAGCATTTCAAAAGAAAATGAGGTATTACTCTTATACAGCAGCGGAAATGTGCTTTCAATATTTGATGTGAACCTGAATAATTTCACCGACACCCTGGTAGATAATCTGTTAACCGGCTCTTCTCCAAGAATAGTAGAACTAAGATCGAACAAAGACGGTAATTCAATCATCGCCAGGTTTAATAAGAAGATGCAGGTTCCAACAGATGTCTCAGCTTTAACTCTTTTCACCGAATACAATGGAAAAGATAGTATTCCAATACTACAAAGCGATTTTTTCGATAATGATTCTGCTTCATTATCATTTTCACTTGCCGGACAGGTTTTTGCAGATTATGAGCTTTCACTTTCCTATTCAAGCAATATCATTATGTCTTCTGACAGCGGATTACTTAAAGCATTTACCAGTCTTCCGGTAACAAATTACTCAAATGGTCTGCCATTCCATATTTTGGATGGAACCATAGATCCAGGCGGATGGTTTGCCGTACTTGAATTCAGCAAACCGGTAGCAATGGCTATTGAACAATCAGACTACTTTACACTAAGTGTAAATGGAGAAATTGTTCCGATCGAAGATGTGTTTATTGTCAACACAATTACCATTTTTCCGCCAAATGTTTTTCATTTTGGCGATGTTGTAACCGTCAGCTATTTACCGGGAAACATAACGGCTACCGACCAGGGTATTTTAAAAGGATTCAGTGATTTTGCACTTACAAATCTGATTAACGAACCGGCATGGATAGTAATCCCGGCAAAAATAGAAGCGGAGAATTTTATTTCCCAGTCGGGAATTCAAACCGAACAGACCGGTGATACAGGAGGCGGACTGAATGTAGGCTGGATTGACGATGGTGACTGGATGGAATATGCCATGGATAATAATACTACTGACACATTGTTTACCGCTGCTTTCCGCCTTGCTTCCCCTAACAACGGCGGCATACTTATAATTTATCTTGATGACGTTAATATTGGCTATGTATATGCTCCTAACACAGGTAGCTGGCAAGTCTATAAGTCTGTTGCCACCGACCTGAAAATTGGTCCGGGAAAACATTTTTTAAAACTTCGTGCAGCAAAAGGGGGTTTCAATATTAATTATACGGACATCAAAAAAAAAGTAATAAGCGGAATTAACAAACCAAATTCTGATAAAATTAAGGTTTATCCTAATCCGGCATCACGAGAACTGTGTATTGAATCCGCAGATTTTCAGTACAACAAAGTCGAAATTACTGATATTATAGGAAGTACTGTATTGTGCCGGTTAATAACCTATGAACCTGAAATATATCTGCCTGTGAGCCTACCCGACGGAATTTATGTTGTCAAAATCAGTAATCATAGCCAATTTCAACTTAAAAAAATCGTGGTTGGCAGTAATTGATGTATCAGCAATAACACGATTTTTGCTTAAATGATAATATACGTTAATTTTGATCCGGAATATAATCTAAAATATATGAGACTTTACTTTTTTGTTCTTATCAGCATCATCTTAAACCTGGGCATCAATGCACAAACGGATAGTACCTATATTAATCCGGTAATTCCCGGCGACCACCCCGATGCCACACTTACCCGCATCGGAAATGATTTTTATACGACAGGTTCATCTTTTAATGTAACACCTCAAATTTTTCATTCTACTGATTTAGTTCACTGGGAAGCGATTTCTCAACCTGTAAAAGCGTCATGGTCAAATTACGGTGATAATCCCGGGGGCGGATGCTGGGGAGGCCATATGGTTTATTATAATGGTCAGTATTGGCATTACTTTTCCCGCTCAAATACTATGCATTATGTAACAGCAAACGATCCGGCAGGTCCATGGTCAGATCCGGTAAGAGTGAATAATCCTTCGAGCCTGCCATATGATTTAGGATATGATAATTCTATTTTTATTGACGATGACAACAAATGGTACCTGGTAGTTAAAAACGGGAGGCCAAACAACGGTATTGTTGAACTGGGAAATGACGGTCAACCTAAGGGTGTTGTCTATAATCTGGACTGGTTAAACCCGGCACCTTCCCATCCGTATAGCTGGGCAGAAGGACCTGTAATGTGGAAATATAAAGGTTATTACTACTATTCTTTTGCCAGGGATTTAGGCGGGGGTCAAAAGGTTATGAGAAGTCAAACGCTAACAGACAGTGAGGATTCATGGGAAATGCTGGGTGATTTTTTTAATGTAAACGATCCTCAGAAACCGGGTTCGCTTTTTACAGGCCCCAACCATGCTTCACCAGTTATTATGCTTGATGACAGTACCTTTTGGGTAATTCATCCTCTTTATGCGAAAGGCGAATGGATAGGACAGGGACGGCAGGGATTATTAAACCAGGTTCTCTATGATGATAATCTTCGGCCTGTTGCTGATTACCCCATTAACAAGTCCTTCACCGCACCAGAACTGCCAGGTAGCGGTATTCCCTGGATGGTGCCAAAATCAGATTTTTTCACTTCGGATAAGCTGAATCCCGAGTGGTCGTTTCTGGGTTATACCCCTGATAATTCATATTCGCTGACCGACCGGCCGGGATGGCTGCATTTGTTGCCCAAGAGCACTACAAATGTAAATACTGTTATAAAGAATGACGGTGAACATAATTACTCACTTATAACACGCCTTGAATTCGGTGCAGAATCTATTAATGACGAAGCCGGACTAAGGATTTTGAGAGGAGATGAAACGATGTTTGCAAAATTATACAGTTCTGTAAATGAATACAACCACAATGTTATAGTCTTCAGTTTTGAAAACACCAGATATGAGACTGATAATACTTTGGGAAATACACTGTGGCTCAGGATCATCAGGGTGAACCATAGTATTAGCGGTTATTTCAGCAGTAACGGCTGCGACTGGGTAAAAGTCGGTGAAAATTTTGATGTATCTGAAGTTGACTCATACTCCGATTTCGTAACATTTACCGGAACCAGGCAGGGACCATATGTCCAGGGAAGTGATGCTTTTTTTGATCTGTATATTTACCGCGATGCATACTCACCTGTCCTGACCGAATGTCCGGCAAATCAATACGGTACCTGGCGTACAACAAAAACTGATGGTATATACCAGCTGGACAGTATTCACAATAATGACTGGGCACTTTATGCAGGTGTTGAATTTGGAAATGATGAATATTTAAAGACACCGAAGACAATTGAAGTTACTGCTTCCAGTGCCGGTTCGGGCGGAACAATTGAAGTGTGGCTCGATTCAATTGATACGGGAACAAAGGTAGCTGACTGTGAAATACTAAATACCGGTGACTGGAACACTTTTGAAACCTTCTCAGCCCCTGTGGATCATGTCGAAGGACGACACGACGTATACCTCCGGTTTGCCGGTGCCGAACCGGGAAGACTGTTCAATCTGAAATGGATACAGTTTATTGCAGTAACAGCTCCTGAGTTTGTTTCAGCAAGCGTAACTGATGATGATACGCTGCAATTAAATCTCAGCCAGCCGGTGATGACACCTGCTTTACCTTGTGGTTTAAGTATCGAAGCCAACGGTTCTCAAAATATTCCAATTTCAGATATTTCCCTGGCGGAAGGCGATAGCAGTCTCCTGGTTATCACTATGGCAGCATTGGTATCAAATACGGACGAAATCACTATCTCATACAACCCGGGAACGATTACAAATCCGGTTGGTATCAGCCTTATGCCGTTTAGCGGTCTGTCGGTTGACAACCTTTTGCCGGGTGCAGCCCCCGAAATTAAATTACTGGAGACTAAACATGAAGGTGATACAGTCCGGATGTACCTGAGCAAAAAAATGAATTCTCCGGCTTCTTACACCAGCGATTTTTTAATTGAGGTTGAAGGAAAGGATGATATTTTGATAAATGCTGCAGAAGTACTGGAAAATGATTCCACGATCATAGTTCTCCTTCCTGAGAACAGGATATACTATGAGGATATGGTCTCGCTAACATATTCAGGAACAGAATTGGAGGCAGTTAACGGAGGCCTGTTGGCTTCTTTTACTAGCGAACCTATTCAAAATACCACCAGTGGTTATCCGCCAAATATCATAGAGGCATCAACCAGAATGGCCGGTTCAGTATATATATACATCGATTTAACTTTTGACAAACCTTTGCTCGATGCCAGCGACGAAAAAAATTATTTTACAATTGCAGTGAACGATGTTCCTGCAACTATCCAGTCACTGACTTCCACACATGATTTACTAAGCTTTTCTATTTATCCTTATATTCAATACGGTGATGAAATTAAGGTAAGCTACTCCGGTGGCAATGTCAGAAGCGTATATAATGGCATACTTCAGGATTTCAGTGACTACGTTGTAACAAATACTGTTCCTGAACCTTTGGTCGTCACCCCCCATAACACTGCTAATACTCCTGAAATTGTAGTTTCCCCGAATCCGGCCCATAACGAAATACTGGTTTCATGGGGATCATTCTTCAGCTCTTTATCAATTATCACCGGCGATGGTAGAAAACTAGTTCAAAAAAAGTATAGTAAGCCGGTTCAAAATGTGAATTTAGCAATAGATATAGCACCTGGAGTTTATTTTATATTGCTTGAAAACAAAAAAACAATTGATTTGAAAAAAATAGTAATTGAGTAATTTTGTCATATGACCTAAACATGTAACTAATACTTTCAAGAACAAGTATAAATTTGATAAATAATCTGATGAAAGCATTGAATATTAGAAGAATTGGAACCTGGTGTGTTTTAATGAGTTTTTTGTCACTTCAAACCTTCAGCAAGGTAAGTCTTCCCCGGCTGGTTAGTAATGGTATGGTTTTGCAAAGAAGTACCGATGTGAAGATCTGGGGATGGGCTGCTGATGGCGAAAATATTAAAATCAGCTTTTTAGATTCAATCTATTGCATATCAGCAAATAATCATGGGGAATGGAGTGTCATATTTTCAAATTTACAGGCAGGTGGTCCGTATAACATGAAAATCATTGCAAGTGATACAATTACTATTAAAGATATTTTAATTGGCGATGTGTGGGTCTGTTCGGGTCAATCCCAGATGGATATCAACATGAACAGGGTACGTCCGCTTTATGAAGATGAGATTAAAAATGCCGGTAATCCGTATATAAGATATTTCGCAGTGCCGACAGTTTATAATTTTAACGAACCGCAAACGGATCTCCCATATGGCAGGTGGGAAAGCATAAGTCATGATAACATATTAGGCGTTTCCGCAATTGCTTATTTCTTCGCTGATGATTTATATAATAAATATAAGATTCCGATAGGTTTGATTCGTTCGAGCCTTGGAGGGTCTCCGGCTGAAGCATGGATGAGTGAAGATGCGATAATGGAGTTCCCTGAATACTATCAGGAAGCGCAAAAATTTAAAGATACCGCGCTGATACATCAAATTCAAAACGCTGACAATAAGCGCATCAGGACCTGGTATGAAAATTTGAGTACAGCGGACGAGGGCTACAAAAATCCGGATATGCCATGGTATAAACCGGAAGTTGATGTTTCGGACTGGCCGTCTATGAAAGTCCCGGGTTACTGGGCAGATGGTGATTTAGGCGATGTTAATGGAGTTGTATGGTTTAGAAAAGATGTAGAATTAGATGCTGATATGGCTGGAAAACCTGCAAGGCTGAATCTCGGACGCGTGGTTGATGCCGATACGGTATTTATCAATGGAATTTATGTCGGATCAGTAAGTTATCAGTATCCTCCCAGAAGATATGACATTCCGGAAAATATTCTAAAGGAAGGGAAAAATACAATAGTCGTCAGGCTAATCAGCAATAGCGGCAAAGGAGGCTTTGTGCCGGACAAACCTTACGAACTTGTAATTGAAGGTGACACAATAGATTTAAAAGGAGACTGGCATTATCATTTGGGAGCAAAGATGAAGCCTATGGAGGGTCAAACCTTTATCAGATGGAAACCTACAGGTCTTTACAATGGAATGATAGCACCACTCACAAGCTATACCATAAAAGGTATAATATGGTATCAGGGGGAGTCGAATACTGGCAGGCCACAAGAATATGCAACCTTGTTCACCGCATTGATAAAGAATTGGAGGGAGAAATGGGGACAAGGTGATTTTCCATTCATATATGTCCAGCTTCATAACTTTATGGAAGGTTATGATTATCCATCAGATAGTAACTGGGCGCTAACGCGCGAAGCCCAGTTACATGCACTTTCTTTACCTAATACGGCTATGGCTGTAGCAATTGACCTGGGCGAATGGAACGATATTCATCCCCTGAATAAAAAGGACGTTGGGAAAAGGCTGGCGCTGGCTGCTCAAAAAATTGCCTACAATGATACGGATGTTATATCCTCAGGTCCGATATACCGATCCATGGAAATTAAAGGTGACAGTATCATACTGACATTTTCTGATACAGGAACCGGACTTATGGTAAAAGGAGGAGGAGAACTTAAGCATTTCGCTATAGCCGGACAAGATAGAAAATTTGTCTGGGCCAGGGCGGAAATAGTGGATAATAAAGTGATTGTCTGGAACGAAAAAGTCAAAAAACCTGCCGCTGTCCGTTATGCCTGGGCTGATAATCCTGAAGGGGCAAACCTGTATAATAAGGAGGGCCTGCCGGCATCACCTTTCAGAACTGATAATTGGATATTTTAGACTAATCCTGTTACCCGGGTCCATAAGGGCCTGGGAAGGACTTGCCCTTCCAGAATAAAAATTCTAAAGATTACTGTAAAACCGTAAATCCAAAAGATCTCTATCCCTGAAATAAAATATGGACGCTGTCCCTGATATGGACGCTGTCCCTATTTTTATGAATTATTGACTATTGAAGTCAGTTCTTTTTGGCCTTGCAACATTCACTACAATCTGCCTGCCGTCTATTTCTTTCTGATTAAGCTCTTCAATAGCCTTTTTGGCCTGTTCCTCGTCATTCATTTCTACAAAAGCAAAACCTTTACTTCTTCCGCTGTACTTATCAGTAATGATTTTTACTGAAGCTACTTCACCATACTCTTCAAAAATCTGTCTTAACTCAGTTTCTTCAACCTTGTAGCTAAGGTTACCTACATAAATGTTCATAATAAAATTTGTTTAATATTAATAATGATAAAATTATAAATAATACGGAATATTTATTCAGGAAAGTTTAAGATTAGTTATTAACTATTTCAATAACCTCGATTTCAAATTCAATATCTTTTCCTGCCAAGGGATGATTTGCATCGATTATAATACTATTTTCCTTTACTTTAATAATTCTAACTTTCATTTCCTTACCATCCGGCCCTTTAGCGTATAAAGACATCCCCGGCTTGGGTTCAATATTTGAAGGCAGCTTTTTTTTATTGACCTCCTGTATCAAATCTTCATCCACATCGCCGTAAGCATCCTCGTGTTTTATATTTATCTTTCTCTTATCCTTAACTTTCATGCCTATAACACCTGATTCTATGTCCTTAAGCAGCTTGCCCTCTCCTACCTTAAATGTCAGTGGTTTGTTGTCTTTCAAAGATGAAAAAATCTGTCCGTCATCTGTCTTGCATTTGAAATGTATTGTGACAGTGTCATCATTTTTTACTTCTTTCATAATAGTAGAATTTCGTAATAAACAAAGGATTTAAAAAATGAGCAATAACTAAAGCTTAGTACATAGGGAAAATCATCAACAAGAGGTAATTTTAAAACACAGTTTAATTATCACAAATTTCCAAATCAATTACAAAGATACTTATATTTTTTAAATATTAAGGGGGACAGCGCCCATATTTTAAAATATCGCGCTGTACAACCATTTGAAGCTCATAAGTAGTATATTTGCATATAAATTGGGGACAGCACCCATATTTTAAAAGGTAGCTGTCCCTTCAAACAGGAAGATATGAACACTAATGGTACTGGTACTACAAAGAAAAACATGGGCGCTGTCCC
>CAZHQW010000043.1:13532-31965 GCA_964534745.1 uncultured Bacteroidales bacterium
AAAAACATGGGCGCTGTCCCCCTTTTCATTATATTATTTGCAGTGTTTGGGGCCTTCACGCTGTATGCTGACAATGAAAATCCGGGAAAGAAGGCAAGGAATATCATACTGATGATAGGCGACGGCATGGGAGTATCCCAGATATATGCCGGTATAGTTGCCAATCATGGTAATTTAAACATTGAAAGGTGTAAAAATACAGGTTTTATAAAAACTTACTCTGCATCGGACTTTATAACCGATTCAGGAGCAGGTGGCACTGCAATGTCCATAGGTAAAAAAACATATAATGGGGCCATAGGAGTCAACGTGGATTCCCTTCCTGAAAAGACCATTCTGGAAATTGCCGAAGAACACGGACTTGCCACAGGCATTGTTGTCACCTGTCCGGTTACCCATGCCACTCCTGCCGCATTTATTGCTCACCAGAAAAGCAGAAATATGTACGAAGAAATAGCAGAAGATTTTCTGAAAACCGACATCGATGTTTTTATCGGCGGCGGAAGGGATCATTTTGTAAAAAGAAAAGATAATATTGATCTTACGGCAAAATTAAAAGAAAAGGGCTATAAAGTGTTATTTGAGATGGATAGCATAAATTTTGTGAAGTCCGGAAAGCTGGCTGCACTGATAGCTGCCATGAACATCCCCTCTTACAGGGACAGCACAGGCATTCAAAGAGGAGACATGCTGCCCGAAGCTACCAATGCCGCCCTGGATATTCTCTCAAATAATGAAAAGGGATTCTTTCTTATGGTTGAAGGTTCGCAGATAGACTGGGGATGTCATGCAAATAACACGGAATATATTGTCGGAGAAATGCTTGATTTTGACCGTGCAATAGGAAAGGTACTGGACTTTGCAGTAAGAGAAGGAAACACCCTGGTTATTATCACCGCTGATCATGAAACAGGAGGCATGGGCATTAATGGCGGCAGCTTTGATGAAGGAACAGTGGATGCGGGATACACGACTGGAAATCATACAGGGGTGATGGTGCCTGTATTTGCATACGGACCGGGTTCGGAAGAGTTCAGGGGTATCTATGACAACACTGATATATTTGAAAAAATAATGAGTGCATTCGGTTTTCGTAATCTTAATCAACAACAGCGGTAAAAAATATATTAGTGAGAATAATATTAGCCGTCATATTATTGCTGATTTTTAACTTTTCTTCTATTTATTCGCAGGAACAGATACATACTGATTCTAAAAAGGCCATTGATGCATACAACCAGGGACTGAGAAAGTACAGCCTTAAGAATTACCCTGAAGCCATTAATTACTTAACCCAGGCCATTTCTGCCGATAGTGATTTTATCGAGGCCTGCCTGGTGCTGGCAGAGGTTTATGAAGATGACCGGCAATATGCGAATGCTATTGGTGCATATAAAAAGGGAATGGATATTAATCCTCTTTATTATCCCAGGGGATTCATCAGGCTGGGCAGACTGCAATTTAAACTGGGCAGATATGAAGATTCCAAACTTGATTATGAAAAGTATCTGGAGCTAAACACCAAAGATACAAGGCAGATTGAACTGGCCAGAAAGGGAATTGATAAATGCAGTTTTGCCATTAATGCAGTTAATAATCCTGTCGATTTTAATCCGGAAAACCTGGGCCCTGCTATTAACACGATAGAAGACGAGTACTGGCCCAGTTTGTCGGCTGATGAGCAGACATTAATAATAACGAGACTGGTAAGAAAAAGCCTCCACTTTGACGGCTTCCAGGAAGATTTCTTTATCAGCCATAAACTGGATGACGGGTGGAGCGTAATGAAAAATGCCGGGTATCCGCTTAACACCGATGATAATGAAGGAGCTCAGACCATCTCTGCCGATGGCAGATTTATGGTCTTCACGGCTTGCAACAGGGAAGAAGGAGTAGGACGCTGTGATTTGTATTATTCCGAGCTAATTGGTGAAAAATGGACACTGCCTAAGAACATGCTTGCTCCTGTTAACACACGTTATAAAGAAACACAGCCTTCATTGTCGGCAGATGGCAACACCCTTTATTTTGCCAGTGACAGGCCGGGCGGCAAGGGACAGCTTGATATATGGAAAACCGGGAGGAATGAAGATGGCACATGGTCGCAGCCCGTTAATATGGGAAATGACATTAATACACCATCCAATGAGATGTCCCCCTTTATTCATTTTGATAACCAGACTCTTTATTTTGCATCTGAAGGTTACCTGGGACTGGGGGGATTTGATTTATTCGTAAGCCGCAAAGACAGCACTGACAAATGGTCTGTTCCCGAAAACCTGGGATATCCTATTAACACCAACAAGGATGAAATCGGACTTATAGTGAACTCAAAAGGAAATGAGGCATATTATTCATCAGACAGAGATCCTTATGCAGGAAAGGATATATTTATGTTTGAGCTCTATAAGGAAGTCCGTCCCCATGAAGTATCCTACATGAAAGGTAAAGTCTTTGACATAGAAACACTGGAAAGGCTGAAAGCCAAATTTGAACTTATAGATCTGGAAACGGGCAAAATGGTATATGAAGCTTTTTCTGATGTGGAGACCGGTGAGTTTCTTGTTTGCCTCCCTTCGAACAGGGATTACTGTCTGAATGTATCAAAAGAAGGTTACCTTTTCTTTTCCGGCAACTTTGCCCTGAAAGGAGTCTTTAAGCTGGAGGAGCCTTTTCTGAAGGATGTTCCTCTGAGCCCCATAAAAGTAGGTGAATCGATTGTCCTGAACAATATTTTTTACAAAACCGACTCATTTGCACTGATGAAAGAATCAAAAGTCGAACTTGATAAATTAGTCAAATTCCTGAAAGACTATCCGAACATCAGTATAGAAATAAGCGGCCACACAGACGATGTGGGTACTGCCGAATACAACCAGACACTTTCGGAAAACAGGGCCAGATCAGTTGCAGAATACCTGCAAAATTCATCAATAGCGGGAGAAAGAATAATGTATAAGGGATATGGATTCTCAAAGCCCCTTGCAACAAATGAAACTGAACAAGGCAGGGCACTGAACAGAAGGACAGAACTGAAAATCATCGACAGCAAGTAATAAATCCTTTTCTGTCAATATGTCCATTGATACTATTAAATTGCCAATTGATTGTATCTTTAAAAAAAAATGTCCATATTTAAAATAAACTTAATGAGGCTATGAGGGCAGGTTATATCCTTGTGTTATCGGTAATCTTAATTTCATATATTTTACAGTCCCGATACTTATATAGCCAGGAACAGGAACTCCCCGGGTACAGGTTCAATCCGATAAAGGTACTGAATACAACAGAAGTTAAAAACCAGTACAGCTCCAGTACATGCTGGAGTTTTGCAGGTATATCGCTGCTGGAATCAGAACTAATGCGCACAAAAAATAAAACCTATGACCTTTCCGAAATGTTTATTGTAAGATATGCCTATATTGCCAAGGCGAAGAAATATGTACGGATGCACGGGCATATTAACTTTACCGCCGGAGGAGCAGCAAATGATGTAATTGAAGTGATAAAAGACCATGGCATAGTCCCTGAAGAAATATACCCGTCAAACAGGGAGAATCTTATTCACGGTAAAATGGATTCAGTACTGAAAGATTATGTTAATAAAGTTATTAATAAAAACGTCATAAGCAATGACTGGCTTGACGGCTATATTGAGATCCTTGATTCATACATTGGTGAGATTCCCGATACTTTTTTATATGACGAAAAAGTATATACGCCGAAGGGCTATGCTGAAGAGTTAGGTCTGGATATGGACGATTATGTGCTGGTCACATCGTTTACGCACCATCCCGTATATTCCAGGTTTATCCTGGAGGTGCCGGATAACTGGTCATGGGGTGAAGTATATAACGTAACGCTTGACGACCTGGTTGAAATAATTGACAGTGCTGTATATAACGGTTATACCGTTTTATGGTCCACTGATAACAGTGATAGGGGCTTTGCATTTGATCACGGACTTGCTGTTGTTCCTGATATTGACTACGAGAACATGACTGCTGAGCAGCGTATGAACTGGGATACCATGCCACAGGAAGCTAAAGACAGCAGATTATACAACTTTGAGGTTCCGGGACCGGAAAAGCATATTACCAGTGAAATTAGGCAGGAAGGATTTGACATTTATACTACTACCGACGATCACGGGATGCATATAATCGGACTTGCTGAAGACCAGAATAAATCAAGATATTATTATGTCAAGAATTCATGGGGGACGGACAATCTGTACTACGGATTTATGTATGCCTCAGTTCCCTATGTAAGGTACAAGACTATATCACTAATGCTGAATAAAAATGCCATACCTTCAGGAATAGCCTCAGCACTGGGTATAACGAAAACGGAATAAAGCAATAACAGACTATGGAATGTAAAAAGGAGACAAACATGCAATATTGCAACTGCACATTTTCGTGCGGTAAAAAAGGAACATGTTGCGAATGTATACACTATCACAGGAGGATGGGACAGCTGCCTGCCTGTTATTTCCCGGATGATTACGAAAAGACTGGAGACAGGGATATAGAAAGCCTTATTAGTCTTTATAACAGGAGGGGTGCCTGGTGGTAATGCCTGTTTTAAAAAAATCCTTAATTTATTGAAACCCTTCATAGGCTTTATGAGTTTAATATAATACTTTTTTTAATGAGAAGCAGAAAAGCTGGAGTATTTATGAGTAAAGTCCTGGCAAGGATATTAACATTGCTGCTTTGTATTGCACTGTTCAGTTTGTTTCTTCGCTTTACTACAGAGAGAAACGGATTTTACAATGAATTCAAATTAAAAAACAGGAAAACCGATCCCCCTTTTCTGTCTTCACCTGAGAAATGGGTCGACTCCGTATTTAATTCGCTGTCATCACAGGAAAAGATAGCACAGCTGATGATGGTAGCAGCTTATACTGACAGGAACGAGTATCATGAAAAAGAAATTAAAAGGCTGATACAAAAGTATAATATAGGGGGATTGATATTTTTTCAGGGACATCCTTATAAGCAGGCCAGACTGACCAACGAATACCAGTCTCTTGCCAAAACACCTCTCTTTATCGCGATTGATGCCGAATGGGGACTGGCGATGCGGCTTGACAGCACCATCAAATACCCGTATGCGATGATGCTGGGGGCAGTAAAGGATGAAAAACTGATTTACGAAATGGGAGCCCAGATAGCAGAACAACTTAAACTGATTGGCACACACATAAATTTTGCTCCTGTTATTGATGTGAATAACAATCCCGTTAATCCGGTTATTAACATACGTTCCTTTGGTGAGGACAGGGCCAGTGTCACCCGGAAAGGACTGCTTTACATGAAGGGAATGCAGGATAACAATATTCTGGCTGTTGCAAAACACTTTCCCGGCCATGGTGATACCGACAAAGATTCGCATTTAACCCTGCCCCTGATCTCACATTCAAGGGAGAGGCTGGACAGCATAGAGCTTTTCCCGTTTAAAGAGCTGATTAACAGCGGCCTCGGCGGAGTGATGACTGCCCATCTAAGCGTGCCGGCTCTTGAAAAAGATCCTAAAACCGCCTCGTCATTATCCAGAAATGTTGTAACGGGACTGCTGAAAAATGAACTCGGTTTCAAGGGTTTGATTTTCACAGATGCTATGAATATGGGTGGCATTAACAAATATTTCAGTCCGGAAGAAGCAAATGTTAAAGCCATAGCTGCAGGAAATGATATACTGCTTATGCCCCACGACGTACCGAAAACAATATCTCTCATACAAAAAGAAATAAGAAGGGGCAATATATCCCAGGAAGATATTGATAATAAATGTAAAAAAATACTGGCTGCCAAATACTGGGTCGGACTAAATAATTACAGTCCTGTAAAACTGTGTGAACTTGATAAAAAATTAAACCGGACTGAGTTTTTACTGCTTCAGAGGAAACTTATTGAATCTTCACTCACATTGCTAAATAACAGGAATAATTTAATTCCTTTGAAAAGGCTTGACACCTTAAAGATTGCAACCATCGCCCTGGGCTGTGATAATCCGGATATCTTTCAAAAAACAGCCGTACTCTATACTGAAACCGGCAGTATCTGCACTAATGAAGATCCGTCCATTGTCCGCTTACAGGACAAATTAAATGAATATAACCTGCTTATAATCAGCATTCACAATACAAACATCCGTGTGTCGAAAAACTATGGAATATCAAGGAAGACAATAGAATTCATTGACAGCCTGGCGGATAAATACAATGTCATTCTGAATGTACCGGCTAATCCTTACGCATTGTCAGGTTTTAAAGACTTAAATAATATAAAGGGACTTATTGTATCATATGAAGATAATGACATAACGCAGAGCCTGGCAGCACAGCTTATTTTCGGAGCCATACCTGCAGAGGGATCGTTACCTGTTACTGTCAGCAAAGAATATCCAGCAGGAAGCAGCATCAAAACGGCGAGCAGCATGAGATTAAAATACACAATCCCTGCAGAGGCCGATATTGATGAAGTACATTTGATGAAGATTGACTCAATAGTTGAGGACGCGATTGATAAAGAAGTTATGCCAGGCTGCCAGATACTGGTAGCCAGGGAAGGCAAGGTAGTATATCATAAATCTTTCGGATATCATACATATTCGCACAGGCGAAAAGTGCAAGACGATGACCTGTATGATCTTGCGTCCATAACCAAGATAGCGGCGACCGTCCCTGTTATAATGCAAATGTATGAACAGGGAACAATAGACCTGGATGAAAAGCTTTCAGTATATCTTCCATATTTAGACAGTACAGATAAAAAAGACATAACGATAAAAGACATACTCCTCCATAAGTCACGGCTGAAACCATGGATACCTTTCTATATTTCAACACTGGAACCTATATATCCGAATCAGACTTATGCGAGCAACAAATTCTCCCCCTCCTACCCCATCCAGATAGGACCCAACCTATACGCAAACAAGCACCTGAAATATAAAAACGGGTATTATGCAAGAGACTTCTCAGAGGATTATCCTGTCCAGATTGCTGATAACCTATACATAAACAAGCATTTTAAAGACTCTATTTACGATATCATTGCCCGTTCGGAACTGAATGGCACTGAAGGTTATAAATATAGTGACCTGGGGTTTTATTTGCTTTATAAAATAATCAACGACAGGTTTAAATCAGGATTCAGCAGTTATACTGATTCAGCTTTTTATAAGCCCCTTGGCGCGAATTCCCTGGGTTTTTGTCCCACCCATAGATATTCCAGGGAACAGATAGTACCAACTGAAGACGATCTTGTTTTCCGTAAGCAACTATTGCATGGTTATGTCCATGATCCGGGAGCAGCAATGCTGGGAGGTGTCTGCGGACATGCAGGATTATTCTCCAATGCCAATGATCTGGCCAAGCTTATGCAGATGTATCTCAATGGAGGTTTATACGGAGGGGATAGATATATAAAGGAAAAGACTATAGAATATTTCAGTTCCTGCCAGGATATTAAGAATGGTAACAGAAGGGGTCTGGGTTTTGACAAACCTGAACCCGACACCAGCAAGTCCGGTCCCACCTTCACCGGTGTATCTCCCGAAAGTTACGGGCATACGGGATTTACAGGTACATTAGCATGGGCAGATCCTGAATTTAAAATTATTTATATATTCCTTTCAAACAGGGTATACCCCGATGCTGTCAATAACAAACTTATCGAGCTTAACATAAGAACCAAGATTCAACGGGTTATTTATGAGTCTATCAGGCAGCCTGACAAAAAAATGTAAGAATATCAGTATTTCTCATTCTTCAGTGCAGATTCAATCCTGTTTAATCCCTCTTCAATCTCCTTTGCATCAAGTGCATAGCTCAGCCTAATCCTGTCAGGTGAACCAAACCACTCACCAAGATATGTAATAACCTTATATTTTGTATAGAGGTCCCATACAAGTTTAACGGGATTTACAAACTCGGGAAATACGTAGAATGCTCCCTCGGGTTTCCACAAGTTGAATCCCAGATCACATAATCCTTTGTAGATAATGTCCCTGCGTGCACGCCAGACCTGCTGCTGTTCCTTTATATAGGTCTTTGGTGTTGTCATAGCGTTCAATGCCATATCCTGGGCTATAAGGCTTGTGTTCATCGACGTGTGAGTCTTTATTTCAATGGCTTTGTTAACAATATCCTGGTCACTGCTCCATAAATAACCTACCCGCACACCGCACATGGCATATGTCTTTGAAAAGGAATTTACGGTTATAACATGGCCCCCGTTAATGTGGTAGTTCTCCCTTTCATATATCAAATCTTTATAAACCTCATCAGATACAATATAGATATTCTTATTGCGCGTTATTTCTTCAATCTCCTTAAGTGTTTCAATCTGTTCTATCCTTCCGGTCGGATTGGAAGGTGAATTAATAAGAACAGCCCTGCAATCCTTTATCTTCTTTAAGAAATCATCCATATCTATCTGGCCATCTTTCAAATTCGTATATACGGGCTCCATGCCTGCATAACTAACTATATGAGGGTATGAGTAATAATAGGGCTTTGGCAATAAAACTTTTCCTTTGCCCATGGCCCTGAAAATAAGATCCAGGGCTTCCGATGCCCCGTTAGTGATTACAAAGTTATCAGCCGTTGAGGCAGTATATTCATATGAAAGAGCTTTTCTAAGACTGTATTCTCCCTGTATCAATCCGTATCTTAAATCAAATCTCATATTCAGTCCGTCCGTTACCTCTTTCGGGGGAGGAAGATCAGGCTGTCCCGATCCAAAGCTTATCATTCCATTACCCTGCTTGCCAATAAAAATGGAGGGACTCTTCAAATCTGTGTTAGTTTGCATTTTTTAAAATTTTCCCGTAAAGCTAACATGAATTAAAGGCACTACCAAATTTGAGTATATTCTTTTTTTGACAATGGTAAAATAAAAAACCCTGCAAAAAAAGCAGGATTTTATAATGTTATATTTATATGAGATGGTGTATTACGATCAGAAAATACGGTATCTTGTATTATTATCTATCCTGAAATGAGATGGTGTTCTTAAGAAATTGGTCAGCAGCATCCTCAGTTTGTTGAACCTGACCTGAAGCTCATTCTTCTTGTCAGGAGTCCAGTTCAAGCCTAATTTCAGCTTGTTAAAATCAGATTTTGATCCGCCAAAAATCGAGGTCTTATTGTGCTGATTCATATTTGAAAAATTGAAATATAGTTATATAATTAAACGTTAAATTTATTAAATAGGTTTCCTTCGTAATTGATTTTTTTTGAATCCCTTGTCATCAGTTATATATCGACCAATTATTATGCCAATAATATATTATTGCTGAATATAAATAATACGACTATATATCAAGTTTTCAACATATAAATCAAAACTATCAACATTACACGACAAAAAGAGATAAGAAGGGACAGGTATAAAACAGGGAGAAGATGAGTCCTGGTTAGTACTCTATTATTTCAAAAGGAATATCAACATTTTCCTTAAACTCCAACCCCAAATCATGCATATCTTCATCATCTTCCTCATAGTACCAAATCACTTTGACTTCGTTACCTGTTTCATGAATCTGTTCAAGGCGCAGGAGAATGTCCTGTATTAATTTGGATGTTGCAGTATTAAAGTAAATATATTTGAAAACAAATTCAGTATTCTTGTTGGGAATCTGCTTGTAATCATCAAGCCAGTCTATAACAGGCTGGTAAAAGGTAATAACGTCCTCAGGCAGGGAGCGCCCTGAGATTTCAAAAATATTATTTTCCGGATCAAATAAAACCTTGGGTGTATCAGTAGTACCTCTTATATCCAATACTTCCATAATGTTTATAATTTTTAATCAAATCAGTTAATATTTGATTAATTATATATAAGAAATCCGACAACTGAAGTTATCGTACAAACTAAATTACGTTAATTTTTACTATTATATTATCTTTAATAAAGAAAAAAATGAACATCTTTAATAAACTTTTCACAATTCCTGATGTTCAAAAGAATGCTGCAACATGTTTTTATTTAAAAAACAATATTAAAACCTTATTAACATGAGTTATTTACCTTCAGGCAACAGATATACATCCATGATTTACAATTATTGCGGCAAAAGCGGCCTCAAACTGCCGGCAATATCTTTGGGATTATGGCATAATTTCGGGGATGTGGATAATTTCGATATTTCAAGGCAGATCCTGTTAAAGGCATTTGATGCCGGTATTACACATTTTGACCTCGCGAATAACTACGGTCCCCCGCCTGGTTCAGCCGAAAAAAATTTCGGCATTATTTTAAAAAATGACCTTAAAAATTACAGGGATGAATTAATTATTTCTACCAAGGCAGGATATCAGATGTGGGACGGGCCATACGGGGAATGGGGCTCAAGAAAATACCTTATTGCCAGCCTTGATCAGAGCCTTAAAAGGATGGGTATTGATTATGTCGATATATTCTATTCTCACAGGCCTGATCCCGATACCCCGCTGGAGGAGACGATGGGTGCACTTGATCACGCTGTCAGGCAGGGTAAGGCCTTATATGCCGGTATTTCAAACTACAACCCGGAACAGACAAAAAAAGCTGCCAGGATACTGAGGGCATTGGGTACACCTTGCCTGATTCACCAGCCCAAATATTCGATGTTTGTCAGGCAGGCAGAAGATAAGCTGTTTGATGTACTTGACGATGAAGGTATAGGGTCAATAGCATTTTCACCTCTTGCCCAGGGTTTGCTGACAGACAAATACCTTGATGGCATACCTGAAGGATCAAGGGCTGCCAAGCCTCATGGATTTCTTAGAAAAGAAGAGGTAACTACGGACAAAATTGAAAGGATCAGAAAACTTAATGATATTGCCCTGAAAAGAAACCAGTCGCTGGCACAAATGGCCATTGCCTGGATATTGAGGGACAGGAGAGTAACTTCTGTGCTTGTGGGTGTAAGCTCCGTAGATCAGTTAAATGATAACCTGAAGTCACTGGATAATATTAAATTTGAGACAAAGGAGCTTAAGTCAATTGACGCAGTACTTGAATAAATGAGCCGTATCTTTAACTGGGGCATAATCGGACTTGGAAACATTGCCGAAACATTTGCCGGTGACCTGGGATTGCTGCCAAATGCAAATTTATACGCGGTAGCATCACGAAGCCAGCAAAAAGCTGATTTGTTTGCGAAAAAACATGGAGCAACCCATGCATATGGATGTTATGAGGATATAGTAAATAATAAAAATATAGATATAATCTATGTCGCTACTCCTCACTCCCTGCACTTTGAAAATACTGCCATGTGCCTTACGAATAAAATTCCAGTGCTTTGTGAAAAGCCCCTTGCAATAAACTCTGCAGAGGTAAAGAGAATGGTAAATCTCTCGAAGGCCAACGATACTTATCTCATGGAGGCTATGTGGACAATGTTCCTGCCTTCAATTGAAAAAACCCTTGAACTGGTTAATGAAAAAGCTATAGGCAATATTAAAATTGTAAGGGCTGATTTCGGAATCAGGGCCCCAAAAGACATTAATAACAGGCTTTTCAATAATGCCCTTGGAGGAGGGTCACTTTTGGATGTTGGAATCTACCCCGTTTTTCTTTCGCTCCTTCTCCTTGGCATGCCCTCATTAATTAAAGCCGCTGCACACATCGGTCCCACCAACGTGGACGAAAGCTGCGGTATAACTATGATTTATGATAATGGACAGATTTCCGTATTATTCTCCAGTATTGTCGCAAGGACAGCCATGGAGGCGGAAATTATAGGAGATGGGGGCAGGATCATCATGCACAGTGGTTTTTTCATGCCCACAAGACTCACTCTCCTAAGGGATAACACCGATCCCGAAATTATAGAGCCAGAGTATAAAGGCAAAGGATATCGTTATGAGGCTGAGGAAGCGATACACTGTTTAGAAAACGGAATGGTTGAAAGCAAAAAGATGAGCCATGCATTCAGTATGCAGCTGATGGAACTATTGGACTCAATACGAAAAGAATGCGGGATTCATTATCCCAGTCATGATTTATGAGGCCGGCACTTTCAGCCACATTTCCGCTTACCTGGCCGGTCTTATCCTACTCATATTGCAGGGATTTAACCGGGTTCCTGCTGGCCGCTACGTAAACAGTATAAAATACTGTGATTAATGCTATGATTACTGCTATCAGAAATGAAGCCACAAATTCAAAAGGGCTCAGGCTTATCCTGTAATAAAAATTCTGCAGCCATTCTCTCATTACAAAAAATGCAAGGGGCAAAGCCAGGACTGTTGAAATCATAATAAGAATAACAATTTCCTTGATAAACAGCATAATAATTTTGAATATTGAAGAACCCAGAACTTTCCTGACTCCAATTTCCTTGGTCTTCTGTTCTGCTGCAAAAGATGTCAGTCCGAATAATCCCAGGCATGCAATAAATACAGAAAGTATTGCAAAACCAAGGGCCAGCTTCCCGGTCCTTCTTTCCTCACGATAAATATTATTGAATTCCTCATCAAGAAAGAAATACTGGAAAGGATCGTTCACGGTGAATTTATCCCAGGTCTGCTCAATATTTTTTATTGTCTGATCCATATTTTCAGGTGATATTCTAACTGTAATATAACCTCCCCAACCCCATGACGGTGGCTTGTAAAGAAAAACATGGGGTGAAATCGAGTCATGCAAAGTCTGGAAATTAAAATCCTTTACTACTCCCACAACTTTCAGGTATAACCACTTATCGGCTGTTCTTATTGGTTGCATCAATCTTGTTTCCAGGGGATTATCCAGATCAAACACCCTGACAGCGCTTTCGTTTATAACGGCGGCAGCAGTGTCTGTGGCAAATTCTTCAGAAATGTAACGGCCTTTGTCAAGCTCAAGTTTGTAGGTATCAAAGTAATCATAATCAGTCCAGTTCACGGTCATAAGTACGGTATTCTCGGAGCTTCTGCCCTCAATAAGGAATCCATTGTTACTGTTCGGATAACCGGGCACGGAAGTGGAGTTTGTGGAATTTATAACACCCGGGTATTTTTCTATCTCCTGCCTGAATACTTTGATTTTATCAATGCCAATTGCATCCGGACGCCTGATTACCAGCAGGTGCTCCTTGTCAAATCCAAGGTCCTTGTTCAGCATATATTGTATCTGCCTGTATATGATAATCGTGCAGACTATGATAAGTATAGAAATAAAAAACTGCAAAACTACCAGTATGCTCCTGGTCATACCGCTTCTCATACCTTGCTTTAGTTTGCCTGACAATATCTGAACAGGCCTGAACGATGCCATGAAAACCGAAGGATATAATCCTGATAAGACACCTATTGTTACTGCCAGGAGGATAAGGAGCGGGATAATATACCATTTGCTAAAATAATTGGTTGACAACTGAAGTTGTGCGAAATTATTAAACAATGGGAGGGTATACTCAACAATTATAACAGCTATCATCAGGGAAATTAAAGTAAGAACCACCGACTCAAGCAAAAATTGCTGTATAAGCAACCTTTTTGTCGAGCCTATCACTTTTCTCAGTCCGACCTCTCTTGAACGGTTTGCCGACCGGGCGGTTGAAAGGTTCATATAATTTATCGCCGCAAGCAGAATAATAAAGAAAGCAATCAATGCGAAAATATATATGTACTTTTTGTCATTTGAAGGTTTTAACCCGTGCTGTATATGGGGATTCAGGTGTATGTCCACCAGAGGTTGCAGATACAGCCCGTAACGGTTACCGGCAGCAGCAAAATCATCAATAGTGATACCCAGCACTTGTTCCAGCTGCGGCCCAATATATTTTATAAGTACTGTTTGCATTTTTGCTTCCACTTCTTCAGGGGAAGCCCCTTCTTTTAATAAAACATAAGTATAAACATTGTTTGACAGCCAGAATTCATCATTTGCACTATAATGAGTCTGGAAGGAGGCCAGTAAATCAAACTCAAAGTGGGCGTTTACAGGGACATTATCAATGATTCCCGTTATTGTAAAAAAGGTGGTGTCAGTATTCAATTTAATCATTTTGCCCACCGGATCTTCATTACCAAAGTACTTTTGTGCTGTTTCCCTGGTTAAGACAACCGTATGGGACTTGGCTAACGCTGTTGACGGATCTCCCTGGAGCAATGGAATAGAAAAAATATTAAAAAAGCTTGAGTCTGCAAGCATAAAATGCTTTTCAAGAAAGCTCTTGTCTTCAAATTTTACTACCACCTCTCCCCACTCATCCATCCTCACAGCATCAATAACTTCAGGAATCTCGTTAACAAAGGCAGCAGCCGTAGGAGAAGCCGTCCACGCCCCCTCAATTTCTTGAGACCCTATCTTGCCGCTAAGGTATACCCTGTAAATTCTTTTATACTTATCGTTAAATTTATCATAACTTAATTCCTGCAAAATAAAAAGCATAATAATGATGCTACATGCAATTCCAATCGAGAGTCCAAGGACATTAATAAATACATAGGATTTGTGCCGGATTATATTTCTGAAGGCTATCTTGAAAAAATTTCCAAACATATAATTTGTTTTAGTTATTACTCTGTAACAGCAATATGGTTCCCGCAGAACACACATTTGCCATCTTTGTCAATACCTGACCTGTCAATATAATAACCTGTCCGCCTTATCACGGTTTTCTTACATTTACTGCACCTTGTATCCTGGCAATCCTTAATACTTATATTTCCTACAAAGACATAATTTAAGGTGCCGGCAGCAATATTATAGAGCCTTTCAAGGGTATCAGAACCTGTTGCCTCGATATTCATCCTGTACATTGGATGGTATCTTGAAAGGTGCAGCACTGTATCGGGACCAAGCTCCTCAGCAATCCAGTCCACCATCTTCTTAAACTCATCATCACTGTCATTCAGCGTAGGGATTACCAGGTTCGTTATTTCAAGATGCTTCTTATGCCCGGCAATTATTTTAAGTGTATGCTTAACAGGCTCAAGCCTTGCGGAAGAGACTTCCCGGTAAAAACCTTCATTAAATGCTTTTAAATCAATATTGAATGCATCAATAAATTTCAATAGTTCGAGAAGCGGTTCTTTATTGATAAACCCGTTTGACACTATTACATTTTTTAGTCCGGCCCCCTGAACCAGAACGGCTGTTTCAATCATAAACTCAAACCAGACGGTTGGTTCGTTATAGGTATAGGCGACACCTATATTGTTGCTTCTTGACCTGGCAAGGGTCAGCACATCTTCCGCATTATAACTTTCTCTCAAATAAAGGTTCTCAGTGCCGGACTGCGATATCTGCCAGTTCTGGCAACATTTGCATTTCATATTGCATCCGTAACTGCCAATTGACAAAATCACCGAGCCCGGGAAAAAATGATACAGAGGTTTTTTCTCAACAGGATCGTAATTTATAGCTGAAAGAACTCCGAAATTCTCACTAATAAGCTGTCCTGTCGTGTTTCTTCTCACATTGCAGGTGCCTGTATTGCCATCCTTTATTATACAATTATGTGGGCATAAATTGCAATTTACCTTTCCATTAAGCTTTTTATAAAAAGAAGCCTCTCTGTAACTCATAGTACTTTATTCACAGGTGTAAATATAATTCACATACACTTATAAAGTTACTAAAATATCAGGTGTAACAACAAAAAACATCCTTATTATAAATGGATAAATATTAATAAATGTAAGAACATCATTTTTACTATTTTTGTCATTAACTATAATTTAAAAGAATGAAAGAAAACGGAGTGGAAAAATATAAAAAGGAAGTAGCCTACTTTATGAGGCGTTTGTATAAAAAAAACCTTACAACAAGCATAGGTGGAAATATAAGCTATAGGTTTGATGATTCTACTGTTATAATTACTCCTTCGGAGCTTGACAAGGCAAAAATAAAGGGACGGCAGACAGGGGTTATTACAACTGACGGAAAAAGTATTACAGCGGACATCAAGCTGAGTATAGAAACAGGCATGCACCTCTCTATTTATAAAAAGAGACCCGACATAAAAGCTATTATACATGCTCATCCCCCTGTTTCTACAAGTTTCACGGCGATGAACCACAAAATTAACTGCCGGTTAATAGCTGAGGCTTACTTTGTGCTGGGCATCCCGCAGATGGCGGGGTATGCACTTATGGGGACGAAGCCTCTGGCTGCCATCGTATCGGAAAAAGCACTTAAGACAAATGTTATACTGATGCAGAATCACGGTGTAATATGCCTTGGAAAATCACTGCTTGATGCTTTCTGCAAAATTGAAGTGCTGGAAGCTTCAGCAAAAATAACTCTAATAACTGAACTGATGAAGGACTCAAGAGAATTAACACCTGCACAGATAAAGGAAATTGACAATATTATTCATTAACTGCAGGCTATGGAATATAAAAAACTGGCAAAAAGTGAAATACAGGTCTCTGAAATAACTTTCGGAGCCTGGGTTACAGGAGGTTTGTTCTGGGGAGGGGCTGACAAAAGGGAGTCCGTTCACGCCATACATAAGGCAATAGACTGCGGAATAACTTCTATCGACACAGCTCCGGTTTACGGATTTGGAGAAAGTGAAAGAATTGTAGGAGAAGCAATAAAGGGGAAGCGTGATAAAGTGCAAATCTTTACAAAATACGGACTTAGATGGGATTCAAATAAGGGGAGTTACTATTTTGATATAACCGACCACAAGGGCAAAAGCACCTCTTTATACCGATATGCCGGGAAAGAAAGCATCATTTATGAATGTGAACAAAGCTTAAAAAGGCTGGGGACTGATTATATTGATCTCTACCAGATTCACTGGCCCGATGTAACGACCCCCATTGAGGAAAGCATGGAAGCTGTCAGTAAACTAATATCTGAAGGTAAAGTAAGGGCTGCCGGTGTATCCAATTTTTCAGCCGGATTACTAAAAAATGCGGGCCGGACGGCCGAGATCTGCTCGGACCAGGTTCACTACAGTATGGTGACCAGAGATATAGAACAGGAACTTATACCCTATTGCATGGAAAACAATATTAGCATTCTTGCATACAGTCCCCTTGAAAGAGGCGTATTAACAGGTAAGATAACACCCGGTTACAAGTTCATGCCAGGTGATAACAGGTCGGAAAGTCCTTACTTTAAGAAAAAGAATCTTGAAAGGATAAATACATTCCTTGACAGTATCAGACCACTTGCCCGTGAAAGGAATATAACCCTGCCCCAGCTTGTTATTAACTGGACTATGCAACGACCCGGTATTACTACGGTACTTGTCGGATCAAGAAACAGTGACCAGGTTGATGAGAATGTCAAAGCCGCAGGGTTTAAGCTTAGCAGCGAAGAAATTGATATTATTGACGGCAAATTGGATAAAATAAGGCTCGAGCTCTGAATGTTTATAGGATGATTTTCAAATCTTATAGGTCTCGGCGAAATCCTTGGATATATAATTATCGTAATTCATGCAGACATGTGTGGCAAACTCGATAGCTGTTCCTATTATATCTGCCCACACAGGCTCTTCAAGGGTGTTCAGATCTTTGAATTTTATGTCATTCTTATATAAAGAGTAAACAATACCTGCATTGAAACTATCTCCCGCCCCTATGGTACTTTTAGCTTCAATCTCCTTGGTCCTGTACTGGCTGTTAGTTTTCAAAGTACGCAGAAATACTCCTTTATGGGCAGAAGTATAAAGAAGGTTCGGGGCCATGGTTTTTATCTCATTAAAGGCTTCATCAGCATTCTTTACCCCGAATATAAATGAAAAGTCCTCATTTGAACCCCTTACAATATTGGCAAGTGAAATATTCTCAACAATCATCGGCTTTAGCCTCGGCAAATCATGCAGATGCTGCTTCCTGAAGTTGGGATCATATATTACTATGGCTTTTTTCTTGTTACCCTGTTTAATGAATTCTATCAGTTTAGGCCTCACCTCTGGCGTGATAGCATAAATAGATCCGAAAATAATAATATCATCCTGGTGAATTTCAGGGAAGTTTATGTTAAGACGCTTTTCGGGATATATCTTATAGAAATCATAGCTGGCATCACAGTTTTCATTTAAAAATGCAAGGGCCAGGCTCGATTTTCCGTCATAGTACCTGTATACATAGTCCGTAGAGACATTATTGTTTTTAAGAAAATTATCTATAAAATTACCAACCTCATCCAATCCGTATTCACCTATAAAGTGAGTTGGCACATTCAGCCTTCCCAGTGATACTGCACAATTAAGGCAGGCACCCCCTGCCTTGGCCGTAAAAGGCTGGTTATTACTAAAAAGAATATCAAGCACTGTTTCACCTATTGCAAAAACCTTTCTCATTATTATATTTATTTCATCAATATTTATTTTCGATTAACCGGTAAAATTAAACAAAATATACCAAACATATTAAAGGTATGATAAGAAAGTATTTCAGAAATCCCGTTCAAAATGTAAAAAGCAATGATTATTTTCCTGTTCACTGTAATCCAATAGATTTACAATTTTAATAACTTTG
>CAZHQW010000044.1:0-26124 GCA_964534745.1 uncultured Bacteroidales bacterium
TGAATACCTCATCGCCGCTGCGCCCGAGAAAATCGCAATACATTATTTCAGCAATCACCCTGCCTCCGCACATGCCGTATCCGACAGCTGTTCCTGCAATAGCTCCTTCAGCTATCGGCGTATTAAAGAGACGGTGATGGGGAAGTGATTCTGTTAATCCGCGATATACAGCAAAAGCCCCGCCCCAGTCGCGGTTCTCCTCGCCGTAAGCAACTAATGTCGGGTCTTTATAAAAGCGGTCTGTGATGGCTTCAAATATTCCATCGCGTAATTGAAAAATCTTTGCTTTTGATACAGGTTTACCATGCTTGTCAAGATAATACCGTTCTTTGTTCCTTATTGACTTAACACGCGGGTTTTCATCAAGGGGCAGCAAAACTTCAGGTTTACGGTCGTCAAGTTTGTCAACAGAACCGTTGGAGAACATCATGTCACCAATGGCGTCAGGATAACTTGTAAGGTTAATCCGGGGTGAGATATCGTCATTAATGACAAGGCTGAGAATGGTTTTTATTCGCTCAATTGCAATAATTTGGATATGTTCAAGGATATCCTGGGCTGTGATGCCGGTTTTGATGAGTTCTTTTCCAAAGGCAACAATCGAATCCGCTTTCTGCCATGCTTCAAGTTCCTCCTTGCTTCTGTATGATGAAGCATCGGATGGTGAATGGCCGCTAAAACGGTAAGTAAGTGTATCCAACAACACGGGTCCTTTATTATCGAGAAGAAGTTCTTTTTGACGCCTGAAAGCGTCGATTACTGCCAGCGGGTTATATCCGTCAATCCGTTCCGCATGCATCATATCGGCATTGACGCCTGCACCGATACGCGCGGCAATACCGAATCCCATTGTCTCACCACAGGTCTGGCCTCCCATGCCATACTGGTTGTTAATGATATTGAACAAAACAGGCAACCCCCCCTTGTATTCCTCTTCCCATAAACTGGTATACTGATCCATGGCAGCAAAAGAGATACCTTCCCAGACAGGACCGCAGGCCAGGGATGCATCCCCTATGTTACAAACCACTATGCCGGGCTTTTTATTTATTTTTTTGTATAGTGCCGCACCCACGGAAATATCTCCTGATCCGCCGACAATAGCATTGTTGGGATAGACACCGAAAGGTGTAAAAAAAGCATGCATGGATCCGCCCAGGCCTTTGTTAAAACCATTCTCACGGGCAAAAATTTCAGCCAGCGTACCATACAGAAGAAACATGACTGCCAGGTCCTTTTCATCGCTGTGCGGGACTTTCTCGACAACAGAAAGGAGAGCGCCATTAAAGTAGTTTTTCATGATATCCATCAAAGCTTTAACGGACAGCTGATGGATGGCTGAAAGGCCTTTGGCCAGTATTTCGCCATGGCTGCGGTGCGAACCGAAAATGAAATCATCCACGGTGAGGAGATAGGCCATGCCAACAGCAGCAGCTTCCTGTCCTACGGATAAATGGGCAGGGCCCGGGTGATTATAGGTTATTCCCTTATATTCATTCTTTATTTTAATATCGTTCAGCATGCTTTCGAATTCACGGATAATCACCATGTCACGGTAGATACGTATCAAATCGTCATCTGTAAAATTTATACGCTCCTCTGCCATGGTTTTATTGTACTGGTTCACCGGGATGGTACCAAATGCAATTTTTCCTGGTTTTCTTAAAAGGTCCGGATCGAGAAACTGGCTTTTTGGCATGCTGAGTCTTTTTATTCAATTGATTATTTAATCTCAAAATTTTCTATTTGTATTTTTATTTCTTTAAGAAATAAGGTAGCCGGACCACCATCAATGGCACGATGATCATATGTCAGTGACAGGCCAATTATAGGAATGAAGCCAAATACTCCGTTCCCAGTGTCAGCAGGACGATATGTAATAGTATTAACTCCAAGTATGGCAACCTGCGGGAGGTTTATTATGGGAGTAAACATTTCCACGCCGTAATTACCAAGGTTCGTAACAGTAAAAGATGCTGCGGTGCTTGGCAGGATTTCGGGATTTATGCCGCCTTTGTAACAAAGGAAGGCTGTTTCATGCAGCCTTAAGGATAAATCCTCTAATGAAAGATCACTTGCATTAGGTAAAGCAGGTACCATCAATCCGCGCGGTGTATCAACTGCAAAACCAAGGTGAACTTTCTTGAACCTGCGTATGCTTTCCCCGGTAAAATGGCTGTTCATATCGGGATGGCATTCCAGAGCCCTTATTACTGCATAGCAGATCATATCATTCAGTGTAATATCCTGCCGGCTGTCACCGGACTTTTTTATCTTTTTTCGTAGTTCAAGCAGTTTCCTGACATCTGCACTCATATGATGCGTAAGTTGGGCCGAATTGCTTAGGGATTCAGACATAGTGCGGGCAATAATCCTGCGGATATTCGACAATTTTATTTCTTCATATTCACCGTTAACGGCCGTTTTGCTAACGGCTTCTTCCTTTGTCGAACCGGATTTCTGGATAACAGCTTCGATATCACGGGCAATGATACGCCCTTGTGGACCTGTTCCCTTGACCTGGTCAAATGAAATACCATGGTTGGCAGCCATGTTGCGTGCTCGCGGCGAGACACGCGATTTATAGCCCCCTGTGTCAGTTTTAGGGGGCTCCAGTTTCCCCGTCTTTTCACCTTTCTTACCAATGAATGCAACAGTTTCCAGGACAGGGACCTCATCACCTTCTTTATAAATAATTTTCAACAGGATACCGTCTTCTTCAGCTTCACATTCAAAGGATGCTTTATCTGTCTCGTATGAAAAGAGCAAATCTCCTTTCTTTACAGTTGCTCCCTCTTCTTTAAACCAGCGAGAGATAATGCAGGTTTCAACAGATTGTCCCTGCCTCGGCATGATAACTGGTACGGCCATATTTAATTTATTTCAGCAAATAATTGAAGGTATTTTTAATAAACTTGTAATGATATGTTAAATTAATTATTATTTTTGTCTATATAAAATGCAGTTATAATAACTGTTTACAAATATATAAAATAAACTTGTATTTACAAGTAATATTCTTTTTAATATGCAGAGACCTTTACCGCAATACCGCCAGTTGTACGAAGACCTCCGAAAACAGATCACAGATGGTATTTATAAAAATGGTGATTTGCTGCCATCGGAGAATGCTCTTTGCTCACAGTACGGTACTACCCGGCAGACTGTAAGGCAGGCTCTGGATGCTTTGCTCCATGAGGGCATGATCCGGAAGCACCAGGGCAAAGGAAGCATTGTGACAGGACCCCCTAAGGGCATAGGCATCTTGTCTATATCAGGGACAACATCGGCTTTAGGGATGCATAACCTGAAGACACGGATACTTTCAAAACCTGCTGTTATACCGTGGCCTGAAGATTTTATGTTCCCACTCAGTAAGGAAGTGAAAATGTCAGGTTGTATTTTTCTTGAACGGCTTAGGCTGGTGGATGATGTACCTGTGTTTTATGACCTTAATTACCTTCCAAATATCAACCTTCCACGTTTCTGCAATAGGAAATTTGAAAACAAGTCTTTGTTTGATATTCTTCGAAGGGCATACAGAATAGAGGTAACAAGTGGTGAGCAGCGCATAAGGGCAATCAGGGCGGATGATACTATTCATCGGTTTCTGGACGTGCCATCGGGCCATCCTGTTTTACACCTTCAAAGGAAGCTGGAAACAAACCGCCCGGCCTATTATTTTTTCTCCTCTATCTATTGCAACACGGTAGAGCATGCATTGTACGGGACATTTTAGAGGGACAGCGCCCCTATTTCTCAATCATCTTTTATGCATCGGACTGACAGGCCGAAGTTCTTGGCATAGTCATTTCTGAAAATAGTGGCAACATTATAGTATAAAAGTCTTGCCCAGGCTTGATAACCAATGTCAGCGGAACTCCAGAAACACGTACCTGAATTAAAATTGGTATACATATTGGTATTAGTGCGGTGGCCTGCCGGTAGTGCCGTAAATCCACTTTTATTTGTCGCACCGGTATTCGGACTATTCCAGTTCGTATAGCCTGTTTCTTTCAGCTTTCCTCCTTCGTCAGTTCCCCGCCAGCCTTCATTACCGGCTTCGCTTTCATCCATGCCAATAAATATTTCCAGTTGCATCCATTCTTCATCACTGGGTACATGCCAGCCGGTGGGACACACTCCCTGCACTCCGCTCGGATTAGTATTGCTGCCCGGGGCCTCGTTCATCACGGCAGCCCATGTATATAATAGTCCGTATGCGCTTTTATTGTCCGGGTTGTCACCATAAACAAACCAGTATCTTGTAGTATAATCGCCTGAAATTTCAGTGACACCTGTTCCGTCAACAAGTGGTGTGCCATCTGAATAATGTGTGGTTTTCAGGTTCTCTGCCATCCATATTTGTTCTCCTATTTGAACGGTTGAATAAGAATTACCATCATAATCACTTATTTGTGTATTGCCCCAGGCTGTCATAAAAGATACATGATTACCATATAAAGTTCCTGTGCTATTTGTTGCATATGCCCTGACATAATATTTTGTCCCTGATGCCAGTCCTGTTATATTACTCGTAAATGATCCGATGCCGATGCCGTCGTTTGTATGTGAATTTAAAAGCGTTGGATTCTCTGAAGTATTCCAGCATACTCCGCGGGCAATCACTTCAGAACCTCCGTTGTCTGAAATATTTCCTCCGCTCAGGGCAGTTGTTTCTGTTATTGAGCTTACAGCATCGGTTGTTAAAACAGGTAATCCGGACTCCTGGGCTGTTGTGAAGCCTGCATTTTCTCCGTATGCAGTACCTGCACTGTTTGTTGCATAGGCCCTTACATAATAATTTGTATTAGGATCAAGTCCGCTAATTTCACTGGTAAATTCTCCTGTTCCGCTTCCATCATTTGTATGGGAATCTGAAAGAGCCGGGTTTTCGGAAGTGCTCCAGCATACACCTCTGGCTGTCACTTCAGCACCACCATTATCAGTAATATTCCCCCCGCTCTGTGCTGTCGTTTCTGTTATTGATGTCACTTCAAGAGTTATCACAACCGGTAATCCGGCTTCCGGTGGGGTTAAAAAACTAACATAGTCACCATATGCTGTACCTGCACTATTTGTTGCATAGGCTCTGACATAATAAAGAACATCCGGGGTTAAACCTACGAGCAGGCTTTGAAAGGTACCTGTTGAATTCTTTGAACCCAGTGATGATTTATTATCAGCATCAATAGTCGGTGTTGCTGTTACACTTGACCAGCAATGTCCGTGCTGTAATACCGAAGATGCTCCCTCACCGAGACTGTTCAGGTTGCCGTTGACTATAACGCTTGATGCTGTTAAATCTTCAACGCCTTCGGTAGTAACAACCGGTAGACCTGCTTGCAAAGTGTGGAATGACAGTGTATTACTGCTGTATACAACCTTGCCTGAGCTCTTAATGTAAGCCGTTGTATAATATTTTGTATCAGGCATCAGATTCTGCATGGTAGTGATGAAGGTGCCTGGTACACTCACCGATCCATTTTCTGACATATTCTCATTATCTTCCAGCGTTGGCTCTTCATTTGTAGACCAGCAGTGCCCGTGCTGGTCAATACCGTTACCTATATCTACTATTGTCGCGTGCACTATGGCCGACGTACTGGTAATAGCTACGATACTGTCATTTCTTACTACCATTATTTTTTCTTCTTCCTTCTTACATGCGCTTGTTGTAACAATAATAATAAATACGGCAGCCAGTACCTTTAAATTCTGTATAAAAGGTTTTATAGACGGATGCATATTGATATAGTGATTTTTGTTAAAATAATTCAGCTATTAATTGGCATTATCCGGTTTTATCTCTATTCTTACCCAGACTTATCAGAAGTCCCTTTAAATAGGATATTTCAGCGGCAACTGTTACAAGTCCGAATGGTTCATTCTGTTCTATCGCCTGTATCACTTCATCCCGCGAATAGGGGGGACCGCTTATAGCCTGCACTTTGTAATCAGGACCTGTCCTATGGCGTTCAATCACGAGCTTTTTAAGATCATTTTCAGATAAAGTGTCCAACGGAATGATATTCTCCTTTCCTGATACAATTTCATCGTAAAAGATAAATTTTTTCCTTGCCGGATCATAGCACACCGGTTTGTTTTTATTCACGTCTTCCATTCCATTGCATTTTTGTTGCCGTTATAAGTGTAAAGTTAGTCTTTTAAATCAATATTACCTGCTTTTGCAAGTGCTTCTTCTGTTGCCATGTTTGTTAAGGGGAAGCAGAATTTTACATACCTGTATGGTTGTATCCTTGATGCAGGTGTCCCGTGTAATTTCAGATGATCCCTGTCCCATGTGAGATATGTGGCTGCGACGGTATTCGGCACCTGGCTGATAGCTGCATTGAAAGCCTTGATTGTTGCGTCGTATGCCTGTTTTGCGGTGGCACCCCTGGCCATCATGATGTCAAAGGTACTGTCACATCTGGCAAAAAGAAGGAATTCATCAATAGGGGTAGAGGAGTCATCCCACTGGAGGATGAAGTTTTCTGTATAGCCGGCATAAGCTTTGCTGCCGTTAACCACTGTATCGGGACCCAGCTGGGCTCCGGTCTGGCAGCTCAGAAAATGGATTGCTTTTCCCTTTACTTCGGCAGCATCATAATGTCCCACTTCCAGGATATGATCATTCCAGTGGCCTGTATAGGTTGTGTAGCTTCCATGTCCGATCCCGCTGAGATAAGCCGTTAAGCGGGATTTGGCAACCGGAACAAAGTTGGCCCTTATATCGTCCGTGCCCTGCAATACGATGACAGCATACCCTCTTTTTTTAAAAACCGGATGTACATTGGTAATACGATAATTTGCAAAGGGTGTGGTTACGCTGTCCGTGGTATTTTCACAAAAAAGAGCCCGGTTACTAAGTCTCAGGTAAATACAATTTTTGTCCGTTTTCCAGAAGGGAGCCTTTTCATCTGGTTTCTCCGTTACACTGGGCCACGGAGTAATCACATTTGTCTTCAGTGCTGTTAAAAGCTCGTTGCAGTAACCTATTTCAGCCCTGAGTGCCAGCTGTCCGATATCTGACTTTAACTTGATATGCTCAATAAGTTCATTTTTAGTCAGTACGCCAATACCAATAATACCAAGCTTGAAGTCGGGTTCTATTTTATATCTTTCCAGTGTA
The DNA here is from genome assembly GCA_964534745.1 of uncultured Bacteroidales bacterium. Taxonomy (GTDB): domain Bacteria; phylum Bacteroidota; class Bacteroidia; order Bacteroidales; family UBA10428. The sequence continues at coordinate 7,136 of CAZHQW010000044.1, forward strand.
AGTTTCATCTGCAGCTCACTGCTTAAGGTAAATAAAGATCCCAGGCTTAAACTTATATCTGCCGCGACATCGGCTGCCGTGAGGAATTCTCCTTTAGCAGACACAGTTACAGGTTTTTTTGCAGCATAATCTTTAAATTCAAATTTTCTGATCTTCATAATAAACCTCCCTTTTTAATTATGGTTAATATTTTTCAGGCTTCCATGCGGAACAGGTCATGGAAATACTTAGTCGATTATGTATGCTTTACTGATATAACTTAAATATTAAAGTGATTATTTCAATTTAACGCCAAATCGGAACAACGCGTAAAATCACTTATGTAAATAATTGCGAAAATCCCGGAAACCAAAAGTAAAGAATAATAATCCTGAAGTCAAGATATTGGTTTTATTTTTGATAGAATTTGAAATGATAGTTCGCTGAATATTTCCTTATTCGGAAAAAATAAGATATCTTTCTATTAGATTACTCTGTTATGAAAGCGTTAATATGCAATATAATTGTTATTCTTCTTTTCTTTTTACTGACAGTCGAACTACCGGCACAGAATTACAGGACTGTAAATTCTGACAGGACAGGCTTTTTCATGAACGAATATGAAATTACAAGCCTGAGAATTGATTCGGTTAAAGCTATTGGCGATGATACTGTATATTTCCCGATGAAAAATATACAGGAGATTTATACAGAATGGGAGTGCTTTTCGCCCTATGCTCCTTCCTGGATTGGAGAAAAAGTAATAATCGGTAGTGATGGCACAAATATTTTCTTTAACAGGATTAATGACAGCATCAGAATAAAGACAGGTGCCAAAAAAGGCGAGGAATGGCTGTGCTATATTAGTGAGGGATCTTTAAAAATTTACGCCAAAGTAACGGATTGTGGCACAAAGTCATTTATTGGTGTTGTTGATTCTGTAAAAACAATAACATTCGAGGCATACAATAAGGATGATAAACAGATAGAACATGCCATCAATGATAAAAAAATCATATTAAGCAAAAACCACGGATTCGTAATAGCACTTAACTTTTTTTTCTTCCCTGATTTTGAGGGAAGTTATTTCTATTATGATCATTTGCAGGAGTTAAGTCTGCGTGGACTTACAAATCCGCAAATAGGAATAGATAATCTTACATGGAAAGAAGTATATGACTTTGATGTTGGTGACGAAATACATACATTCTATGAATATTATTGTATGCCCGAACCTGATGGCTATGATGTATTTAAGGATATTTTAAAATATATTAAGAAAGAAATACAGGGTGATAACATCTTTTATACGATTGAGAGGAGACAAAGAAAAGAGACACACCTGGAAGGTAACGTAGATGTGGTTGTAACACATGATACTATTGGAAGGTTGATAACTGATAATTCAATTTTTAACGTACTTCCAGACGAACCTGTAATAACAGATTATGAAGCTTATTCATATTCTATGAATATTACCGGATGTAATGGAAGATTATCAAAGTCAGAACCCAGCTATCAGGAAATAATATATCTTGCGTGGGATTCATGCTGGTCATACACTAATGTTGAGGGTTTTGATCCTATATACACATATATCGAAGGACTGGGAGGTCCTTATTATTCTGCTGAATCCTATTGGTGTATAGGCAGTAATCTGGAAAGAAGTCTTAAGTACTACAAAAAAGGCGGCGAGACATGGGGAACTCCATATGTAATTTCAGATCTCGAGGAAATAAATACTGAGCCTTATTTTGAGCTATATCCCAATCCGGTCACTGACAGGTTATATATAACAACAACACCTGAAAATATTCCTTACTCCTTTACATTATGGGATCCCACCGGAAAGCTGCTTTATGAGTCTGTGATTACAGAGGCAGACTATTATTTTACTGATTTTAAACCGTCAGCCGGATTTTATTATTACAGGATCATTGGCAGATCCGGCCGTATAAGTTCAGGTAAGCTAATATTTAAATAGTATGTGGAATTAAAAAATAATAATAAGTAATATGGAATATACACCAGTTAATAAAAACAATAAAATGACACGAATAATAAAAAAAACACTTCTAATAGTAGCAGTTTTTCTTTTATGCCGCGACCTGCTCGCATATCCCGGGAAGGTAGTTAAGTCCTTGCCGTTACCAGGGAAGTTTTGCACGGGACTGACGTGGGACGGTAACAATCTCTGGGTGGCAGATTATAAAACGGACTTAATTTATAAGCTTGACCCGGAGTCCGGAGCTGTTTTGCATCAAATCCCTTCACCCGGCTTCTGGCCTATGGACCTGGCATGGGACGGACAATACCTCTGGAATGCTGACTATAAGCAGAAATACATCTATAAAATAGATCCGGCGGACGGTACCATACTGGCGACAATAGAGGCACCGTGCGAATTTCCCGAGGGCCTGGCCTGGTATGATAATACGCTGTGGGTTGGTGATGCCATGAACAATACAATAATGAAAATTGACCTGAGCGACGGGACCGATGTTCTGGAATTGTGGGGACCTGCCAGGTCGGTAAACGGACTGGCATCGGACGGGCAATACTTGTGGAGCAGCGACCGGTACATGGATGAAATTTATATGATTGACCCCGAGTCGGGTGAGGTGATAAATATTATTGATTCGCCGGGCCCCTATTCAAGGGGACTGGCATGGGACGGCAATTACCTGTGGAATGTTGACTACCAGAATGATTCCATTTATAAGATCGTACATCATGACGACGATATATACAAGCTAACTGATTCACGCAGGTCAAGTATAACGTTTACGCACCAGGTGAAGGTGAACGGACAGGGAAAAATAAAGAATCTTGATGTCTTTATTGCCATACCTGGGGATATGCCCCAGCAGAAGATCCTCGATAAATCTTTTGTTCCAGAACAATATACATTGAAAAAAGACCGCTGGAACCAGCAGGTAGCAAATTTTAATTACCGCAATATAGAGTCAAATGAAACTGTCCGGTCCGTTATGATTACAGAAGCAGAGATCTCAGCCATACGCTATTTTATTTTTCCCGATAAGGTGGGCTCCCTGGAGTCCATACCAAAAGATATCCGTCAGCTATACACAGCCAATGGCAGCAAGTATATGACAGATGATCCGTATATACAAAAACTGGCTGCGGAGATTGTAGGTGACGACACAAATCCCTACAGGATGGCGAGGAGTATATTTAACTATGTGCGCAATAACCTGGAATACAAAATGGAAGGGGGCTGGAATGCGGCACCTGTTGTTTTGAAACGTGGCACAGGTTCATGCTCGGAATATACGTTCAGCTTCATTGCATTATGCCGTGCTGCAGGATTGCCGGCAAGGTACGTGGGCGCCCTTGTTGTTCGCAGTGATGATGCCAGCCTGGATGAATATTTTCACCGCTGGCCAGAGATCTACCTTCCCGGGTACGGGTGGATCCCCATTGATCCGCAGGGAGGAGACAAGCCGTCAGCACGTGACCAGGCCATGAGCATAGGCAACCTGCCAAACCGTTTCCTTATTACTACACAGGGAGGAGGTGATTCAGAATACCTGGGGTGGTATTATAATTGTGATGAGAAATACTCAACAGAACCACAGGTTCAGGTCAACATAGAGGCGTTCGGTGAATGGGAACCTCTTTTAGCAATACCCTCCGGACAATGATTACTTTTAAGGAAGGTATATTTAATTTTTTCTTATAGTTATATTATATAGGAAAAAAGGAAAAATATTTGTCAGTTTATAATTGTTAATTCCGATATCTGCAAACATCTTCTTAATTTCTTTCGGCCTGTATGAAGCCCGGATCGACTTAAGAAATCCGCTTTGTTTTGGTATCCAGTGTAGCCACCAGACTCTTTTTAAATCATAAATCAGTAATGCGCCCTGACCATTCAGAATATTTAACAGGTTCAGAATAACTTTTTGAGGATTTTTCCAATGATGCATTGAAAATGTTGAATAGATTAAATCGTATTTTTTTAGCTTTTTCAGGAAGTCTTCATTTTCAGCGTCTCCCGCTATTATCTCAATTCGATCTCTCATATTTTTTTTGTCAATGTGTTCCTTTGCAATAGTCAACATGTTTTCAGATGTATCTGTGGCTGTTATATATATATCACTTTGCATTTCAGCAATCATTGTGGCCAGAATTCCTGAACCCGCTCCAATTTCCAGATAATTACCTTTAATATTAAGTGATTTCAGTATCTTCAGGAAACTACCAAATCTCATCTTTGCTGATTTTTCAGCTATCCGGGCATATTCACGGGCATTTTCCATACTTTCGAAATAGTCCTCGTGATCACTTTCAATAACTCTTTTAGACATATATATCCTGTTTTTTCTCTATTAATTTCATACTATATAAAAATGAAAGCGTAACAACATTTGTTGGCTAAAAACTGTTGTTACGCTTTCAATAAGTTCTTTTTCAAGCCTTTGCCTTGAATAGCACCGAAGTAATCAATTCAATAAGTAATCCGTATACCATCCCTGGTATGATAGTCCATATGATCATGCCGGCTTTGCTGAAGTCCGGACTTTCAGCTGCCATCAGCCCGCTGAATGCCAGCGGAAGGCTGAATATTATTCCCATGACCAGTCCGTGTATGGTCCAATGTTTTAAAGAAATACAGCTTATTCCAATAGCAAATCCGATTAATGTCCTGCTTGAGATTATTTGCAATGCAACTGGTAAAGCCAGTTTTCCGGGGCCGCTTGAAGCAAGGGTAAAACAAACAAAACCGAATACTATTCCTGATAAGGTTGCAATAATGATACGTTTTGTTTTAGGCATAATTACCTCCTTTTATTGGTTAGTTAAAATACTAACACTAATATAAAGGCTATAATCACCAAAAACAAAAAAAATGATTATTTTGTATTGCTATAACACCATAACCTTTCTTGAAAGCACTTTTTGGCCGGTTTTTAACCTGACAATATACAATCCTTTTTCCCATCCGGTAATATCTACCGCTATGTCATGTTCAGCAGGCATCAGCACATCATTGAATGGTATGTCAATGAGGCTGCCGTTTGCATTATAGACTTCGACATTCACTGTGCTTTTTATGTTAAGTACGAAACGCAGGTGAACAATATCAGTAACCGGATTCGGGAAAGCAAGCAGGTAGTCAATATCATTGATTACAGCCTGCGGGATAACATTTGCAGAATTATATACTGTGCCTTTTAACTCGCGGCCCTTCGGCAGGGTATCGCCTGTATTACTTGCCATATACAGTGCTATCCAGTCCGGTCGCTCAGGCAGGTTTATCCCTGTAAGAAACTTTTCTTCCCATTCCTCGTCGGTATACCTGTAGAAGTCATTGGTGACTTCATAGTGGAATGATGAGACGGGACCGGCAAAAGCCATGAGCTGGTCCGGATTAACGGGATTGGGAGCCAGGAATACACCCATATTGATATTGCCGTTTCCCACGTGGAGCACATGTCCCACTATAGTTCCGAACTCGTCTGTAGGTTGAGTATGTACATCGGCAACTATGTAATCCCAGTTCATCCCTTTATTGATATCGTAAAAAAGATCACAAAACCAGCCGCTGATTGAAGGTCCGGATGCCATATAATCGTTGATCATGGTTTTTAGGAATGTTATATCGTCTTCGCTGATGGGTGTCCCGGCCAGTTCTTTCAGGGCTATCGATTTAAAATTTTTCATTATTCCGGAATATCCCCTGTAGTAGCTTACAATGTAATTACTGCTGCTGATCGGGCTGCCTTCAAATACCTCTTCAAAGAAATCAGCCGCTTCTTCGGCAAAGAGCTCCAGCCTCTCATATAATGCCGGGTAAGGTTCGACATAGGTGTAGGGGTAGGAGCAGCCCGTACCACCTGTATATGACGGCTTGCCGTAAAGAATATTATCATGCCTGAGCTCCGCCCACGAGGTAAGCTGTGTATTCAGCTTTTCGTGATGCCAGGCCGTGGTCTGCATGAAATAGGGGAGATTGCCGGATGATTCGGGCGGATTTAGCTGCCTTATTGCAGACAGCCAGGTATTATACAATGACTGCTGCCAGAACTCTTCGTCATAGGCATCAACAAGGTATTTCAGTGAAGAAACCTTATAGGCATACTTGTATTTTTCCATCTCGTCTTCCAGCAGTGCCATGGCATCTTCATTTCCGAGAACAGCCATTATGTCCAGCGGGTCAGGAAGTGCGCGGTATACTTTTTCATCGTTATATATTATCCTGTCATACACTACTTCGCTGAAAACGTATGAATCTATAAGGAATTTCTGTCCGAGCAATTTAAATGATACAGGAAGTTTACCCGGATCAGAGGAATCCGGATCAACATAAAAGAAATTGGACATTATCTTCTGCCCGTAATCATCGGATGTATTAAGCGTATCGCTGAACTGTTCATAAACATTGTTGTCAAATAGATCTGCCGGACTGCCAAGCATAAAATCTGACAATTCCTTAAGCTCATCAGGGGTAAGATTATCATCGGGGCCCACCAGGTATGTTATGATTTGCTCATGCTTATCCAGCAATTCCTTTTTGCCACAGGTGTACAACAATTCATTAAGCAGTATTGCCCCAATCTGCATCCTCCTCAGCTCATCCGTTGTCCAGTCCGGTTCCCAGGGATTTTCAGGAGGGGCAGTCATCAGGAAATCTATTCTTCCAAGCCACATCATGGCCCTGAAATAATTTTCGAGAGTCTTTTCTCCCTGAGGTGTATATATTATCTCAGTGTAGTGTCCCCTGGGTTTAAACTGGCTGAAGTCAATTTTGCGTGGCCTGGTTTCTGTGAAAAGTGTAGTGAATTTAAGCTGTTCATCATCTATGGCCTGCATGATTTCATTATATTTATCTGCCGGGTGATACTGGGGCGCATGGGTTTCGTCAAGCAGCAGCGAATAGGCAACCGACACATAAAGGTCAACGTCAGCAAGCACATCATCAAACCTTTCATCAGTGCTGTATTTACTGTACAAAGCAGGGTAACTGTCATACATTGCATCCAGCAGTTCAATAAGGTTGGGTTCCAGGAACTGCCATTCAATGGTTTGCAGGATGGCATCGTAAGAGTTGTGCAACGTATAAAGCACAAAATCCGTGCTTATGAAAAGCGGCAGGTCACGAAAATATAAATCAACGAAAGCGCCGGACCAGCTATTGTTCTCAAGTCGCTGTGATACCATGAAATGGTTGTTTGCCAGCAGCTCTTCTTCGGCATCAGTAAGATTATACCAGTTATCTATTGTATCGTACCAGGGTATGTTAACCGGACTGGTAGGATGGTTCCGAGTGGTATAATAAACTGTTTTGGGCGGATTGTTTTGAAGTAACTGATCACAAGTAAGTGTCTTATTCTCATTGAGAAACTGCATATAAACATCCTTATCAAAGGTGCTTTGTGCCTGAAGGTTAACAGCGGTTAAAGCACATATTAATAGTATTGCCGGTATATAATATCTTGTTTTCATGATTAGGTATATAATTTTAGCAAGTTAATAATAAATCCGGGACGGATCAATTCTATGATGCAATCACCATACTAAAGGTTGCGCAGTTAAAAACCGGTCAGATTAGTAACTGCAGATATAATTTTTATTATAACTTTGTATAAAGCCTTGCGTGATACAGTCCGGATGAGCGTTTGAAAGGAAACCGGTTTTGTCTTGGTCCTGATTTATTACATATGAATGTCAGATTAGGATTTTTATTAAGTTTGATCTTTTCCCTGGCATCATTACTTCTTTCCGCACAAAATGATAGCAGGGGCATAAAATCTTCTTTTACCGTTACGGGAAAAGTCAGGGATGCGGAAAGCAGGGAGACACTCGTCGGAGTAAATGTATACCTGAAGGATACTCAATACGGTACAGCCACTGATTCCAAAGGCGTATATGTGTTGTCAGTTCCCACCGGTAATTATATGCTGGTCTTAAGCTACATAGGATACCTGTCCATGGAAATTGAAATAAAGCTTGATAAAGATATGACGCTGGATGTTTCACTCATACCCTCAAGCACAGCCATAGAAGAAGTACAGATAACATCACAGCGCAAGTTTTTCGGTAATATGGATTATGGCAGGGAAATACCTTCGATAGATGCCGGGGTTATAGAAAACCAGAACATAAACAATGCATCCGACATACTTCATGCCCGTCTGTCGGGTGTGTGGTCCACCAAAACATCGGGTGCGCCGGGCGACCATCAGAAGATAAGGATACGCGGGCAGAACTCTTTTTTTTCTTCGGCTGAGCCATTGTATGTGGTGGACGGGGTACCTGTTCCCATTGTGAACCTGGCAAGCCTCGGGATAGCTGACCTTAACATACATGATATCGAGAATGTCACTGTTCTCAAAGATGCATCTTCAACAGCATTATACGGATTCCAGGGAGGAAACGGGGTTATTTTGATCGATACAAAAAAGGGAAAGGAAAACGAAATGAACTTTACATACAGGACAGGCGTTCAATGGTTTGATAGTTTCTATGACCTGATGTCAACCGAAGATTTTCTGGCCTCACTTGATTCGGCATATAGTAAAATAAATTCACCTTTAAAGTACTGGTATCCATCTATGTCGGATACTATTTGTAATAGTGACAGGCAAAAGGATATTTTTTCCCCCGGATATATACAGGAATATCAGCTGTCGGCATCAGGAACCAGGAAAAAGCTAAAATACTACTTGTCAGGTAACTACCTGGATCATAATGGTATTTTGCCGGATTCGGAATACCGGCGCTATACATTTTCATCAAGGTTCGGCAGGGTATTTTTTAAGAGCCTGGCACTCGAAATCAATTACAGGGGAAGCTTGCAGGAGAATAAGAACAACCAGGACATGTATATGGGCAACCGCCTGCTTTTTGAAGGAATAACCAAATCGCCTTGTCTGGAGTGTACTCCGGATTCATTATTTTATAACGAAATGGGGGGGGATTTCCGTAACAGGATATATAGCTATTACCCCCAGCTAAACAGCTTTGAGCTGACCCAGTCAATAATAGACAATAATAATCACGAACTTCGTATAAGCTCCCACTCAATAAGCGGCTTTGCCAGGCTGCATATTACTGATCACCTGAGCCTTAATGCAATGGAGTCACTGATGTTCAGGCATTCGGTCTATAATTCTGATTTCAGGTTTTACTACTACAATGTTTATGGCTATTCCTCCAGCAGCAAACTTATTCTTAAAAGCCCGGAAGATGTTATACTGTTTAATCATCAGTATAATATATCGTATTCCAATACGTTCGGAAAACATGAAATGGGACTTGTCCTTGCCTGCAGGTATTACAGGGATAATTTGTGGTGGAACGTTGATTCCCTTGAAGGAACTCTTTCGGAGCATTACTACCTCAGAAACTCTATGGCAGCCTATGGTCCGAAAGGATCCGTATTGCGTTCCATGATATCTTATATTGGCCATGCCAGCTACAATTTCAGGAAAACATATTTCATTTCTGCAGTGGCAAATCTGAGCAAGGTTAAAGAAGGCCTGAATATCAATTATTACAGCCTGTTTCCATCCATAGCCATAAGCTGGGATATTGCAAGGGAAAAACCTTTAAGGGAAATAAGGTGGATGGATAATCTGAACCTTTATGCTAACTGGGGACATAGCGGTAATTACCCGCTAAACGGACTGGCAAATGATCTGTATGACGATGTACCCTATACATTCGGAGGCAACACAGCAAATTACCCTTCGATACTGCAATTTGCAAACCACTATTTAAAGCACGAAAGCACTGCTGAAACTGATTTCGGGATAAAAAGCTCATTTCTAAAAAAAAGGATCGTTATAAATGCAGCATACTATTCCAAAAAGATCAACAACCTTATAATTCAGCGTAACATTCCTTACTATTACGGAGGAGGGAAACAATTCCTGAATATCGGTGAGATATCAGTTAAAGGTATGGACATAGGTATGGAAATATTTCCCTTGATAACCAAAAATTTTGCCTGGTATATTCAATATAATTTTTCTACGTCAGAACAAACTGTAACTGAATTACTTGAAGGGAAAAGCATGTCATTTATTGATTATGATGTTCTTGTACCTGATTTTATTATTGAGGAAGGGGAACCGCTTGGCAATATATACGGGTATAAAAACCTGGGGAAATGGACACTTGAAGATGAACTGGCAGAGGATAAGCATTATGTTGAGAAATACGAAATGAAATACCTCGATGCTGATACAAATAGCAGGCTGAATGAAAATGACAAGGTTATCCTGGGAAATTCAATACCCGATTTCACATGGAATTTGTTCACCTCTTTTAAATACAAAAATTTCAGCCTGGAGCTTTTATGGTATGCAGTTGCAGGAGTTGATAAATACAATGCCACAAGAGCAGCCACCATAATGACCGGTAACAACCGTGAGATCAATAGTTATATTGCAGACAGCATATCGGCAATGAGGGCCAAATATTTTTACGAATCATCGGTTTTTGTCGAAAGTGCGGATTTTATAAGATTAAAGACGCTTTCACTAATCTATGAGCCTTCAAAGAAAATCATTGATAAAATAAGCCTGAGGTTCTCGCTTAATTTCGAAAACCTTTTAACCATTACAAAATACAAGGGTTATGATCCTGAAGCCACCATATTCACTGATAACAACTTTTCGGATAATTCCATTGATCGCGGTGCCTATCCTAATCCGAAAGCCGCATATGTAGCAATAAGTTTAAAATTTTAGTGCCATGAAGAGGATAACTATTATTTTTCTGCTTTTACTCTTAGCTGTGGGCTGTGAAAAAATCCTTCACACCGAAGATACCTCAATCGGGGAAATTGAGGATTATGACGGACTGCTATCGGCAGCAGGAGGAGTATACGGGAAACTGACAAAAACTGTGCGTGAAATCACTTTTTATAAAGTAAATCTGAAAGGTGATGATCTTAATTTTTATGATCCAAATTACGAAGAGTATTATACAAACGAACCGCATTGTGCTGAAGACCGGGTTATCAGCATGGAAACTGCCTATACATGGCGCCGGCTTTACCAGGTTATTGCATCGGCCAACAATATATTATGCCAGTTTGAACCAGATTCGACAAATGGCGGCCCGATAAATGAAGTCCTTGGTGAAATATACCTGATAAGGGCTTACTGCTATTTCAGGCTAACGCGCACATATGGCAGGATTCCCCTGGTCGTTAACACGGATATTAGCTATACCCTGCCGAAGCCATCCTTCGGGGAAATATACGAATTTATTGAAGGTGATCTTAAAACAGCCGGGAACCTGCTTCCTGAAAATAACAACTCGGCAAGAATACCTTATGTAACACCTCACCGTGGGGTAGCCAAAGCTATACTGGCAGAATTGTATCTAAACTGGGCAGGTTACCCGGTAAAGGATATTTCAAAATATACCCTCGCGGCAAGGGAAGCGGGAGGGGTGATTGACAACGCGGAGTTTTATGGATTCGGACTTATGGATGATTTTGCTGATTTATGGGACCGTGCACATCTGTATAATACAGAATCGGTACTTACTATTTTTGGTGCCGATCCTGCCAGTTCAACAATACTGGATGAAGTAAACATTGCTTATACGGGTCTTGCATACAGCGATCAGAGTTTTTGCAATCGTAGTACTATTATGGAGACACCTGATTTACCATGCGTGTGGCTTTGGTTTTACGCTGCAGAAATTAATTTCTTTAATAATTATCCCCGGGGCTACCGTAAAGAAGTAACATTTCTTACAAACATCTATGTTCCTGATGAATATCCTTATTATCCCCAGATAGATACGGGATATTTTCATATCAATACCGTTAGTACATGCAGCAGGATAGCTTACAGAAAATTTTTCTACGACCCTTTTGTTGCAGATACTATGCAGTTTGATAGGTCTAAGTATTTTAGCCTTTATTTCGGTGACCAGAAAGTATACCTTTTCCGTTTTACCCATACCATGCTTACTTATGCCGAGGCCATGGCACGTTCAGGGCAACTCAACGGGCAGGCTTATGAGTGTGTGAACCGGATAAGGAGAAGGGCCAGACAGCTTGATTTATATTCACCGTCGGCATACGACCTGCCACAAGGTTTATCACCTGAAGCATTTGCGGATTCGGTAGTGTGGGAGAGGGCCTGGGAGCTGTGCGGTGAACCTGAAGGCCGCTGGTTCGACCTTGTCAGGCTTGAAAAAGTCGAAGACCTGCCGCAGCTGAGGCATCCTGAGGAAGGAGGGCCGCCCTATACGGCAATTACCAAGAGCTATTATTTTTTCTCAATCCCTGCCGGAGATCAGAATCTTAATCCGAACCTGGGTGACTGAATGACTATCTTGAAAATATTAAGTTATTGAGTTTCGAATTTCAATAATAAAACCATATGGTCCTGTAGTCCCTTACATTTTCACCGCGTGCAGCAAGCTCTTCGAGGTAATCGTAAATCGGGACATCAACATAATTGTAGGGTGGGACAGGGGTTATGTTTTTTTCCCAGGGATGGAACTCGTAAACGCGAGAGCCGTCAGGCAGTATCATGACCAGCCTGTGATCCTGTCCTGCACGAAGATGGTTCTTGCCGAGCCTCGGCACATTGAATACAGGCTCGTCAGTACGGTCGAGCCCGGGCAGCAGCCGCGCTTCCTCTTTCCTCTCCTGCAGGATCCTTGCAATGGGAACCATGTACTTGCTGGTTTCATCCTTGCCCTTCATGTTAAAAGTATAGTAAGGATCAACACCTATAGCTTTTAAATCCCTCCTTAGCTTCACCAGTTCAAAGCGCCTTGAGTTTTCGACTGTGTAAACATGCTGGTTATAGACGCTTATGCCTGCTCTGCGCAGCTTCTGGACAGCTTCCATTGATTCGGGCGTTACCTCGTATGAATGCTCGAAGTGAGTGACAAATGCAATTTCAAGCTTCGGAGGATTGTGAAATTCGGAAAGCATATTAATGAAATCATTTGTGATGCGCATAGGCAGCACTACAGGTATCCTGCTCCCAATCCTGATCCTGTAAATATGGTTTTTGGAGGCAAGAACTTTTAGAATCCTGTAGATTTGTGTATCTTTCATAACCATTGGATCTCCTCCTGTAATAAGAACATCCCCAACGCTTTTATGTTTGTCAAACCATGCCAGTGCCGCATCAATTTTTTCTTTTGTGGCCAGGGCCCGCGGTTCCATCACGCGCTCTATTTCCCAGTTGCGCTGGCAGTAAACACATATCTGCGCACAGGTATTAAATGGTTTAATTATGGCAATTATAGGATAGCGCCGTGTGACAAGATCAATTGGCGATGTGTCATGTTCTCCCATGAAATCGTATGAGATATCCGGATTAGTGCGGTACTCAACCATCTTCTCCACATACTCCATGGGAGGTATAACCTGGGCCCTTATTGCGTGATCATAACCTATTGAGAACCTTGTATCCATCAGGCTCAGGTAATACGGAGTGATTCCAAAGGCTATTTTATTGCGGACCGCCTTGTCCACAGCTTCCTTTTGTTCATTTGTCAGCTCTATGAGCGCCAGTAACGGACTGGCATCCTTAATCACATGTTTGAGATGCCATTTGTAGTCATTCCAGTCATCTTCAGTCCCATTGAAGTAGCGTAAAACCTTTTTTTTGTTTTCCGCGCGCCATGTCGCCACTTCCTCTTCGAGTCCGGATGGGTACTTTTTTAAATATTTCTGTACACTGGTACCTATGTCGTCCAGTATTTCCATCCTTACTATGGCAGCATGCTTGCCTCTTATCTTAAGGAACTCCGGGATTCCTTTCTTGACCTGTGTGTTTTCGAGGTATATATTTGACTTGCCTGTCACTCCCCTGAAAAGATTAATAAACTCCAGTATGAATCCTACGGATATCTCACTCTGCAATTCTTTTCTCCGGTTCTGGGCAAGCTTCCAGAGGCTCTCAAGTGCCGAGAATTCGGTACGGAATTCGTTAATCGGACCTATTATACTTCTGAAGACACGTATGCACTCACGGACGGTCGATTTTTCAAGTATATGAAGATCATTGTTTATATCAAAGATTTTTCTTTCTGCCCTGTCAAGGTAGTTAAACAGCTCATCGCGCACAGCCTCGAGACTATTTGCACTTTTTAGAATATTATGGATGTCAGTGTTAGAGTCCCACAACCTCTGGAGATAAGCTTCATAGTCAACCTTAAACTCTGGTTTGAAAAGGCTCACCTCGTCAGTAAACACATCATCCAGAAGCCTTGTACTGACCCACTTCAGCTTGGGCGAGTGCAGATGCGACTTTTTTGTGATCTTTTTCTTATGATGTTTTGAAGTTTTTAATGTCATATTTGTGTGCTGTTTTATAGTGATTTCCGTCCTAATAAAGATAGTAATATTGGCAAAGAAAATCAAATTGGGTAATAATAACGAACAAGATTGAGACAAAACTGTTTAATATTATGAAAAATATTTGAAAAATGAATTTACTTCCTGAGAGGCCGGTTAAATACGAGGCTGTTCAAAAGGTTTCTAAAGAAAGAATTCTAAAAGACTACGAGTTATTAAAACAGTTCAGGCCGATGCAGCAGGTTTTGCAGTCGCTGCCATACTTTGCCCTCATTTTGAATGAATACAGGCAGATTATAGTATCAAACCAGAAGTTTTTAAAGGACCATGTCAGGTCCCAGGTTAAGCATCTTTTTGGCAAGAGGCCCGGTGAAATTTTTAAGTGTGAGCATATTGATAAGGATGTGGCTGATTGCGGAATAGCTGAGAAATGTGCATACTGTGGTATTTACAAGGCAATAAATGAAAGCCGGATAAAGAATAAGCCGGTAAGCACTCACTGTAGTATTACTTCACTGAAGTCAGGTACAATTGTTGCCTATGATTTTGATGTGAAATGCGTTCCTTTATATATTAATAATCAGATATTCTATTTCCTGACATTAACTGACATTGGCCATGAAAAACGTAAAAATGCAATAGAGAGGATATTTTTTCACGATGTTATAAATCTTGTAGGAAACCTAAAAGGTATAATCAGTATTTTGACCGATAATGACTACCGCATAGACAGGATCGAATACATGGAAATTCTTTCCAGCATAACAGAGCAGTTATATGAAGAGATTGTATCGCAACGTGACCTGTCGGCGGCAGAAAGCAAAAACCTTATTGTAAGTATACAGGAAATTAAATCGCTGGATATAGTCAATTCTGTCATAGAGAACACTATGTTTATTGATAGCAGGAAAAAATGCAGAATTTCGGTCGGGCACGACAGTAAGGATTTTTTATTAAGTACCGATCCTGTCCTGATAAAAAGAATATTGATAAATATGATGAAAAATGCCCTTGAAGCTTCACATAACGGCAGTGACGTTATAATAGGCTGCACCAGGAAGAGTGGCAAGTCCCATTTCTATGTGCATAATGACACTTATATACCTGAAGATATCCAGAAACAAATATTTCAGCGATCATTTTCTACAAAAGAAATAAACAGAGGACTGGGGACATACAGCATGAGGCTTATTGGTGAAAATTATCTGAAAGGGAAGGTATATTTTACCTCTGATAAAGCAAAAGGAACAACCTTTTCAATTGACCTGCCATAGAATAATCCTACAGTTCACGGAGTATCCGGGGATCGAAGAAATGATTTAATGGCCCCCTGCCATTGCCTGTCTTAAATTCTTTCCCGTGATAGATAGCGTTATAGGTGAATCTTTGTGCATTTTTAACTGCCCCGGTAACATCATACCCACGGGCAAGAAAGGCTGCAATGGCAGAGGACAGGGTGCAACCGGTACCATGAATATTATTGCCCGGTATTTTATTGTTTTCATATATAACGGTGTTGTTGCCGGATTTATCCATATATACATCAAAAACTTTATTTCCCTCCAGATGTCCGCCCTTTAGCAGCACGGCATTGCTGGCAAGTTTTAGCAGTCTTTCTGCCGCCCGCACCATGTCGTCCCTTGAAGTGATCCTCTCTCCCAGGATAACCTCTGCTTCCTCCAGATTGGGAGTTATAACAGCAGCAATGGGAAACAGTTCTTTTATCAAAGCATCAACCGCGTTTTCTTCAATAAGCCTGTCTCCACTAGCAGCAACCATTACCGTATCAAGGACTGTATAAAGGATTTTATATTTATCCAGTCCCTTTTTAACTGCTTTGATTGCTTCAAAAGAATGTAACATGCCTATTTTTACAGCATCCGTGCCTATATCAGATAAGACAGCATCTATTTGTTTTTCAATAATATCAGCAGGCACAGGGTGAACCGCAGTAACACCCAGTGTGTTCTGTGCCGTGATAGCCGTTATTACTGAGGTTGCGTAGCACCCTAAAGCAGATATGGTCTTGATATCGGCCTGTATGCCTGCTCCGCCACCACTGTCCGAACCGGCAATGGTCAGCACTCTTGGATATTTTTTCATCATTAAATTATTTTTCTTTAAAATGATCGAATCCGTGTTTTATAATATCCGTTTTCTTCCTGTTTAACTTGAAAGTGAGAGCTCCCTTTTTAGCGGTTATTTTTCCGACAGGATATAAAGGCTTGTTAAAGCGCAGTGTGAAGTTGTTTTTTATGTATTCAAACTGATGCCTTTCAATAGTCAGCATAAGGCAGTAATCTTCTCCGCCGCAAACTGCAATTTCATATCTGTTCCAGTTATATTTTTCCGACACCCTTTGCAGAGCTTCAGAAACAGGAATTTCTTCGAGGTTGATCTCAGCTCCCACACCTGAACTTTCCATGATACGGTGAATATCAGATTCAATACCATCTGATACATCTATCATAGCATGGACTCCCGGAAAATCAGACAGCCATTGTCCTTCCTGGAGGCTTGGAACAGGCATGTGATGACGGTTAACCAGGTATTTTATATCTTTATCAGAGGGCAGGTTTTTCAGTAACGCTTTTAATCCGCCCCCGGAATCACCAACGAAATCTGTTACACATATAATATCCCCTGTTTTTGCCGTGCTCCTTTTCTTAATTTTGTCCATGCGGGCCCTGCCCGTAACCGCAATATTTATAATCAGGTTGCTTTCAGATTTTGTGGTATCTCCTCCAAGCAGATATGTATTTGAACTGGCGCATAATTCTTTAATACCCCTGAAAAACTCATCCAGCCATTTTATTTCTGTTGATTGAGGAATGCCCACAGACAAAAATGCATACTCGGGTGTGCCACCCATTGCCGCTATATCACTTAAATTTACTGCTATTGATTTGTAGCCCAGCTCAAAAGGGGTTATCCTTTCTTTTATAAAGTGCTGGTCTTCAATAAGCATATCCGTGGTAATGAGCAGGGCATGCTCATTGTTAAATGGTATTATTGCACAATCATCCCCAATACCGGTCACCCCTGGCTTAAGGTCTTGCTTAAAGTATTTTGCAATCCTTGCTATCAATCCGAATTCACCGGTTTCTGAAAGCTTTGTCATTTTCCTGATTTTGTGTTTTTTACTATATTAATCAGTTCACGGGATGCAGCTTCAGGATTGCCAGCAGAGCATATTCCCGAAACAACGGCAATACCATCTGCGCCTGCACTTATAACATCCCTGGCATTGGATGCATTAATTCCTCCAATGGCAACAAGGGTATGTAATGTCAGTTTTCTTGCCTCTGCAAGTCCCTCCAGTCCCCACGGCTTTTGATCGAAGTCAGTTTTTACAGGTGTTGAAAAAACGGGACTTACAGCTAAATAATCTGCCGGCAGTGATTCGGCTTCCTTCAGTTGCTCAATAGTTTCGACAGATAAGCCAACTATCATGTTGCCGGGAATTATTTTTTTTACCTGGCCGAAGGGCATATCTTTTTGTCCGATATGAACCCCTTCGGCATTTACAGCCAGTGCGATGTCGATCCTGTCATTTATTATAAGCGGTACATTATGTGGCTTAAGTATCTTCTGCAGTTTACGGGCCCTTTCAATGAACTGGCGTGTATCAAGTTCTTTTTCCCTCAGCTGGACAATAGTAACGCCTCCCTTCACAGCCTGTCTGACAATATCAATGATATTGCGCCCCAGGCTGGCTCTTTCATCGGTAACCAGGTATAATTCATACATTTTCGGAGTCAATTCTTAAAGTTGCCAGAAATTCTTCCCTGCTAATATTATGCAGTTTATCAAGAAAATGTACCTGCAGGCTGCCCGGTCCGTTTGACAGTGAAACAGCCAGTTCACCGGCTATACTCATTATCGCCATTGCTGCGCTCACTGCATGCAGTATGTTTTCTTCAATGCCAATGAATGCTCCAACCAGGGCTGTAGCTATACATCCCATTCCCGTTACCCTGGACATCAGGGGGTGGCCATTCATTATTTTTATTATTTGTTTTGAAGATATTATATAATCAACGGCCCCGCTTACACATATTATGCTTCCGTATTCCTTGCTCAGCATTTGTCCTGCACTTACCGCACTGTCCGATGAATAGGTGCTGTCAACACCTTTGGTCTGGTGTGTGGCGGAAACAAGCGCCATAATTTCGGAGGCATTACCCCTTATAGCACTGAAAACACCCGTTTCCAGGAGTTCTGCAACTACTTTGTTGCGGTATGGTGTGGCACCCGCACCAACAGGATCAAGAACAACGGGCTTTTTCATCATATTGGCCTGTTTTAATGCCAGTTTCATAGCATTCACCCATTTTTCGCTAAGGGTACCTATGTTTATGACCAGAGAACTGGCTATTTTTACCATATCCTGCACTTCATCTTCCGCATGGGCCATAACAGGCGAGGCCCCGACAGCCAGCAAAGCATTTGCCGTATTATTCATAACTACATAATTTGTAATGTTATGAACAAGGGGTGACTTCTTTCTTACGTTTTCAACAAGTGACCATAATTCTTCTTTCATATCAACGGATTAATTATTATTTTACCACAATATTAATAATAAGATATTGTACAGGCATAATTATCCTGTAATAAATTTAGATTTCAAAAATACGAAATTCTACCACCCGTTATAGTGCACTTTGTTTTTATCAAACCTTGACGGGATCCAGTT
>CAZHQW010000044.1:26224-27749 GCA_964534745.1 uncultured Bacteroidales bacterium
TCTTTTTTCATTGGCAGTTTATTTGGTAAGCACAAATATGAAAACAGGCTAAGCCCAAAATGGTTTAAATTTCGATAGATAAAATGAACGGAAAATTGAAACCAGTCTTTACTGGTTCTGCGGTTATTTTATTCAGTTAGTATCAGCTTCCCTGTGCCAGTATTATAATCCGGAGTTATCAATTTGTAAAAATAAATACCTTCAGTCAGGGTTGATAAATCCAATTCAAAATTATTGCTATTAAATTCAAGCTGGTATATTTTTTGTCCGATGGCATTAAATAAAATGAACCGGCCTTTAACAGGCTCAGGTAAAGTCACTGTAAATATGCCATTACCCGGATTCGGATAAATTACTATCTCGTTATCAGGGATTGTTTTAAGTGCCCCCCCTATGAAAATTACACATCCTTCTTTTGATAATATTTCTATGGGGTAAACATCTATGGGAATTTCACTTTCCGATGCATCTGTGGAATATGTAAGAGTCAGTGTATCACAAAGTATCGAATCGTAAACTGAACGGACATTACCTGGATATGTACAGTGTTTCTCAAAACCAGTTGAATCGGTTTGTATTATACCTATTTGTTCTGCTGAGCTTTTTAAACCCTCAGCTATTAAAGGTCCGTTACCAATAACAAAATATTCCTTATTCTTTGATTCAATAACATCAAAGGGGCAAAGACCTACATTTGAAGACCATATTAAGCTGCCGGCCGAATCAACCTTTATCATACTGCCTTCGTAGTATTCATCCCCGAAAACCATAATATAGGCATTATCTGATGTCCTGTGCAGCCTTTGTATTGGTCTGAAAACTGAATAAAAATCATCACCTTGATATGATTTGCTCCATAAAATATTTCCTGAAAAATCAGTCTTCATAATAGTAATATAATATCCCATTAAGTATACTATAATCCCGTCTCCTGTAATTTCAAAATCATACCCTGTACAATCACCACCACTTGCCTTATAGTATTCTTTAGCCCAGACAGGTGTGCCGGTTGATGATAATTTCAGCAGGAATGCATTTTCCTCCCAGAGACTTTCTCCAAGGTCACCGGTAACTATATAGCTGCTATCCGGAGCTTGTTTTACAGTTATACCCGTTAGTCTGTTTTCAACAGATGAAAAAGTCCTTGTCCATTGAAGCTTACCATCAAAATCAAGTTTTGACAAAAACATCCGCTCATGCGGAATTTCGATAGTACCTCCCAAATAGCCGGTTAGGATATATCCCGAGTCAACTGTCTGGTAAGCGTAAAACAGTTCTAAACCAGTACTATATGCTATAGACTGCCACCAGAGTATATCACCCAGGGAGTTTATTTTGACACAAAGCGCATTGGTACGGCCGGAATTCAGTCTGCGTACTTCTCCGGAGACTAAAAAACAAGAGTCATTTGTGCTTATTACATTCCTGAAGTTGATTGAAGGAGAAGCATCCGGATCAGTGTTGTTAAATACTCTATTCCATATAACATTGCCGCTCGAATCAATTTTTATAACAATACCTTCTT
>CAZHQW010000044.1:27849-31760 GCA_964534745.1 uncultured Bacteroidales bacterium
ATTTCCTCTTTAACAACAGGAGCAGAATATACAAGGTTATCAATTACTATGGCAATAGTTCTGCCTATATTAAAATGTGTAAACCTTGTCCAATTTTTAGTACCCTCCGGATTCATACCAAGATGGATTTCATTTGTTCCCCATTTCCTGTTAAAATTGTAGCGTGCATCAGAAATTAAATTTCCGTCCAGGGCTGCAGAACCATCCCGGCCACTTCCCTTAATAGCATGCAATTCATATAAATCTGTTTTACGGCCGGCTTCAGGTTGCTTAATAGCGTATGCCGACCATAGGAATTTTATGTCTGCAGGGAACAAATCCCTTACCTGTTTCATGTTCAGGTATCTGTTTACCTTTGCCGTGTCCTTATAATTGGCCAGGCCTACAGCAGATCCTCTCATGATATTACCAGTGTTATCTATCCTGGGGCGTAATAAACAAAACAGGGGGAATTCCTCTTCTATGCCACGAGGAGCTTTGTCCTCTGAATCATCAGAACCAGAATCTTCCATCAACTGTTCCAGCAGCGAAGGCTCCTCAGATTGATCCGTTTTCTCAGGATCCTCTTGTTTATCTTGTCCCTGCTTCAGAAGATCCTGCTTCTTTGATTCGGCAGCAATAATATCTTCCTCCAGTTTGTTGCGGATTACAGCATTAGCCTCCAGCAAGTACTCGTAAATATCTTCCAATTCATATGTTTCCCAGAATTCAATTCTTCCCTGCGGTTCAAACAGACCAATAATTCTTTCAGGATTCTCAGATTTGGTTTTTATTGTTATAAATATCCTGTTGCCAGCAATTTCGAACCTTCTTTTTCTTTTTGGAATGCCAAAATTGTCTATCCGGGCTATTAAGATATTATATGAATTGTCAATTTCAGTGCTTATTTCTTTTTCAAGAACTTTGAGTACATCATCATTAGTTGAATTATAGGTGATCCTGTCTTTTAGCTCCCTGCTGAGAAAGAGTCCGGCAAGATGGCGGTCCTTGTCAATTTCAGCAAATGCCTCTCCAAATAACTCAACAAAGCTCTTCTGGCTTGTTCCCTGGCGTTTTAAGGCAAGTGTTATGGCCTGGTTAAGAGCTGTGTCCCTTCTGTTGACCGACAGATCCCTTAAAATAGCATCTTCCTTTAATTCCATAATGGCTTTTATCTCATATTCGGCTTTCGGGGAGAAGCAACCCTCAAACACAACCAATACAAGAATTAGAACACTTAAAATTATTCTGCTCATCTTCATGATTTCCTGTTATTATTCCTTAACAACTCTTATAAGCAATATATTATTTTCAGATATTAACCTTATAATATAAACATCAGGTTCCAGTCCGGTCAGGTCAAGTTCAACCTGTTTATGTTCATTGCTGAATAACTGTCTGAGCACAGTTGAACCCTGGAGATTGATCACCTCTGCTATGATATTATTGTATGGATTGCTAAATTCAATATTGACTTTATCTTTAACCGGATTGGGATATACTTTAAGCTTATTCTCGGCATTGCCTTCATTTAAACCTGCTATATAAATATTATAGCATTCAGATGTGTCCGAACATCCGCTTTCATTTATTAAAACAGCATAGCTGCCACTGACCGTTGCAATAAAAGACCGGCTTGTCTCTCCGGCCAGCGGATTAAATCCGTCATCGCAGTCAACCCACTGGTAACCGGCACCCTCTGTTTCTGCAGTCAGGGTTATATCATCAGTTGTTACCGAAATATTTATACTTATTACATCCACTTCTGTGATTATTATACTGTCGCAGCCGGAAACCGTGCTAAGGTAACTGGTATCGATAACTGGCGCAGTAATGTTTTCCTGCATACTGCCATCCGGGAAGGTGTAGCTTTCACCGCTGCATATGGTAATTGTTTCCGACAGGCTGTAAACAGGATAGACATTGACCGTCGTTACTATTATGCTGTCGCAGCCGGAAACCGTGCTAAGGTAACTGGTATCGATAACTGGCGCAGTAATGTTTTCCTGCATACTGCCATCCGGGAAGGTGTAGCTTTCACCGCTGCAAATGGTAACTGTTTCTTCGGCGTAAAAGACCGGATTAACATCAACATGAACCGGTGTTCTGTTACTGCTGGGACACCCGTTATTTGCTTCGGCATAAAAAGTCGTACCTGCAGTCAATGGGCCGCTTATATATGTATTTCCTGTGTCCAGCGGTACGACATCATCATAACCGGCATACCAGTGTATTGTTCCTTCTCCCGATGCAGACAGCATTGCCGGCAAGCCGTAACAGGCCTCCGTATCCCCGGCAACCGGATTGCCAGGCCTTGTTATTGCAAGGATAGTGACCATGTTACTCGTGCCGTTATTATTCAGATTGGTATCTATGGCCGAGGAGTAAATAATATTTGCATAGGTGGTGATAGTCTGTCCGCCTATCCCCGCATCCACAAAGCCGTTTATTATTAACACGGCACTGTCAAGCGGGGCAACATATGGTATATTCCAGTAACCTGAAGATTTGTTATAAGTGCCGTCAAGTGCATTTATGCTGTCTATTGTATATCCTTCAGGAAAGGCTGTTGTTGATACGATGTTCTTTGCGGTATCAGGACCAGGATTGTGGATTTTAATGCAATAGATCACATCGCTTGAATCACACAGAGCATTGGATGATCCTGAAATGGAAACAGACAGGTCCGCACTGTCACCCGGCAGCTCTCCAAAGACAAGCACCCTGTTCATATTTCTCCCGGTAACGAATAATCTGCCGTTCAGATCCGCTGACACATTATATACCCTGCTCAGGTTATTTGTGTCTGCTATCCCTGAAGGAGCAAAAATTGTTCCCGAACCGAAGTTCGGTTGGCCGAGCACTATATCGGCATGGGCACCATTGGCTTCAGGCAGAGTATTAAAAATCAATATCCGGCTGTTGCCAAATTCAGCTACTGCTACTTTACCGTCAACAGTAACTGTTGCCGCTACAGGAGTATTCATTGTCGAATCGGAAGTGCCTGCAGTAGAAAGTCCAAACTGGTTGTGCCCTATTACAAGTGTTGCAGATTCGCCGTTAGAAGCCGGGATGGAATCGTAAATATATATATTGTGATTATATGCATTGGCAATTAATAACTTGCCGTCAGGAGAATAATTTACTCCCCAGGGGCTGTTTAGCTGGTTGGCCTGGGTTCCCGATGTGTTTGAGTTGAAGTCAGACTGTCCGATTACCACATCTGCCGGAGCGCCGTTAGTTTCCGGAATCCTGTTCCATACCAGGACTCTCTGATTATAAAACTCAGCAACCAGCAGCTTTCCCCCGGGGGAGACCATTACCCCGCAAGGATAGCGAAGAGTGGTACTGCTTGTTCCGGGCACGATCGAATAGAAATCGGGCTGTCCCAGCACTACATCTGCCGGCTGTCCGTTTGTTACAGGAATGGAATTCCATATAAGTACCCTGTTCTGACTGCCACAAGCTGCTATCAGCTTATTGCCATCCGGACTCCAGGCCACGCCATCGAAGAACTGGGAATATGAGGCATTCGGACCGTTATTGGTATAAAAAAAGTCGGGATTTCCCACCTCAACGTCAGCAGGCTGTCCGTTGCTTACCGGGATCTTGTACCAGATTTTCACCGAGCCTCCTGTTTGCTCTGCCACTGCCAGCATGCCTTTTGAACTTATGGCGCTGTATGAAGGGCCGTAAGTTATGGTATCGCTGGTGCTTGTATATTGGGTCTGGAAATCAGGCTGTCCAATTACAAGGTTTGCATTTTGAAAACTGGTGAATGTCTGCTGCGAAAAAACATTTATTACTGCTGAAAATAATGCAAGTAGTGATAAAGTCTTTTTCATGGTCATATTTTGGCTCTGAAATTTATTGCAACATGTTTAATAAATTTCCGGGATGAACGTCTGGTCTGTTATAGGAGGCCTGATATA
>CAZHQW010000045.1:0-15082 GCA_964534745.1 uncultured Bacteroidales bacterium
TCAGCATCTATAAATTCACCACCATACAATGATAATGACGGTCCGACAGCTTCTTCGTCACTGCACCCTATAAACATAGTGAGCATTGCAAAGAATAATAATCCGATAATTACACGTGTTTTTTTCATATTAATTAGATTTTAGTTAAACATTTGTTCCGCGTTGATTTAAAATTATATGTTAAGTTAGTAAAAAATTGAATACCTGATCTAAAGAGTCATTATTTTTCTTAACAACGAGATATTTTTTGGTATAAACACATACCTGCTTGTTTTATTGAATAACAATGCCATATAAATGCAGAGCCTGATTTCAGCATGCAAATTAATTTATTGTTTACAAACAACGGGCAATATTGAGCCTCAAACCGGGAAAAATATATATTTTTGCATGCTGTAAAACAGAAATATAAAATTTGAGCATGTTTTCACTTGACAAAATATTGAGGAAGAATATAAAGAACCTTACGCCCTATTCGTCGGCAAGGGATGAATATTCGGGAACAGAGGCCGTATTCCTGGATGCAAATGAAAATCCGTTTAGCGGCCCCTATAACAGGTATCCCGACCCCCTGCAGACAGAGGTAAAGAAAAGAATATCCAGGATAAAGCAGGTGGAGACGGAGAATATATTTCTTGGCAACGGAAGCGATGAAGCAATAGACTTGCTTATACGCGCCTTCTGTGAGCCCCGGACAGACAATATTGTCTCGGTAGAGCCTTCCTACGGCATGTACGAGGTATGTGCCAGCATAAATGATATTGAATTTAAAAAGGTTTTACTCACCGAAGACTTCCAGCTTAAGACCGATGAGATACTGAAAACAATAAACAGCAACACAAAGCTTATATTTCTCTGCTCACCCAACAATCCGACAGGAAACTCTTTCAGGAACCAGGATATATTAACTATCATACAGAACTTCGGGGGACTGGTAATTGTTGACGAGGCATATATAGACTTTTCCACGCAGGAAAGTTTGCTTACAGCCTTAAAGGACAATATGAACCTTGTGGTGCTGCAGACCTTCAGCAAGGCATGGGGGCTGGCAGGGATAAGGCTGGGTATGGCATTTGCAGACAGTGAGATAGTGAGTATACTGAACAAAATAAAGTACCCATATAATATCAACAGCCTGACACTGGAAAAAGCCAACGAGGCCCTCATCAGCGACAGGACAAAGAGAATATGGATAAACGAGATACTGAAAGCCAAAGAGGTGCTGGTGGACGGACTGGCAAATATACCGGTGGTTAAAAAAGTCTATCCTTCTGACTCCAATTTTATACTCGTCAGGGTCAGCTCCGTCAAGGACATATATAAATACCTGGTCGATAAAAAAATAATCGTTCGTGACAGGTCAAACGTCATACTGTGCGAGGGATGCCTGAGGATAACCGTGGGCACAAAAGATGAAAATTCCCAGCTCCTCGACGCTCTTAAGGAATATGCTTAAAATATTTTTGTATTTATGAAAAAAGTACTTTTAATTGACAGGGACGGGACACTGATAAAAGAACCTTCTGACAAACAGATCGATTCGCTGGAAAAACTTGAATTTGTGCCAGGAGTATTCAGGAACCTGTTTCTTATCAGACATAACCTCGATTATGAGCTGGTTATTGTTACCAACCAGGACGGACTGGGTACAGGGTCCTTTCCGGAAGATAAGTTTCGCCTTGTTCAGGATAAAATGATAAAGACATTTGAAAACGAAGGCATAGTGTTCGACGATGTGCTTATTGACAAATCCTTGCCCGGCGATAATGCCCCGACAAGGAAGCCCGGAACCGGGTTGCTCAAAAAATATACCGGCGGCAGCTACGACATGCAGGGATCCTATGTTATAGGAGACCGCCTGACAGACATTGAGCTGGCAAAAAACCTGGGCACCAGGAGTATACTTTTTTCAGAAAAATATAAATGGGAGGATATAAAGAAAAGCGGACTTGAAAAATACTGCTCCCTCATTGCCGGCAGCTGGGACAAGATATACGAGACAGTAGCCCTCGGACAGCGCCGCGTTAAAGCTGAAAGAAAGACAGGCGAAACCACCATCGTAACCGAAATAAACCTCGACGGCTCGGGCAGGTCGGAGATAGAAACCGGACTCGGATTTTTCAATCATGTGCTGGAGCAGATTCCCAGGCATGCAAATATAGACCTGAAATTATCGGTCAAAGGTGACCTGCACGTGGATGAGCACCATACTATCGAGGATACGGCCATTGCACTGGGCGAAGCTATATCCATAGCACTTGGAGAGAAAAGGGGCATAGAAAGATACGGATTTGTGCTGCCCATGGATGATTCGCTGGCCCGCGTTGTCATGGACTTCTCGGGACGAAGCTGGCTGGTGTGGGAAGTGGAATTTAAACGCGAGAAGATAGGTGAAGTGCCCACGGAAATGTTCTTCCACTTTTTCAAGTCATTCTCAGATGCTGCCAGGTGCAACCTCAACATCAGGGCAGAGGGTAAAAATGAACATCACAAGATAGAGGCCGTATTCAAGGCCTTCGCCAGGGCAATAAAAATGGCTGTGAGGAGAGATGTTTTTAACATGGAAATACCTACTACAAAAGGATTATTATAAGTGAATGTTGTTATTATCAAATATAATGCCGGCAACATAAAATCTGTCGATTATGCGTTGCAAAGACTGGGACTGACACCTGAAATTACAAATGACCATGAAAAGATAATGTCGGCGGACAAGGTAATCTTTCCGGGCGTGGGAGAAGCAAGCACTACAATGCAATATCTCAAAAAAAACAACATCGACAGGCTTATTAAGGGACTCAGGCAGCCTCTGCTGGGAATATGCCTTGGCATGCACATGCTGTGCAAACACTCGGAAGAGAATGATACACCCTGCATAGGTGTCTTTGACGAGACGGTAAAAAAGTTCGTACCCGGGGCAGGCATGGAAAATATCACAAAAGTGCCCCAGATGGGATGGAACAGTATATATGAACTGAAGAAAGGTCTGTTTGATACAGCAATGGAAGGAAGCTATGTTTATTTTGTACACAGCTATTATGTTACAAAGGGAGAAAATACTGCTGCCACCTGCGACTACATTTTGCCCTTCAGCGCTGCCCTGAACAGGGGCAATTACTTTGCCACTCAGTTCCACCCTGAAAAAAGCGGCAAGACAGGTGCGAAAATACTGGAAAACTTTATCAGGCTATGATAGAAATTATCCCGGCAATAGATATTATCGAAGGCAGGTGTGTGAGGCTCGAGCAGGGTGAGTACTCATCAAAAAAGATATATAATGAAAATCCTTTGGAAGTTGCGATGGCATTTGAGGGGGCCGGACTGAAAAGACTGCACATCGTTGACCTCGATGGAGCCCGTGCGGACAGGGTAGTAAACATCAGTGTGCTTGAACAGATAGCAGCAAAGACAAGCCTTGTTATTGACTTCGGGGGAGGAATAAAAAGCGAAGCAGACCTGAAAAAAGTGCTTGCAGGAGGCGCTGCATTTGCCACAATTGGAAGCATAGCTGCAAAGGAACCGTTGGTATTCAAAAGGTGGCTGGACACTTACGGAAGCAAGCGGATAATACTTGGAGCCGACGTGAAGAATAATAACGTTGCAGTGAGCGGGTGGACAGACGTTACCGGACTCGGCATATTCGACTTTATCGAGGATAACAGAAAGGCCGGCGTTAAATACGTGCTGTGTACGGATATTTCAAAAGACGGTATGCTTGCAGGAACATCGATGGATCTGTACCGCGAACTAAAATCACGCTTTCCCGGACTGAAGATTATTGCAAGCGGCGGCATAACAGGCATTGATGAAATTGGGGAACTGGATTCGCTCGGCCTGTACGGGGTGATTATAGGTAAATCTATTTATGAAGGAAGGATAGAATTGAAAGATCTTAATAAATTTCTATGACGGACAACCCGCCTTAACCATTGTTCCGGCGGGAAAAAATAAATATTATGCTGGCAAAGAGAATAATACCATGTCTTGACATAAGGGACGGCAAGGTCGTTAAGGGAGTCAGGTTCCTTAATATCAGGGATGTAGGAGATCCTGTGGAGATGGGTTCAAAATATTCCGATGATGGCGCCGACGAACTGGTGTATCTCGATATCACAGCCAGCCACGAGAAAAGGAAGCTCTTTGCTGACCTTGTAAAGGATATTGCCAGGCACCTGAATATACCTTTTACCGTGGGCGGCGGCATAAATGAGCTCAGTGATGCCGAAGTGCTTCTAAGTGCGGGAGCAGACAAGCTGACAATTAACTCATCGGCAGTGAAAACACCATCATTAATAAACGATATAGCCGATAACTTCGGCAGCCAGTTTGTTGTTGTTGCAATTGACGCCCAGCTTAAGGTTGACCGGTGGACGGTCTTTATTAACGGAGGCAGGATACCTACAGAAAGGGAGCTTTTCTCATGGGCAAAGGAGGCTGAGAGCAGGGGCGCCGGAGAAATACTATTCACTTCAATGAACCACGACGGTACAAAAAACGGATTTGCATGCGAAGCCCTGGCGGCGCTTTCGCAGTCGTTGTCCATTCCCGTCATTGCTTCCGGGGGCGCAGGCAAGATGGAGCATTTTGCAGAAGTATTCACTGCCGGTAAGGCCGATGCCGGACTGGCAGCAAGTATATTTCACTTTAACGAGATACCCATACCACAGCTTAAAAGCTACCTCAAAGAAAAAAATATACCTGTGCGTATCTGATAATTATTAAACTGCTAAATCCATAAAATGAATAACGATATAAACACACAGAGAATAAGTTTCCTTGTTTATTTGCAGGACCTCATAGAAAGCCGCAGAGCCACAATGCCAGAAGGATCTTACACTTCGAAGCTATTCAGGAAAGGAACGGACTTCATAGCCAAAAAGGTGGGTGAAGAAGCAACAGAGCTTGTTATTGAGGCATGCAAAAAAGACAACAATGACCTCTTGCTTAATGAGGCCGCAGACCTTTTATATCATCTGCTGGTATTACTGGCTGCAAGGGACCGTAGAATAGAGGATGTTGTTGAAGTGCTGGAACAGCGCCATAAGTAAGGGACGGTGTATTTCAGACCATGGTTTTTGCAGCTCCTACAATTTATTGACCCTGTTGATAAATTCCTTGTTGGGGACAAATC
Organism: uncultured Bacteroidales bacterium; assembly: GCA_964534745.1. GTDB lineage: Bacteria > Bacteroidota > Bacteroidia > Bacteroidales > UBA10428. Next base: position 5,132 of record CAZHQW010000045.1, read on the forward strand.
CGAGATCGTCTTCAGAGAATTCAGTCTTTATCCGGTTTACGAAATACATATCCACCTTGCCTATATTCTTGGCTTCAATCTTGCCCCTGTAATCACACTCGAAGAAGTCCTTGATATACCTGTAAGTTGACCCCGAGATGTTTACCATGCCCACATGCCCTGCCTGCTCCATCCTGCTGGCTATGTTCACTGTATCTCCCCATATGTCGTATGCAAATTTTTTCCTCCCCACAACACCTGCCACAACCGGACCGGTATGTATTCCAAGCCTCAGCTCCCAAACCGACAGATTATTCAGCACCTTTGAATCGTTAAGGAAGTTCATGTAGTTTTGAATCTCAAGCGACGCCAGCACGGCATCAAACGGGTTACTTTTATTCCTCAACGGCAATCCCCCCGCGAAAAGATAAGCATCACCAATTGTTTTTATCTTCTCAAGATAATGCTTGTCAATTATTGAGTCAAACTTAGCAAAGTAGGTATCAAGAATGTTAACAAGGTCTTTAGGTTCAAGCTCCTTGCTTATTTTTGAGAATCCCTTGAAATCGGCAAAAACGACACTTACCATATTATAATGTCGTGTTCCTGCTTTTCCCTTGCTCTTAAGCTGGCGGGCAATCTCAAAGGGGAGAATGTTAAGCAACAATTCTTCAGATTTGCTCTGCTCTTCTTCAATAAGCTGTTTCTGAATGTTTATTTCTTTCTTCTGCTCTTCAAGCAGTGCATTTGCCTTCTCGAGATTCTCCTTTATCAACACCATACGCCTGTTTTGCTGGTTGAGCTCCTCTTCCTTCTTCTTCATGAGGGTAATATCGGTCTCTATAGCTATGAGCTTGTCTATCTTGTTGTCATTATTAAGGCGAGGCTGTATGTATGTCTGCAGCCACCTGTCATCCCCATCCTTAGTCTTAATCTTGTTGACATAGCTGACAGGTTCCTTTTCCTTTACACATTTGCTGAACAGGTTTAATATATCCGTGCGGTCACAAAGGCTGAAAATTGTACTTCCAAACCTGTCCTTGAACTCATTGAGACTATAACCATGGAGGTTCCCGAATCCGTCATTTGCCCACTCCAGTTCTCCGTTGGTATTTATCAGAATAAAGGAATTCTGAAGGCTATGGGGGATCATAGCTCTTTTTTCAAGCTCTTCTCTTTCAGCCTCGTATTTTTCAAGGGCCTTTCTTGCATTATCCAGTGACTCCCGGACCTCCAGTGTTTTGCATAGTCTTAACAGAAGCTCTGCGTTTTGAACGGGACTGGAAATAAAATCAGATGCACCTGCCTTGAATGCATCCCCCAGGGTCTTACGGTTTTCAGGCGAAGTAATAAGTATTACCGGTATCTCCCTGGTAGCTTCTTCTTCACGTATCTTCCTAAGAGTTTTAATTGCCTCACCCGCAGGTTTTGAGTTACCAAGCAATACAACATCGGGCTTGTTTTTTAGTACTGCGTCAAATCCCTCACTGCCATTGGGAGCAACGATAATTTTATAACTCTTATCTGAAGATACGAGTACACTTTTTATTGTTTCCCTGTCTTCCTTACTGTCATCGACTACCAGAACCTTACATCCCATAAAAATCAGAATAAAGTTATAGCAACAAACCGCTAATTAAATGTAATGATAAAGTTACAAATTATTAGTATAAAATATACTAACAACTAACTTATACGTTAATAGAAAAATATTGTTATTATAAAAAAAAGGCCCGTCAAAAAATATTAATGCCGGGCCCTGCCATTAAGGATAACAAAATTTATTGTCTATATAAAATTTTTCATCGTTCTTTTAATAATATCTATTGTATCATACAGTTGCTTCTGTGTTATAATCAGGGGAGGCGCAAACCTGATAATGTGATCGTGCGTTGGCTTGGCTATAAGTCCGTTTTCTTTCAGTGCAAGGCACACATCCCATGCTTTTTTTCCTGCCTTCGGCTTAATAACCATAGCATTGAGCAATCCTTTTCCACGTACCTGCTCTACCATTTCAGAATCAGCTTCGATCTTTTTCAGCTCATCCCTGAAGATCTTTCCCAGTTCCTCGGCATTCTCGGCAAGCTTCTCCTTCTTTATTACTTCCAGTGCCACAATGCCTACCTTTGAAGCCACAGGGTTGCCCCCATATGTGGAACCGTGCTCGCCGGGCTTTATACACAACATTATCTCATCATTTGCCAGTACCGCGGATATCGGGTACAGACCGCCGGATAAAGCTTTGCCCAGTACCAGTATGTCCGGATGCACATTCTCGTGTTCACAAGCCAGCATTTTACCGGTCCGTGCGAGACCGGACTGGATCTCGTCGGCGATAAAAAGCACATTCTTTTCCCTGCACAGATCATAGGCTTTCTTCAGGTACCCGTCATCGGGAACATAAACCCCTGCCTCACCCTGTATAGGCTCAACAAGAAACCCCGCTACATTGGGATCCTTCAGTTCTTTTTTCAATGCTTCGATATTATTGTAGGGGATAATTGTAAATCCCGGCGTAAACGGACCGTAATCCTTGTATGAGTCCGGATCGGTTGAAATCGAAATAATTGTTATTGTCCTGCCATGAAAGTTGTTTTCACAGGCAATGATTTTTGCCTTGTTCTCGGCAATACCCTTTTTCAGGTAAGCCCACTTCCTGCATAATTTCAAGGCTGTCTCAACACCTTCGGCTCCTGTATTCATAGGTAATACCCTGTCATATCCGAAAAGCTTTGTAATATATTCCTCAAACTCACCCAGGCAATTATTATAAAAAGCCCTTGAGGTTAGTGCAAGTTTTTTCATTTGCCTGGTAAGCGCCCTTACTATTTCGGGATGATTGTGCCCCTGGTTAACTGCAGAATAGGCTGAAAGGAAATCATAGTACCTTTTACCCTCTACATCCCAGACAAACACACCCTTGCCTCTTTCAAGGACCACCGGAAGCGGATGGTAGTTATGTGCCCCGTACTTGTCTTCGAGATTAATGTAATCCTGACTTTTCATAGCTGCAATTTTAAATTCTCATTTATATTAATATATTATTTAGTATAATGTATTTTTTTGCAAATCTAATGTATTTTTATACATTTTTAAATAATTAATACAATTTTTTTTATTTTTTTATCTGCTATACTTTATATATTGTGCTAATATAATTAATTTAAAGCTTGCAGTAGTTCCTTTATGTAAAACTTATTAATAATAAAAACGTGCGTTAATATGATGATACACGAGCTTATAAAAAAACGCCGGAGTCCGGTTATATTTTCAGACCGGCCCATTGAAGACGAAAAACTCGAACTTATCTTTGAAGCGGCAAGGTGGGCCCCCTCAAGCAACAACCAGCAGCCATGGAGATTTATCGTCACAAAAAAGGAGGACAGTAACGCTTTTAACCGCTTATTTGAGTGCCTCTCCCCTGCTAACCAGCTATGGGTAAAAAATGTACCCGTACTCGCGCTCAGCATAGCTGAAACCATTTCAGGATATAACAAAAAAGTGAATAAATATGCATTCCATGATGTCGGACTGGCAGTGGGCAACCTTTTATTGCAGGCAACGGCACTGGGACTTTATGTTCACCAGATGGGAGGTTATGATAATGAAAAAGCAAGAAATAACCTCGGCATCCCCGACAGCTATGACCCTGTGGCTGCAATAGCTTTAGGCTATATTGCCGATTCATATGAAGGCTTCCCCGAAGAGCTGGTAAAAAGGGAAAAATCCCCCCGCAAAAGGAGGCCCCTGAATGAATCCGTATATTATGGTAAATGGGGAAATAGCCTGTTCTGACATGCAGACCTGTATCAGAACCGTGCACTGATCTTTACATTAAATGTCCTCCCTGTAAGATAGTTAGGCACGGCAAAAAGGTTTGGCATCCCGTACTGGTTCTTCACGGTCCTTATCCACTGGTATGATATCTGGTTCTGTACACCCAGTAAATTAAAAATCTCAATGTTCAGCCACATGCTTTTAATTATGGGTGAAAGCCGCCCTGTGTTTGTTACACGGCCCTCCCTCAGCAAAGACTTGGACAGTCCTATATCAACCCTCTTGTAAGACTTCATCTCATATACTTCATGGGGCCTGTCATAGTCAGGTGATCCGTAAGGAAGCCTGCTTCCGTAAAAAAAGTTAAGATGTACCTTGTAGTCAGGATTATTAGGAAAATAATCCTGGAAGAAAAGGCCGAAACTTAACAGCTGGTTGGTAGGCCTCGGGTAGTAACCGGGTGTAACAACCGTCCTGTCAGACCTGATATAATAGTCCTTATAAATATCTTCCTTTGTCTGCATTATTGACAGCGTTGCCCATGACTGTGCATCTTTGACAAACTCGCCGTTTATCTTAAACTCTATGCCCACGGCATAACCCCTCGCAAAATACTGAGGGAGGTACTGGATATCTACATCGTCAATTTTATAGGGGATGAGGTTGAACAAGTATTTATAGTAAAGCTCCGTGGAAAATACAAAGGGCCTGTCCCACGCCATAAAGTTAAATTCGCTGCCCACAACATAATGAATGGATTTCTGCGCCTTTATATCCTTATACAGCTTTCCTTCGGGATCACGCATCTCCTTATAGAAAGGAGGCTGGTAATAGTAACCTGTGGCTAAATGGAATTTAATGCCGCTGCTCCAGTTAGGGTCTATGGAGAGTATAGCCCGGGGACTTATCAACAGCTGCTCATTAACAGACCAGTAATGAGCCCTTATCCCCGCATTTAAGTATAGTTCAGTGGCACCGGACTGAAAATAAAAAGTGTTCTGGATAAAGCCACTGTACCTCTCTGAAAATAAATTGTTATTTGACCTTGTATTTCTTGCAAGGAGCACTTCGGTATCTGAATAAGGAAGCGAATAGCCTACAGAATCAATCATATCCCATTCAACAATCCTGTCATAAATTTCTTCTATCTGGAATTTTAACCCCCATTTTAAATTATTGTTGTCGTTATAGTAACTTCCCTTATGAGACACTGAATACACATAGCCATCGAGATAATTCCTGGCATGTTCAAGGTATGTTCCGACACCAATATTCAAAATGCTGTCCCCGAAAGTTTCGGAATCTGTAACATTATCGAGAAGGTTTATCAGGTACTGGCCCTGCACGTCATATGTCACGTTCTCATAAGTGGTAAATCCTGATCCTGTAAGCTTCAGGGAAAGGTTCCTGGAAGGGTGGTAATCCAGTGATAGTGCTCCCAGCCATGTTATAAAGTTATCCAGCTCCTGTCCGTCATAATAAATATTAAAACTAATGGCCGACTGGTACGTGCCGAAAGCAGTTTCCCTTGTTTCAGGTATTACATTGTACTTGTTCTGCGCTATATTACCCAGCAGGCTTATTTCAAAAGACCTGCCCAGGTCACAGGTGAGGTAGGTCTGAAAATCAAGAAACGATGGTTTATAATCCCCCTTTGTCTGGAGGCTGCGCATCAGATACTGGTTCGACTTGTACCTCAGTCCCGATATATGCGTAAACCTGTTATTCTTTGAAGAGCCCTCAAAAAAGACGGAACCACCCAGCAGGCTTGCCGACACACCCCCACCATAGCGCGAGGGCCTTTTATACTTGATGTCAAGCACAGAGGACATCTTATCCCCATACTGTGCATCAAAGCCCCCTGCCGAAAACTGGATTGACGAGACCATATCCGAGTTTATAAAACTCAGTCCCTCCTGCTGGCCTGCTTTTACAAGCAGGGGCCTGTATATCTCTATATCATTAACATAAACAAGGTTCTCATCAAAGTTTCCACCCCTCACCGAGTACTGGGAACTGAACTCGCTTCTTATCGACGCCCCCAGCGTGCTCAATATAGCCTCCACGCCACCTGTTGCTGCCGGCAAATAATCAATGGATTTGATGTCTATTCTTTCAAGGGTGCCAATCCTGTCAAACCTGCTCTCAACCTGCACCTCCTCAATCTCCTCACTCTTTGGTACAAGCCTGTGGTTTAACGTATATACCTCGTCAGCCTTAAGATTAAGGGATGTACTGTACTTCTCATAACCAATAAAAGATATGGTTATCACCACACTCTTACGCGCAGGTATCGGGAGCTCATAATAACCATTGCTGCCTGTTATTGTCCCGTACTTATTTTCTTCATCAACAACTGTGGCACCAAGAACCGGATTCCCATTCTCGTCTGTAATAATCCCCTTCAATGTGCCTTGATCCTGGGAGTAGCAAGGATATATATTAAATAAAATCAGAACTGAAAATATTATCCCTTTTGCTAATCTCATTATATTAATGCTGTTACCGAGTCTATTAACTTTCAACAAAGGTGATAAATTGTGCAAGTGAGCATATTTTTGATCAATCCGCTGTTAATCCCTTTCACGCTTAAAGTCGCCTCTTTTAAGGGCTTCAAAAAATTTGGCCCAGGCAAACGGATTAAATATCTGGTATGAGGGGTACATCCCCTGGCTGAATGTCTCCCTGTACTGCTGCTCCATGACATGTTGATAATTCTCCCTTGCATTGGGCTCGTTATAAAGTATAATCTGTGTCTTAATAAGGGCTATATTTCGCCGCGCCCTCTCATTATCATCATCCGGGAGTCTGAGATTAAGAAGCGCCTCCTTAAACTCCTCGTAATTACGCCATGGGTAAACTTCAACCTCTGCTATAAGTATGGTGTCTTCCTGCAGAACAATATCTTTTGTGAGAAATGGCTTGGGAAGAGTATCGGGTATTATAATGGTCCTTCGCTTATAGCCGAGTGTTGAAAAAAGGACAGTATCATAGACCTCAACAACAAGCGAGAACTTACCTTCCCTGTCTGTTATTGTTCCCCTGTAATTATTCATTATCAGCACATGTGCAAAAGGTAAAGGCTCTGCCTGCTCGTTTGTTATTCTCCCTGAAAGCTGAACCAGCTCCCCGGGCTGTCCGTTTACCATCAGGGCAAATAAAAAAAGGATTGCCCCGGCTACAATAAATCTTTTCATCAGCGATACCTTAAAAACAACACAATTCTGTTAATATTCAACAACTGGTGATGTTCCAAAAATAGTTAAATAAAATAATAAATCTAAATACCTGTATTAAAAATGATTTTGAAGTATTTTTGTATATGCATTTCTAAAATGCTAGTAATTACTTAATTTTGATCTTAATCTGATGATGAATTGTTAAAAAGGTCATTATGGTATTCCAGAAAGAAATCACTTTAAGAGGTTTTTCCCGGGGCTTCCACCTTATTACACGGATTATTGAAGATAATATCGGGGATTTGCCGGAAAAGGGACTGCTAAATATACTTGTCAAACATACCACCGCGGCGGTAGTTATTAACGAGAATGCCGACCCTTCGGTAAGATCCGACTTCCGGTCTTTTACCGACAGGCTGATACCGGATAACAGTCCCCTCTATTCACACACCCTTGAAGGACCCGACGACATGTCATCCCATATAAAATCATCAGTATTCGGACAATCACTGACAATCCCCATAACAAACAAAAGGCTGAACCTGGGAATATGGCAGGGGATATATTTTTGTGAGTTCAGAAATTCAGGGGGACCAAGAAATCTTGTTTTAACGGTATTCGGATAACGGCATAATTATTATGAAGATAAAAAATGTCACGTTATGTTTAATAAAACAGATTTATTACAGTTCCAGGAAAAGGGAATAAGCGAAGAAAAGGTTGCTGAGCAGATCAATGCATTCAGGAAAGGTTTTCCCTATATGAGGCTCATCAGGGCTGCCAGGCTAAAAGACGGCATTAAGCCCCTGAATCCCGAACTGATAAAACAATACACCGACAGGTACGAATCTGCCCGTAATCTTGACAAATTAAAATTTGTTCCTGCCTCGGGAGCTGCATCCAGAATGTTCAAAGCCCTTTTTGAATTCAGATCTGCTTATGTAAACAGCAACTATGACCCGCATATATTAAAAAATGAGGCTTACAGGCAGGTCAGCATATTCTTTAAAAACATAAAAAAGTTCGCTTTTTACAATGACCTTAGGAATGCCCTGGCAAAAGAGCATAATAATATAGAAGATCTGGTAAAACAGAATAGGTTCTGTGTGATACTTGACGCACTTTTTAATGCTGACAGGCTTAATTATGCGAACCTGCCCAAGGGTCTCCTGAAATTTCATAAATATGGTGATTATAGCCGCACAGCCGTTGAGGAGCACCTTGTGGAAGGAGCATTATATGCAAGGAACGATGACAATACCGTCAGGATACATTTTACTGTTTCGCAAGAACATGAGCCCCTGTTCAGGAATGAAGCGCACAGGATAAAAAACAAATATGAGAAGGAGTATAAAATCAAGTATGATATTTCATTTTCAATCCAGAAACCTTCAACTGATACCGTGGCTGTAAAGACAAATAATGAACCATTCAGGGACAATGACGGCACCATACTTTTCAGGCCCGGAGGGCACGGAGCCCTCATTGAAAACCTCAATGATGCCGAAGCCGACATTATTTTTATCAAGAATATTGATAATGTCGTTCCTGACGGAAAGAAAAATGACACGGTAAGGTACAAGAAAGTGCTTGCCGGTATATTACTGGAGTACCGGGAAAAAATATTCAGTTACCTCAGGCTGCTGGATTCATCTACAAATGTTCAAGAGCCTTTGCTGGCAGAGATAGAAAGCTTCATAAAAAACGGACTGGGCACAATGCCTGTAACGGAGAATGTGAAGCCTGATATGCAGGAAACCATAAAATATCTTTACAGGATACTGAACAGGCCCATCAGGATATGCGGCATGGTTAAAAATGAGGGTGAGCCCGGAGGAGGGCCTTTCTGGGTTAAAAACCGTGATGGCAACATATCCCTGCAAGTTGTTGAAAAGTCGCAGATTGACAGCCATAAATATGAACAGAATGTCATATTAAACAGCTCCACTCATTTTAATCCTGTTGATATTGTATGTGGCACAAGGGATTATAAAGGAAAAAAATTTGATCTGCATCAGTTTATCGATCATAAAACGGGTTTTATATCAAAAAAGACAAGGGAAGGAATACCGCTGAAAGCAATGGAGCTTCCCGGTTTATGGAACGGCGCCATGTCTGACTGGAATACGGTATTTGTTGAAGTACCTGTATCAACTTTCAATCCGGTTAAGACAGTCAATGACCTGCTAAGGCCTATGCATCAATAGCTGAAATGCTAATATGGACTATTTAAAAACCTCAAAATGAAAAAACTGGTACTAATAAGCCTGGTAATCATTCTGCCCGCCTTGTATTCATTTAGAATATGCGGACAGTGCACTCCCGACACAATAAACTGTTTAGATACATTACTGCCCGGAGAGATTTGTCCGGATACCCTGCCACCGGGACAAGTGGGTGTCGAATATAACCAGACCGTAACAATATGGCCGCCTTCGTATTTTAATTTCGGGGAAGGTGTAATTACCATAGTGAAGATTCATATTATAAGCGTGGACAGCCTGCCTGACGGACTTGAATATGCGGTAAATGCACAGGATATGTACCCTGATACAGCTTATTGCGTTCTTGTCAGCGGCACACCGGCCGACACCGGACTTTTTACCCTTGTTGTGACAGTGCAGCCATATATAGATTTTTTTGGTAATACTGTTGCGGGTCCTGTGCAGGTTGACGACTCTTCAGTGTCTATAAGGATATACCCTCCAGGTAATACAAGTAATATCAGGGATATAAGCAGCGAAGAGTTCTTTATCATCAACGAGCCAAATCCGTTTACCGGCAAAACAAGGATCGGATGCGTGACAGGGAGTCCCTCAGAAGTTGAGTTTTATATTTTCGATATTCTCGGAAAACTGATTTATTCTGAAAAGATGACGGCTCATAGAGGGGAAAACTATTTTAATTTCACGGGTGAAAACCTGGCAAGCGGAATTTATATCTACTCGGTAATAAACAACGGCAGTGCATACAGCCGCCGTATATTGAAAGAATAGGGACAGCGCCCATATTTTCC
>CAZHQW010000045.1:15182-31397 GCA_964534745.1 uncultured Bacteroidales bacterium
AGGGACAGCGCCCATATTTTCCGCCCGCATTCAATACGGGGACAGCCCACTAAGGGGTCTTCCCCTATATTGCACCTCTTCAAAATATGGGCGCTGTACTTCTCAGGGCGCCTCTCAGGGCGCTGTCCCTCTTCGCGCTGTCCCCCAGGAAAGTTTGAGGGTAATGTTTCTTGGGGGGCCGATATCCCCGGGCCTGCCAATATATTCCTTGTTAAAGATGTTTTTCATTATAAGCGCGACTTCAAAATTGCCGGGCAGCTCACAGGAAATCCTGCCATCACACAATATATAACCTTTGTCATGTTCTTTGCGGTAACCGGCGTATCCCGGCAAAATCATACTGCCTACAACAGGATCAGTAAAAACGGAATCAACATTAACCATGAAGCTCCTGTATATAATATTTAACCCACACGAGAGCCTTTTATAGCTGAGCTCAATGTCAGCCTTCGCAGAATGCTGAAACCTGTATTTTAAAATATTGCCTTTTGATGTCCCTGCATCACCGTCACCTTTATAATTCAAATCAACCGGATAACTGTAATTATACCCTGCATGCAGAACTGCCGGGATACCGAACAGTTTTCCGCTGCCTGCAATAATCATTTCTATTCCTGTTATTCGGGCATTACCTGTATTCAGTGATTTGAAGCCCACATGCTCAAATGTTGCAATCTCAACAGTGTCGGGCTTATATACGCCGAATGTGTATTCAATCATGTTGCTGTAACCGGTCATAAATGCTGCAGCATCTATATAACCTTTCCAGCCTTTTATCTCCAGGCTTTGTTTAACGCCGGCCTCGGCACTCCACCCCTTTTCCGTCTTCAGATCCGGATTGGGGAATATATTCAGTAAGCTGACGCTTGTTGCAGTATATTTTTCTGCAACTGAGGGAAACCTGTATCCCTGTCCGTATGAAGCCCTTAGAAAAGTATGGCGGGCAGGATGGTAGTTCAGTCCTGCCCTGAACAGCGGTGTGGACATTTCAAAAATCGAATCGAGCTTATATGTTTCCCACCTTAAGCCCCCGGATAACTTAAGATTACTTAGGGCCCTGAGATCAAGCTGCGAATATATTGCGGTGTTCAGGCTGTTATGGTTGCCATATAAATTGGCAGTTATGTCTGAATATGTAATACTAAGTCCGGTATTCAGTGTGATGTTGTCTTTAAAGACCTTATGATACTTATATTCACCGAAGTATTTTTCAGACTCGTTATCCTTATCAGGCTCATCTTTGAAGACATTGCTTACCATAAAGAACCTCGTCTTTATACTATGCTTGCTATTTTTTGCACCGGAATATTCGAGATAAGGATCAACATTCAGGCGGAAGCCGTGCACCCTGGGTATTGCCTGCGTGTTCTGCCTGTAAGCTCCTGAATCGGCGTCCTGCCACAGGAGAAAATCAATTTTATCCTGGTACATGGTGTTCATATTCACTCCGCAGACCAGTCCCTTTATTTTCCTGTCCCTGTATACAAGGTTCATATTGAAACGTGCTCTCCTGTCCGTTTCATTTTCCCTGTAGCCCTCATCACCATAAATATAGCTTCCTAAAACAAATCCCAGGTTACCTTTCGTGGCAGAATGCAGGAAGCTGGCCCCGCCGAATGCGGGCTGTCTTTTCCACCATATAAGCTCTTTCCTGGCCGGATTGAGATAGGTGCCGCCGAACATATCTATCTTTGTCTGCGGCTCACTCCCCGGATAGGCTGTCCGTATATTAATTACCCCGTTCAGGGCCGAGGAACCGTACAATACGGATGAAGCCCCTTTGATTATTTCTACCTGCGATATGTTTTCCACAGGCATATATTCCCATTTTACGTCGCTCACATCTGCAGAGAGGATGGACAAATCGTCAATAAGCACCAGCACCCTGCTGCCTGCCCCGAAACTATAGCCGCTCCCTCCCCTTATACTTGCCTGTCCGTCCAGTATATCAATACCCGGCATCTGGTTAATGATCATCTCCATTGACGTTGCATTGGTAACTGCTATCCTGCGCGGCTTGAGCACATCAATTGATACTGTAACATCAGAAAGCTTTTGCTCATATTTACCTGCTGTAACAACAATTTCATCAAGCATGGTGATGTCGGTATCCATGCTTATATCAAGAACAATGGTATCGGCAGGTGCCATATCCACTGTCCTGGCAGACTCCTTATAGCCGACGAAACTGAACCTGATATACCTTCTTCCCGGTTTTAAAAGCAGCAAATAATTACCTTGCGTATCTGAGGTCACTCCCCGCGATGTATCTGCAATAATATTGGCACCGGCCAGCGGCTGACCTGTTGCACCGTCAGTAATCCTTCCCCTGACAACGGCATAATCCTGGGCCTTGCAGTGAATTACCAGAATATAAAGCAGGAGACTGATAATATAATACCTTATTCCAAGCAGATAATGCATCATTACCAGTTAAGGTGACGGATAATTTTAAAACATATCCAATTTAAGAAATATGTTTTAACTATTATATGTTCAGGATGAAATTTATGGCCAGGAGATAAGTCACAGTATAATCTCACGCTTGAGTGCACGCTCATATATGCCGGCACGGACAGGTATTATATATCCGTCGGAAATCACCAGGTGTTCGCCAAGATCACTGCAGGCAAGAGTATCACCGGAAATTAGCTTAATTGCATCTCTACCGCTGCCACTCACATATTTGAGGGTTTTGCCGGTATGGGTCTCCAGGGTGAGGTTGCCCCTTACTGTCAGAATCTCGTTAAAATAAAGGGTCAACATTTTATCTTTGACTGCAAAGGATTTAACATGGGGTTCCTCCTTTGATTCGGGATCCCAGCAATTGTTGAATGTCCATGCAGGTGTAATATCCGCAGGAAGTGGATAGTTGCCGGTACCCTGAGGGGCAGGGGCGGCCGGCATGTCAGGGGCGGCCGGCATGTCGTGGTCGGCTCGCAGATCATGGGCATCCTGCAGGTTATCGGCAAACCAGTCGTAGTTGCCGGCGTCACGCCTGCAGTTATAAAAATAATATCGCCCCCCGAATATATCGGCCCTGTTCCTTTCAGGTTCATTCTCATATGTGACCCTCCAGATAGGCTTGTCGGCCATATTGGAAGAAAAACTGCAATCTAAAAGGATAAACCGGGCATCATAGTGGTGGCGCCCGAGGGCAAAGCCCTCAATGCCGTCGAAGCGTGAGTTTACTATGACAAGTTTCTGCGTACTGTCAGCCGCACCGGCATGCCATATGGCAGCTGTTTCCCTGAGCTCATAAAACAGGCAGTCCCTTATAAAGCACCAGCCGCGGGGACAAACCATATCAACGCTCCCGCGGAAGTAACAGCCTGAATGGTAATACATACCCTCCTTATAGTTCCACAGCGATACTGTGTCGGCTCCCCTGCTCAGGACATTGCAGTTAACAATGACGGTACGCGTGCCGGTGCCATATACTGCAAAAGCATGGGGACCGACAGCGGACTGCGTATTTTCTATCGTAAGGTTATCAAGTACAATATCGTCGGCATGAATATTTATTACTGCAGGTCCGGTATAATCTTTGTCCTTCTCCCAGTCATCCCGCAGCTGGCTGTAACGTATTATTGTGCTGTCGCGGCTCTCGCCGATAAGTGTTACATAGTCCTGTTCTATCCTTATTTTCTCATTGTAAATACCGTTCCTGATATAAATGACTCTCCTCTCATAGTTGAACATGGGCAGGGCCTTTATGGCTTCATTGATAGTCCGGTAGTCACCGGTCCCGTCCCATGCAACCACAATATCATAACAGGGACCTGCGGAATGTGCATTTTTCATTTCTTCGTACAGTATCCCTGCCATAATAAACGGTCCGGTTGCCTTGGGATCGTTATCCCTTTTCCTCTCGTTAATATAATACTCATAGCTGCCGTCCCTGTATGGACTCCCTCCCAGTCCGGCCACCGCGCAAACCGGACCTATGATAACATTGCCTTCACTATCAGTTCTGACAAGGTTACGGATAATACCTTCATAAGCCCTGAATGCATTTTCCAGGTATGGCTCATCTATGTAACCCTTCTTTACGGCCTTCATCAGGGTATAAGAGAACATGCACGAAACGGAACCTTCAAGGTAGTTGCCTTCCCTACCCCCCTGGTCGGGAACCTGGTACCACAGTCCGCTCTCACTATCCTGCACCTTTACTATAGCTGCCGCCAGCCTCTGCAATACTGCAATAACCTTATCACGGTCCTTATGATCCGCTGGCAGAAAGTCCAGCACATCCACCAGTCCCATTGAATACCATCCCATGGCACGGCCCCAGAAAGTGGGCGAGCAGCCTGTTATGCTGTCGGCCCACTTCTGTTGCCTGCTCTCATCCCAGCCATGATAGAGAAGTCCCGTCTTATCATCTCTTGTCTTTTCTTCAATAAGGAGCACCTGGTGCGCAACATCGTCAAAATCCCCACTCTCATTAAATTCCAGTCCGTACTGCGCATAAAAGGGAGCCCCCATATATATGCCGTCGAGCCACATCTGCCACGGGTAGCGTTTCTTATGCCAGAAGCCCCCCGATTCTGTGCGGGGTTGCTCTCTTAGCTGCTCCCTCAGTGTATCCATGGCAGCCTTGTATCGTTTATCCTGAGTCTCCCTGTAAAGTGTAAACAGGATCTTGCCCGAGTTTATCTTGTCAATATTATAATCCTCCATCTTATATCCCCTGATAATACCACTGGCATCTATAAGGTCGTCGGCATATCCTTTGGCATACTCGAAATACCTGTCATCATCTGTGGCTTCCCAAAGCTTCAGAAAAGCCAGTGCGACAAGTCCGTGAGTGTAGGTCCATTTAGGGCGGCTACTGTCTTCTATCTGCCACAGCCTGCCGTACTGTTTCATAAGTGTCTCCGCCATCGCCACAGACCATTGCATGCCGCCACCGCTGACTGTCATTATGTTAGCGCCCTCATGCGGGGACGGACTGCCGGCCCTGTCACAGTTAAAGGACAACAGGAAAGCAGGAATTAATATATACAGTGCATATCTTGTCAATCCTTTCATAAATAAGTTTTTTTTACTTGCCGGATGCCCTGCCTGCAGCATATTCTGCGGTAAGCTGATTATTGAGCATGCTCACCGCTGATTCGAGGTATTTCTTAAATTCATCCATGCTCTTTATGCCTCCTTTTTCGTGCTCCCAGGCAGCGGCAAAGTAATACTCAAGTTCATTATTGGCCGGTCTCAGGACGACCACATGGCTCTCTTCATCCCCTGTCAGTTCAATGAGGTCTCCTTTCCTGTAAAATACAGCCATCCCGAGGTTGTCATCGGAGAGGCTCTGCCTGCCCCATGTAGCGAAGCAGGTCCACTCTCCGGCCGCACTGTCGGGCTGTACTGTTTCTGCAAGCTCATGCCTGACTATGCCTGTACAGATATTATCAATAGCACCGGTCAGGGATACCTCATGCCTGGTCATTCTGCTGCCCGCATGGATAGAGAGGACCGACGAAAGGTCTGTCTTCACATCTCCTGCCTGCCAGCCATAGTATATTGTTTTTACTGCTGATTGTAGCGGTCCGTTTTGCAGGATCTCACAAGTAATGCTGTCTGTTTCGGCCACCCTGTTGGCTTTCTCGTCGTACCACGTACCCAGGGTACCTATCCCCAGTGAGTTACCGACCTTCAAAATATCCATGCCCCATGGCGAAGGTTCATGGTAGGAGTCGAAACCGTCCTGGCCAACGTTCTGAAGTACCATTGTATCAACACGCTTGCCGAAGATATCAACCGCATTTCGCCAGTCAAGATAAAACCTGTACCCTACCCTGTCCGACTCCCATCCCGGGCCCTCATATCTTATATAAAACGAATGATCGGTATGCTCGGGCGGGACCTTCAGGTACTCTATGTTCATAAATGAGCCTCCCACATACTTGTTATCTTCCCACCTGCCGCATGTCTTGACCGATAATTCGGCCTGTGTTCTTTTCTTAAACTTATACTCCCCGTATTTGCCGGATTTTATAAAATTAAACACCTTGCTTTCCCCGGCACCCAGGCTGCAAACAAACAGCAGCCTGTCAGCTTTCCCGTCGCCATCATCATCGTTAAGCTGAAAAGGATGAATAGTATCATAGACAAGGACAAAGCTGTCAACCGATTTTTGTTTAACAGCCTTTAACAGATCATTTGCATTAATTTCTACAAGTGCGTCGGTCAGCGGAATTTCCAGAGTATTTTTCACAGATATGCTGACAACATTTTTGTCGTCAGCGTTCCGGCC
The DNA here is from genome assembly GCA_964534745.1 of uncultured Bacteroidales bacterium. GTDB lineage: Bacteria > Bacteroidota > Bacteroidia > Bacteroidales > UBA10428. The sequence continues at coordinate 21,436 of CAZHQW010000045.1, forward strand.
CGTATTTCTTGTGCATGAAATACCTGTGGCCAGTAATAACGCAAGAATTAATAAATATTTGTTCATACCAGGATTATTTAGTGTTTTATACAAATTTTTCCAGTAATAGCAGTGTTCTCTGCTATGAGGCGGACAAAATAAATACCGGGCTTAAGGTCTTCAATACCAGCTGTCAGCAGCAGCTCTCCCTTAGTGCGGCTGCCGCCGGCCAGCAATTTACAAAAAGTGCCGGAAGCATCGGTCATATATATTCTTATGTTTCCATGCAGGCCGCCGGGCAGCTTAATTTTCAGATACCGGTCCGCCGGGTCGGGAAAGATGCAGAACCCGGGATCATCGTATGGAACCTGCCTGTTGTGGGTGGCCTCGCCCAGGGTGAAGAGCGAGTCTATCTGGCTGTTGTCAAGAGCATAATTATATAACCTTATTTCATCCAGTGCTCCCTTAAAATAGCTGCCAAAATCTTCGCAGTATCCGAAATACAGTTCTTCATCCTGCGATATGTTTCCTGTTGTCTCTCCTGCGACGGACTTCAGTGATGCGTTTGCATAGAGCCTAAGCGCTGCCGATTCGGCATCGCGAACCGCTGAAACAAATACCCAGTCTCCTGTCACAAAATGCTCCTGGCCGGCAGTAACCCTGCTTTTTGTAATATTATCGTCAATAGCAAATCTCACTTCACTGTTCTGCGTATTAAGGAACACCTCGTACCTCTTTCCCGAATTATTAAGAACCGCATTATACTCGTGTGAACCCTTTATTATGTACCGGTATTCGTTGGGAGCCTCTATATCTGACGGGGACTGCTTCATCCAGAAGCAGACCGTAAAACTGTTCTCTTCAAAATTAAGGATATCGTCATTATCTATCCTGACATACTGGTCAGTGCCGTTGAAGCTCAGCGCCCCCTTTATCTTTCCGCCGGTATGCGCTGTGTCGGTAATGTTTATTATTATACCATGGTTGCCAAACCCCGAACTGTCATATACATCAATACCCTGATCTTCATCGAGCTTCCAGTATCCGGCTATCAGTGGCTCATAAACGGTGCGGAAAGACCATACGGCACCCGTTGTTGTGCCATGCTCATTCACCTCATCCACCTTCCAGTAATAGGTAGTGGAATAATCGAGTGTGCCGGGATTATAATTGTTTTCCTCCCTGTTTTCAACAAAGGGGGGCGGATTAACCGTGCCGAAATATATATCGTGCGATGTGGCACCCTGTCCCTCCTCCCAGCTTAACACGGCAGACAGGGGCACCTTCTGCTGTCCGTCTCCGGGAGATGGATTTTCGGCAAATACCGGCGCTCCTCCTGCGGCGAGTGTCACCGCCGATACCTCATTTGAGTTTACCGACGTATCATTTTCATTATAGGCAGCTACCATGTAGGAATAGGAAGTAAGGCTTTCTACTGTTGTGTCAGCATATGTAATAATGCCGGGGGCCAGGTTTATCACGGTGTCTGTACTTCCTTCCCTGTACCTGTACAGCAGAAAACCGTCTTCGTGAACTGACTGGTCAACCCAGTCAAGGCCTATCATTTTGTCACTGACGCTGTCTATCCTCAAATCGAGCGGCGGAAAGAGCGTATGCTCCATCTCCAGGGAGGCGAGGATAAAGGGTCCTGTCCCCTTTCCGTCATTACTGACAACCGATGTTTCATAAACATAATATTCATAGCTGCCGTCCCTTCCGTATCCCAGTCCGGCCGTTAAGCATATCTGGTCCAGGTTTAGTGAGCTGTCCGGGTTCGCCGTAATAAACTCATTCAGTATGCCCTGGTATCCCTTCTCTGCTGCCTCCAGGTACTCATCACCAATATAGCCCATGCGCACTGCCTTGGCCAGGGCATAGGTGAACATGCACGATGCCGAAGATTCAAGGTAGTTGCCTTCACGCCCTCCCTGGTCCGATACCTGCCACCAAACGCCCGTGGCCGAATCCTGGCAGCTTTCTATTGCTTCTGCAAAGCGCCCCATAATATTTATAACGGAATCCCTGTTTGCATGACCGGCAGGTAAATAGTCAAGTACATCGACAATAGCCATCGCGTACCAGCCCATGGCCCTCCCCCAGAAGCTCGGTGATGTGCCTGTCACGGGGTCACTCCAGTCCTCAGTTTTGCTTTCGTCCCATCCATGGTAAAACAGTCCGGTTGCGCTATCCCTCAGGTGCCTCTCTATAAGTCCGATCTGGTTTATAACATCATCATAATCGGCGGGCTCATCAAAAACCTTTCCGTATTCGGCAAGAAAAGGGCTTCCCATATAAAGTCCGTCCAGCCACATCTGGTCAGGATACCTCAGCTTGTGCCAGAAGCCGCCCTCGGAGGTGCGGGGATGGTCCATCAGCTGCTGCCTCAGTGTTCCTGCGGCAGTGCTGTATCTGGACTCTGCTGTCTCCCTGTACAATAAAAGTAACATGCGCCCCTCATTAATCTCATCTAAATTATATTCCTCCATATTATAACCCTCAATTGCACCTCCCTCACTTATAACATTATCAACAGTGTTACTTATATAGTCAAAGTATTTTTCCTCCCCGGTAAGCCTCCATAAATCGTAAAAAGCCTTGAGCACCGTGCCCGTAACATAATCCCATGAGCCGTAAGTGCCGGAATGGCGTGCCATTATTGAATTGGCCATCCTCTCCGAATAACGGGGGGAATATATTTCCTGTGAATACGTGCCTGAAAGTCCGTACAGAAAGCACACGATAACAGGAACAATGCAACGCCGTTTAAAGATGACAGAGATTGTTTTCATAAAATCATTTAAGTTTAATCTGGCTGCCGGCTATTGCTTGATTAGCAGCTTCTTATAATGAACCTCATCTTCGCGTTCCATTTGAATTACGTATGCACCGGGCTTAAGTCCCTCTATATCAACCTTTATCGTCCCGGTGAGGGAAGGATCATTCTTGTGAATGATGCGCATGACGCTGCCTGATGTTGAGTAAATCCTAACAGTAAAGCGGGAGCGACCCTCCAGGTCATAATCCAGATAAAGTATCCCTGTCGAAGGATTCGGATATATGCTCCAGTCCGGACCGCTGCCGGCACTATGCTCAACATCACCTGTAAAGGGACCGAGATGGTAGAGGTACTCAATTTCTTCACCGGACAGAACGTAATTATAGAGCCTTATATCATCAAGAGCACCTGCCAGATAACCGTCACTGTCAATACTATATCCAAAATACAGATCCTCATCCTGCGATATGTCGCCGGTGTTATCTTCACCGCTAACAACCGGTTCTGCATTGGCATATAACCTGAGCAAATCAGCCTCCGAATCGCGTATTGCAGCGACATGAACCCACCTGCCTGTGATAAACAGGTCTTCATCTGCCTCTACCCTGCTCTTTGTCACGTTGTCGTCGATAGCAAACCTTACCGCCTGGTATGAAGGCTTGTAATATACTTCGTATCTCCTGCCCGTCCTTCCCAGTCCGGTTTCTTCAACATGTGAACCTTTTATTATATACCTGTACTCTTTGTCTATATCTACCTGTGACATATCCTGCTTCATCCAGAAAGCAACGGTAAAGTCACCTGCCTCAAAATCAAACGCATAGCTGTGCGGTACCCTGACATACTGGTTGACACCGTTAAAGTTCAATGCCTTGCCCACTGCTCCGTCAGCAATAAATGAACTTGCATTCATATTGACATACTCCCCGTGGTTGGCAAACTCTGATGAGTCAAAGGCTATCTCCTCTGACTCGAACTGCCAGTGCCCCACAATCTTTTCATCCACTGCCGGCCGTGTTGTAAACCTCCATATCTCTCCCTGGGTAGTACCGTAGTCATTAACCTCATCCACCCTCCAGAAGTATAAAAATCCGGGCATCAGCCCTTCGGCATTGTAGCTTGTTTCTGTGAGCGAGTCAGCAAAGGGGGGCGGACTGTTAATGCCCAGGTAAAGAACATGAGATGTTGCACCTACACCCTTCTTCCAGCTGAGTGCCGGAGAAGTGCTCACCCCTGTTGCATAATCGGCCGGCACCGGTTCTTCAGCCTGTAAAGGGTAGCCGGTTTCGCTCAGCGTTGTTGTGGACCTTACTGCCGAGTATACGGATGTGTCTGTTTCGTTAAAAGCCCTTATCCTGTAATAATAGAGGGTTTCATAGTTCAGCGCGCTGTCGGTATATGTCTCCGTATTCTGGGGTACGGTATCAATGATGGTGTATGCGCCGGTTGTTTTTCTTTCAATATAATAACCCTGCTCCATGTTGGAGTTGTCCGTCCACGTTAACATGATATCAGTGATATCGACAAGCTCCACATTAAATCCTGTCGGAGGGTATATAAAATCCCTGTATTGCACTATCTCTGCAAGGTATTCTTCGAGGTTGGTATAGCCGTCAGTGTCGGGATCGCCGTTCCTGTCATTATAATTGTCCGGATCCAGTCCGTTTGCCAGCTCCCACTCATCGGCCATGCCGTCATGGTCCCCGTCGGCCGGGGCAGGACCTGTAAATAATGCGGGCCATCCGCCGACATCATCCTGGCTGTCTATGATGCCGGTATGAGCCCCCCAGGTGGGACCCCCGTATAATGCGGTATCATTAGTCACTTCCCATATAATACGTTTGTCCAGCGTATCTCTTCGTGGCAGTATTGCCCCTGCATTCTGAAGAACCAGCACATACGCATCTTCTGCCGCATACGTTGTATCGGCGTCAAATTCAAAGGGGACAGAGACTTTCATATCCTCCTTTTGAGATGCTGAGACATTCTGGACCCCATACAGCCAGTTATCGGCTGTAGCAAAGGGATAGCCATAAATATAATTGCTGTCTATATAATACAGGCTGTAGTCATAGGATCCCTGGTAATAGGGTTCAAGCACCCTGTACTGCACTTCACTGGTATTTGTGCCTGGACCGGACTTGTAGTAGTTGCCTACAATATTTGTGTTTGCCTTTGTGCCGTCAATCTCACTGGGCTCACCCCCGTAAACACTGTTAAATCCCCAGTTGTATATAACATTATTCCTGTAGTCCACTATTTCCTCCCAAGGAGAGGACATGCCGCGGGCACCGTTAAAGCGGGGATTCCTGCTCGTATGATGCGCAAAGAGGTTGTGGTGGAAGCTGGCCCTGTTACCTCCCCATATTCCCCCGTATCCATGCTCGCCCTTGGAATGTATAGAATTATAAAGGCTCTCGGACATTATGCACCACTGCATTGTAAAGTTCTCATTTTCATAGCAGCTTGCCGCCTCATCAACGCTCCAGCTGAAGGAGCAGTGGTCAATGATAACATTGGACTGGCCGGTGCATGTAAAGGCATCCTCCTCCTGCCCTTCTTGATCACCAAGGCGCGACCTTATATAGCGGATTATGACATTGTCGGTACTTACCCTGAAGTTGTAATTTGCCAGGGTTATACCATCACCGGGAGCTGTCTGTCCCGCAATTGTTATGTTGCCGTTTTTAATGCTGAGTGTTGACTCGAGATAAATCGTTCCTGACACCCTGAATACCACTGTCCGTGACCCGCTCTCAAGTATTGCCGACCTCAGGCTCCCCGGCCCGTGATCATTAAGGTTGGTAACTTCAAATACCTCACCCCCTCTTCCTCCTGTGGTATATTTTCCGAAACCTTCAGCCCCGGGAAAAGCCAGCGGCTGTCCGTTTACCTGTCCAGCCGCCAAAATACCTGCCAGTGCAGCTGTCAATAATCTTAGACTGTTCAAATATCCCTTCTTCATGTTATGTTATTTCATTGTGATCCGGGGATCACACAAATTGTTTGTAGCAATATAATGCAGCTGCAACCGGCTGGTCAAAAATAATAATATATTATTTAACCAAAAATCTCTGTGCTTTAAGATTTTTATCAAGTTTTACCAAATATAATCCGGGTGCAAAGCCTGAAACGTCCATAGTGTAAACGGACTCGTCCCTGATATTAAGATCCATCACCTTGATGCCCATTGTATTATATACAGCTCCCGTACATGGCCCTTCAGCCTTAATGTTAATGACACCTGTAGCCGGATTCGGATACAGATTAATGGCGTCCAGGATCGGCACCGAACCTGTCCCCACGGGAGCGGTTGTTGCCCAGCGCGGGTCACCTATGGGTCCGCCCGTGGGACTCATCTGTCTTAGCGGCGATTCTTCAGGAAGAGTGAAGTTACCCGTGTCGGGATATTCAAATCCGGGATCAAGGTCCACCTCGTTCCACTCGTCCTTGTCCCAGTTCACCCTGTCATAGGCACCCACGGTGTCAACAATAAAATCGGGAGCGAATGCCGTATTAGTTATCTCAGCATAGGCATCATCCTGGAAGCGGAAAGCCCTGACATCGACCTCTTCATGATTTGTCTTTCCGAATATGCAGCTGTTGATGTACAGCCTTGCATCGGTATCATCCTGTATATCGAACAGGTACTGCGCATCCTTGCCTCCTCCCCATGCATAGAAGGTGCAATTTTCAATACGTATGTCCATTTCTGTCCCGTCCGGTGTATCCTGGTTGTCAATAAGCTTGTCCATGAAGTTATAGAGAGTTGAGTTCCTGATGATAAAGGCGTTAAAAGTAATATCATCCTTAAACCTGAAAGGACCGTAATCACCGCCCCCGCGAAAATCGTGGAGGATACTGTTATCAACAATTATACTGTCGGCAGAGTTCGTGGAGCGGTCGCCCCTTATGGCCGACCGTTCGAAGTTCCTCACCAGGCAGTCCCTTATAACAATATTGCCACATGAAAAATGTCCGTCCACCAGGTTTATTAAATAGCTCGATGCAAGGGTCTCTGTATCTTCTTCGCCTGTAAGCGAATCAAGAAGCGTGGCACCCGAAAACTCAATGCTTTCAACTTTAAAATCGATGTCAGTGCCGTTTATATCGAATTGCGATATGTATACAAGCGGCTTTTCCGGACCTTCAGCTCCTTTAATAGTTACGGATTTGGTAACATCGATACCCACATCCTGGGCATCATGGAGTCCGGTTGCTACAATTATGGTAGCCCCTGGCTCAGCATCCTGCACCATCTGGTACAGGCTCTCACCAACATGAAGTGTGTCCTGCGCTAGCAGCGCTGTCATGCCAAAAAGGCACACAAATGTTAACAGATATACTTTTCTTTTCATATCAAGATATTTAAGTTAAACATAATTAGCGGTTTTAATTTTACATTTATCTATTTAAATTTTTTTAATAGCCAAAGTCGTTCTGAAGCCTGTTATTGGCATCAATAATCTTGTTGTGTATGGGCAGCAGCTCCCTGCTGTTGGGCACAAAGAACTTTGCTATGAGGTCGACATATTCTTCCAGTATATTATCTGCCCAGTCCGTTGTCTCGGGCCAGTATTCCGTGTCGCGGTCCGCTACCTGGACCGAATCCATGGGTGTGGTAAGATTGAGTATTTGCAGCTCCTCGTCTTCATTTCTCCATACCAGCACGCGTGGCACGTTTTCGTAAGGAGGCTCTCCGCTATATAACTTGTTGAGGTTGTCTTTCGTCTCTCCAATTTTTGTCCCGAGGAGGTTCCAGCGTATAAGGTCAAACTTACGTATGCACTCGCCACCAAACTCCCATGCCCTTTCCTGCACAATCGCGTCAAAGAATCCCTGGTAATCTGTTGGTATGGCGGGCATCTTGTCTTCATCAGGACTGAAAGCTCTTTCCCTGACCAGGGTGAAAGCATCTATTGCTTCCTGGGTGGGACCGCCGCTGAGCTCATTCTCGGCCTCGGCAAACATCAGCAACACGTCCGCGTAGCGCAGGAGCACCCAGTTTATGCCCAGATACTTTGCAGAACCCTCCTGCAGGGGATTCATCCATTCCCTGCGCCATTTGGCCAGGTTGATATCGGTGAAGCTGCGAAGCAGTCTTACATTTTCATCGTCAATCTCGTATATGGCTATCGTGACGTCCCTTCGCCTGTCGAGACTGTCAAACGACAGGTAATAGGTTGGTACTGCGAGCAGTCCCGGATTACCTCGTCCGTACCTCGAATTGTCATCACTTTTACTGCCTATGTAATAACCTGCCTCACCACTTGTACCAAGGCCCATGGCAACCTCCCACATGCTCTCACCATACTCGTCATCCAGTATAAATTCACAGTGTTTCCTGAAAACATCTTCATAATCAGGATTCAGCGAGTGTTCGCCGCTCAGCATTATCTCCCGGCACTGGTCACGGGCTATCCTGTAATATTTCTCAGGGTTGGAGCCAGGCTGCATGCCTCCTGTCCGCCTCAACGAATACCCGGCACGGGCAAGTGCTATACGTGCCAGAAGTCCCTTTACTGCTCCCTTTGTTATACGCTCGTCCATAGACACTTCAGAGCGCCAGGGCACAAGCGTCTCAGCAAGCAGCAGGTCGTTTATTATCTGCTCATATATGGTATCACGGTCCGTCTTGGGCAGGTTAAAATCATCCCCGGCCTGTGCTGGCAAAAGCGTAAAAGGTACGTCGCCCCAGTTGCGTATAAGTTCATAATAAAACAATGCCCTCAGTGTAAGTGCTTCACCATAGCACCTCTTCATTTCAAACTGCTCATCTTCGGTACCATTAGTATAAAGGTTGCTTGCCGGTATATTTGCAATACATATATTGGCCCTTTCAATTCCTTTATACAGGTTATTCCATGGCTTTTCTATCTCGTCGTTACCCGGACTGCAGGTGTACCTTGCAATATCACGTCGTCCGTTATCAAGGTCATCACCACTGCACATGCCAATATCAGTATCAACACCATAATACATGCTGATCCGTTTTGAGTAACTCTCATCACGCGTCATCAGCTGGTATATGCCTATTATTGTCTGCTTTGTATATTCAACATTTGTAAATACATTTTCAGGCTCAAAGCTTGACACGGGCTCAACCTCAAAATATTCACCGCATGCAGTTAATAATAACATTACAACAGCCAGCAATTCCGCCAGTACTTTAATTTTGTTAATATTACTATTCATGGCCATAGATTTTAATAATTTAAAAAGTAAGGTTTAATCCCACTATGAGCATCCTGCTTCGCGGGTAAGCGGAATAATCCACGCCCGGCGTCATAGGCGTATCCCTGCGCGTATTTACTTCAGGATCATAACCCGAATACCGGGTAAAGGTATAAAGGTTGTTTGCTGTGGCATAAATCCTGAACTTCCTGATAAGTACCTTATTAAGTAAGGATTCGGGCAGGCTGTAACCCAGTGTTACATTGTTTATGCGTAAAAACGAGCCGTCTTCAACTGCCCACGAATGAAAAAGGTAGTTGCCTTCGGGCGGCTTCCATATCGTTGCATTTTCATTCAAAGCAGCCAGCTCAGCAGGATCATTTACCACCTCTCCCAGTTCGTTGATGGTCATCCACCGGTTACCGGAATTCATACACTCAAGCATATTTGTATACTTCCTGTAACCGCTGGTAAACTCTATCTTATTGGCATTGTATATATCATTGCCATATACCCAGTTCATAAATATGCTCAGGTCAAATCCTTTATAAACCATCATTATATTGAATCCTCCTATATGCTTCGGATTTGCATTTCCTATGACTGTCCGGTCACCCTCATTTGTTACCTGGATACTGTCATCAAGGTTTTTAAACTTTATCGTACCCGGACCCAGAGGAGCGTTAAGCAGGCGTTCGTTATCCGCTATACCCTCCTTTAGTGTGTATGTTTCCGTCGTCTCATCATAGTCAAAGTCATCGACCGTATAAAATCCGTCGGTTATGAAGCCGTATATCAGACCGACAGGGTCCCCTTCCCTGACAAGAAAATCCACGGCAATATCATTATTCCATTCCGATTGTACATCTCTTGAACTGTACTCGCTGAGCTTCTTAACCCTGCTTTTGTTAAATGCGATATTGAAGTTAGCCGAGAGCCTGAAGTCCGATCTTTCAATTATATAAGCATCAAGCACCAGCTCAAGCCCGTAGTTGCTTGTTTGTCCGATATTCTGCATCTGGCTCTCATAACC
>CAZHQW010000046.1:0-30805 GCA_964534745.1 uncultured Bacteroidales bacterium
TTATCTCAAAGTCCACTTTGATATTCTCCAGGGCAAGATTATCGAACTTATTTGTTTTCAGCTCACTGCCAAGCTTGCCAAAGATTCCCGAATTGGATATTCCTATCTGCTGTGAAGAAAAGCTTCCCTTGCCGGTGATAGAGTTCAGTAACGGATTCATGTGCTCATCAAGCAGGCTCTTAAACGCCATCTGCAGGTTTATTTTGCCCGTAGCATTTTTTGCAACAGGCGCAAGTTCGCCAATAACATCAAAAGCATTAAATGTTGCCGGTATATCTATGCCCGTAGCCTGAATTCCAAAATCAACAACAGGGGCAGCAACATCCTGTGTATTGTACTCACCGTTTAGCTTCATCGAACCCTCAAGCATGTCCATGCTCAGATTTTCAAGCACTACCCTGCTGTCTTTTATATATATTATGCCGATTGTCTTATCTATTTCAAGCTTATCATAAATAAGCCTGTCTATAGTGGACACCAGCCTGAAATCTATATTCGAAGGTACAGGGAACACAGACAGGGGCACGGTGTCTTCGGCTGTTTCTTCTTCAGGAACCTCTTCACCCTCTGTCATAAATTCGTTCAGGTTAATCAGTCCCGCTTTAAATGTGAAGCGTCCGCTTAAAGTCTCGTCCCTGAACATATAGGGTATGAAATTTTCAAGTCTCCCTGTCAGCTGCATGTCACTCTGTCCAATATTTGCATTAAAAGATGCCACCTCCACATATTTGGGGGAGAAGTTGAATGATGACTCAATAATCTTAACTGCTGCGGGCAAATCGGGACTGTTAAACTCAAATCCGTTAATGATAAGGTAGCCGTCAGCCTTGAACTTTTCATACTCCTCATTTTCTATGTAGGACAGGTAACCCATCATGTCGAGACTGGACTTGATGCTGCCGCTCAGGCTCATATCTTCCATAGGAATAACATCGGACAGACTGGCAAGGTCAATGCTGGCTGTCAGATTACCATCAACATGAAGATCGCTGACCGGTGTACTGATATTCATAGTCAGGTCAACCGGATTTTCACCCAGCTCGACATGAAATTTAATTATATCAACCTTTGTATTATCATTGTCTACCCCGTCGAAAAAGAGTTTTATATCTACCTGTATATTATCTGCCGACTTGGGCAGGTCGGGATACTTGAACATGGCATTCTCCACCACCAGGGCCAGTCCGACATCGGGCATTGCTGTCGCATTGTATGTTCCCCTGACAAAACCGTCAAGCTTGAGCTTGCCTGTTGTTTTTACATCCTGGAAGTCCTTCATATATATGGCAGGCACAAGGGATAGCAGAGACTTGAAGTCTACCTTGTTTGTCCTGAAAATCATGTCCACCTCTATATCTTCCTCATTGGGCATCTTTACACTCCCGTCAAAGCCGAGAGACAGATCATTAAGGGCTATCTCATTCTCCTTGAGTATATATATTGAATTCTTGAGGTCCGCATCAAGGTTGATATTCATATTCAGTGATGCGTCTTTAACATACCTTATGCCATCCATAAGAAGGTTTACCAGTCCCACCGAAGATACTACGGAAAGGGTCGTAAAGTCCTGCGACATATCCCCCTTTAACAGGAAATCAAAATTCTCAAGCGAAGCTGCCATGTCTGAGCTGTCGTCAGTATATGAAATGATGGCATCCCTTATCTCGAACTTCTTTAGTGCTATTTTTGTTGTAAACTCGGCTGCAGTGGTATCAACCTCTTCAGGTAACTCCTCTTCTGCCTCTTTCATAATATCCCAGTTTACCGATCCGTCCTCAAGCACATGCGCATAAATCTCGGGCCTGTCTATGACTATTCCCTTAATCTTTACATTCTCCATCTTGATTGCACTTATTATATCTACCCTCACATCAAAAGAGTTCAGCTTCAGCAGGGTGTCACCCTCAAAATCACCAATGCCGGCAACTGTAAGTTTCTTAAGCGATACGCTGACATTGGGAAAGTTCTTTATAAACGACAGTCCGAGCTCACTAAATTCAACCCTTGCATTTATGTTTTTATTTATTTGCTGCTTTGCAATTTCCATGATTTTACCCTTGAATAAAAAGGGAGCAACGATCAATATCAGCAATATGACCGCTATTATTATGGCCAGTATTTTCAGGAACTTTTTCATGATCTTATAATTTAGAGTTTATAAAATAAAATTAACTAATTATCCTGAAATGAAGCTCTTGTTATCGAATATTTATTTATCATTATTCAAAACCACCTTATATTGCTGTTAGAAGTCCAAAAAGCAGCAGTTCGTCAAAATAGGTATAACCTTTTTATATTATGCACGTATTGCAAATATTCGTATAATATGCATAATAAAGTAACTAATTAATCCTTGATGCGCAAGCTCAAAATTTATAAAGACCAGCCTGACAATCATGAACTTAAAAGCGATGATATACTGTTCCAGGCAATATTTAACGAATCACCCGAAGCAATTTTCCTGCTTGACGGCAATGATTTCAGAATTACCGAATGTAACCGCAAGGCTATAGAGTTGTTCCAGGCAGATGCCAAAATAAACCTGATAAATCTTGAGTCATTTAAGCTGTATGAGAGTGAGCCTGCCGGGTTCAGCAAGGAGATGATAATAAAAGAAATAGGACGCGGTGCTGAATACAGGCAGGAGCTGGCACTGAAGACACTGAAAGGTAACATTTTCTGGGGCAGCATATCAAAGAAAAGAGTGCAGCTCAACGGGGAATCGGTAATCATTCTCCGTGTCAAGCAGGTTATAGATTATATCCAGGCAGCAGAAACTCTTGCCACCCTTATTAAAAGTACCGCCAAGCTCACAGGGGAGATGTTCCTGAAGAAGCTAACCGGACTCCTGGCCAGTACATTTGAAGCCAAATACTGCTATATTGCAAAAGTATCCGATGCCGTCAGGCACCAGGCTGAAACAATAAAGTTCTGGTCCAATAAAATCGAAGCAAAGAACTTCGTTTTTGACTATGATATCACTCCCTGCGCGAATGTTCTCAAAGGATATATTACTTTCTACCCGCGGAACCTGCAGGAGATGTTTCCCGAAGACCAGCTCATAGCAAGCATGGGCATCGAAAGTTTTATCGGCGCCCCCATATACAACAATAGCGAAAATCCTATGGGCATGCTGGTATTGATGGATGATAAGCCGATGAAAGAAAAGCCCAACTCACGTTACATACTGTCAATTTTCGCATCAAGGGCAGGAGCAGAGCTGGAGCGTATATATGCTGAGGAGCTGCTGCGAAAACAAACGCAGGAACTGATAGAGCTAAATGCGATGAAAGACAGGTTTCTTAAAATTACTGCCCATGATCTGAAGAATCCTTTTAACTCCATAATGGGATTTTCCGAACTGTTAAGGGAAAAAATAAAGGATTATGACAGGAACAAAATCAGGGAAATGGTAAATATAATTGACGATTCCGTTAAATACAGCTGCACCATCCTTGAAAACCTGTCAGCATGGTCCAGATTACACAGGGATGTTTTGAATTTTTATCCTGAAAAAATTGATATAAAGGAAATCATAGCACACAACATCAAATACTTCATAAATTACGCCCGGAGAAAGACAATCTCTATTACCGGCAAGGCCAGGAAGGGAATATATGCCTTTGCCGACACCAGGATGCTTGATACTGTAATTAAGAACCTGCTTTCCAATTCCATAAAGTTCACCGGCAAAAACGGACAAATTTCCATTGATGCCTTAAAGAAAGACGGTAACATAGAGATTAGTGTCACTGATAACGGAGCAGGCATAAGCAAAAAACAGATCAGGGAAATTTTGTCAGGAGCAACAATCATGCCCGTAGCCTTTTCAGGCAACCAGTCGGCAAGTGGACTGGGACTGGCTGTATGCAGGGAATTCATTAAAAAGAACAACGGACTCCTGCATATAGAAAGCGAGTCAGGTAAGGGAACAAGCGTCAGTTTTACACTCCCCGCCTTAAAGGACTGAACCCGGTCAGTCCGCCTGTGTAAAACATATTCATAAATTAAGTATTAAATAAATCAGGAAAATATTATTGTTTTTATACTTTTGCGGCGGTAGCTCAAATAAAAAACAAGTAATGATAAAGTTTTTTATATCAGCCGCAAATATTTGTTTTGCAGTAAAAAGCAAAACCGCCCTCAGCAGTCCGGTTATCGAAAAACTGAAATGGCTTTTTGGCAATCCGGCAGTTATTGATGCCGGCGTTGTCAAAGGCTGGTTCATAGGACCAAAAAAGGAAATGATAACTCCCTGGAGCACCAATGCTGTTGAGATAACGCAGAACATGGGAATCACAGGAATAGAAAGGATTGAAGAATTTAAAAAAGCCAGTGGCAGGAACGCAGAGCATGATCCTATGCTGCAGTCAGTTTATGAGGGACTGGACCAGGACATATTCACTATTAACAGAAAACCGGATCCTGTCATACTTATAACCGACATTGCAGCCTATAACCGGCAGGAAGGCCTTGCCCTGAGTACTGAAGAAATAAAATACCTTGAGGAGCTGAGTATCAGGCTCGGCAGAAAATTAACCGACAGTGAGATATTCGGTTTCTCACAGGTCAATTCCGAGCACTGCCGGCACAAAATATTTAACGGCCTGTTCATTATTGACGGAAAGAAGCTGGAATATTCACTGTTCGGACTTATAAGACTGACAACAGAAACAAACCGCAATAAAGTAATGTCGGCATACAAAGATAATTGCGCCTTTATCAGCGGTCCGGTTATCGAACAGTTTGCTCCGGCAACACAGGACAAACCGGACTATTTTGTAGTGCGCGATATTAATTCAGTAATATCGCTTAAAGCAGAAACCCATAACTTCCCGACCACTGTTGAGCCTTTCAACGGGGCAGCAACAGGGACAGGAGGTGAGATACGTGACCGTATAGGAGGGGGTAAGGGAGCAGTACCCCTCGCAGGTACTGCCGTATATATGACGGCCTATCCCCGTCTCGATGGAGGCAGGCCCTGGGAGAACATGATGGATGCCCGCAAATGGCTTTACCAGACCCCTGAAGAAATACTTATCAAGGCCTCAAACGGGGCAAGCGACTTCGGCAACAAGTTTGGCCAGCCACTGATATGCGGCAGTGTCATGACATTTGAGCATTATGAAAACGGGGAAAAATACGGATACGATAAAGTAATCATGCTGGCCGGAGGTATAGGATTCGGAAAGGCTGAGGACAGTGCAAAGGATATACCGCAAAAGGGTGACAAAGTAATTATGCTTGGAGGCGACAACTACCGTATAGGCATGGGCGGCGGAGCGGTATCTTCTGTTGCCACCGGTGAATATGACAATGTTATTGAACTTAATGCCGTGCAGCGTTCAAATCCGGAAATGCAAAAAAGAGTATATAATACAATAAGGGCCCTGGCTGAAAGTGACAGGAATCCGGTTATCTCGGTCCATGACCACGGTGCAGGGGGACACCTCAACTGCCTGTCAGAGCTCGTGGAAAAAACAGGGGGCAGAATATACATTGATAAACTGCCTGTCGGCGATCCTACATTATCAGAAAAAGAGATTATAGGCAATGAGTCACAGGAGAGAATGGGACTGGTACTAAAAGAGGAAGACACTGAATTGATAGGCAGGATAGCCGGAAGGGAAAGAGCCCCATTATATGTTATAGGCGAAACAACGGGTGACAACCAGTTCACATTTATAAATAAAGTTACCGGATCAAAACCACTCGATTTGAAGCTTGAAAGCCTTTTTGGCAATCCGCCCAAAACAATTATTGAAGATGTGACAGTAAAAACTGAATATGCAGGAGTGGATTATGATGAATCACATCTTCACAGCTACATTGAAAACGTTTTACAGCTTGAATCCGTTGCATGCAAGGACTGGCTCACAAATAAAGTCGACAGGTCCGTTACCGGGAAAGTAGCAAAACAGCAATCCTGTGGCTCCATACAGTTGCCCCTGAATAACCTTGCTGTTGCCGCACTCGATTATTCAGGACATAAAGGGGTAGCAACATCGCTTGGCCATGCGCCTGTAAGCGGACTGGCAGATGCTGCAGGGGGCTCGGTGCTGTCTATAGCCGAAGCGCTGACAAACATTATATGGGCACCCCTGGAGAAAGGACTGAAGGGTGTATCTCTCAGCGCCAACTGGATGTGGCCCTGCAGAAATAAAGGGGAGGACTCAAGATTATACAGGGCAGTAAAGGGAGCAAGTGACTTTGCCCTGGCACTTGGAATAAATATACCTACAGGCAAAGACTCATTGTCCATGACACAGAAATACAGTGACGGCAATATTGTATATTCTCCGGGAACGGTTATAATATCAGCAGCTGCAGAAGTAACAGACATAAGAAAGGTTGTTGAGCCTGTACTTAAAAAATATGAGGAATCGGCGCTCATATATATTGACCTGTCAAAAGACAAGTTTGAGCTGGGAGGCAGCGCCTTTGCCCAGGTTAACAACCAGGTGGGGAGCAGTATCCCGTCTGTCAGGGATCCCGAATATTTTGCAAGGGTATTTGATGCCATGCAGCATCTTATCAATGAAGAAAAAATACTTGCAGGCCATGATATTTCGGCCGGCGGAATGATCACTTCACTGCTTGAAATGAACTTTACAAATACTGAAAACGGAATGGACATTAACCTTGATCCCGTTGATGAAGATGATCTGATTAAAATACTGTTCAGCGAAAATCCGGGAATAGTTATACAGGTTAATGAACAGGAATATGTGAAGTCCGTCCTGCAGCACAGCAATATAGACTTTAAAATTATCGGCAGGCTTTCGGCAAAAAGGACAATCACAGTAACAAAATCAGGCAGGGAATTCAGCTTTGATATTGATATTCTGAGAGATACCTGGTACCGGACTTCCTATATGCTTGACAGAAAACAGTGTGGCAGTGAATGTGCTGCTGAGCGGTTCAGGAATTATAAGAACCAGAAGCTGGAGTTCAGTTTCAGCAGAAAATTTACCGGCAAATTTCTTGATTATGGCATCAATATTAAGCGAAGAAATTCCACTGGCATAAAAGCAGCCATCATTCGTGAGAAGGGAGTAAACGGTGACCGTGAAATGGCCTATATGATGTACCTCTCAGGTATGGATGTCAGGGATGTTCATATGACTGACCTTATTACCGGCAGGGAGACACTGGAGGATATTAACATGATAGTTTTTGTGGGCGGATTCTCCAATTCAGACGTACTTGGCAGCGCTAAGGGCTGGGCAGGTGCATTCCTCTATAACCCGAAATCCAGAAAAGCCCTGGAAGACTTCTATGGGCGTTCCGATACCCTGAGTCTCGGTGTATGTAACGGATGCCAGCTGATGATTGAGCTGGGACTGGTAACGCCCGGGCATGAAGAAAAACCTAAGATGCTGATTAACAAATCAAACAAATTCGAGTCTATTTTTCTTAATGTTTATATTCCTGATAACCATTCCGTTATGTTTCAATCCATGGCAGGCTCGAGGCTTGGTATATGGGTAGCACATACTGAAGGCAGGTTTTATTTGCCCTATGATGAAAGCATGTATCATATTCCTTTAAAATACTGTTATTCAGGGTACCCCGGTAATCCGAATGGCTCTGCATTTGATGCTGCCGGACTCTGTTCGCAGAACGGCCGGCACCTTGTAATAATGCCTCATATAGAACGGGTAATATTTCCATGGAATTGGGCCTGCTATCCTGAAGAAAGAAAACATGACGAAATTTCCCCCTGGGTAGAGGCTTTTATGAACGCACGGGAATGGATACGTAAAAATGCGAAACAATAATACGTTATTTAATTATAACCCGTAATTATAACACGGATTTATTCTTCAAGAATTTTAAAATTCCATTTTTCAGGCTCAAATGAGCTTTCAATTTTTTCTTCCCTTTCATCAGTCAGGGCAGGAAAAAAATCAAGACCCGTTATTTCTTCCACTTCATCAATAGAAACCGCAAACTGCTTAAGTTTATCTGAAGACATGCTGTTTCTTATTACAAATCCTATTCCCCTGTCATCTGCGAGGTCAAGCACAACACTGTAATACCTCTCCGGTATGGCTACTTTGCTGGGACCGAATGTTGGAAAGGGAGTGTCTGTCAGAACAGGACCGGTGACAATATAAAGAGAGCCGCATTCATAGGCCCAGGCTTTAATAAGTGAACCAAGGGTCTTCCATACATATTTGTTAAACGATAGCTTATGGGGAACGATGTTGGAAAGATAAAGGGACTCCTGCACTGCATTGTCCGACATCATCATATGTTCGGCAGGTGCCAGCTGTCCCATCACATACCCTGCATTCTTATAATCTTTTAAAGTAGCGGATCCTGTTGTTATATCAGGGTCCTCCCTGTATTTTTCCTTATATTCAAGAACTGACTGTGCTTCCTCCCTGGTAAGCTCATAAGCCACCCACGATGCAAGCTCATATGCCTCTATATATGATAATGTATAATACTCATGGTGTATGATTTGCTCATGTGGCTGGGGAGCAGGCAGCTCAATTTTCTCCTGGCCTGTAATATTTGAAACCAGGTTTAAAAACAGGCCCAAACAGAAAACATAGGCAAGAATTTTCATTTTTTTATGTAAAAATAATACTTTAGTTTTAAAATATGAAACAATATACATTTGCCCTGCTGTGTTTTTTAGCGGCCACATTCTCATGCGGACAGACCGGGAATAAGAACCGGTATGAAACTGCAGACTGCCCGCCCACAGGTACTTCAGATCTGATTAATGAAGAAGGCAGAACAGTCGAGAAGAGGTTTATTGCCCCTGCAGGCTATGCCAGGACAGAAGCAGGTGAAGACTCCTTTACAGCATTTCTCAGAAAACTGCCCCTTAAGCCACACAATACAAAAGTAAAACTGTATAACGGACAGCTGAAACCGAACCAGGATGCCCATGTGGCAGTAATTGATATGGATCCCGGCAACAGGGACCTGCAGCAATGTGCCGATGCTATAATAAGGTTAAGGGCAGAGTACCTTTACAAAAGGCAGTTATTTGATAGTATACACTTTAACTTCACTAACGGATTCAGGGCCGACTATTCAAAGTGGGTGAGGGGATACAGGATAAAGGTGGAAGGTAACCGCACATACTGGGTAAAGATGGCGGCCCCGTCAAACACCTATGATGATTTCAGAAGGTACCTCGACATTGTTTTTACCTATGCAGGAACACTCTCCCTGTCAAGGGAACTTGCAGCAAAAAAGTACAGCGATATATCTGCAGGTGATGTTCTTATCCGGGGCGGCTCACCGGGTCATGCCGTAATAGTGGTGGATGTGGCAGTAAGCACGGAGACAGGAGGCAGGATCTGTTTGCTGGCCCAGAGTTTTATGCCCGCGCAGGAAATACATATACTCAAAAATCCTGAAAATCCTGAAAATCCCTGGTATAAGGCAGATGAAGATGGCGTATCAATAGAAACCCCTGAATGGACTTTTTATCCCCATGATCTGAAATCATTCCCCGAAAAATAATATGGTAGCATATCAAAACAGGGAAAGCTGCCTTTCCTTTGCCACTTCCTTTCTTTTAGGTTCGTCACTTAATTTCTCCACCAGTTCTTCTCCTGCTTCACCAATGAAGCGTGAAGGTTCCATATGCTCTTCCCTGCCATAGAGGCGGCGCTGCGCTGACCATGTAATATGTACTTCATCCCTGGCCCTGGTGAGGGCAACATAAAACAGGCGCCTCTCTTCTTCAATGTCTGCGTTCCTGCCCGTAAGGGGAGTTATATCCTCTTCTGCCCCTGTTATAAAGACAACAGGGAACTCCAGTCCCTTTGCAGCATGAAAAGTCAGAAGGCTGACACCCTCGGACTTAAGGCGGCCGGCATCAGAATAGTTGCCAAGCATCATCCTGCGCAGGAATCCATATGCATCACCTTCGCTCTCGGCCGCAAAGTCAAGTATGGCTTCCCTCTTTAAGATTTGCATATCATCCAGCTTGTCTTCAGGCAGGAAGAAATCACAAATTTTTCCTATGACACTTAGGGGCTTATCGGACTGGTAACTGTCTTTGAGCGTATTATAAAACTCCTGCCAACCGTTGAACCTTTCGGGTTTATGTATACCTGTCAGTCCGCCCGGCTCCATAGCTCGCCGGGACCAGTCCGCTCCCTCAGAATATATGTTTTTGATAAACGAGCCGGCCTCAGATTCCGAATACATCAGTCCGTTTACCATCACACTCTTCAATGATACCAGATCAGCAGGATTAATGATAAGGCGCAGCACGTCGGATATCAGGCCGAAGGGCGGCTCCTGGAGGTATGATGAGCCGTCACCATAATGCACAGGGATGCCTTTCTTCTTCAACTCCCTCAGCAGTTCCTTGCCAACACTGTGGGTACGGAACAAAACGGAAATATCGGAAAAAGAGTAGGAGCCATGTGCGGAGCGGGAGCCAATGGACAAATTCTCGGTTCCCCCTATATAACAGTCAATCTCATTGAGTATATATTTTGCTTCTGCTACCGTATCCTTTGCATTGTATACTTTTACCTTCTTCCGGTTATTTGTGCCTGCAATAAGTTTCAGGTCGCTTTTCAGGCTGTTATTGGCGATTATGTTCCCTGCAGCTTTAAGTATTATTTCCGAAGATCTGTAGTTACGGCAGAGGTTTATTTCGGTTGCTGAAAAATCTTCCCTAAACCTGAAGAACAGGTTTACATCGGAACCGCGGAAGCCGTATATAGCCTGGTCGGGATCACCTATAGCCAGTATGTTCTTATCCCTGGCAATAAGCTTAATGAACCTGTACTGAAGGGGATTAATATCCTGAAACTCATCCACTGCAATACAACTGAACCTTTCACGCATCCTCTCCAGGAATTCGGGCTCATCACCAAGCAGTTTTACAGTCTGCCCGATAATGTAAGACAGATCCACTGAATTATGTTTACTGTTGTGCACGCAGTAGAGCCCTGCTATATGCTCAATATCGGATGCTCCCGGTTGATTGCCCTTTTCGAAACATTCCGACAGGGCAGCCGACAACTTTTTTAACTCAGCATCACCCTTGTCCGGAAACAACATGCGCAGTATAATGTCGCGCCCCTCCCTGTCATATATTGTTGCAAGCTCGGGATACCTTTCCTGGAGTATACCAAAACATACTGAATGGAAAGTGCCCGCCATAATTTCCCCGGAGCCCCCGGCGTCCATATTTTTTAATCGTGCGAGTATTTCATCGGCGGCCTTGTTCGTGAATGTTATTGCCAGTATTTTACCGGGATTTTCATTAAAACCGGCCAAACGGTTGATTATCCATTGTATTAATGTTTCGGTCTTGCCGGTACCCGGACCAGCTCTGACAAGCAGCGCTTTATCCGTTGAATTTTTGATGAGCTCCTGCTCAGTATTGAGGACAAGAGTCCGTTCCCGGGTTTCACCCTGCTCTCCTTTGAAATTTAAAGACCCTGATTGTATTGATCTTCGTTTTGTCATTTTTGAGGCTTCAAAACCGAACAGGTTTGACTGTCCCAGGAGGGACTCCAGTTCTCCTTCATTGAAGATCCTGATTGTACCGAATTCACCGTCAAAGCCGGGGTCCGGATTTACTTCGTTATTGCGCATCCTACTCACAGCCTCCGATATCACGTATCCGCATTTCTTCTTTATATCTTCGGCAGGAGCTTCCATTAATAATGTGAATTCATTTCCGAATTCAGAGACAATCTGCTGGTATATACTCTGAACCGACTTGCTGTATGGTCCTGACCCTTTTATCTCAGACAATATTTCAGGTAACGGAATAAGATAATGAAAGCCGGGTGAGTTTGCGGGCCTTATTCCTTTACTGCGGTCAGCCAGCTTCTCCACCCTGTGCAGGACACCAATGGTAAGAGGTTTATGGCAGACCGGACAAATACCTTTATGCTGGTTTGTTAGATCTGGCTCAAAGACTATCCCGCACTTTCTGTGGCCGTCGAGATGGTATTTTCCTTCTTCGGGAAAAAATTCATAGGTGCCCAGGAATCCCTGCTTTGTTCTTAGAGCATTAAACATTCCGAAATAGCTCAGTTCCGTGTCAAAGATATTTGCCTCCCGGCCAAGCCTCTGCGGAGAATGGGCGTCGGAATTCGAAACAAGCGAATACCGGTCCAGTTCACTAAGCCTCCAGTTCATTGAAGGATCAGAAGACAGTCCGGTTTCAAGTGCAAATATATATTCCGTAAGGTCCCTGTAACACTCACCAATGCTGTCATATCCTGCTTTTGATCCCAGCGTGGAGAACCAGGGTGTCCACACATGGGCCGGTATAAGACAGGCATTATCAGAGGTCTTCAGGACAATCTCGAGAAGGTCCCTTGATGGCAGTCCAAGTATTGGCCTTCCGTCTGATTTAAGGTTTCCTATTACTGAAAGGCGTGAGTTTATCTTTTGTGCGGACTCAAGGTCGGGAGCAAATATAATATTATGGTTCTTCCTAACCCTGCCGTCATATTTATATATTGAGCTTATTTCAGCACTGAGGCAGAACCTGACATCAATATCACTTGTTTTTATGGCCGGCAAGGCCTCTGTTACCGGAGGATCTTTCATCCTGAAGAACCCTGTGCCGTCAGGAACGAGCTTCTCCTTTATCTCGTTATACCAGTGAGGATGAGTAAAATCCCCGGTCCCCACAACATTAATACCTTTTATTTTCGCCCACTGGTAAATCGTATCAAGGTTCAGATCCCTGCTTGTTGCACGGGAGTAATGGGAATGAATATGCAGATCGGCAACATAAAACATGGTTAGTCTGATACTTTGATCAAAAGTATTAATTAAAAAAAGACGGCCGGTTGTTTTTCAACAAAAAACTATTAACAAGATATCAAGATGAAAAGGTTTGTTATTTATTAATCAACCAATAAATATTATTAACTTTATAATATTGGCCAAAAAAGCTAATTTTAGAAACTGTTAATTCAATTTATAAACCTTAAAATTTTAGACGATGTATAAAAGATACCTGGGATTTTTAATAATAGCATTGCTGGTTTTTGCCGGCTGTAATAAAACTGACAAATCTGAAAAAAACAAAGAGATGGACCAAAGCAAATTTATTAGCGAAAAAATAACTGATAGTGTTATAAAGGAACTGGCAGACAAATATAGCGAAGCTGGTAAACAGAGAATAGAAAAGGGTGTACTCCAGGTTGCATCTTTCTGGAGGGAAGAAGATGGAAATGCCGATGATTTTAAGAGCTTCTGCCTGGACAATTTTGTCGGTTCCGAAAAGGAACTTGAGGTAGTGTTCAACAAGATATCAAGAAACACGGAGATACTGGCAGGTAACATGAACAGGATGATACTGGGCCTCAGGACCCCTCTTGACCTCGACGCCGGCGAAATCAAACCGGTTGATATGATGTACGGGAGCTACAATCCATCAAGCCACCTTGAAGAAGACTTTTTTAAGAATAAAATAGCTTTCTATGTTCTGCTTAATTTTCCCTTCTATACACTTGAAGAGAAATACAACCTGGGAGAAAAATGGTCAAGGGAGCAATGGGCTTATGCCCGTCTGGGCGACGTCTATATTTCAAGGATTCCCGGGAGTATTATCCAGGAGTACAGCGAAGTGTCAACAGACATTGAATCTTATATCGCCGAGTATAATATATATATGGGCAATGTTATAAATAATGAATCTGAAAAGCTCTTTCGTGAGGACCTGAGGCTTATTACCCACTGGGGACTGAGAGATGAGCTTAAGGCAAATTACAATATGGAAAACGGACTGGAAAAGCAGAGGATGATATATGAAATAATGAAAAGGATAATCAGCCAGGAAATACCGTCACAGGTGATAAACTCAGATAAGTATCTTTGGAATCCTTATACCAATGAAGTACTTGAAGGTACCGGGAAAATTGCCACTACAAGTGAACCCGACACAAGATACCAGAAAATAATAGACATATATAATGAAACAAAGAAGATAGACAGGTATTTTCCTAATTATCCCGATAATATTGTCCGCTCCTTTGAACTTGGCATGGAAATACCGCAGAAAGAGGTTGAGGAGCTGTTTGTAGAGCTCGTAAGTTCTGACCAGGTGAAGCGGGCCGCATCCCTTATAAGCAAGAGGCTGGGACGTGAGCTTGAACCCTTTGATCTCTGGTATAACGGTTTCGGACCTGTAAAGGGCATTTCGGAAGAAGAACTCAATAAACTTACAAGAAGCAAATACCCGACAAGTGAAGCCTTTGAAAAGGATATACCGGGAATATTAACGTCACTCGGTTTTACAGCACCTAAAGCCCGGTACATAGCTTCAAAAATAATTGTTGATCCCTCACGGGGGGCAGGCCACGCGTGGGGCTCCGAAATGCGGACCGACAAGGCGCATCTGCGGACAAGAGTTGAAAAAGGAGGTATGAACTACCAGGGATATAATGTTGCGATGCATGAGCTGGGGCATAATGTTGAACAAACAATTTCACTCTATGATATGGATTATTACCTGATGCATGGAGTACCCAGCACGGCTTTTACCGAAGCACTGGCTTTTATCTTCCAGAAGAGGGATCTTGAGGTACTGGGCGTTGAAGAAAAGGCGGAACTTAACGATGAACTGATGGCCCTGGATATTCTATGGTCATGCTATGAAATTATGGGTGTATCACTTGTTGACATGAATGTATGGAAATGGCTGTATGAACATCCCGATGCTACGGCTGCCGAGCTTAAAGAAGCTGTGCTTGCCATTGCCAAAGATATATGGAACAAGTATTATGCCGGGACCTTCGGAATTAAGGATCAGACCATACTGGCAGTTTATTCCCATATGATCAGCTATCCATTGTACCTGTCTGCCTATCCGGTGGGACAGCTAATTCAGTTCCAGATTGAAAAGTATATAGAAAACAGGAACTTTGCAGAAGAGGTAGAAAGAATATATAAACAGGGGCGCCTTACGCCACAGATATGGATGGAGGAGGCTGTGGGCGAAAAGGTATCATGCGGACCCCTTCTGGAATCTGCTGACAGGGCGCTGGCTGTTATGAAATAGATGTTCTTGATAACTTGTGGATATCATTATTAAAAAAACGACTCTGTAAAAGATAATATTTATGAAATTTGAATAAACCAAATTTCATAAATATGAAAAATATACCTGTAATCTGTGTCCAGGCAAAATCCCTGGCCCAGGCCTATGAGACGGCTTTGATAAAGCTGTACAATCATGGCATACGGTTTAAAACGCAGTATGATAAGCCGGGTGATCCCCTGAGCCTGGACTGCACAATGAATATTACCATACTGGAACCGGAAAGTGATCCCATGATACATATGGCATTCCCGGGAGGCATTGATGATCTCAAGGAATATGTCCTTGAGCTTAAGGGCTATAAAGACCACTGGGTGAAGAACATTAATGATCCCGGAGATACGAGGTGGGAATACACATACCATGGAAGGCTGCAGAATTACGGTATATGGAAACAGCTGAAGAACGGTAAATCAACAGAAACAGGTCATTTTAAGATAAACCAGATAGAGCTTATCATCGATAAGCTCTCCAAACAACCTTTTACCAGGCAGGCACAGATGATCACCTGGATGCCCAACCTTGATACCGACTGCTACGATCCGCCATGCCTCCAGTCACTATGGTACAGGATTATCGAGGATGAAAAAGGAGTACAGTGGCTGAACTGCAACATACGCTTCAGAAGTAATGATGCCTGGGGCGCCAGTTTTATGAATATGTTCGGATTCATTCAGTTCAACAGGGAAATTATCGCCGAAGGTATAGCAAAACGGACGGGCAAAACCGTAAATCTGGCAAGGATGAACTGGCAGGCCGACTCGTACCATATTTACGGCAAGGATATCAAAACAGCAAAAGAGATGTTGTTTGACCGGATTGAAGTAATGGGCATTGAAGAGAGGACATATAATTTTAATGACGAGTTTATAAGGCAGATGTACAGTGATGCCGAGCGGCCGATATTAAATAAAATTGCCGAATTTGACAGCCGCCATTAATCTTTATCCTTTTGTAATGGCACTGATAACTGTCTCCAGTTTTTCATCGAATACCTGATCGGCAAGTTCAAAAAGGGCTTTCTGCATCTCCTTCCTTGATTTGGCAATCTTGTTTTTAACGGACACTGTTTTTCTTATATTGCCGGGAGCAGGTTTATTGCCGGCAAGGGAGTGCTCAAGCTCCGCAAGATCATGATCGGTGCCCAGGTATTCCGACAGCTTGTCAAGCTGTGATTCATAGGCAATAAAAGTTTCAGGAAGGGCAGGTTTAAGTATCTGTAACTGGTAGTACATATATTTTATTTTCTTTCTCCATTCATGCAAATTGGCAGTAAGGGGTTCTTCCCTGGCTGCCACCATGCATTTCAGGCACTGCCTGTATATCCTGACAAAGCCGGCAAGCAGGATATCAGCACTTTTACCTGCAGGGATACGCCCCGACCTTTCTTTTCCTTTGTGAAGCATCTCATGGACAAGCAAAAGCCTGTTTTCCTGCGCACACAGCCTGTATATAATCTTTTCCTTAAGTGTTGAAAAATGATTTATTAAATAGCTGTAATCCCCGGTCGATCGTTCACCGCGAAGCTCATTCAGTGTTTCTATTATTACTGCAATACTCCTTATTTCCGAGAGATTCCTGTTAATATCACGAAAATAAAAGTTCTCGCGCCTGTAATGTCTCCTGCCCGCAGCATCCCTTATAAGCCTGAGGGCAGCCCTGACCCTCTTTACGCATTTTCTTATTTCATGAACCGATTCGTCGAAGTTCATATCAACACCTTCATCAAGGTGGAACAATGCCTTATCTATCTGTTCATTTATTATTCTCCTGACATCCTCACCCGGTGATTCCCTGTTTTTAAGAATAAAATCATTAGTGTTTTTAGGCATCCTACTTTGCATTTACTGACAATGTTATCAATTTTTTATTAATATATCACAATAACCTGAAGCGTACTGTCAGCTCACCGGCTCTATCTGTCTAAAACTCAATATACCTGACACTGATAATAATATCACTGTTTCTGCCCTTGTCATCAGAACATGATATGTACACTTTACCTTCAGGCGGCTGAAAGAATATATTTTCATTTGCAGGAGCCGATTTATAGAATCTATTGTTAATATACCAGTATACTGTAGATACATCATTTGCAGCATTACAGCCAAGCATTATCTGCATGCTGTCATTAACATCCACATAATATTCGTTCTCGTGTACAGGCGAAGTAATAACAGGTGGCTGTCCGCTCATCAGCCTTTCACATTGAGGATTATGCGGAGGGATCTTAAGGTAGCGAATATTATTCTCCTCCATATATGCTATTATTTCAGGTTTATAGTTAGGGTACAGGGCTTCTATATAACCTGCAGCGGGCCTGCATGATGTACAGTATGACATTGATGAATCGGGACTGATAAATACACGTTTCATATGATCACAGATCTCTGACGGCGAAACACCCGGTATATAATAGTCGATAACCTGGTTGTTGCAGAAATCAGCCGGCGCTTTACCTGTCTCGGAACAAACATATCTGAAATCGAGTCCCTCCGGCATGCTGTACCAGTCATCAGAGGAATTGTAATCAACGGTATTGAATATTTTAAAGAGGAGAGGAGCAGCTACGGCGGCGCCGCTGAGCTCGGGCACACCCTCCCCGCTGAAGTTACCTGCCCATACTCCTATGGTATACTTTTTATTGTATCCTATGCTCCAGGCGTCCCTTCTCCCGTAAGACGTGCCTGTCTTCCAGGCTATTTTGGGCATATGTGCCGTATTCTGCCAGTCCAGCGGCAGGTCCGGCCTCGAGAGTCCGGTAAGTATTTCCGTTACCATATAGGCAGCCTTATCTGACAATATTTCTTTTTCCGTAACCGGTACTGCTTCGTCTGTATATACAAGCTCTTTGTATTTCCCGCCGTTGGCAAATGCACAATACAGACCTGTCAGCTCCTCGAGCGTTGCTCCGCACCCTCCGAGCACTGCTGACAGTCCCAGCACATCCCTTTCCTCATCGATCTTTTTAAATCCTGCTGCAGCAAGCCTGTCAATGAAATTAAGAATACCTACCTGGTTAAGGATCTTCACTGCCGTAACATTCAGGGAATTTGCCAGTGCAAACTCCACGGTGATATTTCCATAAAACTTATCCTCGTAATTCTCAGGCTCATAGCCTTTAAAGCTAACAGGCACATCACTAACCACACAGGCGGGAGTAACGTATCCCATGTCAAAGGCCATTCCGTAAAGCAGTGGCTTGAGCGTGCTGCCCGGTGAGCGCAGTGCTTTAATGCCGTCAACCTGTCCCCCGTCTTCTTCATTGTAAAAGTCCGCTGATCCCAGGTAGCATAAGACCCTGCGGGAGCTGTTCTCAACAACCATGACAGTTGCATTTTTAATATTCTGAAAGTACAGGTGCCTGCAATAGTCTCCCACGATTTCGCCTATCTTCTGCTGCATTTCAAGGTTGATACCTGTTCTTATTATCTTCCTGTGCGGATACTCTGACTTAAGCCTGCATGAGATGTGAGGTGCCATTTTGGGCACTTCGCGCCTGTAAGCTTCAAGAGGCTCCTCCATGGCGTCATGGATGTACTTTTCATCAAACAGCCGGGCATCAAGGTATTTTTTAAGCCATTTGTTCCTTTCATGCAAAATATAATCATTATTTATTCCCGGTTTTAAAGACAGGGGCCTGTTGGGAATAATGGACAATGTTGCTATCTCTGCTATGCTCAGGTGGTCGGGTTCTTTGCCAAAATAGATGACCGATGCTGACTTCACTCCTTCAATATTGCCACCATAGGGCAAAAGGTTAAGATAAAGCTGAAGGATCTCATCCTTACTCAGATGCCACTCCAGTTGCATAGCCCTGAACATCTCCCTTGCCTTGTTAATATATGTCCTTTCCCCCGGCTCAAGCAATCTGGCAACCTGCATGGTTATGGTTGAGGCACCCGACGTTCGCTTCCCCCGCAAAGCATTATTTATTGTGGCTCTGACCACAGAAACAGGATTAATACCGAAATGATAGCGGAAATACTTGTCTTCCTTGAATACTATTGCTCTCTTAAGCTGGGGCGTTATCTCATCAAGTCCGGTATACATTCTCCACTTGTCATCACTGGTAAGGAATGCATGAAGAAGGGTACTGTCGCCCGATTCAATAATTGTAGAGTATTCAACATCAAGTTTTAAAGGGAAGCTTATATCGAGCAAAACAAATATTAATACAGGCATGATAACTGCAATAAGTACGCAGACTGCAGCCTTTCTGCAAGGAAAGGACTTCAATATTCTTCTGTATAGCTCTATATAGGACATACGGACAGCCTTAATGGGATTAATAATAAAATCAACAGTTAAAATTAGTATAGTAAATTATTTTTTTAAATTTATATAGCCATTTAAATACTAATAAAACTATTAATCCAATGAAAAGCATAAAAATACTGGTACTGGCCCTGTTACTAATATTGCCGTCCTGCAAGAAGAAAAACACGGTCAGAATAACAGAACGCAACTTCGACAAGGAAGTAGCTGTTACAGGTAATCTGAGTTTTACTTTTGACAGGGATCTTGTTCCCGATTCTATGGTCAACATATGGGTTGAGGATGAGCTTCTCAAAATCAAACCTTATACAGAGGGAAAATATATGTGGGTTACCACAAACAGGCTTGTTTTTCAGCCTGCCAGGGGATTTTTGCCGTCAACTGATTACCAGTGTGACCTCACCGACAAGATACTGATGTATTCCCCGGATTACAGCTTCACCGGGGATAAGTCTTTTGATTTTCACACGCCCTATCTTAAAATAACCGGGACAAAAGCTTACTGGACACTTCCTGAAGGAGAAGAAGGAGAGCCTGTGATGAGGTTTGATATAGAATTCAACCAGGATATAAAGCCGGAAGAGGTGGCCGGACTGCTGAATGTAGATTTAAACAGGGAAAGCAGGGACTTCAGGATTGTCGCCGCTGACGCCGGTAATATGGTCTCACTTGTTGTAACTGATATTAAAGCCGAAGATAAGGATATGTCGGCAAAAATAACGATAGATAAAGGGCTGAAGGCTAACAGGGGGTCAGTGGAAACAGATAAGCCGTTTGTCCATGAATTTGATATTCCTTCCCCTTTCAAGCTTATTATTGCAGATGTGCAGTCCAGTCACAACGGAATGGAAGGAGTTATCAATATATCAACATCGCAGCCTGTACTTGAGAGAAATATCAAAACATTTATCAGTATATCACCCTGGGTTAAGTACTCGGTTGAAGTACTGCCCGGTTCGTTTATAATTAAGAGCGAGGATTTCGATATAAACAGCAAATATGAGCTTACCATAAAACAAGGGCTTGAGGGTAAAATAGGAGGAGTTCTTAAATATGATTACACCCAGCCTGTTTCATTCGGGGAACTGCAGCCAAACATTGTCTTTATGGATAAAAAGGAGTTCTATGTGTCGGGAAAAGGATCCAGGAACATAGAAGTGGCCATAATCAATATACCAAGAGTGAGGATTAAAATTACCAAGATATATGAAAACAACATATTAAAGTATATACGGACCTACAGTTTCAATAACTATGATGATTATTATTATGATGATTACTATTACTACGATTATTACTATGACCGTCCGGATGCCGAAACGCTGGGTGATGTTGTATACGAGAAGGAAATTGAGACCGCCGATCTCCAGAGATATGGCAGCAGCCGTATACTGAACCTCGACTTTGAGGACAAGCTTTCAGGTTATAATGGAATATACTGCATAGAAATACGTTCTGCTGACGATTACTGGATGAGGGCAGAAAAGCTTGTTTCCATTTCAGATATCGGACTTATAGCAAAGGAGGGCAAAAACAGTATAATGGTATTTGCCAATTCCCTGCAGACGGCTCAGCCTTTGTCAGATGTTGGTATAGCGTTCATTGGTACCAACAACCAGATAACATATACTACAAAAACCAATGCCGAGGGTGTTGCCAGGTATGAGTTTTCAGAACTGAAAGCTCCCGGATTCAAGACTTGCCTTGTAACAGCCAGTTACCAGGGCGATTATAATTTCCTTCCTTTCAGGAGCACCAATGTTTCCGTATCACGCTTTGATGTGGGGGGTATAATAGAAAATCCTTCAGGAATGCAGGTGTTCATTTATGGAGACAGGGATATATACAGGCCGGGCGAAACAGTTAATGTTTCGGCGATATTAAGGGATTATTGCTGGAATGTTCCCGGAAAAATACCTGTAATATTAAAAATTACAAATCCGCAGGGCAAAACTCTTAAAACAATTAAGAAGATACTTAATGAACAGGGCTCCTTTGAAACAAAATTTGATCTGTCTGCTTCGACAATTACAGGATCGTACACCCTGGGATTGTACACTTCAAACGACGTGTTCCTGGGTTCCTCGGTCATCAAGGTGGAAGAATTTGTCCCTGACCGTATCAAGGTCGATGTCAGTCTCGATAAAGATGAATACAAACCGGGGGAAGAGATAAAAGTTGGTTTGCTGGCTGCAAGTTTCTTCGGACCGCCGGCAGCCAACAGGAATTACGAAATTGAAATGTCTGTTAAAAGGAAGTACTTCTACCCGAAAGAGAACAGGGACTATGATTATACAATAACAGGAGCCGAAACATATTTCGCGCAGCAGTTCAGGAGTGATAAAACCGGTGCTGAAGGGCAGGCAGGGGAAACATTTGCCATACCCTCAAATTACAGTAATATGGGAATCCTTCAGTCAGATCTCTACATAACGGTCTTCGATGAAACCGGCAGGCCTGTCAACAAGTTGAAAAATGTAAACATCCTTACCCAGGACGTATTCTTTGGCATAAAATACTCCGGATACTATATGCAGACAGGGCAACCCGTAAAAATGGACCTTATAGCGGTAGACAAGGACGGCAAGGCTCTGTCGGACATAGATGCGGAAATACAGCTCATCAGATACGAGTATAAGACTGTTCTTTCAAAGTCAGGTAACTACTACAGGTACCGCTCAGAAAAGATTGAAAAGGTTCTTGATAAAAAGACAATCAAGGTAAATGAGACATCTTCATTTTACAGCTTTATCCCGGACCTTTCGGGCACTTACGAGCTACGTGTTTCTGCCCCGGGTGTTTTTACATATGTCAAAAAGTCCTTATATGCTTACGGATGGGGCAGAACAACATACAGTTCATTCAAGGTAAATAATGAGGGACAGATTGATATTGAGCTTGACAAGGAAAGCTACAAGGTTGGAGAAAAGGCTAAAGTAATACTTAAAGCACCCTTCACGGGCAGGATACTGGTTACACTTGAGAATAACAGGGTGCTCGATCATTTCTATATAGAAACAGATAAACGCGCCGCTTCCTTTGAAGTGGATATTAAACAGGAACACGTACCTAATATGTATATTAGTGCTACCCTTTTCAGGCCGCACAAAAAATCTGACCTGCCACTGACTGTTGCACACGGATTTGCGCCGGTGATGGCTGAAGATCCGGCCAACATACTACCGGTAAAAATAACAGCAGTTGAGAAATCAGGATCCAATACCAGGCAGAAGATAAAGGTAAAATCAAAACCTGGATGCAAGTTAACAATAGCGGTTGTCGACGAGGGCATTTTGCAAATCACGGGTTATAAGACCCCTGATCCATACGGCTTCTTCTACCAGAAAAGAGCACTCGAGGTGAACTCGTATGATATCTATCCCTACCTGTTTCCCGAAATGGGAACTGTTAAGAGCCATACAGGAGGAGGAGGACCTGCGGAGGCAAAAAGAGTGAATCCGCTTACAAGCAAAAGGATTAAACTTGTAACATTCTGGAGCGGAATGCTTGAAACCAACTCAAGGGGTGAGGCAGAATACGACATTGAGATACCCCAGTTTTCGGGAGACCTGAGAATAATGGCCGTAACTTATAAGGACAATACTTTTGGTTCAGGGTCTGCCAATATGAAGGTAGCAGATCCTGTGGTTGTAAGTACGGCACTTCCCCGGTTTTTCAGTCCCTTCGACAGTGTGGAGGTTCCTGTTATTCTCTCCAATACAACCGAAGAGGCAGTAAGCTGCAAGGCACGGATTAAGGTGGAAGGGCCGCTTTCGGTTGCCGGAAAGTCATCTGAAGCAACCACGATAAAAGCCAACGGTGAAAATGAAGTTCGTTTCAGGGTATATGCAAGACCTGAAACCGGACAGGCAAAAATCATCATAACAGCTGAGGCTGCGGGAAAAGTATATACCAATACCACCGACATTACTGTAAGGCCTGCTTCACCACTGCAGAAAAGAACAGGATCAGGTGTTATCAATGCGGGAGAGACAAAACTGGTACAGATGGATATTGAAGATTTTATTGAAGTAAGCATTGATAATAAATTGATTGTCAGTAATAATCCATTAATTCAGTTTTCAAATAGCCTGGATTACCTGGTGCGGTATCCCTATGGCTGCATAGAACAGACTGTTTCAACCGCTTTCCCCCAGCTATATTTTAATGATCTGATGAATATTATATATAAGGAAGAAAAAGCGGTATCAGATGCAGCAAATAATGTCCAGCATGCACTGGACCGGATAAGGATGATGCAGTTATATAACGGGGGATTAACCTTCTGGCCGGGCGGGGGAAGTGAAACCTGGTGGGGCTCGGTATATGCCGCTCATTTTGCAATCGAAGCAAAAAAGGCCGGTTATGATGTTGATGAAAATTTCCTGGAAAAACTAATGGGGTACCTGAAAAAGAAGTTAAAGAAAAAAGAAACCATAACTTATTTTTATAACCGGACACAAAACAGGAAAATTGTGCCAAAGGAAGTCCCTTATTCACTATATGTGCTGGCACTGTCCGGTGAAAAACAGATGTCTACGATGAATTATTACAAAGCGCATCCTGAACAGCTGAGCCTTGACGGGAAATATCTTCTTGCTGCTTCATATGCCCTTGCCGGAGATAAGAACAAATACAGGGAAATTCTCCCTTCCGCATTTACAGGTGAAAAATCCGATCCGGTTTTCGGAGGGAGCTTTTATTCGTATGTCCGGGATGAAGCGCTGGCTCTGAATACTCTCCTTGAGGTAGACCCCGGCAATCAGCAGGTTGGAATAATGGCCAGGAATGTATCGGGTTACCTGACAAAAAGAAGATATTTAAACACCCAGGAAAGGGTATTTGGCTTTCTGGCAATGGGTAAGATTGCACGCCTTGCCGCTGCAGGCAATGTATCTGCAACCATAAGGTCGGAAGGAAAGGTAATCGGACAGTGTGATAACAACACGGTTACCCTTAATACAGATGAACTTAATGGTACAAGAATAGAAATAATATCCAGGGGTAATGGGAAGCTCTACTATTTCTGGGAAGCAGAAGGTATAAGCGCCACGGGCAGATATGCCGAGGAAGATAACTATATAAAGGTAAGGAAGAATTTTTATGACAGGCATGGTAACAGGATCACCGGGAATACCTTTAAGCAGAATGACCTGGTTCTTGTTGAACTATCTATAGAGAACGGCACAAATCAATATATTGAGAATATTGTGATATCTGATATCCTGCCGGGCGGATTCGAGATAGAAAATCCCAGGCTCACTGTATTGCCCCCCGGTATGGAGTGGCCGAACAGGAGATCCTATCCTGAATACCAGGATATCAGGGACGACCGTATCAACCTTTTTATTAATCTTTATAAATACCGTGGCAGCACCCAGTATTATTATTACCTTGTAAGGGCAGTGTCACGAGGCACATTCAGGATGGGACCGGTAGGTGCCGATGCCATGTATAACAGTGAATACCACTCTTACAACGGGGGAGGATTTATCAGGGTTGTGCGCTGACCCATTCCGGCTTTTGAAGACAGGTTAACTGCTGTTTCTATCAGGGCGAGGTGAGAATAGGCCTGGGGAAAATTGCCCAGCAGCCTTTTTGTCCTGAAATCAATATCCTCACTGAATAGTCCGAGGTGGTTTGCATATTTCAGAAGCTGACCGAATAGTTTAAGCGCCTGTTCCCTTTCGCCAATTCTGTGAAGGCTGTTAATAAGCCAGAAATTACATACAACAAATGAGGAGGCAGGCAACCCGAAATCATCCTTGTTCTTATAGCGGTACATCAGACCATCCTTACCCAGGTTTTTGTAAGTATTTTTTACTGTGCTGATATACCTGGAATCATTTGCCTTAATAAAGCCATAGGGTTCCATAAGCAGATTCGCCGCATCCATTTCTTTTGAGCCGTAGTGCTGGGTAAAGGACTGCAGTTTGTTATCCCATGCATTTTTATGTATATCCTCTTTTATTTCATTTCTTAAATCAGACCACATTTTTATATAGTCTTTTTTATTAATCAGATCAGCTATTTTTATAGCCCTGTCAATGGCTACCCAGCATAAGACCTTTGAAAAGGTAAAGTGCTTCTGTGTTCTTCTTATTTCCCATATCCCCCTGTCAGGTTTCTTCCAGTTTCTGGCAACAGTCTTTACTATGCTCCTTGTTATTGTCCATAAGGCTTCACTGTTATCAAGGGATGTCTCAAATATTTTAAACTGCTGGTAGATCACATCCATCAGTATGCCGTAAATATCATTCTGTTTTTGCCTGAATGCATCATTGCCTATTCTCACAGGTGCAGAATTTTCATAGCCACTGAGATGATCAAGTATCTTCTCTGTCAGGTTTCTTTCCCTGTTTATGCCGTACATTACCTGTATCTTCTCACTCTTGTCCGGTAATATATCTATTATAAAATCAAGGTACCTCTTGGCAACCCTGTAATGACCGAGATTGGTCATCACCTTTATCACCATTGATGCATCCCTCAGCCAGCAGAACCTGTAATCCCAGTTCCTTATACCGCCGATCTTTTCAGGCAGGGATGTGGTGGGAGCGGCAATAACAGCACCTGTTTTATCATAGCTTAGCAGTTTCAGGAGCAGACTGCTTCTTAATATTTCATCATTGTATTTATTAAAGGATCTTGTCCTCTCTGACCAGTCGAGCCAGTAGACCTTTGTCCTCTGCAGTTTCAGGTAGGCCCTGTCCACTGTCTGGGTTAATACCTTCTGGTTATAACTCAGAAGAAAAAATGCATCATCAGCAATTTCAATCTCTTTTTCAGACACTACCTTTTCTTTATCGAGATTGGTATACAGATAAATAGAATCGTATATGCCTCTTGTTGTGTAGCTTTTTATATATTCTTTATGCACCACTGTTTTTGTAGTATATTTTGCATATTCCAGCTTCGGATCATAATTTATCCTGAACCGGGGCTTTCCTGATTTATGTTTTATATACCTTATTATATCGGGCGGAGAATAATAACTCCGGTAGTCAGACATATACCGCGGCATGAAGTCAACGACTTCAAATTTGTCCTTCTCTGCCTCAAACTTGGTTACGAGGATATTTGTCCTTCTAATATAGCTCTGGCTTATTTTGTACTGCCTGTTCACAATAAAAGCAAAATTTCCGCCCCTGTTCTCATCCAGTATACTGGCAAAAATAGATGAAGAGTTGAAATTGGGAAGGCAGCACCAGTCAATAGAACCAGTATCAGATATAAGTGCTGCACTCAAACAATTGCCAATTATTCCGTAATTTAAACTTTTCATTTTAAAAATATTTTGTTATTTTGTTATGACAGCTAAAATTAACAATATCTTAACTAGTATAAAAATTATCATCCATATCCTATGCAAAAGATTCTTATTGTATCAAACAGACTGCCACTGAAAATTAATCTTGAAAAAGACTCCGTTAATATAAAGGCAAGTGTGGGCGGACTGGCAACAGGTATGAAATCAATATATAAATCATTTGAGAGCATGTGGATCGGCTGGCCCGGAATTGTTGACGAGGAAATAAACGATGGTGTAAGACCCGGCATAATAGACGCAATAAAAAAAGAAAAGTGCCTCCCGGTATTTCTTAATAAAAAAGATCTGGATCTTTATTATTATGGGTTCAGTAATAAGACAATATGGCCCCTGTTCCACTATTTTATGCAGTATGTAGAATACAATAAAGAATTCTGGAATTCATATGTCCGCGTAAATGAAAAGTTTGCCGAAGTAATACTTGACAATATTCAAGGAATAGACAAAATATGGATTCATGATTACCATCTTCTTTTGCTGCCAAAGCTAATCAGGGAAAAGTGCAGGGAGCTGTCCATAGGTTT
Organism: uncultured Bacteroidales bacterium; assembly: GCA_964534745.1. Taxonomy (GTDB): domain Bacteria; phylum Bacteroidota; class Bacteroidia; order Bacteroidales; family UBA10428. Next base: position 27,191 of record CAZHQW010000046.1, read on the forward strand.
CTTCCTTCATATACCTTTTCCTTCATATGAGGTGTTCAGGATACTTCCCTGGAGGAAGCAAATTATTGAAGGCATGCTAGGGGCTGACCTTATAGGTTTTCACATATATGATTACCAGAGACACTTCCTTAGCAGTGTGCGCAGGCTTCTCGGCCATGAGACGGTATTGAACCAGATAACCCTTGAAAACAGGATAGCAAAAGTCGATGCATTTCCCATGGGGATAGACTATGACAAGTATTACAACTCGGCAGTAAGATTGAGCCAGAAATCCATAAAGGATAAATCCAAAATAAGACAGGAGATTGACAAGTTTTTTCTTATGGCTCCTGACAGGAAACTAATATTGTCAATTGACAGGCTTGATTATTCCAAAGGCATATCCCACAGGTTAATTGCATTTGAATATTTCCTGGACATATATCCGGAATACAGGGAAAAGGTGACGCTTGTTCTCCTGGCTGTGCCATCGAGAATAAATGTCCAGCAATATAAATATATGAAAAGAGAGATTGATGAACTTGTAGGAAAGATAAACGGTAAGTATGCCACCATTAACTGGACTCCGATATGGTATTTTTACAGGGAGCTGAGTTTTGAAAACCTTATCGAGCTTTATACATCTTGTGAGATAGCACTTATTACACCTGTAAGAGACGGGATGAACCTGGTTGCCAAGGAATATATAGCTTCACAGATAAACGGGAAAGGGGTGCTTATTCTAAGTGAAATGGCCGGTGCTGCAAAAGAATTGAGTGACGCCATAATAATAAATCCCAATAACAAGGAGGAGATTGCCAGTGCACTGGAACAGGCGGTTAATATGCCGGAAGAGGAGCAGAGGAACAAGATCAGAACAATGCAGAGCATACTTAAAAGGTACAATATAGTCAAATGGGCCCAGGATTTTATCAGGAGCCTGGATAACGTAAGCAAAATACGTAACAGATACCTCGCAAAGAAGATTAATGATTCAATTGAAAACAAGATATTGAAAAGTTACAGTAAGGCCCGTTCCCGTATCCTGTTTCTTGACTATGACGGAACTCTTGTGGGATTCAGAACAAAACCCGAACTTGCGGCTCCTGATAAAGAGCTGTATAAGACACTTGACAGCCTTGCCCGGGATACCAGGAACGAAGTGGTGCTTATCAGCGGCAGGGACAGGGATACCTTTGAAAGCTGGTTTGGCAATAAAAAATATACACTTGTGGTTGAACACGGGGTATGGATAAGAAGGCCCAAAAATAAATGGAGAATGGTTGAAAAGATGAATAACGAATGGAAGGAGCTTATAAGGCCGAGCATAGAATTTTATGTTGACAGGACACCGGGCACATTTATAGAAGAAAAGAATTTTTCCATTGCATGGCATTACAGAAAGGCGGACCATGAGCTGGGTGCACAGAGGGCATTGGAATTAAAGGACCAGCTTACCAGCCTCATAGGCAATTATAACCTGGAGATTCTTGAGGGGAACAAAGTGATCGAAATAAAGAACAGCGGCATAAACAAGGGCAGGACTGCACTTCACCTGCTATCCGACAGGGAGTTTGAATTTATCATTGCAATAGGTGATGACTGGACTGATGAATATCTGTTCGCGGAACTGCCGGGAACTGCCATAACCATCAAAGTTGGAATAGCAAATACAATGGCCAGGTACAATGTTGAATCAATAAGCAATGTCAGAAGCCTGCTCCAGAAAATGACTTCCTGATGTTATTTCCCTAAGCTTACCTTTTATCGTCACTCAGGCTCCTGTATATACTTTCTATCGAATTCTGAAGATCAATCCTCATAGTTCTTGTATAGGGATTATACTTCTGCAGATCGATAAAGAGCTGCCAGCTGTCATTGCATGTCTGCTGGATGATTTCAAGGAGCTTCTGGTACCCCAGTGTATTTATCAATGTCGGCTTCAGGTTAAGATCAGCCAGCACCCTTCCTATATAATGTGTTATTCCCTGTGAATATGCTACCATCTTATCATGTTCATCGGGAGTCATCACTTCAACACGCATCTTCTTGTCTGAAAAATAATCCTTCCACCGGCTGAATTCCTCTGCTTCCGCCCGTACATTGTACATGACCATAGGCAGCTTTTCAGGGGATTTGTAATAAGAATCAGGGCCAAACATGGGATGTGAGGCAATTATTTTGCACCCCTGGGGTATGTTCTCATTCATCCACCGTACTGGCTCCACCTTTACCGAACAGGTATCGAAATAGACGGTATCCTTTTTGAACAGCATTTTTGAATTCTTCAGCAAATCTTCAAATGATGAAATGGCAACGCAGTAAAAAAGGGCATCACATTTATAAATATCTTCAGAATCAGTAATTTCAATGCCCTGGCTGACCTCTTCCTTTTTTAAACCCCTGCGCGAGTAGACTTTCACATGGAAATCCTCAGCCAGTATATCTGCCCAGAATTTTCCGAAGCGCCCGTAACCGTAAACCGATATGATTTTCTTGCTCATAATGAATGCTTAATATATTAATTAATAAACGAGTTATAAAAATACAAAAGAATTAGTAATGGAATACATCATATTATTTTAAAATATACTGTTTTCAGCAGTTGCTTTTTACTAAAAAGACTATATTATAGCATTGTACTTTGATTATCTAATAATCATCACTGCGGTACCATGGTAAAAGATGAACAGGAAGTCCTGGTCAGATATATAAGAAAAAAGCTGCCTGAGAGACCAGGTGTATATTTGTTCCGGGACGGGAAAGGCAATGTTGTCTATATAGGTAAGTCAGTGAACCTTAAAAAAAGGGTGCTCAGTTACTTTCATAATAAAAGCATTAATGCCGGTAAAAAAATCAGGCCGCTGGTTGCATGTATTGAACATGTTGACTTTCATGAGACGCCAGATGAATTTCTGGCACTGCTGCTGGAGGATAAGCTAATCAAGAAGCATTATCCTTTTTATAACGTGAGACAGAAAAAATTCAAAAAATATAAGTATATATTAATAACGGACGGATTGTTTCCAACCGTCAAAATAATTGGCTCGCTTAAAAGAATAAAGCACAAGTCAGTTTACGGACCTTTTCAGGGCAGGGCCTATGTGGATACACTCCTTGACATAATATTAAAATTCTTTAATATGAGGCTGTGCAAGGAATCAAATCCCCTGACTAAATGCCTGTACCACGACCTTAAGTATTGTCCTGCCCCCTGCATCCTTAATATCATGCCACTGGAGTATACTGACATTGTAAACAGGGTACAGGACTTCCTGGGAGGCAATACGGGTTATATTATTCCATTGCTTACGGCCAAACTTAACACGCATATCTGTGCTGTAGAATTTGAGTGTGCACAGGATATACAGAGACAGATTGATTTTCTTAACAGTTTTTCAGAAAGACAAAAGTTTTTTAACAAATTCAGGTACGGCAAACTTAAAATATATAAAAGAACCAACCGCAATCCCTCATATATTTTCAGTAAAGGGAGGCTCAGGATTTACGATTCACCTGCCTCCAATAAAATAATAGAATCAAATAACAGGTTGTTATATACTGACAATGAAATATTTAATGATCCAAGAATAATGCTGGACAGGGCAAATATAGTATTTAACTGGTTAAACAGGC
>CAZHQW010000047.1:0-9869 GCA_964534745.1 uncultured Bacteroidales bacterium
GTTCATAGCCTGAAGGCGAAAAGAATGTTAACAGGATTTTAACTGACGGATTTTTGAGTTTTACAGCCTCGATAAGGGGTCGCCCCTGTTCAAATTCACCAAGGGACGAGGCATGGAACCAGTAAATGTTGTCTTCCGGATTTACCCTTTTTTTAATCTCTTTGAATAATCCGGCCCTCCCCCTGATCCACTTCCGGGCCTTACTGTTGAATGACGATGCCAGGAAAATCATCAGCCAGTAAAATCCAATGCCAAGCGAATATAAGAAAGTCATATTACCGATGTTTGATACAAAAGTAATTTTTTGGGTCATATTTTGGTTGAAAATAATTGAACAAATATTAAACAAAGATGTTATTATTTAAAATGAATCTAAATAACGTAAGATAAAAATTAAGTATAAACAATAAAAACTAAAAATCATGGCTTTTGAATTACCAAAATTAGATTATAGTTATAACGCCCTGGAACCCTATATTGATGCTACTACTATGGAAATTCACCATACAAAGCATCATGGCGGATATACGGCCAAATTAAACGATGCGCTAAGGGGAACCGGACTGGAAGGTAAATCCATCGAGGAGATACTAAAGAATATATCGAAGCATCCACTTGCTGTAAGAAATAATGGCGGTGGGTATTATAATCACGGTCTGTTCTGGAAGGTTCTTTCACCTCATGGTGGAGGACAGCCTAAAGGAGACCTGCTGGCAGCAATTGAAAAATCATTTGGCTCTTTTGACAACTTTAAGAGTGAATTTTCGTCTGCAGCAGGCAGCGTTTTTGGCTCTGGCTGGGCATGGCTGATAAAAAGCAATGGCGAGCTCAAAGTTTCTACAACACCAAACCAGGATAATCCTTTAATGGATGTTGCTGCAGTAAAAGGTACACCTATAATGGGACTGGATGTGTGGGAACATGCATATTATCTGAAATACCAGAACCGCAGGCCTGAATATATATCTGCATTTTGGAATATTGTGTCATGGGATGAAGTTGCCAGAAGATTGCATGCCTGATTAAAATATTTTGTAATTTCGGGTAGCAGTAATTTCTTTTAGTTATTAATTATAAATACATTAATTATGGACTTTAAATTACCCGAATTACCGTATGCCTTAAATGCATTATCACCCCATATAGGTGAAAAAACCTTGGAATTTCATTATGGTAAACATCATAAAGCATATGTTGATAACCTGAATAACCTGGTCAAAGGTACGAAGTTTGAGAATGCAAGCCTGGAGCAAATAATCAGGGAGGCTGAAGGCGGGATTTATAATAACGGGGCTCAGGTGTGGAATCATACGTTTTATTTTTCAGCATTTAGCGGGGAAGGAAGCAGAGAGCCCTTAGGGATTATGGCAGATGCAATAAACAGATCTTTCGGTTCTTTTGATCAGTTTAAGGAAAAGTTTTCCAATGCTGCAGCTACACTATTTGGTTCAGGCTGGGCATGGCTGGTGAAAAATAATGATGGGTCCCTTGAGATAATTCAGGAAAGCAATGCTGGCAATCCTTTGAGAGCCGGATTAACACCTGTTTTGACCTGCGATGTTTGGGAACATGCTTATTACCTCGATTATCAAAACAGAAGGGTTGATTATATCAAGTCATTCTGGAATATTCTTAACTGGGATCAAATTTCAAAACGATACCAGGGCTTATAGCAGGATATCTGCATACTTTTAAATCAATCCCATTTTCTTTATTCTGTCAAGGTCCCCGGGAGTATCTATTCCGTAAGAATCATATTGGGTGAATTCTGTTTTTATCCTGTAGCCGTTTTCAATCCACCTGAGCTGCTCCAGTGATTCCGCCTTTTCAAGCGGCGTTGGCTCCAATTCAGCAATAGACAATAGTATATTCCTTTTATATGCATATAGTCCGATATGCAGGTAGAACATGTGCCTTGAGCCCCATTCACCGGGCAAATATCCTTTTACAAAGGGAAGGGGTGTGCGGCTGAAATAGATCGCTTCTTTGCTATTGTTAATGATTACTTTTGTTTTATTCTCGTCGAAAATAGTCTCAGGGTCATTTATTGGCTTTATCAGTGTAGCAATTTGTGTCCCGGGATCATTAAAGCATAATTTCAGGGTGTCAAGTTGTTCAGGTTGTAGAAAGGGTTCATCACCCTGCACATTTATTATGATTTTGAATTTTTTCCCTGTATTCTTTTCAATCAGCTTTAATGCTTCTGCACAGCGCTCTGTTCCGGTTTTATGATCAGGGGATGTCATCACAGCCCTGCCATTAAATTTATTTACAGCTTCAAATATTCTTGAATCATCTGTGGCAACAAAAACATCCTGAGTCTTCTCTGATACCTGCTCATAGACTCTTCTTATCATTGATTTGCCCCCTACATCAACCAGCGGTTTTCCGGGAAACCTCGTAGAGGCATATCGTGCAGGGATAATAAACAAATAGTCGCTCTGCATAAAAATTTAAATTTTATTAACAATGCAAATTAGCAAATAACTTTTAATATTGTAATTTTGTCATATATTTTTACTAACGGAAAAATAACTAAATTATTTGATTGTTAATGATTTGACAAAGCATTAAGGTATTAACGATATTTTTTGTTATAATTGATCCGTCAATATTGCAGGTTATGGAGATGCAAAATATAAAACAGAGATATGATATAATAGGAAATTCCCCCGGCTTAAACAGGGCTATTGATATTGCAGTGCAGGTCGCACCTACTGATTTGTCGGTTTTAATAAGCGGTGAAAGCGGGGTTGGAAAGGAAGTATTTCCACAGATAATTCACCAATACAGCGCACGGAAGCATGGTACATATATAGCTGTTAACTGCGGGGCAATTCCTGAAGGGACTATAGACTCCGAATTATTCGGACACGAAAAGGGTTCTTTTACAGGTGCAATAGACAGCAGGAAGGGATATTTTGAAGTTGCCAACGGCGGAACAATTTTCCTTGATGAGGTCTCTGAGCTGCCTCTTTCCACGCAGGTGAGACTTTTAAGGGTTCTTGAGACAGGTGAATTTTTAAAGGTAGGCTCATCAAAAGTCATAAAAACAAATGTAAGAGTTATTGCTGCCACAAATATTGATATCCTGAAGGCCATTCACCAGGGTAAATTCCGGGAAGACCTTTATTACAGGTTAAATACCGTTCCTATAGAAATACCCCCATTACGAAACAGAAAAGAGGACATACACCTGTTATTCAGAAAATTTGCAACTGATTTTGCAGAGAGAAACCGCATGCCGCCCATAAGTCTGGATGAAGAAGCACAGCATGTTCTGTCGAATTACAGATGGCCCGGGAATATCAGGCAATTGAAGAATATCACAGAACAGATTTCCGTAATTGAGGAGAACCGTAAAATAGCAGAGCAGACATTGCGGAAATACCTTCCTGATTATTATGAGTCAAAACTCCCTGTTATTTATGATGCGGTCGATCAAAAGACGTTTGCCTCTGAAAGAGAGATTCTGTACAGCATACTTTTTGATATGAAAAATGATGTTACCGATCTGAAGAAGCTTGTTCTTGAAATAATGCAGAAAGGGCCGGTAAGTACGGAGATACGGGAGGATAATGCCAGGATAATCCAGAAGCTTCATCAGAGTGTGGGATCAGATGACAGGGAAGATATATTGAATAAAAAATATGAGATACCCAGGCCCCAGGATGAGGATATACAGGATACGGAAGAGATAATCGAAGAATCGTTGTCGCTGGAAGAGAAGGAGAAAGAGCTAATAAAGAAGGCACTGGTCAAGCATAACGGCAAAAGGAAATATGCAGCTGATGAGCTTGGCATTTCGGAACGGACACTCTACAGAAAGATCAAGGAGTATGATATCACATGAAATTATTAACTATATAGAATAAAGCCGGATGTTCAGAAATATTAAAATGTTGTTTTTTGTGGCAGCCTGCCTGGTTTTATTAAGTACCTGTACTATAAAGCTGGGGTCCCTGTCACTTGGGTATTCAACTAAAGGGGCAACAACAACCGGTTTGAAAACAGTGTCGGTCCAGTATATTGAAAACAGGGTGATAGAGAATAACGGGGGGATCGTCCAGCCTTCTTTCAGCCAGGAATTTACAGATGCTTTGAAGGACTATATACAGTCCAATACAAGCCTTGTAATGATAAATGGAGTGGGCGATGCTGATTTTGAAGGAGAGGTTATAACATTTGACCAGGCGCCTGTATCTATCACGGCCAATGATATAGCAGCACAAAACAGGTTTACTATTGCTATAAAGATAAGATATTCCAACTCGGTTAACCCGGATATGAGCTTTGAATCCAGCTTCTCAAGATACGAAGACTATTCAAGCAGCATGACATTTGACGATGCCCAGGCTGAATATATAGAAGATATTGTGAAGCTGCTGATTGAAGATATATTTAACAAAGCATTTGTTAACTGGTAATTCATGGAAAAAGAAAACCTGATAAGATACATAAAGAATCCTGAATATCTTGATAATGAAAGCATTAACTTCATTACAAAACTTACCAGTGAATATCCGTATTTTCAGACAGCCCATCTGTTAAAGGTTAAAAATCTGTACCTGATAAACAGTGAAGATTTTAAGTCAAAACTTAACCATACCGCCGCATATATAACCGACAGGAAGGTCCTCTATGAACTAATCCATCCTCTTGATTTAAAGGAAGACAGCTTTTCGGTCGATTCATTCCGGGAGCCCCTGAAAACTGACAGGATGTATAAGGATAGTCTAAAGGAGAATATTAATTATACTTTGTCTTCACAACTTGTGGATATAAAAAAACATAGCCACAGTAACACAGAACTTATCCCTGAAGTGTCGATAGATGTAAGGAAAGAATATGGAGAGGGGATTGAACTTGATGATATAAGATTTAACCTGAACAGCACCGAAGTCCTGGAAATAGAGCCGAAAAAGGTGAGTGATGAAGACCTGGATATAGAAATAGCAGATGATACGGAAGAATTCTTAAGTATAGGAAATGAAAGCGGACTGCTGGAGATGGATGATAATATTGAAGATATTGATGACAGGGCTGAATATTCAGATATAATGGATTATACAGGTAATGAACATATTGAAGATACCCTTGTTATTGATTATACCGGACAGGAAGCCGGTATTGCGGGTGAAGTAGAGCAGACAGGAAGGGAGCTCCTGTCAATAGATCAGGCCGATGTAGGTGAAAGCACCGAAATCCTCAGTCCGGTAGAAAGAATCGAAAAAGAGAAGAGACATACAAATGCCGAATTAATAGACAAGTTTATAAGGGGTGAGCCAAAAATTGTACCTGATAGTGAAAAAGTAAGTACTGATGACATATCTGCAGACAGCGTCAGGGAGGATGAAGAATTTATTACAGATACCCTTGCAAGAATATATGTTAAACAGGGGTATTATTCCAAGGCTATTTTCGCATATGAGAAATTAATTTTGAAATATCCGGAAAAAAGTAGTTATTTTGCGGGTCAAATAAATAAGATAAAGAAGATTATTAACAATTTATAATTCACTGGGATATGTATCATTTAGTAACTGTTTTAATAGTTATTGCATGTATTTTACTAATTCTGGTTGTCCTGGTTCAAAGCTCAAAAGGGGGCGGACTGGCTGCAGGGTTCTCCGCATCAAGCCAGATAATGGGTGTACGAAAAACTGCTGACTTCCTTGAAAAGGCAACCTGGACACTGGCCAGCTCCATACTTGTACTAAGCCTTGTTGCAAGTATGACAGTACCCCGCCAGAAAGGGGAAGTAGCAAGATCAAGGATAGAAGACCAGGTAGAAAATGCTATTGATCCTGAAAGGTTTGGCAATTTTCCTACTACTGTTCCTGAACAACAGGGATCAGAGCAGGAGGATTTCAGTGAATAACAGTTATAACATTCCAGGGAATGCTTAAATATTGCCTGATTTAAAGCGTCAATATGTCAGATGCGCTGCAAAGTCACATTATTGGCAATTTCGGGGTAAAAACTATCATAAATTTTCAGGGCACTGGTAATTAAATACTGAAAATTTGTCAATTTGAATCGAATTATTTGATGTTATTTTATTTGGCATAAAATATGTTAAGCAAAATTCGAAACTGTGAAATATTATAATGTTTAACTAAAATAAATAGTAATATGTCTGAAGTAAAAATTAAACCTTTAGAAGACAGGGTACTTATTAAACCAATGGAAGCAGAAGACAAAACTGCCAGTGGCATAATTATTCCTGATTCTGCAAAGGAGAAGCCGCAACGGGGAACTGTAGTAGCTGTAGGACCCGGCACAAAAGATGTAAAAATGGAAGTAAAAATAGGAGATTCTGTTTTATACGGTAAATATTCCGGAACAGAGCTTAGTTATGATGGCAAGGATTATCTGATGATGAAACAATCTGATATTTTTGCTATAATTTAATGATATCCAATTAAATCTGACTTAAATTAGTTATTAATCCAAAGCAAATAATAAGAAAAAAAATTTATAAAAATGGCAAAAGAATTAAAATTTAATATTGAAGCTCGTGATCTGCTTAAAAAAGGAGTTGATGAGCTTACAAACGCAGTGAAAATTACCCTGGGGCCCAAGGGCCGTAATGTTATACTGGACAAGAAGTTCGGCGCCCCCATGGTTACTAAGGATGGTGTTACGGTAGCAAAGGAGATTGAGCTTGAAGGGAATTTTGAAAATATAGGAGCTCAACTTGTTAAAGAGGTAGCATCAAAAACCAATGATGATGCGGGTGATGGTACAACCACCGCTACTGTTCTTGCACAGTCGATAGTAACGGTAGGATTAAAGAATGTCACTGCCGGTGCCAATCCGATGGACCTGAAAAGAGGTATCGACAAGGCAGTAAAAGTTGTTGTTGATGAATTAAAAAGCCAGTCACAGTCGATAGGTGAGGATAGCGAAAGAATACAGCAGGTTGCTGCAGTTTCTGCAAACAATGATATGGAAATTGGTAAATTGATCGCCAATGCCATGGGAAAAGTAAAGAGAGAAGGTGTAATAACCGTTGAAGAAGCCAAAACTGCTGAAACTAGTGTTGAAGTAGTAGAAGGTATGCAGTTCGACAGGGGTTTTATATCTCCGTACTTCATTACTGACACCGATAAGATGGAAGCAGTATTGGAGAGTCCGTATGTACTTCTATCGGATAAAAAAATATCAACTATGAAAGATCTCCTTCCTATACTTGAACCGGTTGCCCAGTCGGGCCATCCCATGCTGATCATTGCCGAGGATGTTGACGGTGAAGCCCTGGCAACATTAATTGTGAATAAATTAAGGGGTTCATTAAAAGTTGCTGCGGTAAAGGCTCCCGGATTTGGTGACAGAAGGAAGGAAATGCTCGAAGATATTGCAGTGCTAACCGGAGGAGTAGTTATTTCAGAAGAAAAGGGACTGACCCTTGAAGGTGCAAAGATTGATATGCTGGGATCAGCAGAGAAGATTGTAATAGACAAGGAAAATACTACTATTGTAAATGGAGCAGGAGATAAAGCCAATATAGACGGCCGCGTAAAACAGATTAAGGTTCAGATAGAAAATACCACTTCCGATTATGATAAGGAAAAACTGCAGGAAAGACTGGCCAAGCTGGCAGGCGGTGTTGCTGTGCTTTATGTTGGTGCAGCTTCGGAAGTTGAAATGAAAGAAAAGAAAGCCCGTGTTGAAGATGCATTAAGTGCCACAAGAGCTGCTGTAGAAGAAGGAATTGTCCCGGGCGGAGGTGTTGGATATATAAGGGCTATTTCAAAACTTAGCTCCTTAAAAGGAGAAAACGAAGATCAGAACACAGGTATTGCTATTGTGAGAAGGGCCCTTGAGGAACCTCTGCGCCAGATAGTTGAAAATGCCGGTTTTGAAGGATCCGTGATCGTTCAGAAAATTAAGGAAGGCAAGGATGATTATGGATTTAATGCGCAGACAAACAAGTATGAAAACCTGCTAAAGTCAGGGGTTATTGATCCGACAAAAGTGACAAGGATAGCCCTGGAAAATGCTGCATCGATAGCAGGTATATTCCTTACCACAGAATGTGTTGTTGCTGAAAAACCTGAAGAAGAAAAGCAACCCCCGATGCCTGGAGGCGGACCGGGAATGGGCGGCATGATGTAAAAAGATAACTATTAGTATTAGATAAGATCCCTTTTCAGAGAATATGAAAAGGGATTTTTTTTACAGGAATCAGTATATTTTGTCTTTCTCGTCAACCATGGGAACAAACCTCACATCCAGCACAGATGAATGCCTTAATGTATCATTTTTCTTTGTCAGCAGTACCAGCTCCTGAATATATCTTTCTCCAACGGGAATGATCATCCGTCCCCCTTCCTTTAATTGATCCTCCAGTGGCTCTGGAACATGTGTGGGAGCACATGTAACAATTATTGCATCATAAGGACTGTATTTGTCCCACCCTTCATAGCCGTCACCAATTTTTACCTTAATATTGCTATATCCCAGCTCTTCAAACAGCTGCTTTGCCCTGTTACCAAGTTCCTGGACAATTTCTACAGTATATACAGAGTCGCAGATTTCAGCAAGAATCGCGGCCTGGTATCCCGAACCGGTACCCACTTCCAGCACCTTTGAACTTTTATCAAGTTTTAGTATTTCAGTCATGAATGCTACTATATAAGGCTGTGATATGGTTTGTCCGTATCCTATCGGCAGGGGATGATCACCATATGCCTGCTGAATATAAACCTCGGGAACAAACAAATGACGCTCAACTTTTCTCATTGCCTCAATCACTGCTTTATCGGTAACTCCCCTGGACACAATCTGTGTTCTTACCATATTTTCCCTCAATTCCTTGAACCTGTCCACCTGGGGCTGTGATTGAACACAGCTGATTATCATTATCCCAAGGCTGAATATTATATATTTTTCTAAAGCCTTCATATACGTGCAAAATTATTTAATTTTCGGGAATATCAGTCACCTATGACAAAATCTATTTTCTCTGAAGTTTCATTACCCAATTTGTCCTGTGCCCTTATTTTTACATTATAATTGCCCTTCGGGGAGAAGGTTCTTATTAAACCGGCATATTTTATTTCAGGGGCATCATTAATAGAGTAGTACATCTCGTTAAATCCGACTACGTTGTCTGTTGATGATAGGAACAGCACAACGTGATTCGGATATACATCAAGGATTTTTCCGTTTATATTTTTTTTGCCTGCCGGTAATATGCTGAAGCGTGAGTATATTTCCGGTCCTGTTTTATCTACAATGATTCTTAAATTAAGTATGCTGGAATTTTCAACGTTATCATATCCGGTGATTTTAATATCGTGAGGACCTTCTTTTTCCAGTGAAAAGGGCTCCTCAAACAATCTGTCCTCACCGTTATCAACGGCATATTCTATTTTATTTATTCCTGATTCACTATCCGTTATTTTAAGATATATCTTCGTTTTACTGCTGATATAAACAGTATCTCTTTGTATAAATTTCGGTCCTGTAAATCCATATGATATGGAAGGTCCCGACAAGTCAACATAAGGAATATTTGTTTTGTCTCCTTTTTCAAGAGACTCGGTTTTATTATTGACATTGTCCAGTGCATATGCATTGACAGTGAGGTTCCCGGTAACATTTGCCAGGAATACAGGTTTTTCATATTTTAAAAATTCACTTTTATTGATTGAATAATAAACCTCTTTAACGCCTGCTTTATTATCAAAGGTTGTTAACTTGAGCTGGCTTCTTCCTGATGAATATTCCCTGCCCCCTGCAAAAAAGCTCTTTCCCAGAATTTCCTGTACTATGGTCGGCGGTGTTTTGTCAACGTAAAAATCATAGATATTATCAGCTTCGGCATTATTTACATTATCTGTGGAATGATATGCCAGTTT
>CAZHQW010000047.1:9969-30751 GCA_964534745.1 uncultured Bacteroidales bacterium
AGAACCGTCGATTGAATAATATATATTCTCAACACCCGAAAGCTGGTCTGTTGCCTTCAGGGTTATTTCCTGCGTTTTACTTATATATACTTTACCCTGGGCATTGTATGTCGATGCTTCACCGAAATCAATCTCAGTAACAGGGGGTTTGCTGTCAGCATATATTTCAAATATTATATCTTCTCTGGGGTATATGGGTTTCTTGGTTATGGTATCAACTATCCATGGAGACCTAATAGTATTATATCCTTCACAATCAAGATACATGGGATTGGAATACTTATCTGTCACTTCGCTTTTAAGTAAGTAGTTTTCTGCATTTTCAGCCGGGGAGGTTGCCATTCTAATGTAAATCGGCAAGTATCTTTGTATATACATTCTGCCTTCAGGAGATACATAAATTCTTTTCTCATGTTTCAGGGGCTCCTGACATAATATCGATATTTGACCCAGGATAAAAACAAGCATTAGGAAAGATAACTTTTTCATCGCCAATTTTAGTTTTATTCAGAATTTAAGATACAAAAAAAAATATTATAAAAAAAACAAGTTAGCTCATGACAAACCCGATATTTCTTTTTAATCCCGAAAATCCGGTTCTTTCTACAACGGTATTGCCGAATAATTCCCTGAAGGTTTTTTCACTTAGATTATACCAGTCGTTTCTGCTCATTTCCAGCAGTTCGGGCAATGGTTCCATTTCACTTGTATTATGGTTCCTGGCATTGGTGTTCCAGGGGCATACACTCTGGCATATATCGCATCCAAATACATTGTTGCTGAAATTGCCCCTGAATTTTTCAGGTATGGCATCTTTATGTTCAACGGTCAGGTATGAAATGCATTTTCTTGCATCTATAACTCTCGGATTTATTATTGCACGGGTGGGACATGCAGAGATGCACTTTTCACAATCCCCGCACATTTCTTTAATCTGGTTGCCGTAGTATAGCTCAAGGTCAGTGATGAGCACGCCGATAAATACAAATGAGCCGTGCTCAGGTGAGATAAGACTGGCGTTTTTGCCTATCCACCCCAGTCCCGCTTTGGCGGCCCATACACGTTCAAGTACAGGTGCCGAGTCTACAAAAATTCTGCCGCTGGCGTTTTTTATTTTGCTTTTAATGAAGTCAAGTAACTGGTATAATTTTTCTTTTAAGATTAAGTGGTAATCTTTTCCATAGGCATATTTCGATATAACGGGGGCACTCCTGTCTTTCTGAGTCTTATTAGTGTAATAGTTCAGCAGAACGACAATAACAGATTTTGCTCCTTTGACAAGCCTTGCAGGATCAACCCTCGTGTCAAAATAGTTTTCCATGTACTTCATGCTGCCATGCATATTATTATGCAGCCAGCTTTTAAGGTGCGCTGACTCTTCTTCCAGGTATTCGGCCCTTGCTATACCGCAGGCATCAAAGCCGATTTTTTTTGCTTTGCAACTGATCATTTCTGAAAGTTCCTGCTTGGTTACCATTATGATGAGTTTAATGGGAAAACCAGGGGGGATCGGGGAGTTATAACTTTTTCTTTATTTCAGTTATGTCATACCCCTCAATTATATCACCAACTTTAATATCATTGTAATTTTTAATATTAAGGCCACATTCAAGACCGCTTGACACTTCTTTAACATCTTCCTTAAACCGGCGCAGCGAGCCCAGTTCGCCCGTGTAAACAACAATACCTTCCCTGATGATCCGCACTTTTGTGTCTCTTTTTATTTTACCTTCTTTAACCATACAGCCTGCAATTGTGCCGGTCTTTGAAATCTTAAAAACTTCCAGTATTTCAAGTGTAGCAACAATTTCTTCTTTAATTTCGGGTGATAACATACCTTCCATAGCTGCCTTAATTTCATTTATGGCATCGTAAATAATTGAATACAGGCGTACATCAATTTCCTCTTTTTCGGCCAGTTTACGTGCCTGAAATGAAGGACGGACCTGGAATCCTATAATTATTGCGTTTGAAGCTGCAGCCAGCAGAATATCTCCTTCAGATATTTGACCCACCGCCTTATGAATAATATTTACCTGTATTTCTTCAGTTGACAGTTTTATTAATGAGTCGGAAAGTGCTTCTACTGAGCCGTCAACGTCTCCCTTGACTATAATATTAAGCTCCTGGAAGTTGCCTATAGCAATTCTTCGTCCTATTTCATCAAGAGTAATATGTTTCTGAGTCCTTAATTCCTGTTCTCTGACCAACTGTTCCCTCTTGGTTGCAATTTCTTTCACTTCTCTTTCACTTTTCATGACATTAAACTTATCTCCAGCCTGGGGTGCTCCGTTAAGGCCGAGAATAAGGGCAGGCACCGATGGCCCGGCTTCGCTTATCTGTTTTCCCCTCTCGTTGTACATTGATTTGACCTTGCCGGAATGAATACCTGCGAGCACTATATCACCAACTCTTAATGTTCCTCCCTGTACAAGCACGGTAGCAATATATCCCCTGCCCTTGTCAAGGGATGATTCTATGACAGTCCCGATAGCTCTTTTATTGGGATTTGCTTTCAGATCCAGCATTTCTGCCTCCAGCAGGACCTTTTCCAGCAGTTCGTCTATGTTAATACCGTTTTTTGCTGATATTTCCTGCGACTGGTATTTACCTCCCCAGTCCTCGACAAGAATTTTCATGTTGGCCAGCTCTTCCTTTATTTTTTCGATATTGGCCGTAGGTTTGTCTATTTTATTTATAGCAAATACCATTGGTACGCCTGCTGCCTGGGCATGGTTGATAGCTTCAACTGTTTGTGGCATAACACCATCGTCAGCTGCAATGACAATGATAGCTACATCGGTTATTTGTGCTCCCCGTGCGCGCATGGCCGTAAAAGCTTCGTGTCCCGGTGTGTCAAGGAAGGTTATTTGCCTGCTGTTATTAAGCTCAACGCTGTATGCTCCAATATGTTGTGTAATACCACCTGCTTCACCGCCAATAACATTTGTCTTTCTTATATGATCAAGGAGCTTGGTTTTACCATGGTCAACATGTCCCATTACAGTCACGATGGGGGGTCTTGGTAAAAGATTTTCTTTTTTATCTTCTGCTTCATCATTTATCGCCTCCTGTAAGTCTATAGTAGTAAATTCGAATTTATAATTAAATTCGTCAGCAACAAGGGCCATGGTTTCAGCATCAAGTCTCTGATTTATTGAGACAAATAAACCGAGGCTCATGCATGCCGATATTACATCATTAACAGGGACATTCATCATTTTTGCAAGTTCATTTACCGTTACAAATTCTGTTACTTTAAGCACATTTTTTTGTTGTTCCTGCATTTCTATCTTTTCCTGCATCTTCTGGCTTATGGCATCCCTTTTTTCGCGACGGTATTTTGCTCCCTTTGATTTGCCTTTGGTTGTTAGCCTCGCAAGAGTGTCCTTTATCTGTTTCTGTATATCTTCTTCACTTATTTCATGTTTGAATATAATTTTCTTTTTCTTTTTCTTTTGTTTGCCTTTCTGAAAATCTTCAACCTGTCTGCCTTCCTTGTCTTTTTCAAATATAATGGGTTCTCTCTCCTTCTTTATCCTTTTTCTTTTTTTCCTTCCCTCAATTACCATGGATTCATCAACAGGATATGAAGGGTCTTCCCTGAATGTGAAATCCACATCATAGGACAGGCCGTTTTCATGTTCTTTCTCTTTCCATGGTACTTCTCCTTTATCGATGTGTCTTTTTTCGGATTCGCCGACTTCTTTTTCAGCTTCTTTCCTGGCCCTTGACTTCCTGGCAGCGGATTGCTTTTCTGCGAGCCGCGCCTTACGTTCTTCATCTTTTTGTTCTTTTGTTTTCTTGGGGGGTCTTGTCCTCTGATTCATGGATTCGAGATCTATTTTCCCCAGAACCTTGAATTCAAGCTCTTTTTTTTCGGGCCTGACAAGTAAATCTTCAGTAGCTTTACCGGACTCTCTCAGACTGTCTTTGACTTCCCTGTCAGTATCGGCTGTAACAGGCTTGCCTGGTTGAATTTTTTCGGTTGGTTTTTCTGTTTTCTTATCTTCATATTCTGTAAGCTCTTCTTTTTCTTCTTTACCGGTAACTGGCTTTTTAAGCCGGGCCTCTTTATCAATATCAATTTTCCCGACAATATTTATATTGATATTCTGGCCTTTTTCAATTAGTTTTTCGGTTTCAGTTTCATATGTTGCTGATGTAGAGCTTGTGTCCTTAACGAAAAGTTCGTCAAGCTCTTCCTGTGTTTCTTTTTCCTTTTCATCACGCAGGTCATTTATTGAAATCGATTCCTGCTTTTCTCTCAGATGTTTGAGTGTGACTCTTTCAGATTCTTTTTTTACATCGAGATCTGAGCTGTACTCCTTCAACAGCATTTCGTATTGCTCGGGCGTAACTTTAGTGTTAGGGTCAGATTGGATTTTAACCCCTTTGTCATGAAGAAATTCAACTATTGTTGCTATTCCTACGTTGAATTCCCTGGCTATTTTACTAAGTCTTGTTGTTTTGATATCAGTCATACTTAGTCAAAATATTTTTGAATTACAAGCTGCAAGTTAAGAAATTCGCTGGATATATTATTACTAAAGCGATTTATTCGAATTCAGCCTTCAAAATATTAATCACTTCTTTTATCGTTTCTTCTTCCAGATCTGTTCTTTTTACAAGATCTTCTATACTTAGATCAAGCACGCTTTTAGCTGTGTCACAGCCTATTGCCTTTAATTCATCGATAATCCAGCTTTCAATCTCATCGGCAAATTCTTCAATATTGACGTCTTCTTCATCTTCAATCTCAGTTTCCCTGTATACATCTATTTCGAAACCCGTAAGCTGACTGGCCAGCTTAATATTCAACCCTCCCTTACCTATTGCCAGGGATACTTCATTAGGTTTCAGGTATACTTCAGCACGTTTTTTCTCTTCATCAATCTTAATTGATGATATTTTAGCCGGACTAAGGGCCCTTGTTATATATAACTGAATATTTGTCGTAAAGTTTATTACATCAATATTTTCATTTTTTAATTCTCTTACAATACCGTGTATCCTTGAGCCTTTCATCCCGACGCAGGCACCAACAGGATCAATTCTCTCATCATATGATTCGACGGCAACTTTTGCCCTTTCTCCCGGTATGCGGACAATCTTTTTTATGGTTATAAGACCGTCAAATATTTCAGGCACCTCCAGTTCAAAAAGCCTTTCAAGAAAGACAGGTGAGGTTCTTGAGAGAATAATCAGGGGACTGTTATTCATTTCAACCTTTATTACAACGGCCCTTATAGTATCTCCCTTTCTGAAATAATCAGATGGTATCTGCTCAGTTTTAGGCAGTATTAGTTCATTTCCTTCTTCATCAAGCACTAAAATTTCTTTTTTCCATACCTGGTATACTTCGCCGGTAACAATATCTCCTATTTTATTCCTGTATTTTTCATAAACATTATTCTTTTCAAGGTCCAGGATACGTGATGTGAGGTTCTGCCTGAGCGCCAGTATTGCTCTTCTGCCGAAACTGGCCAGTTTCACTTCATCTGTGACATCTTCGCCAATCTCATAATCACTGTCAATTTTTTTTGCCTGTGACAGGGGAATTTGCAGATTGGGATCCTCAACCTTGCCATCCTCGACAACTTCCCTGTTCCGCCATATCTCAAAATCTCCTTTGTCAATATTGATAATAATATCAAAATTGTCGGCTGTCCCATACATCTTCATCAGCATACTCCTGAACACATCTTCAAGCACACTCATCATGGTAGCCCTGTCGATGCTCTTGAGCTCCTTGAATTCCGAAAAGGTGTCGATAAGATCAATATTTTCCATCTTTATTATAATTTAATTAAATGATACAACGACTTTAGCTGCCTTTATTTCATTAAAATCAATTGCCAGCTTTTTTATTACATACTTTTTTTTCCTGCCTGACTGGTTTTTATCCGGCACTTCTGTTTCAATTTCAATACCTTTCTTAAAAACATTTACCAGCCTGCCTGTTTTTTTGTGTCCGTCTTTTGTGACCACATCAAGGCTTCTTCCCAGGTTTTTTTCAAACTGGACAGGCAATACCAGCGGCTTGTCCAGTCCCGGTGAAGAAACTTCCAGAGCATAATCATCAATATAGATGCTTAATCTGTCTTTAATTACAGAGCTTAATAGCGAACATTCCTCTATGGTTACCCCTTTCATGCTGTCAACAAACACATTTATCATGGCTGACGGACTAATTTTCATATCCACAATAAATAAGTCCATCTTCCGTGCTTCTTCATCTATTATCTTTTTAATATGTTCCCGGGCTATCATCAGAGTAAACTTTAATAAAATAGGGGACTTGTGTCCCCTATTTACCTATATCTTCCAAAAATCCTATGCAAAGCTAACAATAATAGTTAAATTGACAAAATAACTTGTTTATAATTTATTGTTTTAAATTAATTTGTATTTTTTATAATAATTCATATTATTGAATCATTATAACATTTATTGAACCAGTCTAACAATAGAGTAGTGAACTATTCAGATGCTGACAAGCGAAAAATAATCAATGATCCGGTGCATGGATTTATTAAGATACCTTCGGCATTTATCTATGAAATCATTGAACATCCCTTTTTTCAGCGGCTAAGAAGAATAAGGCAATTGGGCTTAACAAGTTATGTTTATCCCGGAGCAATGCATACACGTTTTCAGCATGCTTTGGGAACAGCTCACTTAATGGGGATGGCCATTCAAAATATACGCCTTAAAGGATTGGAAATTACAGATGAGGAAGCTGAAGCAGCGACAATTGCCATTCTTCTGCATGATATCGGTCACGGACCTTTTTCACATGCTTTGGAGCAGAGTATTATTGAAAATTTTAATCATGAGGATATATCCGAACTGCTGATGGATGAATTGAATCATAAGTTTAACGGCAGGCTTGATTTGGCACTGCGAATATTCAATAATAAGTATCATAAGAAATTTCTGCACCAGCTTGTTTCAAGCCAGCTGGATATGGACAGGCTGGACTATCTGAAGCGAGACAGTTTTTATACCGGCGTGTCGGAAGGGGTTATTGGCTCTGACAGGATTATCAAGATGTTGAATGTTGTTGAAGATAACCTGGTCGTGGAGGCCAAAGGAATATATTCAATAGAAAACTTTCTAGTAGCACGGAGGCTTATGTTCTGGCAGGTATATTTACATAAGACAGTGCTGGCTGCAGAAAATCTTGTGTCAAAGATACTGCACAGGGCAAAACAAGTAGCGCGCAATGATAAGAATTTTTTTGCTGCAAACGGACTAAATTATTTTTTCAGGAATGATATCACCAGGGATAATTTATTTCGTAAAAGGGATGATATAATAGCCAATTTTGTTAATCTTGATGATAATGATATTATTGCATCGGTTAAAGTATGGATAAATCACCAGGATAAAGTGCTTTCAACACTTTCCGGTAATCTTATTAACAGGAAGCTGCCTAAAATTATTATCCGGGAGCAGCCTTTTGAAAGAAATTACCTGGATGAAATGACCAGACAGGCTGCAAAAATCACCGGGTGGAATATTGAGGATACCGGTTATATTGTCTTCACAGGCAGCATATCCAACAAGGCATACAGCGAGATGGACGATAAAATTAAAATACTGTATAAATCAGGTGAAACTAAAGAAATAGTAGACGCTTCAGATATTTTTAACGTCTCTGTCCTGTCAAAAATAGTTAAGAAATATTTTCTGTGCTATCCCGATTTCATGTCAGAGTGGATAAATTCAAGATATTAAATTCCATAAATAAAGTTCAATATTTGTGTTAAGTTAACTATATATTGATTAGTTTTGCGCAAACTTTATTTTATGGAATTTACAGCAAAGGAGATAGCAGAAATTTTAAAGGGAGATATTCTTGGAAATCCGGATGTGAAGGTTTCTGATATATCCAGAATTGAAGAGGGGAAGCCGGGGACACTCTCATTCCTGGCAAATCCGAAATATGAAAAATATCTTTTTGAAACAAATGCATCTATAGTACTTGTTAATAAGGACTTGAAAATTGATAAAGATGTAAAAAGTACTTTAATAAGGGTTGATGATGCCTACAGGGCATTTGCATCACTTCTGGATATGTATGTTCAGGCGTTGCCACGAAAAAAGGGAATTCACGAGATGGCTGTAATATGTGAATCTGCTAAAATAGGGAAGGACGTATTTATCGGGGCTTTTTCATATATCGGGGATAATGTGAGCCTGGGAGATAATGTCAGGATATATCCCAATGTTTATATTGGTGATAATGTTACAATAAAGGATAATACAGTTATTAATCCCGGAGTTAATATATACCATAACTGTATTATTGGTGCTGACTGTGTAATACATTCCGGTGTTATTATCGGCAGTGACGGTTTTGGATTTGTACCCCAAAAAGACAGCAATTATAAAAAGATACATCAGATAGGTAATGTCATTATTGAGGATAATGTTGAGATAGGGGCAAATACATGCATTGACAGGGCAACCATTGGTTCTACAATTTTAAGAAAGGGAGTCAAACTGGATAACCTTATACAGGTGGCTCACAATGTTGAAATTGGTGAGAACACCGTTATTGCGGCACAAACAGGCATTGCCGGATCGACAAAGATCGGGAAAGATTGTATGATAGCTGCGCAGGCAGGCATTGTCGGACACCTGAAGATTGCTGATGATGTAAAAATAGGAGCCCAGTCAGGAGTTACAAATGATATTAATAAACAGGGAGAAATCGTTTTGGGTTCTCCTGCATTAAACATATATACCAAAAGAAGAGTAGTTGCCATATACAGAAATCTGCCCGAACTTCTGAAGAGGATAAATATTCTGGAAGACGAGGTTAAAAAACTGCGTCAAAAAGAAAAATAAAAAATTCTTTTTATCCTGATTTCATATTTTTTTATATATTTCGCATTTAATTTTTGGGAATTTATAAGTTGTTATAATTTTTTGTCTGGATGTCTGATAATCAATGTACGATTTCAAAGCCGGTCACGGTCAGGGGAAGCGGTCTTCATACGGGATTAAAAGCTGAAGTGACAATTAAACCGGCTCCTGAGGATCATGGTTATGTTTTTAAACGTACTGACCTTAAAGATAAGCCATTAGTAAAAGCTCTTGCTGAAAATGTTGATACCACTGAAAGAGGCACATCACTGAAGGAAGATAATGTTCAGATTATAACTATAGAGCATGTCCTGGCATCGTTATACGGACTTGGCATAGACAACGCCCTTATTGAATTAAACGGACCGGAAGTGCCGATAATGGACGGGAGCTCAAAATATTTCGTCCAGGCTATACTTGATGCAGGTGTTAAACAACAGGAAGCAGAGCGTAAATACTACTATCTGAAGGAAAAAGTCGCTTTTACGGATAAAAAAAACGGACTTGAAATTATAGGATACCCGGATGAGGATTTCAGCCTGGATGTACATATTGATTATAATTCAAAAGTGCTGGGAAACCAATATGCTACATTTAGGGATTTTTCCCGGTTTAGTGAAGAAATTGCACGGTGCAGGACATTTGTTTTCCTGCATGAGCTGGAATACCTGCAGAAAAACAACCTTATTAAGGGCGGTGACCTGGACAATGCAATTATAATTATAGACCGTCAAGTATCACAGGAAGAGCTTGACAGACTGGCAGTATTGTTTAATAAGCCCAAAATAAAAGTAAGGTCCGAAGGTATACTTAATAATCTTGAACTTTATTATCCCAACGAGCCGGCCAGGCATAAATTGCTCGATTTGATTGGTGATCTTGCATTGCTTGGTGTCAGGCTAAAAGGTAAAATAATAGCCAATAAACCAGGGCATTATGTAAATACGGAGTTCACAAAAATATTGAGAAAAAAAATTAAATATGCCCTTTCAAAACCAAATCCCCCGGAATATGATCCGAATAAGGATCCGGTTTATGACATAAACCAGATAATGAAAATGTTACCTCATCGCCCTCCATTCCTGCTGGTAGACAAAATAACATATATGGATAAATGGACCATATGCGGTGTAAAAAACCTGTCAATGAATGAGCCTTTCTTTGTAGGGCACTTCCCCGATGAACCAATTATGCCCGGTGTTTTGCAGCTTGAATCAATGGCACAGGTCGGGGGAATCCTGCTTATGAGTTTTGTCCCTGATCCCGAGAATTATTCATTATACTTTATTAAGATTGAAAACGTTAAATTTAAACAAAAAGTCGTGCCCGGTGATACCCTGCTTATACGAATGGTTTTGAAGGAACCGTTAAGAAGAGGTATTGCATTAACAAACGGACAGGGATTTGTCGGGGATAAATTAGTAATAGAGGCTGATTTTATGGCCCAGATGGCAAGAAAGCCTGAAAAATAATTAACTTTATGGCCTTAATTAAATAAATCAGCCATCAAAATATAAATATGAACAAATCATTATCAAATATACATCCCAAAGCTAAAATTGCAAAAAACGTTGTCGTTGAATCATTTACTACCATAGCAGAAGATGTGGAAATTGATGAAGGAACATGGATAGGTCCTAATGTTACAATAATGAACGGTGCCAGAATAGGGAAGAACTGCAGGATATTCCCGGGTGCGGTAATCTCGGCCATACCGCAGGATTTGAAATTTAAAGGTGAAATAACAATAGCAAAAATTGGTGATAATACAACAATAAGGGAGTGTGTAACGGTTAACCGCGGTACCGTTGCCAAGGGCGAAACCATTATTGGCAGTAACTGCCTGCTTATGGCCTATGTTCATATTGCACATGATTGTATTATTCACGATAACGTTATTCTCTCAAATTGTGTCCAGATTGCAGGAGAGGTTGAAATAGGCGACTGGGCTTACATTGGCGGGATGTCGGTCGCGCATCAGTTTTCAAGGATCGGGAAACATGTGTTTGTTAGCGGTAAGAGCGGGATTCTTATTGATGTACCACCTTATATAAAAGCAGCAGGCGTACCGGTAGCATATATAGGTATAAATTCGGTCGGACTGCGAAGAAGGGATTTTACAAATGACATGATAAACGAGATACAGGAGATATACAGGGTTATATACAATAAAGGCATGAACAATTCGCAGGCAATTGACTACCTGCAGGGCAACTTTAAGCAATCTGATGAACGTGATGAAATAATACAATTCTATGAATCCTCAAAAAGGGGAATAATAAAAAGAAAAACAGGAGAGAACCTCTTCGGTTAATGTGATGCATATTTTTATTTAAGAGAATCCCAGCCCATTGATTTAAGTTCTATTGATTTTCCGTCAGCAATAATCATTGTCTTTCCTTCAGTTATTTCAGTAATATGTCCGATTACAGAAATCTGCGGATACCCGGCAATCTTATCGAACCCGGATAAAGGAACAGTAAATAAAAGTTCATAATCTTCACCACCATTCAGGGCAGCAACCAGGGGCTCCATATTAAACTCCTTAGCCATTTTTGCCGTCTCCGGATTAACAGGTATTTTGTCGGCAAATATTTTGCAACCTGTTTTTGATTCGTTGCAGATATGAAACAATTCAGATGAAAGTCCGTCTGAGATATCAATCATTGAAGTAGGTTTTATTTCCTGTTTTTTTAAGAGCTCAATTATATCTTTCCTTGCCTCAGGCTTAAGCTGCCTTTCCAGAATATATTTGTATCCTTCAAGGTCGGGCTGGATGCTTATATCTTTCTCAAATATCTTTTTTTCCCTCTCCAGCAGCTGCAATCCCATGTATGCACCCCCCAGGTCTCCCGATACACATATGAGATCATTAACTTTCGCGCCGTGCCTGTATGTTAAATCCTGCTCCTCAGCCTCACCGACAGCCGTTATAGTGATTGTCATTCCTGTCAGTGACGAAGAAGTATCCCCTCCGACAACATCCACTCCGTAGTTATTACAGGCCAGATAAATGCCGGAATAAACTTCATCTATCATGCTGGTGGTAAACTTGCGGGATACGGCTATTGCAATGACTATTTGCCCCGGGTGTGCATTCATCGCATATATGTCCGAAAAATTAACTACTGCCGCTTTATATCCCAGGTGCTTCAGGGGAGTATAAACAAGGTTAAAATGAATTCCTTCTGTCAGCAAATCGGTAGTTAGAACGACTTTTTTCCTGCTGTAATCTAGAATTGCCGCATCATCGCCTACGCCGAAAAGCGTACTCCTGTTTTTTAATGATATGTTCCTTGTAAGATACCTGATAAGGGGAAATTCTCCCAGCCTTGAAATATCTTCATTATTAACTGTATTGTCCGCCATGCGGTGACCTTTAAAAACCCTGTATTCATCAGCAAATATCTGTATTAATTAAAATAGTTTTTGTATATTTGCATTATTTAGAATAAATCTAAATAAAAACAACTGGAATTCTTAAAGCCTTAATATTTATTATTTTTGCAGGATTATGGAAAACGGACAGGATAAAATATTATCGGAAGTAACCGGAGGTGATTATAAGTACGGGTTTGTTACAAATATTGAAACAGATACTCTTCCAAAAGGGCTGAACGAGGATATAATAAGAAAGATATCTGCAAGGAAAGAGGAACCGGGATTTTTGCTTGACTTTCGTTTAAAAGCATACAGGCACTGGTTGAAAATGAAAATGCCACGCTGGGCAAATATAAAACTGCCCGAAATAGATTTTCAGGATATTATTTATTACGCTGCACCAAGGCAAAGGGTCCGGCCTGGTAGTCTGGATGAGGTGGATCCTGAGCTGATAAGGACTTTTGACAGGCTGGGGATACCGCTGGACGAGCAGAAAAGGATAACAGGCGTAGCAGTTGATGCGATAATGGACAGTATTTCCGTGAAGACCACCTTCCGTGAAACACTTGCCGAACTTGGAATAATATTCTGTTCTTTTGGTGAAGCTGTCAGGGAGCATCCCGACCTGGTAAAAAAATACATGGGAACAGTTGTTCCATACTCCGATAACTTTTTTGCAGCTTTAAATTCTGCTGTGTTCAGTGACGGATCATTTTGTTATATTCCCAGGGGGGTGAAGTGCCCGATGGAACTTTCAACATATTTCAGGATAAATGCCGCCAACACGGGCCAGTTTGAGCGTACACTGATAATAGCGGAAGAAGACAGCTATGTTAGTTATCTTGAAGGATGTACTGCCCCTATGAGGGATGAAAACCAGCTGCATGCAGCAATTGTTGAAATAATTGCACTTGAGAATGCCGAAGTAAAGTATTCAACTGTCCAGAACTGGTATCCCGGAAATAAACAGGGTAAAGGGGGTGTATATAATTTTGTAACCAAGCGTGGTTTATGCAAGGGTGATTATTCCAAAATATCATGGACCCAGGTTGAGACAGGTTCAGCCATAACATGGAAATATCCCAGTTGCATTCTTATGGGTAAGAATACGGTAGGTGAATTTTATTCGGTTGCTGTTACAAATAACTATCAGCAGGCCGACACCGGCACAAAGATGATCCATATAGGCGATAATTCAACCAGTACAATAGTATCCAAGGGTATATCCGCAGGTCATAGTCAGAACAGTTACAGGGGACTGGTAAAGGTGTCAAAGAAAGCAAGGAATGTAAGGAATTTTTCCCAGTGCGATTCTCTGTTGTTGAGCGATAAATGTGGAGCACATACATTTCCCTATATGGAAGTGGACAATAATACAGCCATAATTGAGCATGAGGCAACAACGTCAAAGATCAGCGAGGATCAGATTTTTTATTGCAACCAGAGAGGTATTGATACAGAGGTTGCTATCGGATTAATTGTTAATGGCTATGCCAGGGAAGTATTGAATAAGCTGCCCATGGAATTTGCGGTCGAAGCCAGGAAGTTACTGCAGATCAGTCTTGAAGGCAGTGTTGGCTGAATAATATATTTATACTATACTATCGCATTAATATTGTTTTAAAATATGCTGGAAATTAAAGATTTAAAGATATCAATTAACGGGAAAGAGATATTAAAAGGTATAGATCTCAGTGTTAATAAAGGAGAGGTACATGCCATTATGGGTCCGAACGGCTCGGGTAAAACCACTTTGGCCTCTGCAATAGCAGGAAGAGACACGCTGAAGATTACCGGGGGCACTATTACTTATCTTGGTGAAAATTTACTGGACCTGGCGCCTGAGGAAAGAGCTGTAAAGGGTATATTTCTTTGTTTTCAATACCCGGTTGAGATACCGGGAGTTACAATGGTAAACTTCTTAAAGACCGCTATAAATGAACAAAGAAAGTACAGGAACCTTGATCCTATGTCTTCAGCTGATTTTCTGAAGCTTATGAGAGAAAAGCAGGAGCTGGTCGGACTTCATTCGAAGCTCACCGACAGATCAGTAAATGAAGGATTCTCAGGAGGAGAGAAGAAGAAAAACGAAATATTCCAGATGGCTTTGCTTGAACCTAAGCTTGCTATTCTTGATGAGACTGATTCCGGACTTGACATTGATGCTCTGAAGATTGTTGCTAACGGGGTTAACAAACTTAAAAGCAAGGACAATGCCACCATAGTGATAACACATTACCAGAGGCTCCTGGATTATATTATTCCGGATTTTGTGCATATCCTGTATAAAGGAAGGATAGTTAAATCAGGGGGGAAAGAACTGGCCAGGGAGCTTGAAGAGAAGGGTTACGACTGGCTTAATAAAGAGATGGTGTAAATTTAAGGGATAATATTATTTGAATGCATATGAGTAATACGGATGTTTTAACCGGCATTAAAAGAGAATTGATAGAGCTCTATAATCATAACGCTGCAATTATTAATAGTAATGTTAGCGCACAGGTTAACAGTTGCAGAAAAAAGGCACTTGAGAATTTTGATTTGTATGGTATTCCGGACAAAAAAAATGAAGCATACAGGTATACCGACATTCAGCCATTTTTCAAAGGTGATTATGTATCTGAATTTTCCAGTGATTCTTTTTTCAAGGTTAACTTAAGGGATATCTTCAGCTGTGATGTTCCTGAACTCGATACATATGTAATATTATTGTTGAACGGGTTTTATTATAATGGAAACGGTTCATCTTCCCTTCCTGAAAATATATCTGTATGCAGTTTCGCGGAAGCATCTCTAAAATATCCGGATATTTTCAGGAAATATTACTCCGTAATTACCGGTCCCTCGGAAGACGGACTGGTGGCGTTGAACACCCTGTTTGCCCAGGATGGCATATTTATTCATATACCTGAAAATACAATTCTGGAAAAGCCCCTTCAAATTATTAATATCAGCTATTCTTTTAAAAACCTGAGAATATTCCGCCGTAATCTTATTGTAGCGGACAAGAACTCCCATGCACGTATAATAGTGTGCGATCATACCCTGTGTAGAAAAAGCTATTTAACAAATTCTCTGACAGAGATTTATGCTGGCGAGAATTCCTTTATTGATTACTATAAGATTCAAAATGAAAATAGCCTGTCAACACAGATATCCAATACATTTATTAGCCAGGAACAAAGCAGCAATGTCACAGCAAATACAATATCACTGCATGGAGGATTAATAAGGAATAATTTCTTTGTCAGCATTAATGGGGAAGGGGCAGAAAACAACTTATACGGACTTTTCCTGTGTGATCAGAAGCAGCATGTAGCATACTTTACGGATGTCAGGCATGAAAAGCCACATTGCAGAAGTAATCAGTTGTTTAAAGGAATTCTCGATGACCGGTCTACAGGATCATTTAACGGAAAGATTAATGTTAGTAAAGATGCCCAGAAAACAGTGGCTTTTCAGAGAAACAACAATATTCTGTTATCTGATGATGCCAGGATACATACAAAGCCACACCTGGAGATCTATGCCGATGATGTGAAATGTTCACATGGTGCCACTATTGGCCAGCTTGACAATGAAGCATTGTTTTATATCAAAACAAGGGGTATAAGCGAGAAAGAGGCTAAATACCTTTTAATGTACGCTTTTGCAAATGAGATAATCAGCGAGATAAAGGTTCCCTATCTGAAGGAAAGAATAATTGATCTTGTAGATAAGCGGCTGCGGGGTGAACTAAGCAGATGTAACCATTGTAACATTAAATGCGGATAATGTGAAATAAAAAAATATTGAATGTGAATTTTGATGTTTATAAAATCAGGAAAGACTTCCCTATTCTTGACCGGAAAATATACAATAAACCGCTGGTTTATCTTGATAACGGAGCAACAACACAAAAACCGGCATGTGTTATTGACTGTATAAATGATTTTCATACAAGAAGGAATAGCAGCATACACAGGGGCCTTCATTACCTGAGTGAGCAGGCTACAGAATCTTATGAGGCAGCGAGGAAGACTGTGCAGGAATTTATTAATGCCAGGTCGTCGCGGGAAATAATCTTTACAAGCGGGACAACGGGCTCTATAAACGGACTGGCCCTGTCTTTCGGGGAGAAATATATAAATGAGGGGGATGAAATTCTGATCACAGCTATGGAGCATCATTCCAACATTGTTCCCTGGCAGATGCTATGTGAACGTAAAAAAGCAGTTCTCAGGGTGATACCGTTTAATGATGAAGGTGAACTGCTAATGGATGAGTATGAAAAGCTGCTAAATGATAAGACCAGAATAGTTGCAGTAATCCATGTATCAAATACACTGGGAACAGTGAATCCTGTTGAAGAAATTGTCAGTAAGGCCCACCAGAGGGGTATACCGGTCCTTGTAGACGGGGCACAGTCAGTTCAGCATCTTGAGGTTGACGTGCAGAAGATGGATTGTGATTTTTTTGTTTTTTCAGGGCATAAAACCTATGGTCCGACAGGCATAGGAGTATTATACGGCAAGGAAAAATGGCTGGAGGAGATGTCTCCTTTCCAGGGAGGGGGCGAAATGGTTGAAAATGTTACTTTTGAAAAGACTACATATAATGAGGTTCCTTTCAAATTCGAGGCTGGAACAACGAATTATATAGGAGCCATTGCCCTGGCTGAAGCCCTCAAATATATCGATAAAACAGGCAAACAGAGTATTGCTGATCATGAATCGGAACTATTAAAGTACGCAACAGAGAGGATCGGGGAATCAGCTGATATTAAAATATACGGAACAGCAAAAGATAAGATTTCAATATTATCATTCCTTATCAATAATATACACCCTTATGATGCGGGCATGATATTTGATAAGATGGGAGTAGCCGTGAGGACAGGGACCCATTGTGCGCAGCCGGTGATGAACAGATATAATATTGACGGAACGATAAGGGCCTCTTTCGCCCTTTATAACACAATGGAGGAGGTTGATACTTTGTGCAGGGCCATTGAAAAAGTACGCTCACTGCTTTCATAGGGCAGTATTTATAAAAACATTGCATTGAAAGAAATAAACGAAATACAGGAAGATATTATAAATGAGTTTGGGTTATTTGATGACTGGATGGATAAATACGAATATTTGATTGATCTGAGCAGGGATGTGCCCCTTATCGATCCGAAATTCAAGAACAATGACCATCTTATAAGCGGGTGCCAGTCAAAAGTATGGCTTCATGCTGATTATAACGACGGGAGAATATATTTTAGTGCCGACAGCAACGCACTTATAACCAAAGGTATTATAGCTTTGCTGATTCGTATTTTTTCAGGAAGAACACCTGAGGAAATAATTAATACGGATCTATATTTTATTGACAGGATCGGACTCAGACAGAACCTGTCCCCTACACGCTCAAACGGACTCCTGGCTTTTATTAAACAAATCAGGAATTATGCTGTTGCATATAATATAAAATATAAAAAGGGTTAGAAAGACAATAATCATCTTTTTATAACGTTATTTTAGCCATGACGCTTAAAGACAGCATAATAAAGGAGCTCAGGAACATCTATGATCCTGAGATCCCTGTTAATATTTATGATCTCGGATTAATATATGACATAAATATAGGCGGGAAAGGGAAGGTAGTGATTACCATGACGCTAACATCCCCCAACTGTCCGATTGCCGATAACCTGCTTATGGATATTGAAAAGCATATAAGTTATATAAAGGGAGTTAATGATTTAAAAATTAATCTTGTATTTGATCCGCCCTGGGACAGGTCGATGATGTCTGATGAGGCATTACTGGAACTGGGCATGTTATGAAAATCTGCCAGAAATGAAAAAGCTTATTCTACTACAAGGTATAGCTGTTATATTAGCGACATTTTTTATAAACTCAAGTGCCACCCTGGCGGGGAATAATATATACGATAACAGTTTTGTCCGGGCAACATCTGATGATGATACTTATAAAATACAGATATACCCTAATCCGGTTACTGACAAAATACTCTACATTTCTTCAGACAGTTACATAACCAAGGTTGAGATAATGGATATAACAGGCAGCTCTGTTTTTATACAGAGATATGAGAAGGAGACCAAAAAGATTGTTCTCAATCTCGATAATCTTAACAGGGGTCTGTATATTATCCAGGTTAAGCTGGACAATAATTCTGCGCGCACTGAAAAGATAATGATTGAATAAGGGAAGCCCTTAATAATACCGGTAAAAATGTTGTAACGTTTTTACTTGTATAACGTATAAATAACCGTCAACCAATTTTTAGATAAATGTAATTAGCTGATTTTAAATCAATTAATTTTACTCTGACCCAGGGGAACTCCACTAAAACAGAACAATTATTAAGCAGTTTTAATTTTAAAAAAAGTTCTATACAAGTCTGTTCGTCAAAAATTTTTAGGCTTTTATGGAATTTTAATTTTTTCACATGTATCACAAACGGACAAAACTGCTGACTGCATTATTCCTGTTAATGCTATTGTTAACTAAAAGAAGTTACAATCAATGTGCATTAATAACAGATAATTACAGTGGCCAGATCCCAAGCAGCGTATGTGCTCCTGTGGATATGACCATGGATGTACGTTATAAGTTCCTTCTTCCCGTTAATCCCTCCCTGGTAGAGATTCTCTATGTATGGAATGACGGAACGGGAGCAACGACATTGGTTCCGGGCATTTCCCAGGGTGATACTGTATTCACAGCCACTGCCACCCATAATTACCTTCCTTCGGCCGAATGCTCCTATACTGCTGAAGCATACGTTATTTATAATGGAGAGCAGTGCACCAGCAGCAGCCGCCAGGAACAGACATTCAGCGCCTGGGCAAGGGACAACGAAAACGGGGGGATAATAATTACAGATCCTGTTGTTGCACAGTTCTGTGAAGGGGATGATATTGTTGATGTTGTCTTTGATGATAATTCGACATTTAATTGTAATATAAATGTTGAGCCTGATAAGCCTAACCGCATCATAAGATGGGTACAGTTTATTTATGGCACTTCAAGCATACCGGGTAACAGGATCCCTAATGTTACTGTTGATGATGGGATGGGGAATATCTACCAGCTAACGGATGCTGATGGTAATTCCCTGGGGACGGTATCCGGACCGATTGTGGAGGTTCCTATGCCCGC
This sequence comes from uncultured Bacteroidales bacterium, assembly GCA_964534745.1. Lineage (GTDB taxonomy): Bacteria > Bacteroidota > Bacteroidia > Bacteroidales > UBA10428. The sequence goes on from CAZHQW010000047.1 coordinate 29,385, forward strand.
AGACGGTCCCAACCAGTCTTCATGGGCCATCAGTGCCCCGCCGGGCGGAGAGGCAGGAGATATTTTTGAGATAACAATGCGCAACTGGAACATATGTAATGCCTATGATAATAATCCTTTTGACAGTAATCCGCCTGCTGATATCATTGATGGTGATAATCCGCCGATTACCACCACCGCTTTGATTGAGATAATAACGACTCCTCCTGAAATAGTTAACCCCTCCCTCGAATTCTGCGCCGGCAGTCCGGTTAACCTTGCGCTCTCAACATCCGGAGGAGAGGTTCACTGGTTCATGGATTCGTTATTAATGGCCCTCATACATATAGGGAGTTCTTTTGATCCGACAGGCCCTCCGACCTTTGTTGACAATTCTGTGAGCGGACAATATTCTTACTGGGTAACCGAGCGGCTGGGAGTATGCGAAAGTGCACCGAGCAAAATTAGTTTCGAGATATTTGATACGCCTGTCCCGCCTGCTGATGCAGGTAATGATACAATAATATGTGGCAGCACATTTCAACTCAATGCTGCCGTTCCTGTTATAGGTGCCGGTTTATGGTCCACATCAGGAGGAGCAATAATCGACGATCCTGCCAGTCCGTTTACTACAGTCAGTAACCTCGATTTTGGTCCGAACCAGTTTATATGGACTGTTCAGAACGGGCCCTGCGTATCTGTTGACGCTGTCACAGTAACCAGGGATATGCAGCCTGACCCTGCCAATGCAAGCACTGACCAGTCCTTCTGTGATGATCTGACTTCTGTTTTGAATGCTTCTGTGCCGACAAATAACGGAACAGGTGAATGGGAATTAATAGGGGGTAACCTTCTAATTACCGATACTGGTGATCCTCACTCCGCTATATCAAATATCGGGGCAGGGGAGAATATAATGGTATGGACAGTCAGGAGCCAATTTGGAGCATGTCTAACCACTTCTGATACTGCCGTGGTTTTAAGGGATGTTACCCCCAATATTGCTGATGCAGGTCCGGATCGCGGTGTATGTGATTCGGCAGCCGTATTTCTGGATGGGAATCCCGTTACAGGGGAAGGTACGGGAATATGGACTGTGCTATCGGGAGGGGCATCAATTACAAATCCGGATATACCCGGCACGGAGGTGAGCGGACTGAGTTATGGGGTTAACCGGTTTATGTGGGAGATAACCAGCCGGTACGGACTATGCAGCGGGTCATCCGATATAGTTACTATCGTCAGGGATGAAGCTCCTGATCCTGCATTTGCTGGGGCGGACCAGGCTCTGTGCGGCACCCTGTCCATGCCCATGGGTGCAAATTCTGCTTCCGTCGGATCAGGCATATGGTCTGTTGTAACAAATCCTTCTGGCGTACCGCCTGTTT
>CAZHQW010000048.1:0-30724 GCA_964534745.1 uncultured Bacteroidales bacterium
GCTTTTTTGCATTACTTGTAATTGTTAAAATATGGGCGCTGTCCCTCCCAGAAATATGGGCGCTGTCCCTATTTTATTTTTTAATAAAAATGAAATCTCCGCCTTCGTCACCGACATTTTTTATTTCTCCGTATTGTGGAATGACGTCACTGTTATTTATAACAGCAATCCTGAAACTGGAGAAAAGCTGTTCGGAAGCAATATATTTATCATCATTATTATCAAGGCGCTCAATAAGATACTTAACAAATGTGCTTCTGTCTGGGACTTCGGTTAATGTGCCGCTTGTCATTGCTTTACGGCTCGGCAAATCATAAAGCATCTGTATCGCTTTTGGTGCTTCCATGGAGACACTTCTGGTTTTGAATATTGCTCCCCCGAAACATGCATCTGCAATTAACAGGGTATGCTTTGAGTCTATTTCTTTAAGATAATCACATAGTGTACTGTTGCGGAACCATTCGGCTTTTCTTGATAATTTAGCATCATAGGGCAGCCAGTAACCAATGTTGGCTTCCTGGTCCCACCATCCATGTCCGGCATAAAATATCAGAAGGTTATCATTTTTTGTTAGCTTTTCAGCCATCATATCAAGAGCATTTGTTATATCTGCCCTTTTTGCATTTTTTAAAAGCATTACATTTTCTTTATCAAAATAATAGTCTGAAACAAGGACTTTATATAAATTTTCTGCGTCTCTTACAGGATTGTCAAGATCCATAAGATTCGGATCCTCGTATTTATCTATACCAATAAGTATTGCAAAGTATTTGCCGCTGACATTCAACTGGGAAGTGATTATATCAAATTTTGGCATGTATTCAACTATAAGGCTCTCTTCAGAATAATTATCATTATTATCTATGGCGATGATACTTATTTTGTTTTCACCCTTTTCAAGCGATATATCCTGTGCAAAAAGTCCGTCCTCTGTAAGTTTAAATTTTTCAGAATTTATAAATATTCGGTTTATTCCGCTAAGATTGTCTGTGATCTTCCCAATTACGGTTATTTCAGGCTTATCGGATTTAATTTTTTCTTTTTTTTCTTTTAATAAGGGTGAGATGATCTTTATTTGAGGAGGAGTAGTGTCTTCTATTTTTTCTTCTTCCTGATTGTTGATAAAAATCGTGGATTTGCCACTTCTTATTTCCTGGGAATGAAGAAAAGGATTGAAAAGGAATAATAAGAATATGCACATGATCAGACTCACATATATTTCTTTTTTCCTTTTTGGATTATACATAATCATGACTAAAAGTTAAAATATAACGATATCACCGGAGAATTTGTATTTGGTTCTATATATGAACTAATTGAAACAGTATTCAGTTTATTTCCCGCAGTTGATTTATTCATATTACTGGCCTTGATTCCGACTATGCCCAGGTCGGCCACCCAAATTACAGCAGCTGTTACCGCAAAAGCTTTGGATATATTATTCTGGGTTTTTGCTTTGTTAAAATAGGTGTCAATTTTTTCTGCATCGTAGGTATCAAGATAATTATCATAATTTGAGGATGCCTGGTAGTTAAAATAAACAGATGAAGCTATACATCCGGCTCCGGCTACTCCGATAAGCCAGTATGGCTTACCTTTACTAAGGCTTGTAAGGCCCCATCCCGGAAATACTGCTGACTGCAACAGGTGCTTGCCTGTCTTTACTTTTGATGGAGCAGTACTCATTATCTTGGTATCTTTGGGGCTTTCCTTAACTATTTCTTGCTTTTCTTCATCAGGAATTTTTTCTGTCACATCCTTTTCCCCGGTAACTTTTGCAGGCATTATTATTTTCCTGGCAACAATCTCAATATTAATGCTTGTATTAAGAAAAATGTTATCAGCCGATAAATTCCAGGTTATCTGCTTGTTTTTACCCGCTCTTATGCTGTCTCCGACATCACCTTTTACAGTTTGCGGATTTATTTTATTTCCTTCGGCATCAGTAATTTCAAGCCTGACATTGAAATTATCACCGGACTGGGCACCCAGAATATCATATCTGATTATCAGGCTGTCATTTAAAAATGTAAGTTGCGGTGGCGTAACTGTTAATTCTTTCTGACCCTTGCAATCAGGCGGAATAAAGCATAAAATGATGACAGGAATAATTAGTTTCAGACAAATACGCATAGGCGATTTGATTATGTAGAATATTTACCTATGAATCAATTATTTATTTATTCGAAATTAAAAAAAATAAATTAATTTAAACTTTATCAATCAATTTTTTAATTTGTTACACAGGTAATGAAGCCCTTTTGGAGACCTGCTCAACAGTTAAACTTTGGTTATAAAATTTGCAGACAAACTGTTTCAATATTTTAAAGTAATTAAATGTCCTTGTCATTCAGACATTCATTTCGTATTAAATCAATTTCTTTTTGTGAAAAAGGAGTACCGTCAGGCCTGAATATATCATGGAACCAGATATCAGGTTCTGATCCGTCAGTATGACTTTTATCTGACCATGAATAGATTGTATTGGTTTTACCTTTGACCAATCCCCAATTTATAGCACCAACATTTTCTTTCTTAAGCAAGGGAAGTATATTACTGAAAGTGCTCCCCCTGGTGCGTGCCATATACTCTGTGCATATTAACGGACGGTGATACGTCCGAAGTGAGTCAATCACGGTTTTCATGGATGAATCAGGCTCATAATTATGGTATGTAATTATATCTGAGTTTTTTAGCTGAAATTCATTGAGATTTTTAAGAGCCGGATTCCAGATAGCTGATGTTACAGGCTGTATAGCTTCCGTTTGACGAACCCAGACAAAAACGTTTTGTAAAAGATTGAATGAAGTGTCGGCCTTATTCGAATTTCCGGGCTCATTATATAAATCCCATAATACAATTCTGCCATCACTGGCAAAATGATTCGCGATGTCTTTAACGTATTTTTCCAGTAAAGGAAAATAACTTGTATCAGCACTCTCCTTCTGCCCCGGGTCCTGTAACCAGCCTGAATTGTGAATTCCTGGTTTTGGCATAGGTTGGGGGCCTATATTACTTGTTGCGTTCCAGCAATCATCAAAAAAAACAAATATAGTTATGATATTATGATTTGAAGCGATAGATAAATACTGCTCTATCCTGTTTATAAATCCATCTTTATCTTGCATCCATGCTTTGTGATGTAAGAATACGCGCATTGCATTAAACCCGATAGATTCAGCATAACCAAGTTCACGGTTAATTGTAGCAGTATCAAATGTTTCCGCCTGCCACATTTCAAGCTGATTAATAGCCGTGCTTGGTATAAAGTTGCACCCCCTCAGCCAGCCATTGGCTTCCAGCCAATTATTGGCTTTTTCTTCAGTCCATTTTAGATTTTCGTTTTCTCTTACCTGACAACCGCATAATAAAACCAATGCGATCAATAAAAAATTGTGTAATGATTTAGTAGTCATTGCATTTTAAATTAAGTAAATATTCCTAAAGCAATAAATAATTGAGTTGGTGCTCCCAGTAGAAAATGTATTATAATTGAAAGATAAGTATTCTTGCGTTTATATACTATAAATGGTAAAAAAAGCATAAATGGAATAAAAAACAGCATTGCTTTTAAACTAAATGCCATATGAAAAACCACATGTAAAATCATATTTAATAACCATGAATATTTCCCAAATGCAAATATCTGGCGGGGTAATATATATCCCCGCCACATAAACTCTTCACCAAAATAGTTGAAAAAATAAAAAACCGGTAAAAATACCAGAGCGATGCGTTCCTTCCCGGCCAATGGATTTACTTTAATCGGAGACATCTCTTTTAACTCATGAATATCAAATGAAGGTGATAACAGTTTCCATAATCCCATTAATAATCCTGAAATTATTGTACAGATTATCATCCCGATTATTATCCATAATACATCGTGAATAGTGATTTTCTTTAACATCAGCCGTTCCTTGATTGTTGGCCAGTCCAGTTTGAAACCGTCTTTTTTTAGTAAAATAAATGTTAAAAGGAATAAGGGCAGAAACAAAAACAATGTCCCGGTTATAATCCATACTACATACGGGGTTAAATTAAATACCCTTGCCAGGTATGGAACAAGAAAATTTATAATTAAATAAAATATAATTCCCGGTATAAGAAATAAAAGAATTGAATAAAAAAGGCTTATTGGTTTTATTTCTTTCATCTGGTTATTATTTTAATAGGGACAGCGCCCATATTTTGTCCTTTTGAGCGTCACTTTGAGAAATATGGGCGCTGTCCCTCTCAAACGATGTCCCTCTCAAAAAGCATTGTAAACCGGACTTTCCTCCATTATCTTTCTTCTTTCGTTTTCAATGTTCTCAAATTCCTTCGGGAAGTCACCCTGGAAATTCTTAATGCTCTCTTTGTTGTCCAATTTGTCCAGGCAGTATAAATAATGAGCTAAAATATTTCTGTTGTTATAATCTTCTTCTGAAAAGTAGTTCAGGATCAACCAGTACAGCTGGGCAGCAAACCCGTAGTTTCCCAAGTCCAGGGCAATGTCTGCATATTTAATAAAGTCAGCTTTCAAGCTGTCTTCAGATTGAAACAATGTGTTTACTTCACGTCTTCTGAACAGGAGGTAACCTTCTTTTCCTGATCTTGCCCTTACATCCATATAATACATAGGATCACACGCATAGACTATGTTCCTAGTCCTGTCCCACTCCAAATCACTTTCATCCACTTTCATCTCGGCAGTTTTTGAATAATAGAGCTCATAATTCAGCCAGGCCGATTTGGGAAATATCTTAAGCAGGTTTTCATAAAGGGCAACAGCTTCTTTGTATTTTCCATTATCATGCAACGCAATCCCTTCATTTATAGCCAGATTCAAATCTTCTGCCAGCAGGTTAAGTTTGGCTGATATTTCATCATGAAAAATTGCCGGGAGTGTTGATTTATCTGAAAATAAATTGATTGCAAATAACAACCTGGTTGCCTTGTCAAACTCTCCTTTGGCAATATGCATGCAGACTTTTGTGAATGGTATCAGCTGATTGCCCCGGCTCATTTCCATAATTGCACGCCAGTAATCAGGATTGTTAACAGTCAGGTTATCAATTTCTGAATTATTGTATTTTCCTTGCTTAAGAATTTCCCCGACACTTAGTACACCCTCAAACACTGGGTCCACCGTTGTTTCGTAATACATGATTACAGGTAATACTTCATCCTGTATCCAGTTCTGAAGGGCATTATTTTTCCCTTGTAAATCAAGTTCTTTGTATTTTAGATATTCTTTGTATTTTGGCAAAGTAACGGGAGGAGTATAGTCAATTTCCTCGCTGCACCCGTCATTGAGACTAGCTATGATTGCAAACGAATAATCTGTTATTTTCGTTCTCGGGGCTTCATGTTTTGAAATGCCGGCCAACAGAGTATCAATGCTTGATTTTTCAATACCGGGTCTTGCCCCTATATCAATTGTTGGCTCTTTATCTTTATGCAGAGTGATTATAATTAATACTTCCTTATCACCTTCTTCATTTTTCAGATTATTCTCTATTTCATCGTACACCTTTTTAACCCAGTCCAGGACAGGTTCTATGTCGAGTGTTACTTCTGCGATCTGGTCAGCTGTGAGTAACTGCATTTGAAGTTCGACGTCTGACTGGCAGAATAAGAGTGTTGTGCTAAAAGCTAAAAGAAATGTTAAGACGATTTTTTTCATAGTACATATTTTTTGAGGGACAGCGCCCATGTTTCGGGGACAGCTCTAATATTTTTAAAATATGGGCGCTGTCCCTATTTTTTCAAAAATCTTTCTTAATGAGGTCCATTTATATTTTTTTGCTACTATTGCCAGGAAAACAACTGCGATAACCACAGACAGGATATTCATGATAGCAGGATCATATTCTTTCATTCTGAATAAAGCCGGTGTTTGCATTGTTGAACCGCTGAACGTTACAAAGGCCGTCCCATAAATGTTGACTGTGGCATGTATACCCAGAGGGATTTCCAGTCCGTCATCCATAATAACAATAATTCCCATAAAGAGTCCGAATCCTATATAGTACGGCAAAGTTGCCAGCAGTCCGAATTCCTTGATTTCGGGATTCATAATATGCAAAAGTCCGAATAATACAGAAGTAATTACAAGGGGTATCCACTTATATCTTGATATTAATCCGATACCCTGCATAAGATAGCCTCTCATGAATATTTCCTCGAAACTCGTCTGCAGGGGAAGCAGTATGATGGATATTATTATTAACGGAATGAACAGCCTCATGTTGAACTTCAACTCATAGTTGCCAGGATTAAACAGATACAGGATCAATTCAGAAGCGGAGAGCAGTATCAGCATAAGAAACATTGAAAAGAACATTTTTGTCCAGTTAAACCTCTCATGCCCTGTGAGTACCGTCTTAAAATCCCTTTCATGAATTAATCTGGTAATAAAAATCATGCTCAGGAAACACAGTGCAAAAGGTATTAGGATTAGTACAAGTCCGACATTGGGATCTATATCAACATGACTGAAATCAAGATCTTCCTGGAATTTTTCCAGCTGTGAATAATCGGTCATCTTAATAAGAAAAACAGCGATCAGAGGTATCTGTCCGATGAAAGTGACAGCTATAATGAGAATAACAGAAATTATGAATCTCCAGAATTCATTTTTGCCATTTTTTGCTACACTGAAGAACATGGACTGGATTTTTATCTGATGCGTATATTAATGAAGTGCATGAATCACATTTTTTATTAGTTCTGCCAGTCGTGGCAGGGTTCTTTCAGCCCTGGCTGAAATCTCTCCGTGACTTGTTTTGTCAGCTTTAATGCCTATTCCCGAATTTGTTATCACAGAGATGGCAAGGCATTTAATGCCCATTTGGCGGGCAGCAATTACTTCCGGTGCGGTTGACATTCCTATGGCATCACCTCCAATAGTTCTGTAAAACTGGCATTCTTTTGGCGTCTCAAGTGTAGGTCCGCTTACTGCCACATAGCAACCTTCCCTTACGGGGATTCCCTTGCGGGATGCTATCCCGCCAGTAAGGCTGACTAATTCTCTATCATAAGCTTCACTCATATCCGGGAACCTGTCTCCAAATTCAGGATAGTGTATGCCTGCCAGGGGATTTGGCATCATATTGATATGATCGCTGACAATCATCAGATCACCTATTCTAAAGCCGGGATTCAGGCTTCCGGCAGCATTTGTTAATATAAGATACTTTATCCCCAGGTATTTAAGTACTCTTACCGGGTAAATTACTTTGTTCATATCCCGTTCTTCATAGAAATGATGGCGGCCCTGCATAATGACAACTATTTTATTTTCAAGAGAGCCAAATATCATTCTGCCCATATGTCCTTCAGAAGTTGTACGGGGGAAGTCGGGAATATCTTTAAAATCAATGATTTGTTTTATATCGACGCGATCAGCAAAATTCGCCAGTCCGCTCCCCAGAATTATTCCAATGAGCGGCGAAAAATCTGTTTTACTATTTATGTAGCTTATTGACTTTTTTATTTTTTCTAACATATTTTATAATGTCTGCATTGAACTTTTTTGCCCCTCCATACAGAAACTGTACTTCAACAGGGACGGTATACATAGATATCTTCAGTTCATCAGGGATTATTGCCAGCTCCCTTAACCTGACGGCATCTTTTTCAGTAGTGAATATATATTTTGTTTTTGATTTAATAGCGGTGAACCTGTCTTTAATTTTGTTTAAATCTTCAGAAGTCCAGTTATGATGGTCAGGATATTTCATTTCATGAATAGATTTAGAATAGTTCTTCAGGAAAACGGCAAGTGGTTCCGGCCGGGCTATGCCTGTTACAAGGAGTATTGCAGTGCCGGACTTTTTAATATCTTTAAAGTTAAGGCTATTTGAAATTCCTGCAAATACCGGTTCGGGATTTTTATACTCATAGGTTGAAAAGTACAGGAACTGGTAAGGCAATATTTTTAATTCCTTTATTAATATTTTTTTTTCAATAGGCTTCAGGGTTTTGGGTGATTTGGTAAGGATAATTATGTCTGCTCTTCTGATTTCGCACATGCTTTCGCGCAAATTCCCGTAAGGCAGCAAATGATCACAATAAACGGGCTGTGTATAATCAATAAGCAATATTGAGACACCGGGATTGACATACCTGTGCTGGTATGCATCATCAAGAAGCACAGCTTTAAGGTTTTCAACTCTTTGCTTTAAGGTCATTATCCCGTGGACCCTTTTACGGTCGACAGCCACATGAACATCAGGAAATTTATTTTTAACCTGCTTTGGTTCATCTCCTATCTCACTGGTGGAGGATTCTGGATCAGTCATTATGAAATTCCTTGTTCTTCTCTTGTAACCCCTGCTAAGCACAGCTATGGTATATTCATCCTTAAGCAGCCTGACCAGGTATTCGATATGCGGTGTTTTGCCTGTACCCCCGACGGTTATATTTCCGACAGAAATAACAGGTATCGCAAATTCAGTAGATTTCAGGATTTTAAGGTCAAAGAGTATATTCCTTACAAAAACTACAAATCCATATAATAATGAAAGAGGGTAAGTTATTATTGCAACTTTTTTTCTGTTAACAGGCATAAATAAATTTAGTATATTTCAATATCGAAGGGCATTCTGGCCTGTATGCCGTTAAGATTCATTGCTTCCTGAAGAAAATCATAGTATTGGAATGAGTTCCCCAGTTCCCTTTTTAGTACCGACATCCTTATTTCTCCCATTAGCTCTTTCATCAACTGCTCAATAGGTTCTTCAAGCCTGGGTAGATCAACAACCCTGTATTTGTCGAGATTTGCTTTGGCAGCCGCTAATTCTACAGCAGTGGAAAGTCCCCCGTACACGTCTACAAGTCCTTTCTCTCTAGCATTAATGCCGCTCCATACTCTTCCTTCACCTATTTTATCCACATCTTCATAACTCATTTTCCTGTTTTCAGACACATGGGATACAAAAGTATTGTACACTCTGTCCACGTGATGCTGAAGCACTTCTCTTTCCCTTGTTGCAAGTGTTCTGTATCCCGAATAGAGGTCAGAATACCTGTTGGTTTTTTCAACATCCAGGGTAATTCCAAGCTTACTGTTTAAAAAGTCTTTGAGGTTAAGCACGACCCCCCAAACACCTATTGAACCTGTGATAGTAACCTGACTTGCAACTATCGTATCTGCGGGAACCGCTATATAATAACCTCCTGATGCGGCTACGTCACCAAAGGAGGCAACAACAGGTTTTATTTCCCTGGCTAGACAAAGCTCCCTGTAAATTACTTCAGATGCAATAGCATCTCCGCCACCCGAATTTACCCGCATCACTATTGCCTTAATTGATGAATCACTTCTGGCATCCCTTATAGCCTTTGATATCCTTTCCGAGCTTATTGTACCTTCCCCTTCGTCACCAAGTTCAATGTTTCCCGAAGCATAGATAACGGCAACTTTGTCTTTGGCAAAGGTCTTGTGCTTTCTTGGACCAGGGACTTTGGTATATTTTGAAAGAGAGATAAGATGTATCTTTTTCGACTTTTCGACACCAGCCAGCTCTTTAAGTCTGTCAAGAACATGATCCTTATATGAAATGCTGTCGATAAGTTTATATTCTAAAGCCGATTGGGCATCCCAAACCAGCAGGTTATCAGCTAGAAAATCTATTCTTTCCTTTGTAAGCCCTCTACGGGATGCTATTTCTTTAGTGACATGATCCCACATTGATCCTATTATTGCACTTAACTGCTCACGGTTTTCATTACTCATTTTATCATACATCAGTGGTTCGACAGCACTTTTAAATTTTCCGTGTCTTATTATTTCAGCTTTGACGCCCAGCTTTTCGAGTGTACCTTTAAAAAACATCAACTGGGCCCTGTATCCGACAAGTGGAAAATAGCCTTCCGGATTCATATATATTTTATCAGCAGCCGTAGCCAGATAGTATGATGGCTGGGTATAAAAATCGCTATGGCAGATAACAAACTTTCCCGATTCTTTAAATTCGAGTATAGCATTCCTGATCTCTTCAACTGTAGCCATGCCTGCCGGTATGACAGACGGTTCAAGGTAGATGCCTTTAATTCTGTCATCCTCTTTTGCTTTATCAATACTTTCAAGAATTTTATTAAGCCCCAGGGCTTTCACATTAAAAATGGGTAATGCCGGTTTTCTGTCAGATACAGGCTCGTCCAGTTTAATGTATAAAACAGAATTATCTTTAACTTCGGCAGGTTTATCCTGCATTGAAACTACTGCACTCAGTGCACCCACCATGATAAGGAATAGAACAAATGAGGCCAGTATTACTCCGATTACTGTTGCCAGCAAATATTTAAGAAAATCTTTCATTATTTATTGTATTTAATTGTTTATTCTGTAATAAGTATCTGTAATATTTACATAACGAATAAAATTACTTAAAATTTGGTAAAATGATAATTGTAAATATGCTAATTGTTAAATTTGTTGCACTATAAAACTTAATATGCCCGATGTTTATCTAATTCTGGGAGGTAACCTGGGAGACAGAATTAATAATCTGCAAAAAGCCACTGAATATATATCCAGGGACATAGGAGAGATTGTTGCCCGGTCTTCAATATATGAGACAGAGCCATGGGGATTCAGTCATGATTCCAGTTTTATAAACCAGGTCTTAAGGGTTAATACTACTTTAAAACCTTTGCAGGTACTCGAAAAAATTATAGATATTGAAAGATTATGCGGGAGGAGCAGTAAAAGTAAAGAATATACGGCCAGGAAAATGGATATTGACATTTTGTTTTATAACAACAAGATTATTAATTCCGACAGATTAATAATACCCCACCCGCAGATACAGGAAAGGATGTTTGTTTTGGTGCCTATGGCAGAGCTGCAGCCTGATTTTATCCATCCTGTGCTGCAAAGGCCGGTAAGCTATCTGAAAGAAGAATGTAATGACAGAAGATGGGTAAGGAAATACGGGTGTTGATCACTTGAGTTTTTTCTCAAACTCATCCATGTTCAGTATGGACATTGTTTTTTTCCCCGATGGTGAATAATTGGGCTCCTCGCAGGCAAAAAGCTGGTCAACCAGTTCCTGCATCTCTTCTGTTGCCAGCGGTGTACCGTAATTTATAGCTGAGGCTATAGCCAGTGATCTTGCTACATTTTCCTTTGCATTGATCTTAAGATCGCCCTGGGTGCTCTTATATTGTTCCAGCAGTATTTCTATCAGCTCTTTTGGATCGGGATTAGGGATATCTGAGGGACATCCGTTTATTATTATGTTATTATTGCCGAAATCGTTTATATCAAAGCCTATTGCGCATATATCTTCAAGTATATCCATGATAATATTGTGATCTGCAGCATTCATTTCGATAGTCTCCGGGTATAATGTTTTTTGTGTCAGGGGAACGTTATTGGCAAGTGATCTGATATATTTCTCGAATAGTATGCGTTCATGGGCCCTTTTCTGATCAATTATCAGCAGTCCGGATTTTACTGAGGTAAGTATGTATTTCCCTTTCAGCTGAAACATATTACTGGTTAGATGCAAGGATAGGGGATGGTCTTTCCCTTCTGCAAAGCCGGCGTATAACTTTTCCCAGTTATGCAGTTTATTTTTTGAAAAGGATTTGTCTGTGGGTGATTCAAAGGGATTAAACTCTGGATTTACAGGGATTTTGGGGACTTTTATTTCTGTATCTTTTTTCAGGTATGGTATGTCTATTATCCCTTCATTGTTAAAATCTATAGAAGGGGTAATACTGAATTTACCCAGGGCCTCCTTTACTGCAGCCTTGATAATTTGAAATATAGCCTGCTCATCTTCAAACTTTATTTCAGTTTTTGTAGGATGGATATTAATATCAATAGATTTTGGATCAGCTTCAATGTAAATGAAGTAAGATGGGACAGTGTTGGGTTGCAGGATTTTTTCAAATGCATTCATAACTGCCCTGTGGAAATAAGGATGGCGCATAAACCGGTTATTAACAAAGAAGAACTGCTCACCAAACGTTTTCTTTGCAAACTCTGGTTTGCCAATAAAGCCTTTAAGTCTCACCAGGCTGGTATCGGTATCAATGGGGGCCAGATTCTGATTTATTGATTTTCCGAATATGTGTATTATTCTTTGCTTGATACCAGTCTTGGGAAGGTTATAAATTTCTGAATCGTTATGTGTGAGGACAGCCTCGATGTCGGGATGTGCTAGGGCAATTCGCTGAAATTCATTGATAATATGTTTAAGTTCGGTAGCATTGCTTTTCAGGAATTTCCTTCTTGCCGGAACATTAAAGAATAGATTTTTAACGATAATATTCAGTCCGGTCTGACATGCTTCGGGCTGCTGGTTTATAAGTTGTGACCCGCTGATTTCAATTATTGTGCCTATATCATCTTCAGGTTGCCTGGTTTTAAGGGTCACATTTGCAACGGCTGCTATCGAAGGCAGGGCTTCCCCACGGAATCCCATTGTTGTTATCTTAAAAAGGTCGTCAGCATTCCTGATCTTGGATGTAGCATGCCTTTCAAATGCGAGCCTCGCATCTGTTTCGGACATGCCGCTGCCATTGTCTATTACCTGGATGAGGTTTCTTCCCCCGTCTTTTACAATAACTTTTATGAAGTTGCTTTCTGCATCTATTGAATTCTCCATCAATTCCTTTACCACTGAGGCCGGTCTCTGAATTACTTCACCTGCGGCTATCTGGTTGGCAACAGAATCAGGGAGCAACTGGATAATATCTGCCATTTAAGAGATTATTAAAGACAAATTAGTTCCTTTGCTTAGCGGAAAAAGAATTTGACAATAATATAATAAGCAATAGCAAGAAGAACAGCAAAAATAAGGATGAACCTCAGGGAACTGTATCTGTTGGCTTTTACTGATCTCTTCAGATGACTCCTCATTGTTCCCTTGACGATTATAGGTTTGTAATCTTTAGTTTTTTCTTTCCCCATTTCACGCTCAATTTTTTCTATCCTCTCCTTAAGCTTTTCCTCGCGTTCATCGTAAAATACGGGTATATAATTAAATGTTTTTGGCTTGGCCAGCCTGAAAAACCTTGGTAATCCCATAATATAATGATTTTAATGCAACAAATTTATTTATTATTTATAGATAATTATTTTATTACACACAAAAATTGTGCAAAACTTTTATATTTTATTTATATTAAGGCATATATTAGCTGTATTATTAAATCAACCGTTCATACAATAAATTGAATAAAACCAACGATTATTCTTATAAAAATCTTATAATTACCTCTAAATATGCAACAGATCAGAGATAACTTTATAGAAGCAAGAAAGATATTAGATGAGTTTATTGCAGATGAAGCTAATTTAAAAAATATATATGAAGCCGGCAGGATCATGGTAAATGCTGTAACAAACAACAAAAAGATATTATCCTGCGGCAACGGAGGGTCAATGTGTGATGCAATGCATTTTGCAGAGGAGCTCACCGGACTGTTTCGTGATGAAAGAAGATCAATACCTGCAATTTCAATATCGGATCCTTCATACATGACCTGTGCGGCAAATGATTACGGATTTGATCATATTTTTTCAAGGTATATTGAAGGACTGGGACAGCCTGGTGATATTTTGCTGGCAATTAGTACCAGCGGCAATTCCATAAATGTAATCAATGCGGCAGTAACTGCAAGGACTAAAAATATGACTATCATCGGATTGACAGGTAAGGGAGGAGGGAAGCTCGCTGCCCTGTGTGATCTGGAAATCAGGGCTCCCTATACAAGGTATTCAGACAGGACACAGGAAATACATATAAAAGTGATACACTCTTTAATACATCATATTGAATCAAATATATAGCAGAAAAGCCATTTAAAGAATCAGCCTGTATATGAAGTCAGGATTAAAAATATTGCTTGTTGCACCGGCTATATTGAATTTCTTATTCATTGCATGTATTGATGAGAATATCAGAAATATTTCAGAGGAGCTGGAGATCAATTCAAGTTATTCCATACCTATAGGGGATGTTATCTATTCTATAAATGAATATTTTGAAATGCTTGATTTCTATGGACTGGATACAATTCAGACTTTGCCCGGTGATTCTATAGATCTTGTGGAGTATGAAGATTCCATCTACAACAATACCAGATATATTGTCGACACACTGATTTATAATGAATTTGATTTCAGCTCACTAGGCGATAATCTTGACAAGATAAGTGCAATAACTTTTGTCTCAATTATTAATAACGATTTTCCCACGGAAACAAAGATTCAGGTATATTTTGCAGATGAATCAATGAGTATAATTGACTCTTTGTTCAGTGACGGCCCTTATTCTCTTCCTCCGCCTGATTTGGATAATGAGGGCATTCCAGTAGACCATCCTCCGGTTATAATTATTACTCCAGTATCTGAATACGTGATTGAAAATATAGCTGATATAAGGCGCATTATTACGTACGGGTATGTAAAAACATTGAGGCCTGATATTGATATTTCAAAATTCTATTCCTATTACCTTCTCTCAATACATATTGCTGCAAGGATAGAGCTGGAGTTTAATACTTCTGAATTTTAATTTCACTATAGACTAATGGTAAGATCGAATATATTGGCTATTGCTTTCCTGTTAGTTTCAATTCCTGCCATCAAGGCACAACAAAGCAATACCCTGTTTTTCATGCATTCTGTGCCACAGTCAAATTTCATAAATCCGGCCGTGCAGGCTGAATGCAGGTGGTTCATAGGCCTGCCCGTAATATCATCAGTACATGTTAATCTTGCAAATAATGGATTTACGGTGAATCAAATCCTGGAAAGCCAGGAAGAGGGAGTTTATACTTTTGATGCAGATAACCTTGTAAACAAACTGGCACGGACCAATTATATGTCTTCTGAGGTATACACTCATTTGCTGGCAATCGGACATAAAAGAAAAGACTATTATTTTACATTGTCAATAAGGGAGAGGGACGATTTTATTGCATTTTACCCCAGGGATTTATTTGCATTTGCATACCGGGGTAATACACAGTTCGAAGGAGAGTGGATATCTTTAGACGGTACAGGGGGGCAGTTCAACCATTTCAGGGAGTATGCCATAGGAGTGTCAAAAAAAGTTGATGATTACAGAACTTTTGGAATACGAGGCAAGCTTCTTTTCGGAAAATTAAATTTTAATACAAGAAGGTCAACTATAGGATTGTATACACAGGAGAACACATTCGATCTAATATTTCTAAATGATATAAAGATCAACGGATCCTTGCCGGTCAGCCTTGAAATTGACGATCAAGGGTACTACACAATAACTGATCGGTACTATACAACAATATCTGATATAATTTTTAACCGCCGAAATATAGGAATAGCTTTCGATGCAGGATTTATCAGCGAATTTGATGAAAAGATAACTTTCTCAGGAAGCATCCTGGACGTCGGGGCCATTTTTTACAGGTCTAATTTGACAAATTACGGTGTTGAAGGTGAGTTCTTCTATGACGGTCCATTGGGTGATACAATAGCAACAGAAACCTATTTGAATGATATAATAAATACATTTACGGTGGGCAGTATCATAAACAACAGGTCTTATGTTTATTTTTTACAGCCCAGAATATTGATAGGAGCTACATATAAAATGAATGACAGGATTAATTTTGGAGGGTTGGTTACAGGGAAAATATATAGACAGAAAATACAGTCCGGTTTAATACTTTCAGCCAATACAAGATTGGCCAGGTATTTTGCGGCAAGCTTAAGCTGGTCATATGTACACAGAAGTTATAATAACCTGGGGGCAGGATTAGCAGTGGGGAGGGTACCTCTTCAGTTTTATATTATCAGTGACAACTTTATAGGCATGATATGGCCCCAGAGCACAAAAAATCTGAATTTACGCTTTGGCTTAAATATAATCTTTGGATGTTACAGGAAAGAAAAAATTTCAGGATGCGGATGCTACTGGATAGAAAAGGCAGAAGAAAAACGGGAAATGAAATACAAATTAATGAATAAATAATCTGTTTTCCGCTAAATGTTAGTTAAGACATATGGTTGCGCATTATACGGAGTTAATGCTGAAATCATAACTATTGAAGTGAATGCCAGCCGGGGAGCAAAATTTTTCCTGGTCGGACTACCGGACAATGCGGTAAAGGAAAGCAAACAGCGTATAGAATCTGCTATAAAATCAAATGACTACAGATGGCCCGGGAGAAGGATTATAATTAATATGGCACCTGCCAATATCAGGAAAGAGGGTTCGGCATATGATCTGCCCCTGGCAATAGGTATTCTTTCTGCATCGGGGCAAGTAAGGAGTGATAATATTAATAAGTATGTTATCATGGGAGAGCTTTCACTGGACGGGGGATTACGTCCGGTGAGGGGGGCATTGCCGATAGCTATTGAGGCGAGAAACAGGGGATTTAAAGGATTTATTCTGCCCGAGCATAACGCTAGGGAGGCCGCAGTTGTTGACAAACTTGAAATATACGGGGTGGAGAATATAAGGGAGGTGATCTCCTTTTTTAATAAGGACTCTGCCCTTACACCAACAATAGTCGATACAAGGAATGATTTTTTTTCAAATATGGGCACCTATAATATTGATTTTGCTGATGTGCGGGGACAGGAAAATGTTAAAAGGGCCCTTGAAATAGCTGCTGCAGGAGGGCATAATATCTTGATGGTTGGTGCGCCGGGGGCAGGAAAGACTATGCTCGCCAAAAGACTACCCACAATAATGCCTCCGCTTACCTTACATGAAGCATTGGAGACAACAAAAATTCATTCTGTTGCAGGCAAGATTGAAAGAGATACCTCACTCATTACCTGCAGGCCCTTTCGTTTTCCGCATCATACAATTTCAGATGTTGCTCTTGTGGGAGGGGGTACTTATCCGCAGCCCGGAGAAATCTCCATGGCCCACAACGGGGTACTGTTTCTTGACGAGCTGCCCGAATTCAGGAGAACTGTGCTTGAGGTTATGAGGCAGCCCCTGGAAGACAGGAAAATAACCATATCACGATCGAAATTTACAGTTGAATACCCTGCAAGTTTTATGCTGGTAGCTTCAATGAATCCATGTCCCTGCGGGTATTATAACCATCCTGAAAAGGAATGTGTCTGTCCGGCGGGTGCTGTACGAAAATACCTTAACAGGATATCCGGCCCCCTTATGGATAGAATAGATATACATATAGAGGTTGTGCCTGTTCCCTTTGACAGGTTATCGGAACAGCGAAAAGCGGAGAGCAGCGAGACTATAAGGTACAGGGTTGTCAAGGCACGAAAGGCACAGCTGGAAAGATACAGGAACCATGCAGGCATATATAGCAATGCACAAATGACAGCCTCCTTACTCAGAGAAATCTGTATTATTGACCGTGAATGCAGCACAATTTTAAGGAATGCAATGGAAAAGCTGGGGCTTTCAGCCAGGGCTTATAACAGAATTTTAAAAGTATCACGCACCATTGCCGATCTTGACCAGTGTGAACGTATAATACCGGTCCATCTTGCCGAGGCAATTCAATACAGGAGCCTTGACAGGGACAGCTGGGCAGGGTGATTATTGCCGGAAAAAATTAGTTAATAATATCCGGTTTTATTTAATAACTTAATATTTTGCTGCAGATATTTTTAAGTATATTTGCTGCTTTGAAAAAATATTTGTGTCTGTATACCTGTAACACAAATTCATATTACTTCGAAATTATTGTATATCAGAATAATAATTTATAACTTAATGTTAAAAATAAAATCCAAAAAAAATGATTAATATATACTGGTTTATTCCTGCATGTGCCATTCTGGCTCTTGTTTTTGCGTACATTTTTTTTAAGGGGATGATGAAAAAACCCGAAGGGAATGACAGGATGAAAGAGATTGCTCAATATGTCAGGGAGGGGGCAATGGCTTATTTATCACGTCAATATAAGGTAGTCGGATTGATTTTTATATGCCTTGTGGTAATACTTCTGATTCTTGCCTATCTGGGGGTTCAGAATCCGTTTGTGCCCGTTGCATTTCTTACGGGAGGTACTTTCTCGGGACTGTGCGGTTTCCTGGGTATGCGGACTGCAACTTATGCCTCATCAAGGACTGCACAGGGAGCAACTTCATCCCTGAACAGGGGATTGCAGATAGCATTTCGTAGTGGTGCAGTGATGGGACTTGTAGTGGTTGGATTCGGCTTGCTGGATATCGCAGCCTGGTTTCTGATTCTCAATAAGCTTGTTTATACGCCCGAGCATATGGAGAAGGGACTCCATTTCCTGGGATTGACACTTGTGCATCATGATCCGGCCTATGTAGCAGGTGGAGTAATCACGGACCTTGGAGAGAAAGTTAAGTTATTTGAAATTACGGCCACTATGATAACCTTTGGCATGGGTGCTTCCACGCAAGCACTGTTTGCACGTGTAGGAGGAGGCATCTATACAAAAGCTGCTGATGTGGGAGCAGATTTGGTGGGTAAAGTTGAAGCGGGCATTCCCGAGGATGATCCTCGCAATCCTGCAACTATTGCAGATAACGTTGGGGATAATGTTGGTGATGTAGCAGGCATGGGTGCAGACCTCTATGAATCATACTGCGGATCAATTCTTGCCACAGCTGCCCTGGGAGCTGCATTGCCGGTATTAGTACTTAAAAGTAAGGGAATACTTCCCGGTGATTTCACACTTATCAAAGCTGTTCTGGCACCGATGATCGTTGCGGCAGCAGGCATAGTTTTATCCATATTGGGAATATTTATGGTAAAGGCTAAAGAGTCGGCAACACAGAGGAACCTGTTACATGCTTTATTGATCGGCACAGGAGGCAGCTCACTGCTGATACTCGGTGCAGTCGCATTAATGGCCTATGCAGGATGGATAACATGGGGTATTTTTGGTTCCGTGGTCTCAGGTCTGATAGCAGGGGTGATAATCGGACAGGGAACGGAGTATTTTACATCTGACGAATACAAGCCTACACAGGGCATAGCGAGACAAGCCCAGCAGGGTCCGGCTACCACAATTATAGATGGCATCGCTGTCGGCATGTATTCGACATGGATACCTGTTATCACTATAGTGTTAGGTATTATTGCCGCATACAGTTTTGCCGGTGGCTTTAAACATTTTGCAATTGGGGTTTACGGAATAGGATTTGCCGCTGTTGGTATGCTATCAACATTAGGAATAACGCTTGCTACCGATGCATTCGGACCTATAGCAGACAATGCAGGGGGAAATGCAGAGATGTCAAAGCTGCCTCACGAAGTGAGGGAACGTACAGATGCACTTGATATGTTGGGCAACACTACAGCTGCCACAGGAAAGGGATTTGCCATCGGTTCGGCAGCACTCACAGCCATGGCGCTTCTTGCAGCATATGTTGAAGAAGTAAGACTCTGGCTCGGCAAACTTGCAGGTACAGGGTACAAGCAGGTCGGTGATATATTATTCTATAATGATAATGTCCCGTTGCTTAAAGAAGGCGAAAAGGCTGTCCAGATAGCAGGGGCAACGGTAAAGGATTTTGTTGAGGCCTACAACCTATCATTATTTAATCCGTTATTGCTGGGAGGCTTATTTATAGGTGCAATGATGGCTTTTGTATTCTGTGCTATGACCATGAAGGCTGTAGGAAGGGCGGCAGGTTCAATGGTTGAAGAGGTAAGACGTCAGTTTCGTGAAATTGTAGGGATTATGGAAGGAAAGGCAACTCCCGAATATGCAAAGTGTGTTGCTATTTCGACAAAAGGGGCTCAGAAGGAGATGGTTATACCTTCACTACTGGCAATTATTGTGCCGGTTGCCGTAGGTATATTACTCGGAGTGTCGGGTGTGGTCGGACTGTTGGCAGGGGGACTGACGGCAGGATTTACGCTGGCCTGCATGCTCAACAATGCAGGTGGCGCATGGGACAATGCAAAAAAATATATCGAAAAGGGTAACTATGGAGGCAAGGGCAGCAGTGCTCATAAGGCAGGTGTAGTTGGTGATACTGTCGGTGATCCGTTCAAGGATACATCAGGACCATCCCTGAATATACTTATAAAGCTTATGACAATGGTCTCTGTTGTAATGGCAGGACTAACAGTTGCACTGGGATTTTTTGCAGGCTAATAGACAAGGCTCATTTACCACTTTTTTTGGCGTTGAGCTCAGCTATTTTAACAATGACGTCAACAGCCTTTTCCATTGATTTTATCGGGATATATTCGTATTTACTGTGGAAATTATGTCCACCTGCAAATATATTCGGGCAGGGCAACCCCATATAGGATAATTTTGCACCATCGGTACCTCCCCTTATAGGTATAATTTTGGGAGGTACTCCCACAGCATTCATTGCATTTATGGCCAGCTTTATAATATCAAACCGCGGTTCAATTATTTCACGCATATTGTAGTATTGATCTACCATAGTAATTTTTATTGTCCTTGGCCCGTATTTTAAATTCAGATGGTCGACAATACGTATCAGCAAATCTTTTTTCCTGTTAAACTTTGACTTGTCATGGTCACGGATAATATAATTGACAGTAGTGCTGTCCACCGAACCGCTGATATCGGTGAGATGATAGAATCCTTCGTAGCCTTCGGTGTGGGCCGGACTCTGATGGCCGGGCAGCATGCTGTTAAGTTCCATAGCTATAAGCATTGAATTTTTCATCTTGTTTTTTGAAGTGCCCGGGTGGACATTCAGACCTTTGATTGTAATTTTTGCCCTGGCAGCATTAAAATTTTCGTATTCCAGCTCACCAATGGGACCGCCGTCGACAGTATAGGCAAAGTCAACATTAAATTTCTTTATATCAAATTTATCGGTGCCTCTCCCTATTTCCTCGTCCGGATTAAATGCCACCCTTATTTTACCATGTTTTATCCCGGGATTCTTAATTAGAAATTCAATAGCAGTAATTATTTCAGCAATTCCAGCCTTGTCATCAGCACCAAGTAAAGTATTCCCGTCAGTAGTAATTATCGGCTGACCGATATAATTATTCAGATCAAGAAATTCTTTTGGTGACAATATAATATTTGCCTTTTTATTCAGTATTATATTCTTTCCATAATAATGTTCGACAATTCTGGGTTCAACATTTTGAGCACTGATGTCAGGTGATGTATCGAGGTGGGCAATAAAACCGATAGCCGGCACACTGGCTTTTATATTTGAGGGCAAGGTTGCCATCAGGTACCCGTTTTTATCAAGACTGACCTCAGCCATACCTATATCTTTGAGCTCCTGCGCCAGTATTTTTGCCAGTTCAAGCTGTCCCTTTGTGGAGGGACAGGTTTTTGACTTCTCGTCTGACTGGGTATTTATTTTAGCATATCTTATAAATCTCTCGACAAGCTTTTCCATAGTATTTGTTTTCAGAATTAAGTATGTTAAAATAAGAAAATATTTTTACAAAATTAACTTTACTAAATTTACATTAACCAAAATAAAAGTATGCTTTGTATATCTGCCGTAAATAATGATCCCTGGTTCAACCTGGCGGCTGAAGAGTATTTGTTAAAAGAACACACTGAGGATGTTTTTATGCTATGGCAGAGCCAGCCGTCGGTTATTGTTGGCAAACACCAGAATACCCTTGCGGAAATAAATTATGATTACGTTAAAAACAATAATATCAGAGTGGCACGCAGACTGTCCGGTGGCGGAGCAGTGTACCATGATGAAGGTAACCTGAATTTTACATTTATTCTGAACGGTAAAGAGGGCAGGCTTGTAAATTTTCACAGGTATATGGAACCTGTATTAAAGGTATTGCAAAGTCTATCGCTTGATGCGCATTTCGAAGGCAGGAATAATATTATGATCAAAAACATGAAAATTAGCGGAAATGCTGAACATATATATAAACAGAGGGTTTTGCACCATGGCACTTTGCTGTTTGATACACAACTGGACAGGCTGGAGGAAGCACTTAAAGTTACGCCGGGTCGCTATAGAGATAAAGCAGTACAATCTGTAAGAAGCACAGTTGCCAATATAAAGGAATACCTGGAACAGGATATGGATATTTTGCAGTTCAGGAATATCATATTCAGGAATATACTTGAAAGTAGCTCCAATTCAACGGTTTATGAGCTAAATCCTGAAGATACGGAAAGGATAAACAAACTGTCGCAGGATAAATATTCAAAATGGGAATGGGTTTTCGGGTATTCACCCAGATATTACTTAAGCGGCATTTACAGCACTGGCAAACGCGAAATTCAGTTCACCCTGTCTGTGGAAAGCGGTATAATCAGGGATATAGATTTCAGGGGAGCTTCTGTCAATAGAAAAAAAGCAACTGAACTCTCAGGTATTCTCAGAGGAATGGCTCACAGCGAAAATGATTTGCTCGCAAAACTGGGAACGATATCCAAGCTGCTTCTGATCCCCGAAAAAGAAGCACAGGAATTTATATGTTCTATGTTTTAGGCTGGTGTTCTACAGGGCTGCACCTTTTTTCAGTGCCCTTTGCCTGCTGGCGGCTTCCTCTTCTTCATCGAGGGGCTCAGGGCCATAGACAATACCCTTAATGTAATAACCGGGATATTCACCATACCCGCCGGTCTTTTGCTTATGTGTTACAAGTACTATTGTGCCCCTGATATTGGCGGCCTTTTTCTTGAGCTTTATGATGGCATTTTTTTTCGCGGCTTTGGGACTCCTGTCGCTGGGAGAAGATTTGGCTTCCACTGTGCCCCTTTTATATAAATCTACTACTTCCTTTTTGTCTTCTGTAAGCCACACTGCTTCCCACTGGTATTCGTCAATCATTTCAATAATCGGATTATTGAACTCATCAATCCTTCCGTTTTTATAAACTATCTTTTCAATCTGTTTTCTTTCTATTGTATAAACTTCATTCTGGCCCGGGTAAACAAAACTTACATATGTTGTGGTCACTTTGGTAACATCAACAAGAAGAACAGTACCACCCAGCTTAAATATAGTATCGGTAGGTTCAACCTTAACGTTTTTATACTGCCCGTGAACTGCAAGATTAATGCATAATGCAACGATTAAATATGCCAGCTTTTTCATAGTCAAGTAATTAGTTTTATTTATTATGAGTTATATACGGCCAAACTTATAAGTAGTTTACAAACTTCTATTTTTTTTACAGAGTTTTTTATAAAAAGTTGCTTAATGTTGATGAATGACAATTATCATTTTTTTACAAAATTACACAGATTTGTTCAATAATAATATTATAATTATCAACTTTAAAATTACCTTTATAAAGTTGCTAAAACTTACGGATGAAATCAATTCTTGTTAACCTTTATTTATGGATTTTTGTTTTAGTAACTATAATTCTAATATTCCCCCTTTACCTTGCAACCTGGACACTAACAGTATTATTTGATAAGAAGCGCATAATAGTGCATTACCTGACCTGCCTGTGGGGGTCTTTATATACCTGGGCCAATCCATGGTGGAGGGTAAGAATCAGAAACAGGGAAAATCTCAGGAAAGGGAAACCTTATATTATTATCTGCAATCACCAGAGTATGCTTGATATTATTGTCCTGTTCAGGCTGATGGCATATTTCAGATGGATCTCGAAAACTGAAATATTTAGGGTACCTGTTGTAGGATGGATAATGTATATGAATAACTATATTAACTTAAAGAGGGGCGACCAGAAGAGCATTTTCAGGATGATGGAGATTTCCAGAAAGGCCCTTTTATCAGGGATACCTGTTCTAATATTCCCTGAGGGGACACGCTCTGCCAGCGGTGAACTTCAGCAATTCAAAGACGGAGCTTTTATTCTGGCTATTGACACCAAAACAGATATTCTTCCTTTAATTATTACCGAGAATTCAGGGGCCCTGTCCGGATCAGGGATTTTTATGAAGAATCTATTGTCAATCAATGTAACGGTTTTAAGAGAGATACCTTATTCGTCGTTTAGAAACTATGGCGTAAGGGAGACAAAAAAGATGGTATATTCTTTAATGAATAAGGAACTCAGGAAATTAAAATTTTCAAATAATCAATCATAAGCGGAATATCAAAGGCATTTACCCCCTGTTTTACAAGGTATTTACTGTCTTCTTCGAGTACCTTTGCAAACCAGTTAAAGTCAAGATTTGACTTTTTTATGCTCTGGATATAATTTTCAATTGCTTTCTGTTTGTCACCTGAACACCATTCAACATGAGCAAGGTTCATGTAGTCGTTTTTATTGCCTTCCTTTGAGATTACCTTCTCAAAATATTTCCGGGCCGTATCAAGCTTACCAAGAAGAAAAGAGCACCAGGCAATAGGTCTTTGTATCTTGTGGTTATCAGGAGATAAATACTCAACCTTGAAATAATATTTTAGTGCTGATTCATAGTTATCCATATCAAGATAAACCTGGCCTAGGTATGCCTGAATCTGCAGGTTTTTGGGATCGAGCTTTTCAGCTTTCTTATAATATTCGGCAGACTTATTAAAATGTTCCTTTTTCCTGTAACAGAAGGCCAGTTTATTATATAACCATAACTTGTTTTTACTTATAAGTTCAGCCTTATGATAGTAGTCAATAGCATTTTGAAATTCCCCTGCCTGTTGATGGCAAAAGGCTGTTTTTTCATATAATTCAAAATTATCTTCAGAGCATGACAATATTTCAAAGATCTCAAGCGCTTCTTTGTAATAACTTTTTTCAAAGAAAAATTCGGCAATATTTCTAAGAATGGATTGATCCTCTATAAGCATTTTAAAGAAGTCAGCCTTGTATATATGATATTCGAGATTGAAGATATCTTCAAATTCTCTTTTCAATGGATGAAGCTTATAAAACCTGTATAAATCTTGAAAATACTGTGTAAAGACAGCCTTATTCCTTGCGATACTATTGATTAGTTCATCCTGCTCGCTGAGCTCATTCATAGCCTGCAGTTCCATATTAAATAATTCTGTCATCATGGACTTTTGAATTGATGGCAGGTGCTTTACATTCAGGCAGAATGAATATTTATCTGAATTGCACATAAATGATGACCGCTCAAGTCCTTCAAGAAACTTGTCGGTATCAAAACCTTCTTTTATAGTTTCAAGGGACCCGGAAATCATTTCATTTTCTTTGTAAAAAGGCAGGAACCAGTTGCTTATCTCATTAAAGAAATCGAACCGCTTTAGCAGTGCAAAAGCTCCGAGAAAAACATCGGCACCTTCCATTTGCATAGCTGAGAATTCTTCAAATTTCTGATAAACATCGGGGGAGTCCTTGAAATATGTTTCCCATTCAGGATTCTTTTCACTTATTATTTTGGATGATAATATATTATCAAGATCAAGTTTTTCTTCAAGCTTGGATTTTATCTTCATAACTTCCGGCAAAATCTCATCCTGGATCTTTTTTGTAATTTTTTCTGTCTCTTTTGCCCGTATGAACTGTATAATAATAGCTTCAATATGTTTTGCTATATTTTTATTTCCCTGGTATGCTTTGATCCTGTTTAATATATCGGGATACAGGCTGATACGGCTGTCGTAATAATACAACCCTAGTGTGAGTCCGATTAAAGCCCTTTGCCAGACCTGGTGTTCTTCAGCTTCATAGAAATCAAACAGTAATGCTATTTTGTTACTGTCAAAATGTCTTAGCAGTGACAGTGTTAATGCAGTTATTATTAAGCATTTATCATGCCATGGCAGGGACTTTTTGCTAATAATTTTATTAACCAGTTCAATTTCAGCTTCCTTAATCTTATCAGTCAGCCATATAATCCTGAATATATTGGTCAGACTTTTTTTGTAGCTTTGCTCATCACTAATCCCGGCAGTTTTCTTAATGCCTGATGCTGACTTTAGTATCTGCTCTATCTCCCTTTCAAATTCAAGATGTTTAACTATCTCATCCGATTCATCTTCATCCAGATGGTGTCCCTTCCTGATTTCAGTCTTATACTGGTAATAGCTAAGAAGTCCGTAACCTGTAATTATATCCTCCTTAACATCATCAGCAAGTTCTGTTACTGCCTTGAGGAGACGTTCGTATACCTTTTCCTTTTCCGGATCATCTCCCAGTTCAAATGAATATCTGAGCATGTTTTGATATGTGTTGTAATGATTTTCAAACTGGTTTTTAAGATCTTTATCCTTACATTTTTCAACAAGCTCCTTTAGAATATCAAAGGCATCCTTGACACGTTTCTTTGATATAAACTGGGAAAAACTGGTATATTTTGAAATTAGTTCGTTATAGTTCATAATACTTAAGCTACTACCAAAAATTATGCCGTATTCAAAGATACGATGATCTTCCCTTATATGCATATGTTAATTAAAACCCGAATATTTGCCGGGATGTATTGTAAAAATTGTTATAACTTTATTAAAAAAATAAGATACTGTTATGGATTTAAAAGGATTTTTTAAAGATTTAAAAATTGGGATAATCCTGCAGTTGTTTATCAGTTTGTTAATAATGAATTTATCTGTTTATGGCCATGTTAACAGTAATATTTATCTGCCGTCATATCTGCAACAGGAAGACAAAAAGGCTGAATATAACAGGCATATTGCCAGGGGTGACAGTCTTATGAATATAAAGAAATATGATGCTGCTATGGTTGAATTTCAGAAAGCATCTGATATAATGCCCTTTGAGGAATATCCCAGATTAAAAATGCAGGCCATAGAGACCTTAATAAGGATGAGCCAGATCGAAAAGCAAAAGCAGGCTGAAAGAGGTGAAGCGGAGGATACTTTAATAGGCGAGACTGCAGCAAGACTGGCAAAAGAAAGAAGGACTGAACAGGAAAGAGCCAGGGAACAGGAAAGGATAGACAGCCTTCGTCAGGCAGTGCTGAAAAAATATCAGGAAACACTGGATAAAATGGAAGAAACCCGGGATGATCAGGAAATATCAAAAGTATATAAGGAAATTGCAGATACACTTAAAAATCTGAAAGTGCATTCGGGAGCTCTCGAGTTTTATCAGCAATCTCTGGCTATTGAAGAAAAGAAAGGTAACAAACAGAATGCTGCGGACATCCTTGAAGGTATGGCAGAAGTCTATCTTGATTCAGGATTATATAAATCATCAATAAACTCCTATGAAAAATCCATGGGTTTAAAGGAGGGACTTGGCGATAAAAAGGGTGTTTCAGATGACCTTTCAAGTATTGGCAATGTCTATGAGACCACTTATGACTTTAACAGAGCTATAAACTATTACGAAAAATCCGCAGAGGTTAAGGATAATATTGATGACAAGCACGGACTTTCTGACGTAATGGATAATATCGGCAACCTTTATTATAAACAGCGGTATCTTGAAAAGTCTATTGATTCATATAAAAAATCTGCGGAATTAAATGAGCAGCTGAATAAGCAGGATAACCTGGGTTCAAATTATAATAAGCTGGGGGTGGCATATTATAAAATGGGTAATTATGATGAAGCCGAGAACTACTATGAGAAATCCCTGGAAATAAAACAGAAAACAGGCAATAGTAAAGACGTTTCAATGACATACAATAATATGGGTAATTTAAATTTTGACCAGAACAAGTATAAAAAAGCTATAACATACTATGAGAAATCACTGGAATTAAAAGGCCAGATTAATTACACATATGGAAAGGCTGTTTCATTGTTTAACCTTGGGAATGCATACAGGCAACTAAACATAAATACAAAAGCAATAGATAATTTTGAAGCAAGCAAAAAAATATGTGCAGATAACAATTTTGAGGAATTACTGGCAAGGAATATAAAAGCCCTGTCGGAATTGTATTTACTGGTAAATGCCGCTGATAAGGCCTCTGAATATGAAGATCTCCTTGCAAGATCCGATTACGCCGATATAGATATAAATGATCCAATCACAGAAAGCCAGATTGACAGTGAAATGGGTGAAAGTGAGAAAGTTATTAAGTATCTTACCGAGGAGGTTTTAAGGCAGAAGGAGATGTTTGAAAAACAGGCTACAGAGAGAGAGCGTGAGAATAAAATCAACAGTCAGAGGCTGAGGATAAAAAATTTGCAGATTAAGCGGCAGCGTATTTTAATGGGCTCCCTTACAATTGTAATAGCCCTTATTCTTGTTGCTTTATTCTTATTCTACAGGCAAATTATCCAGAAAAAAAAGGCAAATACAATTCTTACACAGAAAAATACCCTGATCTCAAAGCAGCAGAAGCTGATTACCGACAACATGAAATCTGCCAGCGTCATTCAAAAAGCAGCCATGCCTCCTGATAATTTGATCAGCAGTGAACTGACGGACTTTTTTGTGCTTAATATGCCTAAAGATATAGTAAGCGGTGATTTTTACTGGATGGATAAAAGGGAAAACAAAGTGTTTATTGCCGTGGCCGATTGCACGGGACATGGGGTACAAGGAGCAGTTGTCAGCATGCTGGGTATAGCGCTCCTGAATGAGATAGTAAATAAAAGTTATTCCAAAAAGCCAGGGGAAATACTGGACCAGCTTAGCATTAAAATAAAACACTCTCTTCACCAAAGCGGCGACATTGAAGAAATAAGAGAAGGTATGGATATAGTATTACTAAAAATTGACACGAAGAATAATAGGATTGAATTTGCCGGCGCCAATAATCCGGTTTATATTGTCCGTAACGGAGAGATTTTAGAGGAGAAGGGGGACAGGAATCCTATCGGGTATTATAGCAAAGGAACTCTTTTTGAAACAAAAAACCTGGAGATAAAGAAAGGTGACTCACTTTATATGTTTTCCGATGGTTACATTGATCAGCTGGGAGGAGAAAATCTGAAGAAGTTTCTGCCAAGGAGGTTCAGGGAAATCCTCATGGAAATAAATGACAAATCCATGAAGGAGCGAAAAGAAATCCTGATGAACAGGTTTAACGAATGGAAAGGCGAATACCAGCAGGTTGATGATATCATGATCCTTGGCATAAGAGTATAATTATCTGTATATACGCATCTAATGAATGTATAATCTTATCAGCCTGGGAGGAATTTTTCTTTTTATGGTAATAGCGTGGCTGTTATCATCCAACAGGAAAATTATTAACTGGAGGGTTATTATATGGGGCATACTGTTTCAAATGCTTTTTGCCCTGTTTCTTTTCCTTGTTCCTGCAGGCACCAAAGTCTTTCTGGCAATAAATGATATTGTAATAAAGATACTTGATTCTTCGGCGGAAGGAGCAAAATTCGTATTCGGACGGCTGGCATTGCCGCCCGGGACTGTAAATGAAAACGGGGAAACTTCAATTGGACCGATTCTTGCATTCCAGGTATTCCCGACGATAATTTTCTTTTCAGCCCTTATGTCAATCTTATACTTCTTCAAGATAATGCCTCTGTTTATAAGGGCATTTGCCTATGTATTTACAAAACTTATGAGAATTTCAGGAGCCGAATCATTAAATGCGGTGAGTAATATTTTTGTCGGCATAGAATCGGTTTTTACAATAAAACCATATATAAAGGATATGACTCGCTCCGAACTGTTCACATTGCTTACAGTATGTATGTCAACCGTTGCTTCCAACGTTATGGCGCTTTATGTTTTTAGTCTGAAGGATTATTTCCCTGCTATAGCAGGTCATCTTGTTTCAGCTTCGTTCCTGTCAGCACCAGCTGCTATAATCACCTCAAAACTGATGATGCCCGAAACGGAAAAGCCCAAAACACTTGGCATCAACGTAAAACCATATTATGAAAAAGATGAAAACCTGTTTATGGCAATTATAAACGGGGCCAATTCCGCGGTTAAATTTATTGTTGGCATAGTAGCTTTGCTTATCGCAGTAATCGGACTGGTGGCTTTGATTGATTTGTTTCTCGGGTGGGTAGGAGGAATAGCCGGTTCAGATATTACATGGTCGCTAAAAAAATTTATGGGGTATTTGTTTTATCCTTTTACATTAATAACGGGAGTGCCTCCTGAAGATGCGGGAGTTGTTTCACAGATTATAGGTGAAAGACTTATTGTTACTGAAGTGGCGTCCTACACTGATCTGGCCGATGCCATTAAACAGGGGATCCTCACCAATCCGCGGTCCATTATAATAACTTCATATGCCCTATGCGGGTTTGCCCACATTAGTTCTATGGCAATATTTATTGGTGGTATATCTGCTCTTATACCTTCGAAGGCAAGCGTTTTGGCCAGGATAGGAATAAAAAGCCTTATTGCAGCCACTATTGCATGTCTTATGACAGCTTGCATTGCAGGTTTGTTTAGTGCAGAAAATACGGTGCTTTTCGGAAGATAGACTCTAATCCAGCAGCCCTTCAGGAATTTCAGTTGTTACGGTTTTTTTCTTATTGTCGATTTTCAGGACCATGTCACTGTGGAAAGGAATCATAAACTCTTTACCTTTTCCAGCGACCTTTAATAAGGGGTTGTCCCTGATATTCAGAAAATCCGTTATTGTACCAATATCGCCGTGTTTCCTGTCAATAACATCATAACCTATAATATCCTGCTTTTTTAAATGAAGGTTATCTGTTATGTCCAATTTATCTTTTGTAACATATACCATACATCCTGTGAGTTTTTTGGCTTCTTCATTTGATTTGATATCATCAAGCCCGACAAGCAGGGATGATTCATTTATATCAGAATATTGTGAAATAAAAAATGGAATAATTAGACCTTCAATCTCTATAAATATAGACTCCATTTCAGGAAGATCATCCGGATGCAGGTTGTTAAGCTTTAGGATCATATCTCCATGGATACCGTGAGGTTTTAACAACGTTCCCAGGAAGACAAGATTTTCCTTATTCAACATTGATGCGGTTCCCTTAATCTTCAGACTTATCTTTCAAGTCAGG
>CAZHQW010000049.1:0-26767 GCA_964534745.1 uncultured Bacteroidales bacterium
TTTCTTTATAATCTTTATAGGTATTAAAACCTATAAAACTGTCAGGTGAAAGTTTTGTTAAAACTTCGGTTAAATATTCTCTGGCTTTCTCGTGATTTTCCCTTTTCACCTTAAAAGCCATGAAATTATACACCCCATCCCAAATTATTATCATAGTTGGGTCAATACCTTTATCAAATGGTGCTGCATAAAAATCTTTCACAACTCCAATCACCCTCATATCTTGATCCATTCCCTCTATCCTTCTGCCGATAGGATCATCCCAACCAAGCTTCTTCACAGCCATTTCATTCAATAAACATGCTTCTTTTATATCACTGGTATTAGTCTCTGAGAAATCCCTCCCCTGAATAATCTCAATTCCAAAAAGCTTATTAAAAGTATGATCTCCGGCCATTACAACCATATTAAAATCAGGCTCTATATGTCCTTCAGGTTTAACCAAAAAATCATCCCGTTGCATTCCAGGGAGAATATGAACCGGTCCTGATAATTCAATTATAGGATTCTCTTTAACAACATCGGAAATTTTATGACTATTCTGACGTAAATGCGGATCCTGTCCGAGAATAGTACTAATTAGCAAATCATCTGCTTTAAAACCAGGATCTTTTTTTACGTAATAGTTATATTGCATTAACCACACTATGGTTATTATTATCAAAATAATTGAAATTGAGAATTGAAAAATCACTAAACTCTGCCTGGCAACACTCTTACCTTTCCTGATTTTATTTTTATTTAATAAAAACGCAGGCGTTTGAGAGCAATAAACTATTGCCGGATAAATACTTGAAATTAAACCTGTAGATATAGCTATTATTATTACCGCAACAATTAATTTCAGATTATGCATTAAGTCTAAATTATATTCCGAGTTCAAATACGGATTTATAATACCTAATCCGAAATCGGCAAAAGTTAAAGCTATTGGAATAGCTAATACACAAATCAATATAGAATCGATTATAATAACTAATCGTAAATGTTTTTTGGATGCACCATTTGCCTTTCGTATCGAAATTTCCTTATTCCTTTCAGCAAACCTTGCTATAGTCAGATTTACATAATTAATACAAACAATTAAAAGTATAACACCGGTGAGTAACACAAACATCCATAGTGTTTTAATATCGCTTCCCCAGTTTAAATTGTAATCAGCCCTGGAGTATAAATACATGCGCCTAAACGGTTGCAGTATATGTTTAACAATTACTGTACCCTCATTACCCATTTTTGGAGGGATGCTTTCCTGCATTTTTTTCTGAAGATCAGTTACCGATACTCCCTCGTATAACTTAATAAAAGTAGTTACCGGAAGGTATTCTGTATCGAGTGCCCATTGGTCAAAAAACCAATCGGGCAAATGACGTTTCTCACAAGTTATGGTACTATAGCCCGGGTAAATATTGCGGGGAGGAGTTTTAACAATTCCCACTACTTCAAAAAACTTTCCTTCAACATAAAAATTTGTGTATTGTAGACTTTTTCCAATCGGATCTTCATCCTTGAAAATTATATCGGCTTGCTCTTCAGTAATCAATAAGGAATAGGGTTTGGTAAATAAATCATTCAAATTACCTCGTACAAGCTCTACAGGAAAAATATCAAAGAAAGTAGAGTCAACAGTTGATAAAGTTGCATTATAAACCTTTTCCCCATATTTAATGGACATTCCCATTCTGTTATAACGCGCAGAGTATTCAATCTCGGGAAATTCATCTTTTAAAAGATTTGATAACCTAGGTGCTGTCCCTGCAAGCATTTTTTTATCCATACCCTCGGGGGAATATTCTCTTAACACCCTATAGATATTCTTTGAATCTTTTTTATAATACGAATTAAAATCCAGCTCATCTAATACGTAAATTGTACAAATGGTACAAACAGCCAAACCTAATCCCAGGCCTAATAGCTTAACTATAGCATCAAGCTTAGCTTTAAGCATTAAACGAAACGATGTTTTTAAGGTGTTTAGTATCATATTTTGCTATATGATTTCCTTTTGCAAACATAATTATTTTTATCCACAAAAGGGACAGCGCCCATATTTTGAGGAGGGGTAAAATAGAGAAAAACCCGTAGTGGGCTGTCCCTCTAACTATTCATACCTCAGGCTTTCAACCGGATTACGGCTTGCTGCCCTCCAGCTTTGCAGGCTCACAGTCAGCATTGCAATCGCATAGGCGACAATCCCTGCAAGAGCAAAAATCCACCAGCTTATTTCAGTTTTATATGCATAATTTTGCAGCCATTTGTGCATAGTATAATATGCAACAGGGAAGGAAATAATTATCGATATAACTACCCACTTAGAAAAACTATTAATATATAACGAGAGTATATTCAATACATTTGCTCCATTAACTTTGCGTATACCAATATCTTTTGTGCTGCGTTTTATTATAAATGATGAAAGGCCAAATAATCCCAGGCAGGATATAAATATTGAAAAGAAGGCAAAGTAGCTGAAAATCTTTCTTCTTTGTTTTTCGCCCCAGTACATCGAATTATAATCATCATCGAGAAAACTATATTCAAAAGGATAGGCTGAATTAAATTCTTTGTGAATATCGTCAATGAATTTAACCGTATTATTTATATCCTGTGAAAGTACTTTTACGAATGCAAAATTATATTCATCAGGAAAAATAAATAATACAATAGGTTCCACTTTGATAAAGGCAGGTTTAAAGTTATAATCTTCAACTATACCAACAACTTTGAGCTTATAATCCCCGATAGTAAGAGTTTCTCCTATGAGCTCTTCTATCCCTATTATATCCGCAAATGTTTTATTTATAACTATGCTGGATTGATCATCATATGTTTTCTTTGGGAAAAAATCACCTTTGTCTATTTTCAGACCGAAAGTCTCGGCATAGTCGTAACCCACCGATGAATGAGAGACCAATGGTTCAAGGTCAGGAGATTTTCCCGGCCACTCCCAACCGCTTCCGTTTGACCAAATCCCGGTTGGTTTCCAGTCGGCAAATGTAACATTGAGAATATTTTTATTTTTTAGTAATTCATTTTTAAAAATCTCGTATTTGTTTTTCAGGTCTCCCCTTAATGGTATGCTTATGATGTTTTCTTTATTAATACCAAGTTCCCTGTTTTGCATATAAACCAGTTGTTTATTTATGATAATGGTATTAATTATGAGTATTATAGATATACTGAATTGAAGTATTACCAGTATTTCCCTGAATATTGCCTTTTTCTTTCCGAAGTATATGTCTCCTTTAATAATATTTACTGCTGATGGTGAAGAAATATACAAAGCCGGGTAGGTGCCTGCAAGAAAAGTTGTAAGTATAGTCACTGATAATATTCCTAAAATGAATTTCGGGTTAAACAACTGAATAGTAATTTCTTTTCCTGTCAGCTCATTGAAAACGGGCAATAATGATTCGGTTATTGTAAAAGCTAAAAAAAGTGAAATTAAAACCAGCAAAAAAACTTCAATATAATACTGTGTTATTAGTCTTCTTCTATTACCTCCAACGACTTTTTTAAGTCCGATTTCCTTAAACCTTCCTGTAGCGAGGGCTGTGGACAAATTAATAAAATTTATACATGCAATTACCAGTATTAAAAAGGCAATAAGACTAAAAATTTTCACGTTTTTTATCGGTCCCTCTCCCCAGACCGGGTACAGATGTATCCTTTTTAATGGCTGAAAATAGAACCTGGTACATTTTTGGTCACTATCTTCCTGCTTTTCACACAAGAGGTTGGTTAGCTTCTCTCCTGCTTCTTCAATATCAACCCCTTTGTTCATCTGGACATAGGTGAAAAGGAAATTATTTCCCATATCATCCAGATCTCTTCCCAGCTCTTTAAAAAAAGTCGCGGGTATTAAAAAGTTAAACCAGATGTGCGAATTCTTTGGAGGTTCTTTTATAATGCCGGTAACCGTAAATGCATATTGCTTATTAATAGTCAAAATTTTACCAATCGGATCTTCTTCCCCGAATATCTTTTCTGACATTTCCGGGGTTATAACAATAGAATGCGGATCATTAAGAACATTTTTTTTGTCTCCTTTAATAAGCGGGAATGAAAATATTTCAAGAAATTCCGGGTCAACCATATGAATTTTTTCAACAAAACTCCTGTTATTATACTGAATCAGAAAATCCAGAGTCCATCTGGTATATCTACATGAATGGAGAACGCCCGGTATATTCTCTTTTGCATATTTTGCCATACCTAGTTGTGTTACATCAACCTCTAATTTCTCATCTCCTGTATAATACTGGGTTTGTACGATACGGTAAATATCTTCAGTATCAGTATGAAACCTGTCAAAACTAAGTTCATCCTGAACCCACAGATAAATTAATATAACACAAGCCATCCCGACTGACAGGCCAAGAATGTTAATTATTGAATATACCCTGAATCTCAGTAAATTCCTGATTGTAAATTTCAGATTGTATTTAAACATATCTTAAAAATATTAAAAACTTACTTTAACTTCCTTATCAATTATTGTTTTATCACTTACTTCTATCCCATGATTAATGCTTTCAGTTGTAATATGTCCGTCAAACAGGTGAACTATACGGTTTGCCCTTTCTGCATATGCTGAAGAGTGTGTTACCATTATTATTGTTGTGCCGTCATTGTTCAGGTTTTCCAGCAGGTTCATGACTTCTTCACCGTTTTTTGAGTCAAGGTTACCTGTGGGCTCATCTGCCAGGATAAGCAGGGGATTTGAGACAACTGCCCGTGCCACTGCCACTCTTTGTTGCTGCCCGCCTGACAACTGCTGCGGAAAATGCATTTTTCTGTGTGATATCTGCATCTTGTCCATTACCTCGTTTACTTTTCTCTTTCTTAACGATGATTTCATATTCAAATATAAAAGAGGTAATTCAATATTCTCATATACATTTAGTTCATCTATCAGGTTAAAACTCTGAAAAACAAATCCGATATTGCCTTTCCTGAGATTTGTCCGCTGTCTCTCTTTATATTTTGATACTTCCTCATCCATGAAGATATACTCGCCACTTGTCGGATTATCCAGTAATCCGAGAATATTAAGAAGGGTTGATTTGCCGCAGCCTGAAGGGCCCATTATAGCAACAAATTCACCCCGACTGACTTCCAGGTTAACTTTGTTTAAAGCAGTTGTTTCCACTTCTTCGGTTCTGAAAACTTTAACCAGGTTACTTGTTCTAATCATAATAGTACAGTTATGTTATAATAATTAATAATGTTTTACAATGGACAATTTATATGCCATAAATCGTATTATCAACTATATCAATGAGTTAGGCAAATACTAAAATTATTCCAACTAAATAATTGTTCAGAAATAGAACATTAATTGTTCAAAATATTAACATTTAGTTTAATTTTGAATATGTTTTAAATAAATTAAAAGGTAAATTAAATTTTAATGGACACAAAAAAGGGAAAAGTATTAATCGTCGATGATAATGTCCAGATACTGGACTCATTAAAAATCCTGTTAAAGAGTGAATATGAAGAAATAGAGACTATAAAAAATCCGAACCTGATTCCTGAGAAAATCCAATCGGATAATTATGACATTATACTTCTTGATATGAACTTTGCAGCCGGAATTAATACAGGAAATGAGGGAATTTTCTGGTTAAGGGAAATACTCAAACGTGATCCCGATGCAATAGTAATTTTAATTACAGCTTACGGAGATATTAACCTGGCTGTACAATCAATAAAAGAAGGGGCAACTGACTTCATTACCAAACCGTGGGATACTGAGAAATTACTGGTAACATTAAATACTGCATATGAACTGCGTCAGTCAAAGCTTAAGGTTAACAGTTTAAAAAACAAGCAAAGACAACTTACTGAAGATATTGATAAACAGTTTCAGATGTTTGCAGGTACTTCCAAAGCTATGCAGGAGGTACAGCAGACTATTAATAAAGTTGCAAAAACAGATGCCAATGTTCTTATACTAGGGGAAAACGGCACCGGGAAAGAGCTTATAGCACGCGAAATTCATAAAAAATCAAAAAGAAATTCTGAAGTTTTTATTGCCATTGATATGGGAGCACTGACCGAAACACTATTTGAAAGTGAAATATTTGGCCATGTTAAGGGAGCATTTACTGATGCTAAAGAAGACAAGGCAGGGAGATTTGAAATTGCTACAGGAGGCACTCTTTTTCTTGATGAGATTGGTAATATACCATTGTCATTACAGTCAAAATTGCTTTCAGCATTGCAAAACCGCCAGATAACAAGGTTAGGATCAAATAAGGCAATACCAATTGATATTCGCCTGGTTTCAGCTACCAATAAAACTGTTTATGATATGGTTAAGGAAAATCTGTTTAGGGAAGACTTATTATACAGGATAAATACGATACAGATTGAGGTTCCTCCCTTACGAAAAAGGAAGGACGATATACCCGGATTTATTGATTATTTTCTGAAACAATATTCAGGCAAGTACGAAAAACCTTTATTAAAAATTACTGCAGATGCTTATGAATTACTTATTAATTATTCTTGGCCGGGAAATGTCAGGGAATTAAAGCACACTGTTGAAAAAGCAGTGATCCTTTCTGAATCGGATGTCCTGAAACCGGAAGATTTTTACCTCCGGCAGCTGAAAGCTGAAGACAAGGTAAAAGCGGATTCGCTAAAACTTACTGACGCAGAAAAGCACACTATTGAGAAAGTCCTGGAAAAATTCAATGGTAACCTGAGCAAGGCAGCAAAAATGCTGGAAATTTCCAGGACAACCTTATATACTAAAATTAAGAAATATAAAATAAAGTAAACATCACGCATCATGTTAAAAAATCTGTTTGCTATAAACATCTTCATAAGGGTAATATTAATTCTGTTATGCAGTTTTGCATTCATCTTCATAATAACTGAAACGAACCGGCCTGCAACAACAGTTTTACTCGGATTACTGCTTATATATATTACTTATAACCTGTTTTATTATGTTAACAGGACTAACAGGGAACTTGCAAACTTTCTTATATACCTTAAAGAAAATGACACTTCACTGGTTATTAAATCAGAAAATCTGGACAAAACATTTAAAGGTTTGAGGCAAAGTTTTAAGAAGATTACTGATGAATTAAAAAAAACAAGAATTGAAAAAGAAATAGAACAGAGATATATTGAGACGGTCTTTGAACATGTGGGTATCGGCCTAATATCCTTTGATGAACAGGGAAGGATTGAAAGAATAAACAAGGCTGCAAAAAAATTGCTGAATATTACGCATGCTTCAAGTATTTCGGAATTAGACAAAGTGCAGTACGGACTGGCAGAGAAGCTTAAAAGGCAGCAACCCGGATTACAATCATTATTTAAAATTAAGATCAATAATGAAATTTTGCAGATAGCAATTAATTCTACTGTTACGGTTATTGAGGATAAAAGAATCAAAATAATATCTCTTCAGGATATAAGAAATGAGCTGGAAGAAAAGGAACTTGACAGCTGGAAAAAACTTATCAGTACACTTACACATGAAATAATGAATTCTATTACTCCCATAACAACTCTTACGGTAGCAATAAAACGCTGCTTCATGCAGGATGGCAATATTAAACTACCTGAAAACATCAGTGCTGAAAATATTAAAGATGCGATCGACAGTACCAACATAATTGAAGAACGCAGCAAAGGACTTATTTCATTTGTGGATAATTACAGGAGTATCACAAAATTGCCTGTGCCTGAACTTTCCAGGGTGCCTGTCTCACAGCTCTTCATTGAGCTTGAAATGCTTTTTAAAGATACATTTGAATTAAATACAATCAGGTTTGTAAAAGAGATAACTCCTGATAATTTAAAGATTATAGCAGATAAGAAACTTATGGAGCAGGTCCTGATAAATCTGGTTACAAATTCTCTGGATGCAATGAAAAATTATAAAAAGGGCCTGATTATATTCAGGGCATTTGAAGAAAATAATAACGTAAATATTCAAATAATTGATAACGGGACCGGTATCCCGGATAATATTATAGAAAATATATTTACTCCTTTTTACACCACCAAAGAAAAAGGAACAGGTATCGGGTTAAGCATTTCAAGGCAAATAATAAGAATGCATAAAGGCAAAATCTCTATAAGGTCTGTGCCGAATAAAGAGACTATAGTTACAATTAGCATATAAAAGAGGGACAGCGCCCCGGGGCGCTGTCCCTATCCAAAAAAAAGGCCCTCAGAAATGAAGGCCTTTCTTTCTATAAGTTATTCTTTATTCTTTATTCTTTAATAAATCTTCCGGTGAATACTTCGTCAGTTGTATATATCTTCAGAATGTATAATCCATTGGTCAAATCGTCAACAAAAATAGTAGAAACATTTTTGAATGTTCTTATGACATTACCGCTCAAACCAATCACTTCAATGTTCATGATATTATCAACCCCGCTGATAATCAATTCATTTGTGGTCGGATTCGGATAAACATTGATCTCCTGAACAGCCGGACTGAAAACAAATACATAAGGAGCAACGGTAACCTCTACTTCAGACCGGGTTGATACATTACCATGGTTATCAACTGCTTCAACTTTATATAGGCGTGTGCCTTCATCCTGATCACTAATTGTGTAAGTATTGACACCGCTTTCCTTAGCTAAGACATTTCCTGCCAAAGTATTGATCCGGTATACATTGTATGACATAATAGCTATATTATCCGTTGACTGGCCCCACGTAAGCGTTACTTGACGATTAAGAGTATCAGCGACAAGGTCAGGTGGAGCAGAAGGAGCTTCAGTATCAGGTATTAAGCTGAACATCCCGCCTCCTTCCAACTGCAATGTAGAAAACAGTGAGCAATCATTGTATGGCTTGTCTGTCGGTGAAACGAAAGTAATCTGGTTTCTGTTGGCATCGTTTACAGCAGCTGCATTGTCATTGTCGCTAATCAATAAATCAAATCCTATCAATCTTCCCGGATTTCTGTTGAAACCTGGCATCAATGAATCCAGGGCAATGTTCAGGGTAAACTGATAACCTGTCTCTGTTTCAACATATGCCTGTCTGACACCAACGGAAAGTGAAGGCCTTGAACCATTATTAACACTGTAATCTACACCAGGGACTAGCCTGCACTGCCAGTCATTATCATCATATGAAGGATCCGGATTTGCGATCCAGGTACCATTACGGGGCCAATGGATATTCTTTGAATTATCCATATCATAATAAACCTCGATATTATCACACTGATAGGGAGCACCTGTGTTTACAATACTGTCATCTGTAATATCAAGGAACAGATATATGCTATCAGCATCCCAGCTTAAGTTAAAATCGCAGCTAAAATCGTTTTCATCATCAACCGTTCCGAATACAATTTTCTCGGCAGTAAATGAATTTGTAGCCTGGGCAACCTTTGACAAAATGCTGATATCATCCAGAAAACACTGATTGTAATAGTCGCCAAATCTTACATCTATTGTATCTCCGGTTGATTCTATGGGAATTTCTACCCACGCCTTGGTTCCCGGTGCCAATGGGTTAGGTATCAGGGTTGTATCCAATTGTGTCCAGCCGCCATCATCTATATTAACTTCAACACCCAGCCCCCTGATATCCGGACTTACAGGATCAAAACCGGCACGTTTGCCAAAGGCAAATCCCAGTTTTAATCCTTCTTCACCTGTAATGACTATATCAACGTACTGAAGCGTATCCCAACTGCCTGAGTATGCTGGAGAAGTTGTCATTTGAACACCCATGGAGCCTGAAGGATCAGGTCCGGAATGAGTGCCGCTCACACCATAGTTATTAATACGAATTGATGAATCAGAACCCGATATCATATGACCATTGGTGGAAGTAAAGGTTGTTACATCAGTCCAATTCCAATGATTAGCCCATCCGGTTGCCTGTACAACAGGGTTATCGGTATCCCAAGCTTGTTCACCAAAAGTTTCCCTGGTCAATATTTCATCATATATAACAGGTGCTACATGAAGTACTATATTGTCAAAATAAACAGTATCGGCCTGATCATACTGAAAAGCAATCTGTTTATAGTCTTGAGCAGGCAGATCAGAGACATCAAATTCAATATTGACCCAACTGCCTGCCGTAATACCTGTAACCTGAGCAGTATAAGTAGCTGCTCCTGATGATGCAGGGTTGTCCATATAGATCTGGATCAGACCGTCAGCATTCAGTAATACATCCAGGGATATTTTGTCGTAACCCCCTTCTAAAAGCGGTATATCGGACCAGTTCCTGAAACCGTTCCAGGCTCCTCCGCTCTGGTCCAACATTACAACTGAATCAGATAAGTTGGTAGCATCAGGGGCCGGATTTATTAAAATACCAACCGGCGCTCCCCAGCTATCCCAGGGACCAAGGACTCCGTCTTCAAAATCGCCAAGGTTGATTTCCTGGGCCTGTGCATAAATAAATGCAACTGAAAAAAGTGAAAGCATTAATAAAATCTTCTTCATGGCTTAAATGATTTGGTTAATAATTTGGTTTAATAAAATAAAATTTATATGCAATTAATAAACAAATAAGTATAGTAAATTTCTTTGATAATTACGCCTCTAATATTTTTTAATATCTCGTTATACACAAATATAGTAAAAACAAATAAATATCATATTAGTTCTTCGAATAAGTAATAAATTTATTATATTCTCATTAGATCGTGGATGATTCCTGGGAAAGAATAATCATTAAATATGGGCGCTGTCCCTATATTATACTATCAGCTCATTACCTACTTTACGTGCACGTTCGGGTTTGTCAAGATCAATGCCAATTGCCAGACCGATTTCAACCAGCACATTCCAGCCAGCACTTAAATAAATATAAGGATTCATTTCTCCTGCCGTAGGTACAAGTATGGTTTTAAAAGGAGTTTCTCTGTCAGCGATGGCAATAACATTCAGTCCAACCCCTTTTACCAGGACCTCCTGAAACTTATCAATCTCCTCTTCAATAGGATCAACAACAAACACAATATCATCCTTGTCCATCACTTCTTCTATGCCATGCACTGCATAAGTACCTTCCAGGAAATCTGATTTTCTTCTCGTAATCTCATTGGTCTTAAGGGTTAATTCTTCAGCTACTCCATCGTTATAACCTGCAAAATAAATAGTTGGTGCTTTGGTTGCCAATTCAATAATTCCTTTATCAACGGGCATGGTCAGGGCTTTCTCAATTGCAGCCGGCAACTTTGAGCATTCGGCTGTTTTATCCACGCCCAGAATATGCCAAAGAATGGATTCATAGAAAAGTGTTTGTTCTATAACACTTTTTGTGGCTGCCACGGCCTGTTCCCATCTGCAATTTAAAACAAATGTTTCAGTACACTCTTTTTCCAGAAGGGTATCCTTATTGGCAGTCAGCGCGTACCTGTATTTGTTTCCTATTGAAGCCAGCTTCTTGGCAAGTAAAACAACTTCTTTGGTGCGTCCGGAATTGGAAGCGCAAAAAACTGCAAATTTCGATAAATCATATTGTG
This sequence comes from uncultured Bacteroidales bacterium, assembly GCA_964534745.1. Lineage (GTDB taxonomy): Bacteria > Bacteroidota > Bacteroidia > Bacteroidales > UBA10428. Next base: position 11,483 of record CAZHQW010000049.1, read on the forward strand.
CAGATTGGCGTGAACCGTCTGTGGATATGGAGAGATCCATACCCCAGGTCAAAGCCTTGCGAATGGCATTCTTTGCCGGGAAGATACGGCTTGAACCCTCACCGGCAAGAAAAAGCCTGCCAATAGATTTTATTTCTTCCGCTACTTTAGATGTTTGATTTGGATTAAATTTTGTAACCACTTCGACGGTTTGCATCATTTCCTGAACCAATGCATATTTTGAATATTTGGAATCTTTTAAATTCATGTGTTTTCTCTTCTTAAATTAATTATGGTATTAGTAAATATTGGTACAATTAAATTCTTTCCCTGGTTTTTTTTATTAGCTTCTCAAAATCCCTGGTCTCCTGTTTTACCTGTATAATAAAACTATTGTCATCAACAGTTCCGACAACAGCCGTCATTTCATCCATATCCCTGAATGTCGCTTTGCGGTATAGATTATCATAATCCTTTTTGCGAGAAATATAAACCTGATCGCATATAAATTTTTGAATTTCCATAGTCCTGTCTAAAGCTGACTCCCAGTCGGATTTAGTGATAATTTCCGCCCCAAATAATTCACATAGTACTGCAAAGGCATGTTTCTGTTTGTCAAATGTATACTTCTTCCATAGTTCATCATACCTTTTATGTATTTTTTCCCATGTACCGAGCTTACCTGAACCTATATCCGAACGCAGTTTATCCAGGTCATTTTTTTTCATTATTTGTCCTCCAAGGTTAACCCATTCTTTTTCCCGTTTGCCTTTTAAATCATTACACATGGATGAAAATGTGGCTTTAGGATTGGAATTCAAATAAGCCAGTAGATTTTTGACAGCATAATAATGTATAATATCTCTATAAGCATGATATGCCTTATATGTTTTCAGGATCACCTGTTTTCGCCTGGAGTTTTCCATGTTTTCACCAAGCACTTCAAGTCCGTCAATGATGCTCTCTTTGCCTGAAAAAAGTTCCCGTCCCATTTTTGAGAGTTTACTGTCATTTTTTGCATCGGCCGAATCTCCCTTTTTGCGCAAACTGGCTTTTGCGGTCCATATTTCCAATAAATGCCTTGCATGGAAAATCTCCTCTATAGTATCCGGGGCAAAAGAATCAAATTCGATATTCTGTACTTTCCTTACGCGCTTGTCACGATTCTGAAATTTCCAGGAATTACGGGCCAGGGCATACATATTATATAACCACCAGTAGGCCGGCATGATTTCAAGCTGGTCCCTGGAAATATTGTTGTTCAGCAGCGAAAATGGCAGGGGAATATTAAGCTCAGCCGGGTAATCTGCTTTGGAGAGAAGAACAAATGATGCAAAATAACAAGAATGTTTGACACTTGTACATAACCCAGGCCAGAAACCTCTGCCGGCTATAATTTCATTGTCATTAGCCCGGCTGTTATGGTTTGAACCTATTGTAGCTCCTGCTGCCATATTACTTTGTCCAAGAACAACCGATGCAACGAGAAATGAATTATTGTGATGTTGTTCATGTGCCGGAAATATAAGATTATTGAGTACTTCACAACAGGAAATGGTTGAGTTATCACCTAAAAAGGAATTGATTAACCTTGCTCCATACTTAAGATTCGAATTGTCGCCAAGAATAAATTTCACTGCCTTACAGCCATAGAATATATGACATCCATACCCAATGATACCGTTGACCAGCTCCACGCCTTCCCCGATTTGCGTTGGTTCTTCCTCTGAAGAATTAATGGTAAGGTTTTTCAACTTGTTGGCTCCCTTAATATAACAATGTGAACCTATCTTAACATCTTTCAGGATTAATGAATGCTTGATTACACATTGCCTGCCGGCTTTGCCATAGAAGCCACGACGGTTGTCAAATGTATTTTGGGTTATGCTGACAAGTTTTTGCTGTAATAAAGTGTCATCACGGTACTTTGCCCACAAGTAAGCATCGGCTGTTATCATCCCGTCAAAGGGTAGAACTTTACGACTGCCTGTTTCGTTCATCAGATCCAGCCAGACACGAATATTTTCCTTTTCACCTTCTTTTATAATCCCATTTCCAAATTTTGAATGATCGGTTGTATGCATTTCATGGATATCAAAAAGAATGCAACTGTCACCAATAATAAAGTGTGCCAGGTAATGAACATCATGTATGGCTACATCATCACCAATGTCGCATGAAATTATCAGGCTGTTTGTAATCCCTGCAGGAACTCTTAAGTCATGATGCTGAAGAATAACATCCCGCAGTTGTCCTATCCTGACAAGTCCGAAGAATTTTGAATTCTGAATGAGGTTTGGATTAAACTGATCCGTGACCAGTATATCATCCCAGTCATCAGCTGTGTTGCTATTTTTTACAAGTCTCTCAACCTCATCTGAACGCAGATTTCTCCATCCTGATTTTGGAGGGCTTATCTGTTTATTACGAAGATAGTATTCATCTTTCCCTTTGGGAACATATTCCGCGGGAATAAAATTCTTACTAATCTTGTCCGGTGGTAAAATAACTACTTCGTCCATGGAAAGAAATTTTTAGTGGAGTATTGCTCAAAAATAGCATTTTTCATCACCTTTGCAAAACTTTGGAAATAAATAGGGGGACAGCGCCCATATTTTACTAAATCTTAATTCGTACTCCTGCATTTAATGAAATGGGGACAACCGGTTTTATGTAATCTATAATATCAAATCTTAATTTAAGAGGCACTACCATCCTGTCTGAAATACTGATATTATAATTAACTGAAGTGAACAAACCCAGTCTTAATCCATCCAGAAAATTTAACTCCGGTCCTATATCAAATGATACGGTGTTATCCGGGCCATACCGGATAATGGGTGTAATCCTGAATGCATTAATGGAATATTCGCGGTAGATGTCATAATAACCGTAGGGGACTTCCACACTATACCAGTAAAGATGATGATACATTAATTCAATGCCGAAACCAAAATCACCGGCAAAGATTAAGAATAACTGTCCGCTTATCCCGCCATTTAATTGTCCCCAGTCAGTTGCTTCAGTACCACTTATCTCATCAACTTCAACTATTCCCTCTATATCTACTGCCGAATAACCTATTGTTGCGGTTAATTCAACTGAACGCTGAGAATAGCCAATAAACGGAACCAATATTATTATAAAAATTAAAACTTTTGTTTTCATGATTCTTTTTTTATGGGCGCTGTCCCTATTACTGAATTATAAGTTTAAATGTAGTATTTTCTATTTTTAAAAAATAAATACCCTTGCTCAAAGAAGAGATATCGACACTTTGTTCTTCCGAATCCAATGTTATCTCAAGTACTTTTTGCCCTTTGAGATCATAGATAGCAGCACTTTCGGGATCATTTTCAATCCTTTTTATATTTATCTTACTCTTTTCAGGATTGGGATATATCTTTATCCCGTTTACTCCGGATATTTTAACTTCGTCGATTTCAGATGCTACATCTACTGTAAGCGTCTGAACAACATCAGCTGCCGTATAATAAAGGAAATTACCCTCCTGTGAGGCTGTAATATCTGTAGTACCTGTACCTGTCAGAATAACAGTATTTCCATCTATGACAGCCACATCAGTATTGGAACTGGTATATGATACCGGGAGATCAGAGCTTGCTTCAGCTGTTAGCACAAAAGGTGCATCTCCCATTCTCTTTTGAGGCAGCTCGCCGAAATTTATAACCTGGTTATGCCTCGTATAAGACTGATCCGGCAGCCAGTCATAACTGAAAGCGGGATGCGTGGTCCTTGAAAATATATTCGAAATAGTATAATTAAGAGCTTCCTCATCAGTAAGCTGACGGCCAACAGAAATCCTGTTTGTTGTATCGGAACCTGATCCGAAGCACTTGTATTCAGCATATATTGCAGGCAGCACATTCCACGTTTCCCATCCTGCTGCGCTCAGGGCTGCCGGCTCTTCACACTTGATAAAAACTGTTCGCGGAGCTTTTTGCCAGGGCCTTCCAAGCACAAAACTGCTGACCGGCGTACCATTATAACCTATCTCATCCGCAGTTATCCTGCAATTAAGGAATACATAACCGAATCTGGATTCCGGCTCTGTACTTGCAGCAGTTAATTTCCCGTCATCTCTGTTTTCATTTATCTCGCAGCTGTCAAAAACTACCGTTGACCTTCCGAATATAAAATCAACAGATCCTCCTATATAACAATGTTTCATATAAATCCGTCCGGTTCCGTAAGTATAATATGTATCCTGATAACCCATGAGCTTACACCTGTAATAGCTCTGCCTGTCACCATTTACACGTAAAGCCACAGCCTGGGTGACCTGGTTTGTATTCTGAAAAGTAATATCCTTGGCAGTAAAATTATCTGCTTCAATGGCTATGCTGTACGATCCTGATGTGCCTCCTGATGTACTGGCATTATCATCGTATGTAAGTATAGTGCTGTCGGGGTGATCACCCTTTAACACAACATTAATTTTGTTATCTGCCAGGATAAGTTTTTCATAATATGTTCCCGGCTTGACATAAATAATCCATTTTCCCGGGTAATTGACAGGGACAGCATCAAATGCCGCCTGCACCATAGTATAGTCACCACTCCCGTCTTTTGCCACAACTCTTGTTACATCAGGAGCATATGACTGGGTGGTAAAAGATGTCTCATCTCCATAACCTGTTCCGGCACTGTTTATTGCATATGCGCGCACATAATACTTTGTGCTTTCTTCAAGAGGATATAAAAAGCTGTTGAATGCTCCCAGTCCATGCCCATCTTCTGATATGCTATCAGTTGTAGTGGGATTACCCGAGGTATTCCAGCATAATCCCCTGGCAATTACCGTATCCCCTCCCCAGTCAGTAACATTACCTCCACCTTCGGCAGATACAACCATAATATCAGTAACAGTCAAAGTAGTAACCGAAGGGACGGTAATTGAGTCAGGAGTAGTAAATGATCTCTCATTACCGTAACTTGTTCCCGCCGCATTGGTTGCATATGCGCGCAGATAATACTCTGTGCCTGCTGTAAGTCCCGTAACATGACTTGTAAATGAACCTGTACCATCTCCGTCAATAGTTTTATCATCGCCGGTAGTCGGACTGCCTGATGTATTCCATACCACTCCTCTTTCCAGCACAGGCTTACCTCCGTCTGATGAAATATTTCCGCCGCTTGTAACAAAAGTTGTTGACAGGTATGACAAACCCGCTGTAGTAACAACTGGAGGATCTGCAGTTATTCCATCCAGCTGGCCGTAAACAGAAACATTATATATCGCCGGCATTTTCTCCCCGCCCTCAGTTACCGTGTTATACGGATATACCCTAAAGTATATATTCTCCCCCGTAAATACAGTATCATTCACCCCGGCAATCCATTGTTCTGCTGCATTATCTGCCAGGGCCGAATCTTCTATTATTATTGTTTTTATGCTGAATCCGGGATCTTTGGAGTAACAAACCTCTGCCCTCAGTGTCGAAGTATTCCATCCGCCAATCCAGAAAGTAACAGAGTCTACCCTGAAGGTACCCCCGAACTTTGGTCCTGTCACAAATTGTATGTACAGCGAATCCACGACCCCTGAAGCAGCCTGCCAGCTTCCAGCCAGCGTATGTACGGCACCCAGATTTATGCTGTCGGTAGTGCCGTATTCCGGAAGTCTTACTGTTCCGGAGTATTGCATTTCATCGGAATATGAATTTGGTTCGGCAAGCAGCGGTCCGTTTACGTCATAGCTATTCTCAGCATCAACTGGCCATATGACTGAGGCTGACTGGGAGAGACTTTCTACCCGGCCTTTTATCATAACATTCCTCAGACAAATATATTTGCCTGTTTTTACATCAGGATCCTCAACCCACGGGTAGACACGTACATATAAGGTCTCGCCATCGTCAACTGTCACATCAACAGCTGATTTAACATGAAAAAAATTATCCCTGGGTATATAATTACATGAAATACCTGTAAAGAAAAGGACCTGCACAGATATAGCAAAATCGGGATCAGTAGAACAGTATATTTCTGCCATCATCGTGTTAATAAAAGTTGCCGTTATTTCAAGAGATACTGAATCAAGGTAAAAAATACTGGAGTGCTGCGGTTTCAATTCGAACTGAATATATACATCTTCAATGGGACTGGTCTGTTTTGCAGGCCATTCACCTCCCTGAATTTGCACTCTCTGGCTGTCTTCCCAGCCTGTATAATCTTTCATTTGTGTGTTGCTGCCAAAAGACTCTTCTTCAGCTGTAATGTTTCCTGCAGTAGCTGCTGTTAATCCTGTTCCCCCGGCACCCGGATTAGATAATTCCCATATGGCCGAGGCCGGGAAAGTTGTATCTGCCTGTGCATAGGTTCGGGCCGCGCAAAAAATAATTCCTGAAGCAATAATTATAATTAATCCGGTTTTTTTCATAATTTAAATAGGGATAGCACCCATATTAAAAATATGGGCGCTGTCCCTCTCAATATACTATTTTAAAAGCAGCATTTTATTAATCTCTACCCGTGTAGGAGTTGTGAGTTTATAAAAATATGTGCCGCTGCACACTTCATGACCGGAGTCATTTCTGCCGTCCCATAATATTTCATATGAGCCGGGCTGATGCAATTGATTGATGCTTAAATGACGTATTAATTTGCCGGTCATATTGTAGATTTCAAGTGTTGCTGTCTCCGCCCTATCAATCTGGTACATGATTATTGTTTCCGAGTTAAAAGGATTCGGATAATTTGAAATGCTGGCCTGCTCCATTGAGGTGGATTCAACTACCTTCATTACAGGGTTTGGATCATTATACCAGGTATCGGCACTATCGTTTACTATCAGTGTATCACGCGGACTGACCGCTTCCAGTTTTATCATGTCATCGGCAATGATAGTAACTGTACCGTGATACTTTGCATAACTGTGAGCTTCATCAGTATGTCCGGCAGACCATTGTAGCATATGATTTCGGTCACCCGTATCATTGTCACCCAGATTTATGGCCATACCAAAAACTGCACCTTCCTCGATCTCTACCATGTAACGGTCATCTTCCGGTTCATTTATATACTCGAACGGTATACGGAATTCAAGTGCATAACCGTCTTCTGTAAGCCTGCGGGCATAATCATCTTCAGTAGGTACGTAATCTTCCCCATCTGCATTTTCCAGATGTCCGGATCCGTTCAGATTATCCACTCCGGTCGGCTCTTCGGCATCTTCCTCTCCGAGAGCTGTCAGACGTGAATTTGGGGTTCCCGTGCCTTCACCCGCACTTGGATCAGGATCGAATTTCAACTCTATATTATCATTAAGCCATCTTGATGTATTAGATACCGAAACGATATCATCCTTGACCTCTATGTAGACGTACAGGTAATCGTAATCATGTGAAAACCAGACGACTGCAGAAAGATCATCATCATTATCCGGACTGCTGCCAATGTCCCTTAAATAGCACGCTGAAGGCAGAAATACTTTTCCGTTCTCAGGTCCCGTTAGTTGATCATACCAGGCATCCCTCTGTGCATCAATTTCTATTTGTGCCTTTGTAGTGAATGAAAATGCTAAAGCAGCAATTGCCAATAATAGTAAAGTTTTTTTCATTTTAGACTTCCGTTAGTTAATTAATAAATTTATTTATACCTGTTTTAAGCCATCCATGGCCTTTCTCTTTTTAGATCTGAATTAAGAATATCAACCGCAATATTAATATCATCTACGATCTGGAAATCATACATTCCTACACAAATAAAATCTGCTCCCCCCTCGAAAGCATACCGAAATCCAACATCCGGATGTATAGCGCCGGCAGCCAAAACCTTGAAAGCAATCCATGGCTGTTTTAAGGAGTTCATATATTCTTTTGTTTCTTCAGGATCAGTGCACCATATATTATCATTCTGATTCTCAATGCTGGCAGACCAGTAATTAGTATGGTGGAATGTCTTCATCCAGAAGTCCGGTTCCAACCCAAAATCAACACATGCTTTTATTGTTTCCAGTTTATGGCCCCCTATACCTGCAGGTAATCCGTTTTTACGAATCAGTTCCAGGGCTTTTCCAATCTCTTCAACTTTTCCCTCTTCAACAAGGCTGTCTGCTATTCCGCCATGTACATAACAGGCCGTAGCTCCGTTATCAACAGACATCTTAATCCCATCGGTAAGATTTTCACCTCCGCAATCTGAAATAAATTTAATTTTGCCTATGCCCCTTCTCCAGTATTCATTTATAACCCTGCATAGTATGGGATTGGTTAAAAAAGTATTTATGCCGCACTTTTCAGCCAGCAAAAAGGTAGCAAATACTTTTTCATCGTGAAAATATGCCTTAACCAGCTTTGATACATAAATCAAATCCCTCGCATGGGCCCATCCTCCAATCAAATTTCCTCCCAGAATAATCCGGCTGAAATCCTGTCCCGCAATCTGTGCATGAGGCACTTTCGTTTTAAGATCTTTCAGGCTTGTGAAATCAAAAGTCTTAATAGTGGCGGTTGTAATTGCATCCGTCTCTTTTAGAAATTTCTCCTCATAACTGATCCAGCGTTTCTTCCTGATGGTTGCCCAGATAAAAGTCCCGAAAAATGGTACTGCAGCAAGATTTTTCAGGAGCTCCCTCCTGTTTAATTCAACCACGCCCTGTTTGGCCGGCACAGGAATTTTGGCTTTTTTCTGTTTCTTTCTTTGAATATGATTTATCATGAGACTGAGAAGTCTCTCAAATCCGGGTAACGATTTGGGAGGGATCATTAAAAATATGCACAAAGTCACCAGTTCCAGCAGAGTCTTATTAACAATCAGGTAATGTCCTTCTGCAGGCACCCCGAAATCCATTCCTACAAATGGCGGATTGGCCAGATAGTAAAGAGATAAAAGAATGATGCCCAAAATGCTTGACAGCCTTGTGAAAACTCCCAGGAACAATGCCAGTCCGATTAATATCAGTCCCCAGATATTTAATAAGTCAACTATCTTCAGCAACTCTGGTGTTGATGCCATCCACTGGAAAAAACCGGAAAATATCCATTTTGATACTGACAGATAGTCATAGGATGACCACAATGGAGAGTAAAGTTTCGCTATGCCTTCATACAGAAAATGCCAGCCTATTGCTGTTCTCAGTAATAGCAGGATCAAGTTAAATCCTCTTGTATTATTTGTTGTTGAATTCATTTCTTCATACTTAAAATGGGCACTGTTTCTCCTGTTATACCAAAGAAGGGATTGTCCCTCCTTTTATACTCATAGGTGTTACTTTTTTAAGCTTAAGCTTTTTACCCCATTTATATAATATATAGCAAAACAGAGGTCAAAATAACCAGCATAAATGCAAATAATGTCTTAATACTTTGTTTTTCTTTATCTTTTTCGACAATAGAATCGATTATTAGTATGATACTGGTTACAAGCAATCCTAACTGGGAAATCCATACCAGCCCACTCGCATATGGCCAGTGCATAGTTTTAAAAACCACTCCAATTAATACCATGCACATCGTAAGAGCGCCGGCAACTCCAACTGATTTTTCAAGATCCCTTGCGAGAGGTTTGATGCCAATAAGCAAATAAACAATAAAAAACGCCAGTAATCCCAAGGCACCAAGGCAAAGAAGAACAATTGCGCCTGCCAGGTGATTTTGTTTAAGAATCATCCCGATTATAAGGACAATAACTGATATTACGCCTAAAGTACTGCTAATTTTTTTCATTGTTTTGGATTTAGGTTTAACATAAAGGATTGAATATAAATTTAATAATAAATCTATATAAGAAACATTATACTTACGATTATTTGACCGCTGCTATTTAAGAAGGGAGAAAAAAGAGGGACACTTTTGAAAAGGGACAGCGCCCGTATTAAAAAATATGGGCGCTGTCCCTTTTTATATTTTTTTTATATTATCTTGCTAATTTGTAATTCTAAAAATGATAAATATGAAGAAAATGCTTTTGAAATTTCTTGCCGCTATGCTGGCGCTTTTACTTTGTACTACATCGCACATAGTGTCTCAGACTTCTGAAGTTGAAATTAATGCGGGAGCTGCCCAGTTCCTGAACTGGGAGGAAACACACACAACCAAACTTAAAGGGATTGTGTTTCCGGAAGATATTGTTGTTGAATGGTCCTGTCCCTCCAATCCGCAGGTAAAATTTAATGATGTTTCGGATCCTGCCACGGAGGTGACATTTCCGAGGCCCGGTTATTATCTGCTGGAATTAACCGTCATGGATCAAGACATTGAACTGGGCAATGAGGAAGTAAGCGATGCGGTTATCATAAATGTATTTAGCCCAAACTCGCATATCCACAGACTTAACGACGTTGTCGGACTAATGACTGTCGACGAGAAGATAAAGCAGCTGACACATCTTACGGATTCTATCCCGCGCCTTGGCATACCGCAATATAATTACTGGAGCGAGGCTTTGCATGGTATTATTGACCAGGGAGCAACCTCTTTCCCCCAGTCCGTCGCTCTGGGTTCAACCTGGGATCCTGATATTGTATACCGCGTAGCATCGGCCATTTCTGATGAAGCACGCGTAAAAAATGCAACCGAAGGAAAAGGACTTTCATACTGGAGTCCTGATGTTAATATCGCACGTGACCCTCGTTGGGGCCGTAATGAAGAGTCGTACAGCGAGGATCCATATCTCCTCTCCCGAATGGGTGTTGCATTTGTCAAGGGTATGCAGGGTGACCATCCCTATTATCTCAAGACAATAGCAACGCCAAAACATTTTATCGCCAACAATGAAGAAATACGCCGCCACAACGGATCATCAGATGTGGATATGCGCTGCCTGCAGGAATATTATATGCAGGCTTTTAAGAGCACAATCGTTGAGGGTAAAGCTTTTTCCATCATGGGGGCATATAATGAATTAAACCATGTCCCCTGTTGTGGTAATCATTACTTACTGACAGATCTACTCCGCCGCAAATGGGGATTTAAGGGCTATGTAGTATCGGATTGCGGAGCTATTCATGATATGGTAGCAGGGCATCATTTTTTTAGAACAGGAGCCGAGGCTGCAGCACGAGGTGTTCTTGCCGGATGTGATCTGAATTGCGGTGAATATTACCGGGATTATCTGCACGAAGCACTGGAAATCGGACTGATTGAAGAAAAAGACATTGATACGGCCCTTACACGTGTTCTTTCCGCCCGGTTTCGCCTGGGTGAGTTTGATCCTCCTGATATTGTTCCCTATGCATCAATTCCAGCGGAGCGACTGGACTGCCCGGAGCATCGTGACCTGGCACTTGAAGCAGCTCATAAAGCAATTGTACTCTTAAAAAATGACGGCATATTGCCACTGGACAGGAATAATATTAAATCGATTGCAGTGATCGGTCCCAATGCAGAAGAATGCCAGCTTGGTAATTATAGCGGGCTGCCCAACATACAAGTAAGCTTGATGGATGGTATAATAAACAAAGTATCAGGACTTGGAATCAAGGTTGCATATGCGCAGGGCTGTGAAATTGGAGGTGGTTTTATGAAACCTATTGAATCTAAATACTTTGCTCCGATTAAAGGTTCCGGGGAAAAGGGAATGACAGGTGAATATTTTGATAACATGCAGCTGGCGGGAATGCCTGTATTAACACGCATCGATTCAATGATAAATTTTAGTTGGAGAGGATCTCCTGCCCCTGGTATACCGGAAAATCAATTCTCAGTACGTTGGACCGGCAAAATAGTACCTCCGGAAACACGTACCTATTTTCTGGGGACAAGGGCTGACGATGGAGCCCGCCTATACATGGACGGACAACTGCTGCTGGAAGACTGGACTGAGCATGGAGAAAAACCTAACAATACCGAAGTGGAGCTAAAGGCAGGAGAAGAGTACGATATTGTATTTGAGCATTTTGACAATGGCATGGGTGCAACAGCCAGGCTGACATGGGACCTTGGGCTAAAAGATTTTAATGAGGCAAAGCAAATTGCAGCAGAAAGTGATGTGGTTATCCTTGCTCTGGGAACAAATCCGGGCCTTGCCGCAGAAGAGAATGACCGCACGGATATCTCGTTGCCAGAAATCCAAATGGCTTTGGTCAAAGAGATCACACAGGTAAATCAGAATATAATAATCGTTCTTTTAAACGGTGGTCCAATTGCCCTGGAAGGAACCGAAAAAGAAGCCGTGGCAATAATCGAAGCATGGTATACCGGACAGTCAAGTGGAACAGCGATCGCTGACGTTATATTCGGCGATGTTAATCCGGGCGGTAAACTCCCTGAAACATTCTATGCTTCAAACGATCAGCTACCGCCTTTTGCCGATTATGACATCATTAATAACGGCAGGACATATATGTATTTTGAAGGTCCTGTTTTATACCCGTTTGGCTACGGACTCTCCTATACTACATTTGAATACAGCGAGCTGAAATTAAGCCATGATAAGATCAGTAAAAACAGTGAAATTGAAATCCAGTTCAATGTGAAGAATACAGGCAATTACAAAGGTGACGAAGTTGTCCAGGTTTATGTCCGCGATATGGAAGCCTCAGTAAAAGTTCCAATACGACAGCTAAAAAGATTTCAGCGTCTTACCCTTGAGCCGGGGGAAAGTAAAACTGTTAAATTTATTATTCCTGCATCAGAATTATCATTCTATGACATTCAGTCAAATGATTTTATTGTTGAATCGGGCGAATTTGAGATTCAGGCTGGCAGCTCATCCACGGATATCAGGTTAAGAAGTACATTCTATGTAGAATAATTAATTTTTAATTATCTTTTTTACAATTACCTGTCCTGGTAATGCTATTTGAAGCAAATAGATCCCGGGACTGAATTGTGCAATATCAATTTCAGTAACTGAGGAAACTGACTCCATGACTATCAATTTTTCCCCTTCAAAAGTCATTAATGTTATTTCTGCAGACTCACCCGGAATTTTAATAAAGAGCTTGCCAGAAGACGGGTTGGGATATACATAGCTGAGCTTGGTGATAATTTCACCCGACAGTGTTGGTGATCCTGTTGCCTGTGTGACAGTTATATCCACAGAAAGCAACCCTTCAACACTCACAGTTACAACAGACTCACGTGCCGCATCCGTTGGATTTTCTTCAGCCGTCAGGTCAACATAATACCAGCCCGGCCAGAAAGATGGTGTTGCATTAAAGGTCAGCCATGATTCTGTGCTGCTCACGTCTATATCACCATTGGCAATAGCCCAGAAAGCGGCAGTACTTCCACCTGCTGCTCCGATACTTATATTTGTCGGATTAATTACCGAAAAATCCGCAGAAAATAGCATTAGCACAGGTTCGGCTCCCTCCTGTGTCACTGTTACAGTATCCGCAGGCAGACCCGGTGTCGAGACCGTCACTATGGATGTGCGTGTTGAGACCGATGTATTTTGCTGGGCTGTTAATGTTACGGTTTTATTATTTATACCTCCCTGCGGATTTACATACAGCCATGATTCTGAACTGTTAACAATCCATGCTGAATTGCTAATAACATCGAAAGTGGCAGAGCTACCAGCAGAATCTCCTATTGCTAATTCCGATACTGACAAAGCAAGGGAGGGATTTGCCGATGCCTGGTTTACCGTTATGAGCTGGTCTGTCAGCCGTGGTGCTGAAACAGTCAGAATAGCAGAACGTGCAGTATCAGAAGGATTATCCTCCGTAATGGTGACAATTATTGTATCTGTCCCATGTCCTGAAATTTCGCCTGGTATCGCCCATGTTTCTGAGCTTGATATACTCCATGTTGTATCTGATGTTATGATGAAGCTCGCCGAGCTGTTAGCAGTGTCAGCCATCAGTAGTGCATTAGTAGAAACGGATAATGTCGGCATATCAACATATTTCAAGGCAAACTGCCAGAACGACGGCCAGTCAGGTGCATCAGTATGTCCCCCGTTATGATACCTGTAAGCCAGATCACCTGAGATATACCCCACATCAAGCTGTGGTTTGGAATCAGGCATGATAATACCCTGTTTCCCAAGTAGTTCATAAACAGGGCTTGCAGCTACCGTAGTAAGGTACATGCCGTAAGGATCACACCAGCTGCTCTGATTGCCTCCGTTTATAAATACGGGACGAGGTGCACATAATGACAGTAATGAGTGCGCATCAACAGGCATAAGTTCAATTTTCCGCGGTAAATAACTCGTATCATACAGAGGCCCCATCCACTTGAAGAAATTCCCTGCCATCCAATGGTATTCCTGGTCCCATCCTGAATTTTCCAGGTCCTGCCCCCAGTGCCTTCTGTTCATCTTGGTCCCGAGGTTTCCTGCATCACTGGGAAATGCTATGAACATACGCTGGTCATAAGCCATAGCTACTATGGCAGCCTTCCCGTAACGGGAGTGCCCGGTTACACCTATTTTTGTTGCATCAACAGTACTGTCGGCTTCAAAATAATCGATAAGCCTGCTTATCCCCCAGCTCCAGGCTGCCAGTGTTCCCCAGTCCGACGGGCTTCTCCAGTTTCCTTTATTGCATAGTCCTATGAGATAGCTTGTTAATCCCGAACCATTATCAGGTTGAAGAACTGTAGGATCGAAAATACATACCCCCCAACCCTGCGGATAGCAATAATCCCAGTAAGTATCTATTCCCATCCCTATAACAACCATTACAGGAACAGAATCGGCAGAAACCACAGGTGTTCTGAGAGTTGCTGCTATCCTTGGAACATCTCTTACTTCAGGGTAACGTGAAATATCAATAGTCCCTGTAATATCTTTTTGTATATATGCAGATGCACCGCTACCCCCTGTTGTGATTACCTCTGACCAGGTTACTGCAGGAAGGATACTGTCATGAGGAATAGTACCCCATACCTGCTCCTGAACATCTTTAAGTATTTCCGGACGCCTTATATTCCACCATTCATCTGCTGTCGAGATAACATAGCTGCTATCTTTCATTTTAAGAAGGTCAATAGGAGTGTAAGAGCCGACCCTTAATGAATCAGCACCGGGGAAAAATCCTGCTGAATAATCATCATAATTGTTCCACAGCCCATGGTTTGACCTGGTTATTGTATTGGATTCTGCATCTGTCCAGTTACCTTCAGGATCAGACTCATCGGCCGGATAGCTGCCTTCAGGTGCGTTAGGATCCTCCAGCTTTGAGGGAAGGCTCGGGAATGAAATACCAAGCTGCCAGACCATCTGATCACGATCCTGTGTGTTTGTGACATTTGCCGGTGGAAAGTCCGGATACTGGGCACAGACATAATTTGAAACAATAAATATTAAGAAAAACATTACTGCCAAGCCAAACAGAAATTCCTTTGTTTTCATTCCAGTTCCTCCGGAGTTTTTAGAGGGACAGCGCCC
>CAZHQW010000050.1:0-6995 GCA_964534745.1 uncultured Bacteroidales bacterium
TCATGTTTGGCAAATATTGTCTGGTATCTTTCTTTATCTTCGGGCTGGACTTCCCTTTTAATAAATTTAGGAAGAGGGGTTTCACCGAGTTTGTATAATGTTTTTTTAAATTCTTCATATTCTCCGTCAAAGAGGAACCTCAGGGTTCTTCCGCGGGAGGTTGTATTATCAATTACTTCTGCAACCAGTATGTCATCTTCTCCGAAGTATAATTTGTTGCCTATTCTTATTTTTCTTGCCGGATCGACCAGAACATCCCATAAACGTTGTTCCTTGCTCAATTCCCTGAGCAAAAACACTTCTATCTCTGCTCCGGTTTTTTCCTTGTTACCATAAAGTCTTGCAGGAAAAACTTTTGTGTTATTGAATACCATAACGTCATCTTCATTGAAGTAATCAATGATCTCTTTAAAAATGCGGTGCTCGATATCCCTTGTATTACGGTAGAGAACCATTAACCTTGACTCATCCCTGTTTGGGGCAGGGTATTTTGCTATAAGTTCTTCGGGCAAGTTGTATTTATACTGGGATAGTTTCATAGTCTGATAAGAATTTAGTAATAGGTTTTTAATAATTCGCCCTTTATACGAAAAAAATCAAAATTTGTTACAAAAATTTCAGTTGTTTTTCAAAATCATTTACTGATATTGCCTGGCTAAGCGTATAGTCGCCAATAGCTGTCCTTACCAGTTTAACCAGGTGCGCTCCTGAATTCAGGCTGGTTCCTATATCACGTACCAGTGAACGTATATAGGTACCTTTGCTGCATATCACCTTTATTTCAAGAAGCGGCAATTTAAAATCTACGGCATTAATTTCTTTTATAAATATTTTATTCGGACTCAGATTAATATTTTTGCCGTTCCTTGCGTATTTATATGCCCTGATGCCATCAACAAACTTTGCGGAGAAGCTTGGCGGGACCTGGTATTGATCTCCGGTGAATTTTTCAAGCGTTGCATTAATAAGCTCTTTATTGATATGTGAGACCGGATATTTTTTATCTATCTCTGTTTCAAGGTCAAAAGAAGGGGTTGTGGCTCCCAGCTTCATAGTAGCCAAATATTCCTTATGATACTCCTGGTATTTTGATATTTCCTTGGTCAGTTTGCCCGTACATATTATCATTAATCCGGTAGCCAGGGGGTCCAGCGTGCCTGCATGCCCGACTTTGAATCTTGGTTTTTTATATTTATTTTCCAGGGCTTTTCTTATTTTTTTAACCACGTCAAATGATGTCCAGTACAGGGGTTTATTTATAAGTATAAGTTCGCCTTTGATAAAATCTGTCATACGATTTTCAATTCAAGATTGAGACTGTATAATATCAGAATAACCAGTCCGACTGCTATACGGTAATAGCCGAATATTTTGAAACCATGATTTGCAAGGTAGGTAACAAATGATTTTATTGCGAGCATGGCGACAACAAAGGCTATTATGTTGCCTGCAACTAATATTCCAATATTATCGGAGGTGACTGATCCATAACTTTTATAAAGTTTGTATGCCGATGCCGCGAACATTGTAGGTACGGCAAGAAAGAAGGAGAACTCGGCCGCGTTTTTACGGTCAAGCTTTTGTGTCAGTCCGCCTATTATTGTCGCTGCCGACCTTGAAACGCCCGGTATCATGGCAATTATCTGAAACAATCCTATTACCAGGGCTTTCATATAAGTTATTTCCTGGTTTTTGGAAGGATTCCTGAACCAGCTGTCAACAAAAATTAGTATTACGCCACCTGCGACCAGTGATATTGCAACAATAATAACATTATCAAGAAGTCTGTCTATATAGTTCCCAAATATCAAACCGGCAAGGGCAGCAGGGATAAAAGCAATAAACAGCTTATAATAAAAAACGAGTGATTTTATGAATCTTTTCCAGTAGAGGACCATTACCGACAGGATAGCGCCGAACTGGATATTAACGATAAATATTTTAACAAATTCATCACTTTGAATTCCAAGTATCTTTTCCGTTATAATCATATGTCCGGTGGATGATATTGGAAGGAACTCGGTTATTCCCTCAACAATAGAAATAATAATGGTTTCAAGCCAGCTCATTGGTTAAGATAATTGTATTTTTATTGCAGGAAGAGATTGCTTTTATTTTTTTGGCTTCTTCATAATAGCCCAAATCTCGAACATAAATCCGAATAACACAATAACCGGAGCTATTATTATTCTCCTGTCACTAAATAATTCATCCTCGTTAAAGATTTTAGGGTCATCCGACTTACCTCCGATCATTAGTATGAATCCTATAACAATTATAACCAGTCCGATGACAAGTAATATGTAGTTTATTGTTCCCAGGGCGTAACCGGAGTTATTATTGTCTTTATTCTTTGTCATGGTATAAGATTTATGTATATAGATAATCTGTTTTAATGTTAAGGTACCTGTTTACTGCAAAATATGTCGATACCCAGGATATAATTATGCCTGTAAGAAGTACAATTATAAATAAAATGCCCAATATTTTAAAATCCTGAAAATTTATTATGCCTTCCATTTCATTCTGGATAAGATAGATCATGCCTGTAAGCATACCTATTGCTATAAGTGATCCTATAGTTCCGTGCAGGATGCTTTTAAATAAAAAAGGCTTGCGGATGAAGCTGTTATTTGCACCTACTATCTGCATGGTTCTTATAAGAAACCTCTTTGAATAGATAGACAGGCTGATGGTATTATTTATTAATGTAACTACAACCAGAAACAATAATCCACAGATAACCAAAACGATCAGGCTGATCTTTTTAAGATTTTTGTTTATCAGCTGTATTAGTGGTTCCTGATAATATACTTCATCAATCTGGGAAAATTTCCTCAGGTCTTTTTTAATTCCCTCTATGCTGTCAGAGTTTGCATATACGGCATACAGCCGGACGTCAATGGAAGGGGGAAGGGGATTAGAACCCAGAAAATCAATAAAGTTTTCACCCAGTTCTTTCTGAAAATCAATAGCTGCTTGTTTTTTTGTGATATATTCGGTCTCCTTGACATAATGCTTTGCATCCAGGTTTTTTTGTATTCTCAGGATGTCCACTTCCCTGACATGATCCTTGAGATATACCGTAATTTTAAGCTTTTCTTTAACGTGGTTAGATATTTTATTGGTATAAAGGAGGAGTAATCCGATCAGCCCTAGTAAAAATAAAACAAGTGATATACTCACAACTGAGGACACATAGGAACTTCTTAAACGGCGTTTAGTAATTTTGTTATCTACCTTCTGCATTTGATTAATTTATTCAATAATATCTATCCAACCAAACTTGTCTTCTGAATCGCCATTTTGAATTGCAGTAAGTTTATAGTAAAGTTTACTTGAAACCGGACCGGGATTGCCGTCTTTGCAATATTCATAAATCTTGTTCATTGCCGGGTCACAAATTCTTTTTATGGGAGTAATAACGGCTGCCGTTCCGCATGCCCCGACTTCTTCAAATGTGGGTAGCTCAAATACTTCCACAGGCCGCCGTTCAACAGTCATACCCATATCCCCGGCCATATCCATAAGGCTCATATTTGTAATGGAAGGTAAAATAGACTTTGATTTAGGAGTTATGTATTTATTTTCCTTAATTCCAAAAAAATTTGCAGGTCCTGCCTCGTCTATATATTTTTTTTCTTTTGCATCAAGATAAAGGGCTGTGGCAAATCCAAGATTATGGGCAACCTCTAGTGATGTCAGGCTGGCCGCGTAGTTGCCTCCTACCTTGATAGCACCTGTGCCCAACGGGGCAGCCCTGTCAAAATCCCGGCATATCATAACATCAACCGGATGGAATCCCTCTTTAAAGTATGGACCAACAGGGGTTACAAAAACAAGGAACAGATATTCCCTGGCAGGTTTCACTCCGACCTCAGCCCCTGAACCTATTAATAGGGGCCTCACGTATAAAGATGCCCCGTGTCCATACGGAGGGACAAACCTTTCATTCAGATTAACAGCCTTAAAAATGGCTTCCCTGAAAATCTCTTCAGGGACCGCGGCCATTTTTATTCCTATGGCTGTATCCCTCATTCTTTTCGCATTATCTCTCCAGCGGAATATTCTTATTTTATTGTCTTTTCCCCTGAATGCTTTCATGCCTTCAAATGCTTCCTGTCCGTAATGCAAACAGGTAGCCGCCATATGCAGATTGATATATTCCGAGTCAGTTACTTCTACTTTACCCCACTTGCCATTCCTGAAATAGCAGCGTAAATTGTAATCGGTCTTTATATAGCCGAATGGCAAGTTCTTCCAGTCTACAGATTTCATATTTCTATAATTATTTTATGTAGTATAATTATTCGCCAAAGTTAATCAATAAGAGAAATGCAAACAATTATGAATAGCAAAAATATAATAGTATAAAAATTATAGTAAATTAGCAAAACATATAATTATATTTATTGCTTTTTATTTTCTTGTCTTAGAATTAATTAATAATTTTAATTTTATTGTTAATTATCATTGATTAATATAATTGTTTTTATACTAATTTTTTATAAATTTTGAGCAATTTATGACTTAATAAATAGTTATATACATAAAACTACAACCAATGGAAGAGTATTCTAAATTTATCTTAGTTACGTGGGATTTTACCGATAAGTCCGTTTTCGCTTTAGAACATGCTATTAACATAGCAAAGATAATACACCATGATATAGCGTTGATTAATATTGTTAAAAAAGACTCTGAAGTTGCTGAAACTGAAAGAAAAATAGCAGAAGCTATACGCGAAAAATTTGAAAACATAAATGTTAAGCCTAAAATAATAGTCAAAGCCGGTACAATTTTTGCAACTATTGCTGAACTGGCGGCTGAAATAAAGGCACAGATGGTTGTGATGGGAACGCATGGTATGAAGGGTATGCAAAAGGTCTTGGGAAGCTGGGCGCTGAAAGTAATTGCGGGCTCCAAATCCCCGTTTATCGTTGTACAGGATTCCCCTAAAAGCGATACCTTAAGGAATATTGTACTGCCAATAACTTTCAAGAAAGAGAATAAAGAATGTATTAACTGGGCAAATTACTTTGCGAAAAGATTCGGTACAAAATTCCATATATTCAGGGCCAAAAATACAGATCCCAGGTATGTAAAGGGCGTGGAATCCAATATTTACTTTATTAATAAGTTTTTCAATTCAAAGAATATCAGGTTTGATATTCAGACCGCTTCTGCTACAGGAGATTTTGCCAAGGAGACGGTAAATTATGCCAGGGATATAGATGCTGATGCTATTCTTGTCATGACTACAAGGGACATCGGATTTACAGATTATGTCCTTGGTGCACAGGAACAATATATAATAGCCAATGAGGAAAAGATTCCCGTTATTTGTATTAATCCAAGGCCTATGAAGATAGGTGGTAGTTTCAGTACTTCCGGAGGATAAAAAAATATTCATATTATTGGTTTACCTGACTTTTTATGAAACAAGGATTTTATCCTTGCATATATTATTTTTATGAAACGTAAACTGGTTTTTGCCACTAATAATCAGAATAAGTTCAATGAGATCAGGAATATTCTTGAGGGCAGGGTGGATCTGGTTAGTCTTAAGGATTTGAACTTTGATGAAGATATTCCTGAGGATCATAACTCCCTTGAAGATAATGCAATGCAAAAAGCCTTTTATATATATAATAAATATCATATTGATTGCTTTTCAGATGATACCGGACTTGAGATTGAGGCTTTAAATGGCAAGCCTGGGGTTCATTCGGCGAGATATGCAGGGGACCAGTGCAATTTTAATGATAATATAAAAAAAGTCCTGGCAAAGATGAAAGGAGTAAAGAACAGAAATGCCCGGTTCAGAACTGTAATATCACTTGTGGAAAAAGGTTCTGTTATTAATTTTGAGGGGTGCATTTATGGAAAAATAACTTATAAGAGGAGAGGAAGAAAAGGATTTGGCTATGATTCCATTTTTCTGCCATCAGGGCATACATTAACATTTGCTGAAATGGAAATGGAAGGTAAGAATAAAATATCACACAGGGCTATAGCAATAGAAAAACTGGTAAATTACCTGATTGGGGAAAATTAAACTAATATAAAATAAGTTTAAAGAATTGCCGTATATATAATATTTCTTTAATTATTATATTTCCAATATGAAACCTTTTAATTTTAAGATGATGTGGGGTTTCTGCCTGATACTGGCAGTGAGATTAAACGGACAAATACCTAACGGTTCATGGCGTGACCACCTCCCCTATACAAATGCCATTCAGCTGGCAGAAGTTGGGAACAGCATATTTTGTGCTACTGACGGGGGGTTATTTTCATTAAATAAAGGCGATAACAACATCAGGAAATATTCAAAAGTAAGCGGACTCTCGGATGTTGAGATAAGTGCAATTAATTATTCGGAAAATACAAAAACACTCGTTATTGCTTATAGTAACGGGAATATTGACCTTGTAAGAAATGACTCAATAATTAATATTCCGGATATAAAAAGAAAGCTTATCACAGGCGATAAGAGTATTAAAAGCATTTTTTTTATTAATGATGACGCATACCTGGCAACCGGATTCGGAATCGTTGTCCTTGACATAAACAGGAAAGAAGTAAAAGATACATACCAGTTCGGAGAGCTTGGCACAAAAATAGCAGTGAACGACGTAACATTCGACGGCAACTTCCTGTTTGCTGCAACGGATCAGGGGATATATAAGGCAGATATAAACAGCAAGAATCTTGTTGATTATAATTACTGGTCGAGAATTTCAAATGTCCCTTTTATTGACAGCAGTTATTTCTATGTGGCATATTTTGGAGGCAGGCTGCTGGCATGTTATAAAAATCCTTTCACCAATAATTACGAAGTTATTGTGATAGGGGATAATTCCTGGGAAAAGTGGGAATTCGGAGATGTTTACTGTACCTGGATATATGAACATAATGGCAAATTATTAATTGTCTCGGGTAACAGGGTATTAGTATACGATCAGCAGTATAATGAGATATTACGGGTGGAG
>CAZHQW010000050.1:7095-24311 GCA_964534745.1 uncultured Bacteroidales bacterium
TATATCAGGATTATGGGGATGGATTATGATGAAAACAACGATCTCTGGCTATGTGTGGATATAACCGAAAATCCGGTTTACGTTATAAGGTCTGACGGGGAATGGGAAAATCTGGAGTTCAGTAATGACATATTCGGGATTGACACAAGGCTGACAGGCATACTTGCAACATCATTCGGACAGGTATGGCTTCTTGTAAAAAATGACGGGATTTTTGTTTTCAGGGAGAATAGAAATGGGACTCTCTCCGAACGGTTTTTTGCCGTAAAGAATCAGGATTCGGAATTAATTGAAAGGGTATTTTCTATTGCAGAGGACCTTGACGGCAATATCTGGGTTGGCACAAATAAAGGTCCGGTTGTTTATTATAATCCTGTCAGTATTTTTGAAGAACAGACTGTTCTGGGTTACCAGATACAGATACCCAGAAATGACGGTACCAATTATGCAGATCTGTTGCTTGAAAATGAAATTATAAATACCATTGCCATTGACGGGGCAAACCGCAAATGGCTTGGCACTGAAAGCTCAGGTGTCTTCCTGATGTCTGAGGACGGGAAAGAAGAGATCCATAATTTTAATCAGGATAATAGTCCCCTGTTCTCAAATAAGACAGTAAGCATAGCTGTAAACAACGAAAACGGGGAGGTGTTTTTCGGTACCGACAAGGGCGTACTGTCTTTTATGGGACAGGCGACAGAGGGGAATGAAGATTTTACAGATGTATATGTGTATCCCAACCCTGTGAGGGAAGATTATGAAGGAGATATAACAATAACCGGTCTCGTGACTGATGCGAATGTGAAAATTACGGATGTCAGCGGAAACATAGTATACGAGACTACTGCGCTGGGCGGACAGGCAATATGGGATGGCAAAAACTTTTCGGGAAAAAGGGTGCAGACAGGAGTATATCTGGTTTTCTGCACAAACGAGGATGGCAGCAAAACCCATGTAACAAAATTGCTGTTCATTCATTAAACTATTCTTTATCAAATACATACATTATATTAATTAAATGCTTCATAAAACCAAAGGCATAGTACTTCATTATATAAAGTATGGGGATTCAAGTATAATTGCATATATATATACAGATATATTTGGAAGGCAGGCATTTATGGTAAACGGAGTAAGAAGCAAAAAATCCGGGATAAGGCTGAACCACTTCCAGCCTCTTTCCATACTTGAACTGGATGTCTACTACAAACCAAACAGGGATATCCAGAGAATAAAGGATCTTAGGATTTCAATGATGCTGCATACTGTTCATAATAATATTGTTAAAAGTTCGGTTGCCCTTTTTATTGCCGAAATTCTCTATAAGACATTGAGGGAGGTTGAGCCAAACAAGCCCCTGTTTGATTTTATTTACAATTCAGTCCAGGTACTTGACCTGAAAGATGACGGCATAGAGAATTACCATCTGGCATTTCTCCTTATGCTATCACGATACCTGGGAATTTTCCCTGTCATTGAAGACAGCAAAAATGACATGGGTGTTTCATTTGTACTTTCAGAAGAAGAGAAGAAGGCACTAACAGACCTGTACAAATATTCTTTCAATAATCTTGAAAAGATTAAGATGGGCAATAACGTGAGAAGCAGCCTGCTTGATAAGTTTGTAGCTTATTTTAAGCTTCATCTTGAAGGTATTGGGACTATCAAGTCACTGGCTGTATTAAAGGAAGTTTTTGCTTAAAAGCTGTCCGACCAGGATTCGAACCTGGACAGGCAGAACCAAAATCTGCAGTGCTACCATTACACCATCGGACAATTTACCGGGTTAAAAGCCGTGCAAATTTATAAAAAAATAAATAAGGGGTGATTTTAATTTTTATTATTCGACCGGATTGCCATATAATTTCAGCCCTCTGTCTGTCATGATCCACTTTTTATCAGTCATATCATCCCTGATGTAGAAGTCAATATTGTCAATATCACCAAGAATATCCTGCAGGCCTTCAGATATATATATTATCTTATTTTCAGGGATACTTAAAGTTAATTCCACCTGGGGGAATCTCCATTTATCGTCCTCGTCAAGTGAAAAGAACTGGTCGAAGTATAATACAGAATCTTCCTGGTCCCACCGGTATTCTATTTCATCAAGATAGCTATCGGCATTTTTCATGCTGACATTCCTGGTATATTTTTTTATTGTAAGGCTCGGCTCGTCATCGTATCCCTTTATTATTTCCAGCTCGGGTTTTCCCATTATTTTTTTATCGGGCTTGTTATAATATATGTCAAAATCAAATATGGAATATACCGTCATCCCTTCAATATAATCCTGCTTTTGCCTGATGTCGAGGTAAAATGTTGAATAGTTATTATCTGTTATAGTGTGGGTACTGGATTCCGAAGCCTCGAAAGCATAGTTTTCACCCTCGATAAAAGCCAGGGTAACAAGACATATAAGGGCAAGGATCCATGCCGTCAAACCAATGGCACTGAGAAACCTGTTTCTTGTCCTGATGTTAAATATGAGTTTAATACCTGCGTAAATCAGTCCGATTAAAGGGACTAAAATAAGTATTGCAATGCATAATGTCATCAGGTTGAAATTAACAGGGTCAACAAATATATTTGACAGTTCAGAAAATTCGAATTTTGGCCATTCTATATTTCCGAATACATCAAACCTTGTAAAGAACGCAATCCCCAGTCCGGCCAGAAATACTACTCCTGCCACTATAAACGCTATTCCTATTGCATATACAATAATTTTTAGTATAGCCCTGAAAAACAAACCTATAGCATGAAGGATTTCATAAAATACATCCTGTGTTTTCTGAAATTTTTCCGAATCCCTTATCTTATGTATGTTTTCTTTAACCTTTTGGTATTCGTCGCTGATAGACTTTTCAATATTTTTTACTGTAACGGGCTCCCCCTTCATCTGAAGCTTCTGAGCTGTTGTCGTAGCCTTGGGGATAATAACCCAGAGAATTAAGTACAGTATTATTCCGAATCCGTTAGCAAAGATAAGTGCGAATAACACCAACCTGGGCCATAAAGGATCTATATTAAAGTATGCCCCGATTCCTCCTCCTATACCGGCAATATATGAGTTATCCGGATCACGGTACAGGCGCCTGTTTTCTTTCCTGCTGTATGATGGCTCCTCTTCATCCTCTGTTTTTTCTTCCTTATACTGTCCTGTACTGTCCATAAATTCAAAGTCTTCTATCTTCCCCAGAATTTTTATTGTTTCCAGGACATCCTCAAGGGAAATAACCTTTTTACTATCTGTAATCCTCGATTCAAGCAGCTCAGCCATTCTATGTTCGATGTCCCCTATAATTTCATTTGCCACTTCCTTTTCCTTTTCAAAATGGGCTTTTAATGAATCGAGATATTCATTCATAACCTGGTAAGCATCTTCGTCCATAAAAAAGTGCCTTCCTCCAATATTTGTTTGAACAACTTTTTTCATTTCCTGATAAATATTTTATTTATTATAAATAGATTTTACTGCATCTACAAGATCGGTCCATGAAGCATTAAGTTCTTTAAGAAACTCATTCCCCTTATCTGTCAGAGCATAGTATTTTCTTGGTGGCCCCTGCGGCGATTCTTCCCACCTGTAGCTTAATAAACCGGCGTTTTTTTGTCTTGAAAGAAGAGGATAAAGAGTCCCCTCAACAACTATTAGCCTGGATTCCTTTAGTTTTTTTATTATATCAGAGGCATATGCATCACCCCTGGATAATATGGAAAGGATACAAAATTCAAGCACTCCCTTTCTCATCTGGGCTTTTACGTTCTCTATATTCATATCGGGCATTATTTATTTTTTTTCTTTCCTTTAAAGCTGCTTTTTATATTGTCAAATTCTTCCTTCACAAAGTTTCCTATGTTAGATACATTGACAGGTTCTCCGCGCATTTCAATTTTCTGTGCGGTTGTTTTGGCTTCAGGTATGATTATCCATAATATCAGGTAAATAAGTAATCCAATGCCGAAGCCAAAGAATGCAATTATGAAAATTATCCTGAGTATTATAGGATCGACTCCCATATAAGCACCCAGTCCTCCGCATACTCCCCCCAGTACCCTGTTATCGGGATCCCTGTAAATTCGCCTTGTGGAAGAGCGGTAATATGTCTTCTTTTTTTCTTCATTTTCAAAATCACCAAAATCATGGGGTTCTCCCATTATTTTTATGATTTCTTCAATATCCCGGATAATTATTACCTGTTTTCCCGGATTAATTCTATCGCTGAGCAGTTCGGCAATTCGTAGTTCTATATCATTCATTATATCATCGATTTCCTTTTCACCTGAAAAATACCCTTTGATTTTCTCCAGGTATTCATTGAGTCTGATATAAGCATCCTCATCAATATTGAATACTTGTCCGCCTAAATTTATTGTCAAGGTTTTTTTCATTTTAAAGTTTTTAAATTTATACTGCTGAAAATAAATTACTATGTATAAAAATGATAATTACAATGCAAAGATATATAAAAAAAATAATACTATGCAATACAAGGTATTAAAAATTTTACAAAATAATTATATTTAATATTATAATATATTATATATCAAAATATTACGGAAAGTATTTTTTTATTAATATTTTATTAATTTTAAACCATCACTATAAAAAGATAATGGTTAGCGAAGGAAATATCAGCAAGATGAGGGTTGAATATGATTCCCCTGTAAATTATTATCTGCCGGTAGGTAAAGGGGAAGTTTATTTAAACAGCATAATAGGCAGGGAAATTTCTTTTAAATACCAGGGAAGAATTAACTGTATCAGATGCGGGAGGGAGACAAAAACATCTTTTGCCCAGGGCTACTGCTACCCGTGTTTTATTTCAGCTCCTGAAACAGAAGAATGTGTGCTTCATCCCGAATTATGCAGGGCACATGAAGGAATTGCACGTGATATGGAATTTGCCCGGGACCATTGCCTGATTGACCATTATGTCTATATTGCATTTTCGAGTGATATTAAGGTAGGGGTTACCAGGCAGACTCAGATACCTGTAAGGTGGATAGATCAGGGGGCAACTTCAGCTGTTAAACTTGCCAGAACACCAAACAGGTATTTGGCCGGTTTGATTGAAGTTGCCTTAAAAAATGTTTTTAAGGACAAGACCAACTGGAGACAGATGCTGAGCAGCGGTTTTACAGAGCAGCCCGATCTTCTTGGCGAAAAAAGAAAGGCGGAACAGTCGGTGCCCCGGCAGTTAAAGCAATATATTATAAATGATGATGAAATATTCACATTTAATTATCCTGTAAATGAATATCCGGGAAAAGTAAGGAGTATTAGCTTTGATAAGCTTCCTGAATATAACGGCCAGCTAACAGGGATAAAAGGGCAGTATCTGTTATTTAAAGATAGCGGGGTGCTTAATATAAGAAAACACGCGGGATACTATATTCAATTGGAAGTATAAATAACATAAATATATGAACAGCGACTTTATTTGGAAACATGAATATTTTAAGCCCGTAATATCTTTGTCAGTAACTTTAATATGCTTCCTTATTTATCATTATGCCAGTAATTCGGATAAAATCATCGGTAAAATCCAGAAAACCTCCGGTATTAAGAACGCTATGGAATTGCGGGTCTACTTCAGGCAAATATCAGGTTTCCTATTTCTCGGGTGTATTCCTGCACTGGCTGTATTGACAATTTTGCCGGGAAGGCTGGCTGAATACGGTTTGGGCCTTTCAATTGGCATGAATACACTTTATTACACAGTTTTAGTATCAGTTATAATAATCGTTATTAATTTTTTTGCCTCAAAAAGTCCGCTTAACCTCGAAAAATACCCGTTGATCAGGATTAAAGACTGGAATGCGAAATTGTTGGTATTCAGCTCTTTAGGCTGGATTATTTATTTGATTGGATATGAGTTCTTGTTCAGGGGATTTTTATTATTTGCATGCATTGATTATTTCGGCATATGGCCTTCTGTGGCTATAAACATTCTTGTATATTCGTTTGCACATATTCCCCAGGGTTTTAAAGAAACCGCAGCAGCAATACCTTTTGGTTTAATTTTATGTTATTTTACAATATTATCAGGGACAATATGGGCTGCACTAATATTACATATTGTGCTTGCCCTGTCAAATGAATGGTTTTCGATTTACAACAATGATGAAATCACTGTGAGGTTTTTCAGCTCGGGAGACAATAAAAAGTTATGAAAATTCTGGTAACAGGGGCAACAGGCTTTATAGGCATTCATTTGTGTAATGAACTTGCCAGGCGGGGATATATTGTTAATGCTTTATACCGTTCTGAAGAAAAAGCCAGGCATTTAAAAAACAAGAATATCAGGTTGTTCAGGGGTGATATTACAGATACTTTGAGCCTTAGGAATGCTGTAAAAGGATGCGATTTTGTTTTTCACCTGGCAGCATATGCACAGGTATGGTCAAAAAACCCTGTCATGTTTCATGAAATTAATTATACAGGCACATTGAACGTACTGAATGAAGCAGAACAGGCAGGCGTAAAAAAAATTGTTGTTACATCCACTGCAGGAGTATTCGGCCCTTCTGACGGCAATGTGGTTGCCGAAAACACCAAGAGGCAAATACCATATTTTACCTTATATGAAAAAACAAAGGCTGATGCAGAGGAATTAATTCTTGACAGGGCAGCAAAAGGTATGAATGTTGTTATTGTTAATCCTACAAGGGTATATGGTCCGGGATTACTTAATACAAGCAATAGCATAACCAGGATTATTAAATTCTATATTGAGGGGAAATTCAGGTTCCTGCCGGGCAATGGAGAGAGTATTGGCAACTATGTATTTATTAATGATATCATTTCAGGGCATATTCTGGCGCTTGAGAAAGGTGTAGCCGGTGAAAGATACATCCTGGGAGGAGAAAACATATCGTATAAAGACTTTTTTAATGTTATATCAGAAATATCGCATAAAAGGTATAGACTATTCCGATTTCCATTAAGTTTAATGCTGTTTGTATCCTTTATAATGCTGGTAATGGCAAGGATATTCGGACTGAAACCCTTAATAACACCGGGGTGGGTAAGAAAGTACAATTACAACTGGGTGTTATCCAGCGACAAAGCCCGCGAACAATTAGGATATAAGATTACACCGCTTAAGGACGGAATAAATGAAACGTTAAATTTCATCCGGGAAAATTATAAAAAATGAAAAGAAATAAAGGGACATATACTTTAATTACCGGTGCAAGCAACGGACTGGGAAAAGAATTTGCATACGAGTTTGCTAAAAGGGGGAATAACCTGGTTCTGGTATCACTGCCAGATGAGGATCTGGATAAATATTGCAAGGATCTTGAACACAGGTATAGTATAAAAGCATTCTCATATGAAACGGATCTAACAAAGGAGGACTCACCTGCTGAACTTGCAAACTGGGTGAAGGATAATTTTTCAGTAAATATACTGGTAAATAATGCAGGAGTTGGGGGAAGCAAGCTTTTTGAAGTATCATCGGTTGAATATCTTGATAAAATAATAATGCTCAATATAAGGGCATTGACATTAATAACAAGGATGATGTTATCTGAATTAAAAAAGCACAATCCGTCATATATCCTCAATATTGCAAGCATTGCAGCTTTTAGTCCGATTCCCTTTAAAACGGTTTACCCTGCATCAAAAGCTTTTGTATATTCCTTTTCAAGAAGCCTGCATGAAGAGTTAAAGGGCAGTCCGGTTAGGATCAGTGTAATAAGTCCCGGCCCCATAATGACCAATTCAGATACCATAAAAAGAATTAATAGGATGGGATTTTACGGCAGGTTCGGATTGCTGTCTGCAAACAGGATTGCTCAAATATCCATATCCTCGATGTTCAAAGGTAAAGATGTTATTATTCCCGGGATTCTGAACAAGGTGAACTTCTTCCTGATAAGGGCCGTACCATTGAGGATCAGATTATACCTGCTGTCACGCCTCATCAGAAAGGAAATTAAAGGGGAGGACGTTAGTTGATTATATCCCTGCCTATCTGGTTCTGTATCTTTTTATTAATCCGTTGTAAGTCGGACAATCAAGGTTATACCTGTCAGGACGGCATATTTTATATGTTATCATAAATTCATGTGAGCCATAACCGGTTAACTTGATTGATGTCAATCCAAGATCAAATACATAGGCAAATGAAAGATTACTGACAGTTACTCCAAATACAGACAGTACTGACACACCTTTAAATGCTTGCGGAGATAAATTATTACGGAAGGACAGGGTATACCAGTATTTATCATACAGGATAGTTTTTATGTTGATATCTATCTGGCTTTTAAGGCTTTCGGTAAATTTTAGAAGCAATGAAGGCTCAAATTTAAAAGGGGATTCACGGTTTTGTATATAGAATCCCGTATATAGGTAAAAGTGCCTTTCGGTTTCCTGCAAATTATCTGAATTTGATATAAGCCTTAATGCTGACAGTCCGGCATAAAACTTATTGCCATACAGAAAAATACCGGCTCCTGCATCGGGATTTACAGACCTGCTAATCCCACCGCCGATCAGAGGATCATTTGCATCAGCAAATTCTGTCTCATCCATCGAGTTCTGGTAGACAGACAGTAAAAGTCCGAGTCCGATTACCAGATCTTTTTGCCGGCTAATATTAAAATGATAGGCATATAAAAGATCTCCCCCGCCTTTCCTATATGCCCCGTTTTTATCGTAATACAGATTCAACCCAACGCCATGTATATTATCAGATTCCGGTAAAATCCTTTTTTGTATGCCTATTGTCTGTGTGCTTGGAGCACCGCTTATGCCTAACCATTGGTGCCGGTCTGTCAGGAGGAACGATGTGCAATTTTCATAGCCTGTTATTGCAGGATTTATTAGATTGGGATTTAACAGGTATTGCTGGTATACCGGCAGTTCCTGTGCAACCAGCAGAGAATACCTGAATATAAATATGGCAATAAATGGCAGTCTTATTTTCATCTCTGGTATTTAACTGTAATACTCCCTTTTACCGGGGCGGAGCCGTCTTTCAGATCTATAACATACCAGTATGTATCAGGATTTACAGGGTTGCCTCCGGCAGTACCATCCCATCCCCGGTCTGTTCCCTTATAGGTAATAATTAAGTTACCGAAGCGATCAAATATTTTAATTACTGATTTGTCATAGTCCCTGAGGAAGGGGAGCTCCCAGGTATCATTATATCCGTCTCCGTTTGGAGTAATGAGAGAGGGGATCCCTGCATCAACAGATACTTCTATTTCATCTGAACCGGGACATCCATATTCGTTTGATACAGTCACTGAATATACTCCTTCGGTATTTACTGTAATGGACTGGCTTGTTTCACCTGTTGACCAGTAGTAGCCTGAATATCCTTCACCTGCATCAATCACCAGATCCGTTCCCAGGGCAATTGTTGTATCATTGCCAAGTGCGAATTCAGGATTATTAAATACATAGATATTTCTGCAATAGTATTCCTGGTCAATTGTTCCTTCGTCAATTATCAATGAGATCTTGTAAACACCTGGGGAGTCATAATAAATATCCGGGGGGTCCCTGTCACTTGAAGAAGATATTGATGAATTATCACATCCGGTAAGTAATAACCTTGTAAGTGTTGAATTGCCGGTATTGGCCACGAATGTATACAGTGTATCGCCAACTCTGAAAACATTGGAAAAGCCGCAAGGATCATTGAGATTTTCCATAGTTCCGAGTAAAGTAAAATCAGGTTCTTCAAGTATCCCGCTGTTAAAATCCAGCCGGACAACTTCATTATGGTTGTTTATAACATATCCGAATACCATATTACAGTCATTTGAAAGAACAATATCCGAGGGCTGGTTCAGAAATTCCTCACCGCCGAGATTTGTTCCCTCCGGTAAATTGGACAGGGAGTTGCCGAATTGCAGCCTGCTGATCCGGTTGGATATGGAATTAACAATAAAAAGATACCATATATCATTCTCACGCCAGATTGTAAAACCTGCCGGTCCGTTCAGATTTCCTATGTTGCCAAGGTTTAACCCACTGGGGCGGTTATTAAGGCTGTTTCCGAAGTTTAACCTGCTGACAGTGCTGGAATTATAATTTACAGTATAACTGTACCAGATATTGTTTTCCTTGAACATGAAAAGGTCCACAGGGGAGTCCAGGATTCCTATATTTCCCAGGTCAAGAGGTGTGGGATAATTATTAAGGGTACTTCCAAAATTTAGCCTGACGATTTTTGAGTTTACTCCCTGTCCCCCTATAACAAATACGTACCAGCTATTATTATCATTGATAACCTGCACTCCCTGGGCATTTAACGGTATTGCCGATTCGAAGTTTCCCAGGTTCTGTGAGACAGGCTCTGATAACAGTCCGTCATTGAAAATATACCTTGTTAGTGTACCGTCAGTCTTATTAGCTATAAAAGCGTAGTATACACCGTTGTCCTCGGCAATATCCAAAAAAGAAGGGCCATTAAGTCCGGAAGCATTCTGGACATTTGCACCGTGGGGCGTATTTATTATATTTCCGGTGCAGAAATTCCAGTAATATGTGCTGGCTGTACGGGAATTATTAATAATAGTGATGGTATCAAATATACAAATTGTGTCAGGTGCTTCAAATAAGGCCTGGGAACTGACTTCCGGAAAGCCTGGATACAGATAAACAAAGACTAATGCAACAATATATGAATTTATTCTCATAATTAATATAAGTAAGGCAGCGGTGATTAATACGAAGGGCAATATATTCCCTGGTATTAATATACATTCGCTTTTATATTCTGCTTTCTATTGGTTCGTAGTCTACTTTGCCAAATACATTTTTATAGGCAGGCCTGATAATCCTCTTTGATGAGAAAGTAATTTCTTCCAGCCTGTGAGCACTCCACCCTGCTATTCTGGCGACTGCAAAAATAGGAGTATAAAGTTCTCTTGGAATGTTGATACACTTGTATACAAATCCGGAATAAAAGTCAACATTCGGACTTACTATTTTTTGATTATCATCTTTGAATTTTCCAAGAACTTCAGGGGCAAGCTCTTCAATGTTTTCGTAAAGTTCGTACTCATCTGTTTTCCCCTTTTCTTCGGCAAGGTCCTTTGCTTTTTCTTTAAGAAGCACTGCCCTGGGATCAGACAGGGTATAAATGGCATGTCCTATGCCATATATTTTGCCCGATCCGTCACCTGCATGTCCCCTGAGAATTTTTAAAAGGTACTCGTATAATTCTTTTTTATCTTTCCAGTCTTTCACATTTTTTTTAATGTCTTTCATCATATCCATAACCTTGAGGTTTGCTCCTCCATGCAACGTACCTTTAAGTGAACCGAGTGCTGCTGCTATAGCTGAATAGGTATCGGTGTTCGAGGAACTTACTACCCTTGTGGTAAAAGTTGAATTGTTACCTCCCCCATGTTCGGCATGAAGAACAAGTATCAGGTCAAGCAGATCAGCTTCAAGCTTGGTATATTCTTCTCCCTTAAGCATGTAGAGAAAATTTTCTGCAGTACTTAAAGAAGGATCGGGGTGGCGTATGATCAGTGATTTTCTCTGGTATGAATAGCGAAAACCAAAGTATGAATATGCAGTTATTACGGGAAACTTTGCAATAAGGTTAAGGGCTTGCTTAAGCTGGTTAGCATGAGTATACACTTCTGCATCCTCATCAAACGTATATAATACAAGCACTGACCTGGCAAGCATATTCATTATGTCTTTGCCTCTTATGGTAAGAATCATGTTCTTTGTAAAGTATTGGGGCAGATCTCTCAATGCTACAAGGCAGGACGAAAACTCGTCAAGCTCCTGCTTTGTAGGAAGCTTCCCGTATATTAAAAGAAAAACAGTTTCGTCAAAGCCGTGGCGGCCGTCCTTCTGAAACCCGTGAACGATATCATAAACATTAATACCTCTGTAATACAGGCTTCCTTCACACGGATATACTTTATCATCCTTCTTTTCATATCCCACCACATCTCCAATATTTGTCAGTCCAACCAGCACTCCTGATCCGTCCTGATTTCTCAGCCCCCTTTTTACGTTATAGCGTGTAAATAATTCCTTATCAATCTCGGATGACTGAACCGAAAATGGTTCAAGCTTTTCAAGTATCTTTTTCATATTTTAAATTATTAAGTGAATATTCTATCCGGTACAGTTTAATTGTTTTAATTCCTGACCTGCCCGTTCCCAAATATAATATATTTCGGGGCGGTCAGGTCTTTTAATCCCATAGGACCTCTGACATGCAGTTTCTGGTTGCTAATTCCCATTTCTGCGCCAAGGCCGAATTCATTGCCGTCATTAAAGCGTGTTGAGGCATTAATAAAGCATGCAGCTGAATCAACCTCATTTATAAACTTTAATCCATTTGAATAGCTTTCGGTCACTATTGCATCGGAGTGATGAGATCCATACTCGTTAATATGGGAGATTGCTTCATTTATATTGTCCACTATCTTTACAGATAGTATAAGATCAAGGTATTCCGTTTTCCAGTCCTCCTCAGCAGCATCTTTAATATTGGGCAGGATTTTTTTTGTTCTGCTGCAGCCTCGGAGTTCAACATTCTGCAAATCAAATTCCTTTTTCATAATGGGAAGGAATTCACCCGCAATTGCAGAATGCACAAGCATGGTTTCCATAGCATTACAAACTCCGGGTCTTTGTACTTTTGCATTGTAACATATTGAAACAGCCATTGCAATATTTGCAAACTCATCAACATAGGTATGACATATGCCCATGTCATGCCTGATTACAGGTATTATAGAATTTTCTTCAACAAACCTGATAAGTTCAAGTCCCCCGCGCGGGATAATAATATCTATATATTCTTTCATTTTAAGCATTTCTGTTACAGATTCCCTGTCGGTATTATCGATTATTTCTACATAATCTTCTGATAAACCAGCATTTTTCAATCCTTTTTTAATAATATTTATTAATAATATATTGGAGTTTATCGCGTCTGATCCTCCTCTTAAAATAACTCCGTTTCCTGATTTTATTGTCAGCGCTGCAACTTCAATACATACATTGGGCCTTGATTCAAATATAATACCGACAACACCTATGGGGACCCTCAGCTGTCCGACCCTCAGTCCGTTTGGCTGGGTGTTCATATTGATTATTTCGCCCACCGGATCTTTAAGATTTATGACATCATTCAGGACGCCAATCATCCCGTCAATACGTTTATTATTCAATGTAAGCCTGTCAATAAAGGCATTACCCAGTCCTTTTTCAGTTGCTTTATCTATATCTTTTTTATTCTCTTTTTTAATCAATTCCCTGCTTTTATCAATCTCTTCAGCAATACATTTAAGGGCCATATTTTTTTTGGCAGTATCAAGTATTGCCAGTTCTCTTGAGCCTATCCTTACTTTTTTTGCTTTTTCTAAAACGGTTTCTTTCATTCTGGTTATAATATTTTCAATGTTAATATTATTTGCTGCTTTTTAATCATGATTTTATGCCGTTGCTAAAATAAGAGTTCCCACATTTTCACCATTAAGTATTCTGAATATTACTGACGGATCGGAACCGTTTGTTATGACCGTGTCTATATTTGCTTTGCCGCTTATTTTTGCCGCTGATATTTTGGTTGACATACCTCCCGTGCTGAATATTGTACCGGTGCTGGTAGCATTTTTTTCAAGCCGGGGAGTTATTTTTTGTACGGTATAAATTATCCTGGCAGATGATTCGGTTTTTGGATCTGCAGAGTATAAACCGTCAATGTCGGAAAGCATAATCAGCAGATCTGCTTTTGTCAACACGGCCACATATGCAGAAAGAGTGTCATTATCGCCGAATACTATTTCATTTGTTGATATAGTGTCATTTTCATTGATAATAGGAATAATTTCCATAGATAATAATTTCTCCAGGGTATTTTTGGCATTATTGTGCCTTTTATTCACTGTAACTATATCTTTGGTAAGCAAAACCTGGGCTACTACCTGGTTATTTTCTTCAAAGTACTTTTGATAGATCTTAATTAGCTCAGCCTGTCCGATTGCTGCAAGAGCCTGTTTTTTTGCCAGTTTGGCAGGCCTGGTTGTAAGACCGAGCCTTCCTGCCCCTACTCCGATAGCCCCCGATGTAACAAGTACCACATCTATCCCTTTTTTGCGAATTTCACTGAGCACAAAAGCCAGTTTTTCAACGAGCTGAAAATTCAGCCTTCCGCTAGGATAAGATAAAGTAGAAGTACCTATTTTAACTACTATTCGCTTTTTATGTTTCAAATTTTCCCTGTAGTCGGCCACTTTGCTGTAAGTCATTTAATATATTATTTCATTGATTGATGACGGATAGCTCGGTTCGGCCAATGCTTCCGTAAAGCTGTCACGACATAAATCATTTATTTTTTCAAATAATTCATATTCATTATCTGCGACCACCGCCTTTTTTCCCCCTTTTGGTATCAACAGGAATTTGCCGTTTGCATCCAGCTTAATTAATATAATATCGGCATTTACTATTTTTGCGACACTCAATGCAAGGGGGTAATTATCATTAAGTTCAATATCGGCGGTTGATACGGCATCATTCTCATTCACTATGGGGATGATATTCATGTCAAGAAGGGTATCAAATGTATTCCTCGCATTTTTCATTCTGACGTTGCTGTCAATAGTATCGCTGGTTAATAAAACCTGTGCAACGATCTGGTTATATTCGTCAAAATACCTCTTGTAGTTTTTAATTAATTCTACCTGTCCGACTGCAGCAGCAGCCTGCTTATCTATAAAAGACGAGGGCTGCTGTCTTAATTTCAGTTTTTCCGTGCCAAGGGCAATGGCTCCCGATGAAACAAGAATCAATTGCTTGCCGCTGTTCTGGAGGTTTGATAAGACCATGGCCAGCTGATCCATTTTCTTTTTATTAAGCTTTTCATCATCATCAGACAGAGTGGATATTTCTATCCTTACTACTATCCTCTTCTTTTTTTCCACCTGTTTCATTCTTCAAGTAATTTATTTATTGCCTTTTCGGGCTTATCAAATTGAAAATCAGTTAACACTTTTTTCATTTTTCCCCTTATCTTGTGATTACATAAATTGCCAATACTGCCTTCATGTGTATGAATAACAGTTTTTGAAGCCGCATATTTGTTCTCTTCTATTTTACTTTTTATTTTCATATATGCCTCACGAAATGGAACGCCTTTCATAACCTCTTTATTTACTTCTTCCACTGAGAACAGGTATTTGTATTTGTCATCATTAAGGATATTTTTATTTATAATTAGTTTATCAATAAGATTGCCCGCAACTGACAGGCATTCTTCAATATATGAAAAAGCAGGGAACAATGATTCTTTAATGACTTGTAAATCCCTGAAATAACCTGAAGGCAGATTACTGGCTATTAATGATATTTCGTTATCCAGTGCCTGAAGCTTGTTACATTTAGCCCTTAGTATTTCAAAGACATCAGGATTTTTTTTATGGGGCATAATGCTTGACCCTGTAACAAATTCATCAGGAAGACTCAGAAAATTGAAATTCTGGCTCATATACAGACAAATGTCGGTTGCCATTTTTGATAATGTTGCTGCTATAACGGAGATGGCCATAGCAGTGATTTTTTCTGTTTTGCCCCTTGTCATCTGGGCATATACTGAATTATAGCTCATATGATCGAATCCTAACAGTTCTGTTGTCAACTGACGGTTTACGGGGAAAGATGATCCATAACCTGCAGCGGATCCGAGGGGATTTTGATTGTTTATTCTGTATGCTGCAAGTAAAAGTTGCATGTCATCAGTAAGGCTTTCAGCATATGAACCGAACCACAGTCCGAAAGAGGAAGGCATTGCAACCTGCAGATGAGTATATCCCGGTAACATTACGTCCTTGTATTTTTCGCTCTGGGTTAACAAAATATTAAACAGGGATTCTGTATTATCAGCTATGTTTTTGATTTTGTTTCTGATAAACAGTTTTATATCAACCAGAACCTGATCATTTCGTGACCTTCCGGCATGAATTTTTTCACCCAGGGAACCGAGTTTTTCGGTAAGCATAAATTCGATTTGTGAGTGAACATCTTCAATTCCTTCCTTTATGTGAAATTTATTTTCCTTTATTTGCCTGTAAATTGTTCGAAGCTCATTTTTCAGTTTATGCAATTCGTTTTTATTCAAAAGCCCTATGCTTTCAAGCATGATTATGTGGGCAATGGTACCCAATACATCAAATTCGGCAAGATAGATATCCAGTTTCCTGTCATTGCCGGCAGTAAAATCCTCAACCTTTTTATTTATTTTTTCATATTTGTTCCAAAGCTTCATATATCTAATAATGAATAATTTACATAAAGTATAATAATAACTGAATATTTTATGATAATTAAAATAATTCAGTGCGTGTTTAGCTTTCTGATTTTTTTGCCTGCCTCTTTAGAATTGCGTTATGTGCCATTAACCTTATGGCATTTATTTTTATAAAACCGGCACTGTCTTTCTGATCAAATCCTCCTTCAATATCCATGCTGGAAAGTTCTTTATCATATAATGAGCTGGGGGATTCGCGGCCATCAATTATTATATTTCCTTTATAAAGTGTTATATATACGACCCCATCAATTAATTCCTGGCTTTTATCTATCGCTGCTCTCAGGAAATCCATTTCAGGACTGAACCAGAAACCATTATATACAAATTCGGCAAAAACAGGGGAAAGCATATTTCTAAGCCGCATTACCTCTCTATCCATTGCAATACCTTCAATATCAAGATGAGCTTTCATTAAGACCGTTCCTCCCGGTGTTTCATAAACTCCTCTGGACTTGATGCCAACAAACCGGTTTTCAACCATGTCCAGCAGTCCGATACCATTTTTTCCCCCGATTTTATTCAGGTAGTTGAATAGTTCCAGTGGTGATGTTTTTGCAATATTTTCTTCCTTGTTGACAACTTTGACCGAAATCCCGTCCTTAAAGTGAATCTCAATATGGGTTTCCTTGTCAGGGGCATCCTGGGGCAATACCATTTTTGTATATATGTCCTTATCAGGTTTGTACCTGGGATCTTCAAGAATACCGGCTTCGTGGCTAATATGCATAAGGTTATCGTCTTCACTGAAAGGTTTTGCCAGTGACGCCTTGACGGGGATATTGTTTTTTTTGGCATAATTAAGCATATCGGTTCTCCCCTTGAACTGGGCAAGAAATTCCTGCATTTTCCATGGAGATATAACCTTTATTTTCGGATTAAGAGCATAGTATGAGAGCT